>NZ_BAAAUV010000002.1:0-566823 GCF_039534125.1 Actinocorallia longicatena | reverse complement strand
GGCGATGGGCTCGGCGGCCTTGCGGGTGCGGGTCCGGCGCGCGGGGGCTTCGACCGCGGCGGCCTCGGTGATCGGGGCCTCCTCGGTGACGGCCGCGGCGGCGGGCCTGCGGGTGCGGGTCCGGCGGGCCGGGGCCTCGGCGGGCTCGGCCGCCGGGGTCTCGATGGTGACGGCCTCGACGGGCACGGCCTCGACGATCTGTGCCGGAGCCTCGGACGAGCGCCGGCCGCGGGAACGGGACCTGCGCGCGGGGGCCTCGGCCGGAACGGCCTCGGTCACAGCGGCGGGCGACTCCTGCGCGACACCGCCGCGGGTGCGGGTCCGCGTGCGGCTGCGCCGCTGACGGGCCGGACGCTCCGAACGGTCGGAGTCCCTGTCCCTGTCACGGTCCCGGGAACGGTCGCCCTCACCGCGGCGCGGGGTCCGCTGGCGGCCGGTCTCGCCGATGTCCTCGAGGGCCTCGGCGTTCAGGCCCTCACGGGTGTTCCGCTGGTCCTTGGGCAGGGTCCCGGTCGCGGACCGGGGGATGTTCAGGACCTCGTACAGCGTGTCGGAGGTGGAGTACACCTCTTCGGGCGTCGGGACGTCCATGCCGAGGGCCTTGTTGATCAGCTTCCAGCGCTGGGTGTCGTTCCAGTCGACCAGGGTGATCGCGATGCCCTCGCGGCCGGCCCGGCCGGTGCGGCCGATCCGGTGCACGTAGGCCTTGTCGTCCTCGGGGCACTCGTAGTTGACGACGTGCGTCACGTCGTCGACGTCGAGCCCGCGGGCGGCGACGTCGGTGGCGATCAGGACGTCGATCTTGCCGGACCGGAACGCCCGCAGGGCGCGCTCGCGCTGGCCCTGGCCGAGGTCTCCGTGGACGGCCGCGACCTGGAAACCGCGCGAGGTCAGCTCGGTCGCGACCCGGTCGCAGGTGCGCTTGGTCTGGCAGAACACCATGGTCAGGCCGCGGCCCTCGGCCTGGAGGACCCGTGCGAGCACCTCCGGCTTGTCCATCTGGTGGGCCTGCCACACGTGCTGGACGACCCGGGGCTGGGCCTCGGACTCGGCGTGCGCCTCGGCCCTGACGTTGGTGGGCCGGGTGAGGTAGCGGCGCGAGAGCGTCATGATCTCGCCGGGCATGGTCGCCGAGAACAGCATGGTCTGCCGGACGGTCGGCAGCTTCGCGATGATCCGCTCGATGTCGGGCAGGAAGCCCAGGTCGAGCATCCGGTCGGCCTCGTCGAGGACGAGGACCTGCACCTGGGAGAGGTCGAGGTACTTCTGCTTCACGAGGTCGAGCATCCGGCCGGGGGTGCCGACGACGACGTCGACACCGTCACGGAGCGCCTCGATCTGGGGCTCGTAGGCGCGCCCGCCGTAGACGGCGAGGACGCGCGAGCCGAGCTTGCCGCCCGCGAGGACGAGGTCCTCGTGGACCTGGATGGCGAGCTCGCGCGTCGGGACGACGACGAGCGCCTGAGGGGCCTTGCCGCCGTGGGTGATCCGCTGGAGGAGCGGGATTCCGAACGCCAAGGTCTTGCCGGTGCCCGTGCGGGCCTGGCCGATGATGTCCTGGCCGCCGAGCGCGATGGGGAGCGCGAGGGCCTGGATCGGGAACGGCGTGGTGATGCCCTCGGTCGCGAGCGCATCGGCGATTTCGGGCATGACCCCGAGGTCGGTGAACGTAGTCAGGGCTTTCAGCCTCCGTAGTTGGGCGGCGAGTCTTGACACCTGCCTTGATGCGCGGCGCAGCAAGGCTCAGAAAGGCGAGCCGCGCGCCAGCGCGGGAGGGACCAGCCGTCGATCTTCGTTTGGGTGACCGCATTGAAGTGAGGTGTTGCGCGGGGTGGACGCAAGCCGCACAGTCGAGCGCGGCAGCGCGCGGTCACACTCCGCCACCCAGTGTACCGGTTGCCCGACGTTCCCCGCTATAGCAGATCCGTCACGTCCGCGGCGGCCCAATTCTGCAAAGTGAAGATCTCTCATTGAGGACCCATTGGCCCGCGGGCGTCACGACGGTCCCGGTCGATCCCGGGCAGGCCAAAGCCGTCCGGCACGCCACCGCGGCGGCCGGTACGGCCTGAGGATCAGCTGATCGCCGAGCGGATCAGGGGGTGCGGGGGAAACCGGAGATGCCGCGCCAGGCGAGGCGGGCGATGACGTTCTCCGCCGTCTCCTTGGGGATCGACTTCTGCTGCGACAGCCAGTAGCGGGCGCTGACCTCGGCCATGCCGACCAGGCCCATGCCGAGCAGATAGGCCTCGTCGACCGGGGCCTGGGTGTCCTCCTGGATCACCTTGGCGATCATTTCGGCGCACTTGTGGTTGGCGCGCTCCACCCGCGCCCGCACCTGGGCGACGTTCCGGAGGTCGGACTCGAAGACCAGGCGGTAGGCCTCGCCGTCGCCCGAGACGAAGTCGAAGAAGGCCTGCATGCTGGCGTGCACGCGGAGCTTGTTGTCGGTCGTCGAGGCGAGGGCGTCGCGGACGGTCGAGACCAGTCCTTCGGCGTGCTCGTCGAGCAGGGCCAGATAGAGCTCGAGCTTGCCGGGAAAGTGCTGGTAGAGCACGGGCTTGCTGACTCCCGCGCGCTCGGCGATCTCGTCCATCGCGGCGGCGTGGTAGCCCTGCGCGACGAACACCTCCTGCGCGGCGCCGAGCAGCTGCCGCCGGCGGGCCATGCGCGGCAGCCGGGTGCCTCGGGGTCGGGCGTCCGGAGTAGTCGTCACGACCGTGCTCCTCTTTGCTTTGCCATACACCCGTTGGGTGTGGGAACAACTTCATCTGCGGTTTCTTGCACCGCCGACCAATCCCATCATCCTACGCGCGAGTAACCTCGTGGGTCACCATTGAAAATTCACCGATATTCGTCTTCGTCCAGCCGGACCTCGCGGCGCTGCTCGGTGACGTCGGCCTCGTCGGCCTCCAGCGGGACCGGCCCGGACGTCGGGGACTCGGGTTCCTCCACGTCCGCGCGCTGTTCGAGAATGTCGCCTTCCGGTGCGTTCTCCAGCGGATCGGGCATGGTCAACACCTCCTATCGGGCGAGCTCCCGGAGCGAGGGCTCGATGGCTTCACCGTACGTCGGGAACGCCCGGACGACATCGGCCAGGGCCGCCACCGGCAGCTCAGCCCTGATGGCCAGGGCGATCTCGGCCATCCAGTCCGGGGCTCCGGGACCCACGGCCGCCGCCCCGGTGAGGACCCCGCGGGCCTCGTCGGCGTAGAGCTCGACCCGTCCGACGGCGCCGGGCGTCAGGGCGGCCCTGACGGTTCCGGCCAGGTCGCGTCCGGCCACCGCCAGCCCCGGGACGGGCGGCGAGCCCGCGGCCCAGACCGGGGGAGCGGTCTGGACGGTCCTCGGCAGCGCCCGGTAGTCGGCGGTCCTGTCGAGCCCCAGCAGGTTGTCGATCACGACCCTGGCCTGTTCCAGCGACGCGTCGGACCGGCCGGTCACGCTCCCGGCCGCCCAGACGCCCTCGGTGATCCGGCACCGCTCGTCGGCCTCGAGCCCGGCCAGGCCCAGGTTCTCCAGGCCGAGCCCGTCGATCCGGGGACGCCGCCCGGCCGCCAGCAGGATCCGGTCGGCCGTGAGGGCCGTCCCGTCCGACAGCAGCAGCCGCGGCGCCTGCTCGCCGCGCTCGGCCAGGCTCAGCCGGACGCCCGTCCTGACCACGACGCCCGACCGGCCGAGGATCTCCGCGAGCAGGAGGCCCGCGAACGGCGCCTCCGCCGGGAGCAGCCTGCCGGACTCGCACACCAGGGTGACCTGGGAGCCGTACAGGGCGTAGACCTGGGCCAGCGCGCAGCCGACGGGGTCCCCGCCGAGCACGACGAGCCGCCGGGGCAGCACACCGGAGTCCAGCGCCTCCGCGGTCGTCCAGGTGGGCACGTCCCGCAGGCCGGGGACGACCGGGAGGACCGGTTCACCGCCCGTCGCGATCACCAGGGAGCGGCTGGAGTGGGTGGCCGCGTCCTCCTCGCCGAAGACCGTCACCAGGCCGGGCTCGGTGATCTGCCCGATCCCGGGCAGCAGCACCGCACGCTCCCGCTCGCGCCGCGAGACCGCTTCCAGCGCCCCCATCAGGCCGCCGACGGGGTCGCCGCGCTCCAGCCGGAGGTCGTGCGAGGTCTCGGCGGGATCGCTCCAGCCGCCGTCGCCGTCGTGCTCGGACCCGTCGGACCAGGGCCCCTGCTCGGCGCCGCCCCCGGACCACGCGGTCCGGTCACCCCCGGCGGCCCGGCCGGGCTCGGCGGGCGGACGCGTCCGCACGGGCGAGGGGACCCGCGCCACCAGCGCCTGGGCGCGCGCCCAGGGATCGCGCCGCTGGGCGGCCTCCTGGAGCGCCGCGCACCGCTCGGCGAGCCGGTCCCCGCCGACCCGGTGGCTCTCGACCAGCGCCACGGAGCGCCCGGCCGAGGCCAGCGCGTCCGCGATCCGTGCGCCCGCGGTCCCGGCGCCGAGGACGATCACGTCAAAGTCCATGCCCGCCACCCTGCGGACGCGCCCGGCCTCCCCGCAGGGTTTTTACCGAAGCAGAGAACGCGCTATCCGAGGAGCGGGGCGAAGAGGTCTCCGTGCTCCTCCACGCGGGCCAGAACCTCGTCGGGGGAGGAGCGGACGGGATCACCGGCCTCGATCTCGGCCCAGGTCAGGGGGGTGGAGACGGAGGGGGAGGCGGCGGCGCGCAGGGAGTAGGGCGCGACGGTCGTCTTGGGGCCGCTGTTCTGGCTCCAGTCGAGGAAGATCTTCCCGGTGCGGAGCTTGCGTTCCATGCGGCTGAGGACCAGGCCGGGATGCTCGCCCTCGAGGCGCTCGGCGACGCGCTTGGCATAGGCCGGGGTGTCGACTCCCTTGACCGGCACGTACAGGTGCAGGCCCTTCTTGCCGCTGTTCTTCGGATGGGCGGTGAGGCCGTCCTCGGCCAGCACGTCGCGGACGAGCAGCGCCACCGCGCAGGCCTCGCGGAAGGTGGCGGGCTCGCCGGGGTCGAGGTCGAAGACCATCAGGTCGTTGTCCAGGATCCGGTCGCCCGGATCGACCCTCCACTGCGGGACGTGCAGTTCGAGCGCGGCCAGGTTCGCGCACCACACCAGGGTCGCGAGGTCCTCGATCATCACGTACTCGACCGACTCGCTGCGGCCGCCCGGCGTGGGGATCACGACGGTCCGCACCCAGTCCGGGGTGCCGCGCGGGGCGTTCTTCTCGAAGAACTTGATGCCGTCGACCCCGTTGGGGTAGCGGATGCGGGTCACCGGCCGCCCGGCCAGGTGCGGCAGCAGGACCGGGGCGATCCGTGTGTAGTAGTCGATCACCTCGCCCTTGGTGAAGTGCTCGTAGAGGGGCTTGTCGAGGTTGGACAGCGACAGGGACTTCCCCTCGACGGTGACCTGGACCTTACTCACGCGTGACCTCCAGCGGGTCCTGGTCGGATCTCAGCCCGCGCCAGGACGGATGCCGCAGCCGCCCCTCGGCGGTCCACTCGGCGAAGGCGACCTCCCCGACGAGCAGCGGCTCCACCCAGCGGGCGTCCTTGGCGACCTCGCGCGGGATCTCCCCGGCGCACGGGGTGCCCGGCCTGGCCAGCGGCTCCAGCAGCGCGGACAGCTCGTCGAGCAGGGCGTCGCTGAAGCCCGTCCCCACATGGCCGGCGAACACCAGCGCGTCGCCGTCGTAGAACCCGCAGAGCAGCGAGCCGACCGAGCCGAGCCGCCGCCCCTGGCCCGGACGCCAGCCGACGATCACGACCTCCTGGGTCCGCACGTTCTTGATCTTCCGCCAGGACGAGACCCGCTTCCCGGGCGCGTACCGGGAGTCCAGCCGCTTGGCGACCAGCCCCTCCAGGCTCTCCTCGCGGGTGTAGGTGAGCAGCTCCATGACCTGCTCACGGTCCTCGGCGGGCAGGTACGGCGGCACCTCGACGGGCCCGGCCGCGATGTCGAGCTCCTCCAGCAGCTCGCGCCGCTCGACGTAGGTGAGGTCCATCAGCGACTTGCCGTCGAGGAGCAGCAGGTCGAACACCACGTACCTGATGGGGACGGTCCTGATCAGGGTCGGCGAGGGCCGGGCGACGTGCATCCGGCGCTGGAGCCGCTCGAAGGAGGGCCTGCCGTCGGCGAAGGCGACGATCTCACCGTCCAGGACGGCTTCGTGCTCCCCGAGCAGATCGGCGAGGGCGCCGAGCTCGGGATAGTTCGACGTGACCGGCCGTCCGCGCCTGCCGCACACGCGGACGCCGCCGGATTCCACGTAGGCGAGCGCGCGGACCCCGTCCCACTTCAGTTCCAGGGCCCAGCGCTCCAGGTCGTCCGGTAGCTCTCCGAGGGTCGCCAGCATCGGTTCGATCAGGTCCACACCGATCTCCTACCCCCGAATCAGACCGAGACCTCCTGGGTATGGGCCCATTATGCGAAGCATCTGGAAGGGCGCCATCTCGTTCGGGTTGGTGACGATTCCCGTCAAGCTGTACTCGGCGACCGAGCAGCGCGACGTGGCGTTCCACCAGGTCCATCGCGAGGACGGCGGCCGGATCAAGTACAAGCGGGTCTGCCAGATCGACGGCGAGGAGGTCCCCTACGGCGACATCGCCAAGGGCTTCGAGCTGCCGAGCGGCGAGATGGTCGTGCTGACCGACGAGGACTTCGCCGACCTGCCGCTGACCACGTCGCGCCGGATCGACGTCCTGCAGTTCACGCCGCTGGAGCAGGTCGATCCGATCTACTTCAACAAGACCTACTACCTGGAGCCCGACGGGCACGGCGCCAAGCCCTACGTGCTGCTCAGGGACGCCCTGGAGCAGTCCGGGCAGGTCGCGGTCGTCAAGGTCGCGCTGCGCCAGCGCGAGTCCCTGGCCACGCTGCGGGTCGTGGACGGCGTGTTCGTCCTGGAGACGATGCTGTGGCCGGATGAGGTCCGCCAGGCCGCGTTCCCCTTCCTGGAGGAGGAGATCGAGGTCCGTCCGCAGGAACTCGCGATGGCCTCCTCGCTGATCGAGACGATGGCCGCCGACTTCGACCCGTCGGAGTACAAGGACGCCTACCGCGAGGCCCTCCAGGCCGTCATCGACGCCAAGGCCGAGGGCCGCGACGTCGTCCAGCCCGCCGACCGGTCCGACGACGCCCCCGCCGCCACCGACCTCCTGGCAGCCCTCCGCGCCAGCGTCGACGCCGCCAAGAAGTCCCGCACCCCGGCCAAGAAGACCCCGGCCCGCAAGGCCCCCGCCGCCAAGAAGGAACCCGCCAAGAAGCCGGCGACCCGTAAGTCCGCCTAGGCCGTGTCTTACGGATCTTCGGTCCTACTGCGCGACGCCCAGGCACGCACCTCGCAGGCTTGTCGTCGGTCGACGGCCAACCAGGCCGACTCCCTCCTCCGCACCTCCGAGGCACGCACCTGACCGCCGCTCGCTACGGACAAGATCCGTAAGACACGGCCTAGGGCTTCGCCAGGCCGATGTGGGTGGCGACCTCTTCGAGCATGAGGAGGAAGAGGGGCTCGGGGTCGTCGAAGGCGAAGGCCAGGTGGCCGAAGACCTCGAGGCTGACGGCGCCCTGGAGGCGGACCCAGCACTGGAGGAAGAACTGCATGCAGCCCAGGGGGAGGGCGGTGCCGACCGAGTCGCGGTAGCGGGCGAGCTGCACGCGCAGGCGCGGGTCCAGTGACTCCTCGGGCGGGACGGGGAAGGGGTTCCCGGCCCACAGTTCCTCGAAGAGATGGAGGAAGGTCAGTCCGAACTGGCGGCCGCATTCGGCCGCGAAGTCGTCGGTGTAGACGTCCTCGATGCCGGGGAACGGGGTGCCGAACAGCAGCGCGTACTCGCGCCGGTGCTCCAGGGCCCAGCGCCGGAAGGTGAGCGTCGCGGCGAGGAACTTGCCGCGCATGTCGGCGTGCGGGACGGCCTTGATCTCGGTGTGCAGGGCGATGGTGAGCTCGTTGAACAGGGTCCCGACCATGTGCCGCACCAGCTCGGCGTGGCTGGGGAAGTAGCGGTAGAGCGCGGGGGCGGTCATGCCCATCTCGCGGGCGATCGCGCGGAGGGTGACGGCCTCGGGCCCCTCGTCGATGAGGATCTTCCGGGCGGTCTCGGTGATCTCGACGATGGTCGCCGCGCGCACCCGCTCGCGCCGTCCCAGCGTCATGTGACCTACCTCTCTCTTGACCCCTGCCCTCGCCGGTGCGATGTTAACACCGACCCAGAAAATTAACGGTGTTTACCAACGTGACTGACGGTCACTAGGGGGAATCATGTTCGAGACCTGGGGGCGGGTCGTCCACCGGCGGCGCAAGCTGATCCTGTGGCTGTCCCTGGCCGCCGTCCTGTTCTTCGGCGTCTGGGGGACAGGGGTCTTCGGGGCGCTGACCACCTCCGGCGGCTTCGAGACGCCGGACAGCGACAGCCACACCGCCGCCACCGCCATCGAGGACGCCTTCGGCCGGTCCGAGCCCGACGTCATCGTCCTGTACGAGGGCGGGAGCGCCGACGACCCCGCCACCAGGGCCGCCGTGACGGCCTCGCTCGCCGCGCTGCCCCAGAGCAGGATCGCCGGAACGCAGACCTTCTGGTCGACCGGCTCTCCGGCGTTCGTGAGCGCGGACCGCAGGACGACCTACGCCGTCCTGCGGCTGGCCGGCGACGACGCCCAGGTCCGGACCGACAACTACCTCGCGATCAAGGACGACCTGAGGAAGGCCGACGGTCTCCGGGTGCGGCTCGGCGGCCACGTCGTCACCGAGGACGCGATCAACAGCCGGGTGAGCTCCGACATCGCCAAGGCCGACGCCATCTCGATCCCGATCCTCCTGATCCTGCTGGTCGTGATCTTCGGTGGGCTGGTCGCGGCGTCGCTGCCGCTGGTCATCGGCGGGGTCGCGATCCTCGGCTCGTTCACCGCGCTGCACGTCCTCACCTACTTCACCGAGGTGTCGATCTTCTCGATCAACATCACCACGTTCATGGGGCTCGGCCTCGCCATCGACTACGGGCTGTTCATGGTGTGGCGGTTCCGCGAGGAGCTGGCCCGCGCGCAGGACACCGAGGAGGCGGTGGCCAGGACCATGGCGACGGCGGGACGGACCGTCGTGGTCTCCGGAGTGACCGTCGCGGTGTCCCTGTCGGGGCTGCTGCTGTTCGACCAGCTCTTCCTGCGGTCGATGGGGCTCGGCGGCGTCGCGACCGTGGTCGTGGCGATGCTCGCCGCGATCGTCGTGCTGCCCGCCCTGCTGTCGGTGCTCGGCCCGCGCGTCAACTCCCGCAGGGTCCGCAGGTCCGGCGCCGTCCGGGCGGGGAACCGGTGGGAGCGGCTGGCCAAGGCCGTCATGAACCGCCCGATCGTGGTCAGCGTCGCGATCGTCGCGGTGCTGCTGGCGCTCGGCTCGCCCTTCCTGCGGATCAACTGGGGCGGGGTCGACACCCGGGTCCTGCCCGAGGGCACCGAGACGCGCGTCGTCGCCGAGACCCTCCAGCGCGACTTCCCCGCGAACGTCACCACCCCGATCGACGTGGTCGTCAGGAACGCGCCCACCCAGCAGTACGTGAGCGCGCTGCGGGAGGTGAAGGGCGTCACCGGGGCCGAGGTCGTGGGCACCGCGGGCCAGGTGACCCGGATCGCGGTCCGCTACGCCGAGCCGCCGACCTCGGTCGAGGCCCGCCGCATCGTCGAGCGGGTCCGTGACGTGCCCGCCCCCGGCGAGACCTACGTGGGAGGCGAGACCGCGACGCTCGCCGACCAGCTCTCCAGCCTCGGCCGGATGCTGCCGTGGCTCGCCGTGGTCGTCGGCGGGGCGATCTTCGTGCTGCTGTTCCTCGCGTTCGGCTCGGTGCTGCTGCCGGTCAAGGCGATCCTGATGAACCTGCTGTCGCTGTCGGCGACGTTCGGCGCGATCGTCTGGATCTTCCAGGACGGCAACCTGGCGGGCCTGCTGGACTTCACCGCCACCGGCGACATCGCCCCCGCGATGCCGATCCTCATGCTGGCCATGCTGTTCGGCATCTCGATGGACTACGAGGTGTTCC
Organism: Actinocorallia longicatena; assembly: GCF_039534125.1. Lineage (NCBI taxonomy): Bacteria > Bacillati > Actinomycetota > Actinomycetes > Streptosporangiales > Thermomonosporaceae > Actinocorallia > Actinocorallia longicatena. The sequence continues at coordinate 556,829 of NZ_BAAAUV010000002.1, read as the reverse complement.
TGCTGTCGCGGGTCCGCGAGCAGTACGACCTGACCGGCGACAACACCACGGCCGTCGCGACGGGCCTCCAGCGGACCGGCTCGATCATCACCAGCGCCGCCCTGCTGTTCATCGTGGTCATCGCGGCGTTCTCGACCTCGGGGATCACCTTCATCAAGCTGACCGGGGTCGGCATGGTGATCGCGATCCTGGTCGACGCGACGATCGTGCGGGCGCTGCTCGTCCCGGCGACGATGCGGCTGCTCGGCGATCTCAACTGGTGGGCTCCCGGGCCGCTCAAGCGGCTCTACACCCGCTACGGGATCCGCGAGGAGGACGAGCCCGCCGTCCGCGAGCCGGCCGCGCCGGTCGCCTCCTGAGGGGGTTCAGACCGCCGGGGTCGTCGCGCGGAAGGCGTCGGCGACCCTGGCCACCAGGTGCTCGGCGGTGGTGATCCCGTAACCCATGGACGGGTTGTGGTTGGTCATCACCGCCACCAGCAGATCGTGCCCGTGGCCCTCGATCCGTCCGACGCTGTTGACCGCCCAGCGGTCGCCGTCGCGCTGGTGGGTCATCCAGCCGTTCTTGTTGTAGACCCGGTCGCCCTTGAGCGCCCCCGCGCCCACCCCCCACCGCTGGTCCTTGACGACCTCGCTCATCAGGCCGAGGACGAAGTCGCGGTGCTTCCGCTCCAGCGGCCCGGAGAAGAGGTTCTCCATCAGCCGCTCCTGGTCGCGCGGGGTGGTGCGGGTCAGGCTCCAGCAGAGCAGGTCGAGGCACTGGGCGTCGATCGCCTCGGTGTGCTTCAGCCGGAACGACCGCCGGTTCGCCGCGTTGACGCCCGTCGCGCTGCCGGCCCGCCGGAAGTTCCGGTCGGCGGCGAAGTTGTCGCTCTCGCGGATCATGATCCCGGCGTCGTACTTCTCGTCCGCGCTGAGGCCCCGGTGGGCCTTCTGCCGCTTCAGCAGCAGCGTCATGAGGATGTCGAGTTTGGCGACGCTGGCCGTCACGAACTCGGTGTCGGGCCGGTAGGAGTAGCGGCGGCCGGTGGTGCGGTCGAGCACGTGGATGCCCGCGCCGCTGGCCCGCCCGCCCAGGTACCTGCGCAGCTCACGGTCCAGCGCGGCCTTGTCGAACTTCTTCGGCTTCACCGGGACGGCCGTCGGCGAGGCCGTGGGAGCCGCCGTGGAAGAGGGCCCGGCCGGCGGCACCGAGGCCGAGGCCCGCTCGGCCCGCGGGGCCTGGCCCGACGAGCACCCGCAGCACACCGCGGCGGCGAGGCCGAGCCCGGCCGCCATCCTCCCGAAACCCATGTCAGGAACCATCCCACCGGGCGTTGCGCAGATCTACTCGATCTTCACCCCGAAGAGGCGTTCCTTCCTTCAAATACTGCTCACGGGCCCGCCGCTCGTGGCCGGGCAGCATCTTCCCGTCCGCCCGGATCACCCGCCACCACGGCACCCCGCCGCCCTGCGTGGCCAGGACCCGGCCGACCTGCCGGGGCCCGCCCACCCCGAGATACTCCGCGACGTCGCCGTAGGTCATGACCCTGCCGGGCGGAATCCGCTCGACCACCTGGAGCACCAGCTCCCCGAAGTCCTCCACCCGCCAGATCCTGCCACGAACCCCACCGGAAGCTACTCGACGCCTGCCGAGACGCTCCGGCGGATCGTCGGGCGGCCGCTGGTCGAGGCCGACGGGGGCGAGCACGGGTGAGGCCCCGGACCGGTGGGTCCGGGGCCTCACCCGTGGTGCTCGGTGGTGCTCAGTAGCTGGGCAGGCTCGGGTCGATCTGGCGGACCCAGGCCAGGACGCCGCCGCCGACGTGCACGGCGTCGGAGAAGCCCGCGCCCTTGACGACCGCGAGGGCCTCGGCGGAGCGGACGCCCGACTTGCAGTGCAGGACGATCTTGCGGTCCTGCGGGAGCTTCTCCAGGGCGTTGCCGTTGAGGAACTCGCCCTTCGGGATCAGGGTCGCGCCCGGGATCGAGACGATCTCGTACTCGTTGGGCTCGCGGACGTCGATGAGGAAGATCTTCTCCTCGTTGTCCAGCATGCTCTTGAGCTCGCCGACGGTGATCGTCGAGTCCTTGGCGGCGTCGGCGGCCTCGTCGGAGACGGCGCCGCAGAAGGCCTCGTAGTCCTCCATCAGCTCGGTGATGGTCGGGTTCTCGCCGCAGAGCGGGCACTCCGGGTCCTTGCGGACCTTGAGCTGACGGTAGGTCATCTCCAGGGCGTCGTAGATCATCAGACGCCCGACGAGCGGCTCGCCGATCCCGGTCAGGAGCTTGATCGCCTCGTTGACCTGGATGGAGCCGATGGACGCGCACAGCACGCCCAGCACGCCGCCCTCGGCGCAGGAGGGGACCATCCCGGGGGGCGGGGGCTCGGGGTAGAGGCAGCGGTAGCAGGGGCCGTGCTCGGACCAGAACACCGACGCCTGGCCGTCGAACCGGTAGATCGAACCCCACACGTACGGCTTGTTCAGCAGCACGGCGGCGTCGTTGACCATGTACCGGGTCGCGAAGTTGTCGGTGCCGTCGACGATCAGGTCGTACTCGGAGAAGATGTCCAGCACGTTGTCGCGGTCGAGCGCGACGTTGTGGACCCTGACCTCGATCAGCGGGTTGATGTCGCGCACCGTCTGCGCCGCCGACTCCGCCTTGGGCAGGCCCAGCGTGGACTGACGGTGGATGATCTGGCGCTGCAGGTTGGACTCGTCGACGACGTCGAAGTCGATGATCCCCAGCGTGCCGACGCCCGCCGCGGCCAGGTACATCAGCGCGGGCGAGCCGAGGCCGCCGGCGCCCACACAGAGCACCTTCGCGTTCTTCAGTCGCTTCTGCCCGGTCATCCCCACATCGGGGATGATCAGGTGCCGCGAGTACCGGTTGACCTCGTCACGGGTCAGCTCGGCCGCGGGCTCGACCAGCGGTGGCAAAGACACGTTCCACTCCAGAGTTGGGCACTCATATGACTGCTGTCCAGGGACAACTTTCGCACGGGCCGCCGCATTCCCGGAAACCCGGTCTCACCCTTCGGTACTCCCGGCCGGGCCTCAGGCCGTCCGGCCGAGGAGGGCGGCGCCGAGCAGGCCCGCCCGGTCGCCGAGGGCGGCCCGGACGATCCGCACCGGCCGGTGGAAGGTCATCCGGCGCTCGACCGCGGCCCGGACGGGCGCCAGCAGCGTCTCGCCCGACTCGGCCAGGCCGCCGCCGACGACGATCTGAGCGGGCGCGCAGATGCTCATGTAGGCGAGCATGGCCGTGGCCAGCCCGTCGGTGCAGTCCTGCCAGATCTCCATGGCGAGCGGTTCACGGGTCTGCACCCGCCGCGCGACCTCGGCCGCGCTGGTCTCGGCGCCCGCCCGCTCGGAGTAGCGGCGCGACACCGCCGACGCCGAGGAGATCGTCTCCAGGCAGCCGCGGGCCCCGCAGCCGCAGACGGTCCCCTTCGGGTCGATCTGCATGTGGCCGATCTCGCCGCCGTAGCCGTTGCCGCTGAACGGCCGCCCGTCCATGATCATGGCGGCGGCGATGCCGGTGCCCAGCGGCAGGAAGAGCATGTCGCGTTCGCCCTGGCCCGCGCCGAGGACCGATTCGGCCAGCCCGCCGGCCCGCACGTCGTGGCCGATCGCCACGGGCAGGTCGATGTGCTGGGCGAGATGGCCCCGCAGCGGGAAGTCGCGCCAGCCGATGTTGGCCGAGTTGCGGACGACCCCGCTGCCCTCGTCGATGATCCCGGGGATGACCACCCCGGCGCCGGAGGGCCTGAGTCCCCGCTCACGGGCGTTGTCGGTGAGCCGCTGGACGACGCTCACCAGCCGCTCGGTGACCGCTCCCGGCCCGTCCTCGCGTCCCGTGTCGTACATGGAAACCGTGATCACATGCGCACCGTCGCCGACGAGCCCGGCCTTCATGCGCGTCCCGCCCACATCGAGTGCGACGACACACGTGTCCGCCATGGGACGACTCCTTGGTTCGGGGGCTCGCGCGCGGGGACGGTACGGGGTCAATCAGCGGGTGGTACTAACAGCGGGTGGTACTAACGCCGTCCAGATAATGCCTTGTCCTGCGGTGAAGGCGGTAATCGAAAAGAAACTTTCCAGGTAGCGGACCCGATGGCCCGCGCCGTGCTCTTGTAGTAGAACAGGTCCATCATGCGCGACGCGTCCGGCCGGGTGATGGCCGCTCTGGCCTCCGCCGCCTGCCTGGCCGTGGTCGTGCTCGCGATCTTCCGGATCCAGGCCGAGCTGACCAGGCCCCCCTCCCCGGCCGAGTGGCGCGACGCGATGGCCGTCGAGCTGGCGAACCGCTGGCAGCACCGGCCCGTCGGGACGATCTTCCCCGACACCCTGGGCTACGCCCCCGACCTGGGCGGTACGGAGACCGCGACCCGGGTCGGGATCGGGCCGACCTCCGACTGCCCCGCCGCCTTCGACGAGGCGCTGAACGCCCTGCTCAAGGGCTGCCAGGGCGCGCTGAGGGCCACCTACCTCGACCAGACGCAGGGATTGGTGATCACGGTCGGGCTGGCGGCGTTCCCCGATCCACCGGCGGCCGAACGGGCGCTGAAGGCCGTCCCGACCGAGGGGCACGCCAGCCCCGGCCCGCACGCCCTCGGGTTCCCCGGCTCGGTCGTCGCCCGGTTCACCGACACCACCCGCCAGGCGAGCGCGTTCCGGCGTGCCGGGCCGTATCTGGCCGTCACCTCGACCGGTTACACCGACGGGCGCACCGGACGGGCGAAACAGAAACAACCCGATCTGTTCACGGTCGCGCCGCAGCTCGCCGAGCAGATCCTCGACCGGCTGACGGCCCCGCTGGCGCCCTCGTGCCGGATCACGGAGTACAGATGCTGAATTCTGGTGGGATCATGCACGGTAAACCGGACGGAGGCTGACGTGTCGGACGTGGTGGTGCTCGGGGGGCGTTACGAGCTCGAGCAGATGCTCGGCAAGGGCGGGATGGGCCAGGTGTACCTGGCCACGGACAACCGGCTGGGCCGGAAGGTCGCGGTGAAGGTGCTGCCGCAGGCCCCCGCCGAGGACCCCGAGGGGGTCGTGCGCTTCCTGCGCGAGGCGCGGCTCGCGGCGACGCTCCAGCATCCGGGGATCACCGTCGTGCACGACGTGGACCAGGACGGCACCGTCCTCTACCTGGTCATGGAGCTGCTGAACGGCGACGACCTGGCCAAGCTGCTGGAGCGGAACGCGGGCGGCCTGGCCACAGCGCAGGCGATCGACCTGGCGATCCAGATCGCCGACGCCCTCGGTGCCGCGCACTCCGCCGGGGTGATCCATCGCGACCTGAAGCCCGCGAACGTCATGGTCATCGACGGTGGCCGGGCCAAGCTGTGCGACTTCGGCATCGCCAAGCACCTGTCGTCGGCCACGGGCCTCACCGGCTCCGGAGTGCTGGGGACGCCGGTCTACATGGCGCCCGAGCAGTTCCTGGGCCGGCAGATCGACGCCCGCACTGACATCTACCTGCTCGGCGGGATGCTGCACGAGCTGTTCTGCGGGCAGCCGCCGTTCCCCATCGACGAGGGCATCGAGGCGCTGGTCCAGGGGCATCTGAAGTACGAGCCGAAGGGGCCGCGCCACCACACGCCGTCCGTTCCGGCCGAGGCCGACCGGCTGGTCAGGGACATGCTGGCCAAGGAGCCCGGCGACCGGCCCGCGGACTGCAAGGAGGTCGTGCGGCGGCTCAAGGCCATCGCCCAGCCGTCCGGGGCGCAGGTCCCCGCGCAGGCCCAGGCCCCCGCCTCCCCGGTCGACGAGTACGAGCAGCTCTCGCGCCGGGCCGCCCGCTACTGCCACGAGGGCCGGTTCGCCGACGCCGTGACGGCCGCCGACCAGGCCGCCCAGGGCCGTGCCCGGGTCCTCGGTCCCGAGCACCCCGACACCCTCAGCAGCCGCAACATCCTCGCCTCGGCGCTCTACCTCGCCGGGCGCGGCGCCGAGGCCGAGGGCGTCGCACGGACGGTCGCCCAGGCCAGGACCCGGCTGTTCGGCCAGGACAACGCCAAGACGCTGCGGAGCTGGCTCCTCCTCGCCAAGATCCTCTACACGATCGGCCGGGCCGGGGAGGCGCTGCCGATCGCGCAGGGCGTCTCCCGGGACCGCGGCCGGATCTTCGGCCCGGAGAACACCGAGACGCAGGAGGCCCGCAACACCGAGGGCTGGGCGCTGCACGCGCTGAACCGCAACCCCGAGGCGATGACCGTCGCCTACGAGACGGCGACCGCCCGCGGCCGGCTCCTCGGCAACGAGCACCCCGACACCCTCGAGACCCGGCTGCTGCTCGGCCAGGTCAACCACGCCCTCGGCCAGCTCCCCAAGGCCCAGGCGATCGCGACGGCGCTCCAGGCGGACTGCCTGAAGGTCCTCGGCCCGGCCCACCCGCTCACGGCCAAGGCCCAGACCCTGTACGCGGCGGTCGGCGCGCTCGGCTACCACGCACCGCCGGTGCCCTACTACAGGTGATCGGGAGGGCCGCCCTCGTCCTCGTGCCGGGACTGCTGCTGTGGAGCGGCGGCCCGGCGGCGGCCGACGCCGTCCGCGACAAGCAGCAGCCCGTCCTGAACGGGCTGAACGTCCCCGCTGCCTGGGCGATGACGCGCGGCGCCGGGGTGACGGTCGCGGTGCTCGACTCGGGCGTCGACCCCGCCCAGCCGGACCTCGCGGGCTCCGTCGTCGAGGGCCCCGACCTGACCGAGGGGGCCAACCCGCCGGGCGTGGCCCCGCAGCGGCTGCACGGCACCAACATGGCCTCGATCATCGCCGGGCACGGCCACGGTCCCGGCGGCGCCGACGGCGTCATGGGCGTCGCCCCAGAGGCGAGGATCCTCGCCCTGCGGGTGATCCTGGAGAACTCCGAACCGGGCTTCACGACCTACAACACCGACAAGCGCTACGACCGGGTGATCGCCGACGGCATCCGCTACGCCGCCGACCACGGCGCCCAGATCATCAACATGTCGCTCGGCAAGCCGATCCCGACCCGTGAGGAGCGGCAGGCCATCGCCCACGCCGTGGCCAAGGGCGTGGTCGTGGTCGCCGCCGCGGGCAACGAGGGCGCCTCGAAGACGGCGAAGAAGAACGGCAACGCCCCCTACTCCTTCCCGGCGTCCTTCCCCGGCGTGATCTCGGTGGCGGCCGTGGACTCCGAGCACCGGCACGCCGGGTTCTCCAACGAGAACTCGGCGGTGGTGGTCTCGGCGCCCGGGGTCGACATCGTCGGCGCGGGCCCCGGCGACTCCTACTGGATCGGCGACGGCACCAGCCCCGCGACCGCCTTCGTGTCCGGCGTGGCCGCCCTGATCCGGGCCAGGCATCCCTCGCTGGCCCCCGCCCTGGTCACCCAGGCGATCATCACCAGCGCCGCCCACCGGCCGGCGTCCGGCTACAGCCTGGCGGTCGGCTTCGGCGAGGTCGACGCCGCCGCGGCCCTCCGGACCGCCGACACCCTCGCCACGACCCGCCTCAACGGCCTGGGCGCCGCCCCCGGCGCCCCGCTGCTGCCCGCGGCCCCGCTCCAGGTCACCCACCACGACACCCGCCTGATCGTCACCAGCGCACTGACCGGCCTGATCGCCCTGGCCGCCACGGTCGCGACGGCCCTCCTCGCGGTCCGCCGCCCCCGCGAGGAAGAGCTCTAGCACGGGTTCAGGACGGGGCCAGATGGGGCGGGAAGCCGCCCGTGGAGATCGGGCCCCAGCGGGTGATGTCGAGGAGGATGAGGGACTTGTCCTGGCGGGCCATCGCCGCCCGGTAGCCGTCCCAGTCGGGATGCTCGCCGGAGACGCAGCGGAAGTAGTCGACGAGCCCGTCGAGGGCCTCCGGCATGTCGAGGACGGTGACGTCGCCGTCGACCTGGACGTACGGGCCGTCCCAGGTGTCGGACAGCACGCAGATCGACGCCCGCGGGTTCCGCTTCCCGTTCACGGCCTTGGCGCGGCCGGGATAGGTGGCGACGGCGATCTGCCCGGCTGAGTTCACCCCGCAGGTGACGGGCGAGAGCTGGGGCCGCCCGTCGGACCTGGTCATGGCCAGCAGCCCCCGGTGGCGGGGCCGCAGGAACTCCAGCAGGCCGTCGAGATCGACGCGGTCGGCGGTGGCGATGTTCGGCATTCGCCCACGCTAGCCGCGGGGGACGACATTCCGCGGGAGGCTTGATCGCCGCCGTTCCGGGCACGGCGCCGGGATGAGCGTGGTGGTCACCGGGGGAGCCCGGGGGGTGGGGCGGGCCGTGGCCGAGCGGCTCGCCGAGCACGGGACGGTCGTCGTGGTCGACCTCGACGAGGAGGCCCTGGCGTGGACCGAGGGCGTGGAGAGGATCACGGCCGTCGTCGGCAGCGCCGCCGATCCCGCGGTCGCCGAGCGGGCGGCCGACACGGCCGGGGCCCTCACCGGATGGGTGAACAACGCGGCGGTGTTCCGTGACGCCTCCCCGCACACGGCCCCACCGGAGACGATCCTGGAGCTGATCGAGCTGAATCTCGCCCCCGCGGTGGTGGGCTCGGCCGCCGCCGTGCGACGGTTCCTCGCGGCCGGGACGGGCGGAGCGATCGTCAACATGTCGTCGCACCAGGCCCAGCGGCCGGTCCCCGGATGCGTGCCCTACGCGACGGCCAAGGCGGCGATCGAGGGCCTGACCAGGGCGATGGCCGCCGAGTACGGCCCCGACGGCATTCGCGTCAACGCGGTCGCGCTCGGCTCGGTCAGGACCGGGCGCCACGACGACCTCCTGGCGGCCGAGCCCGGACGCGCCGGGGAGATCACCCGCCGGATGCGGGACCTGCACGCCCTGGGACGCATGGGGCTGCCGGGGGAGGCGGCGGAGGCCGTGGCGTTCCTGCTCTCGGAACGCGCCGGGTTCATCACCGGAGTCACCCTCCCCGTCGACGGCGGGCGTGCGATCCTGGCGCAGGATCCCGAATCCGCACGGGAGTGAACCATGCGACATGCAGTCGCATTGGCCCGAGTAGGCCGGATCTTGCGTTTGAATCACAAGGGTGTCCAGTGCTCCCTATCGGCTCGTGCGTCGCGGCGGTTCCGCCGGGGTCGTCGGCGCGCCGCGGCTGGACGAGGCGCAGCGCCGGGTCGTCGATCACCGGGGCGGGCCGCTGCTGGTGCTGGCGGGTCCCGGGACCGGCAAGACGACGACGCTGGTCGAGGCGGTCGTCTCCCGGGTCGAGGAGGGAACCGATCCGGAGCGGATCCTGGTGCTCACCTTCTCGCGGAAGGCCGCCGAGGAGGTCAGGGACCGGATCACCGGGCGCCTCGGCGTCACCACGAAGTCGCCGTTCGCGCTGACCTTCCACTCCTACGCCTGGGCGCTGCTGCGGCGGCAGGCCGTCCTGGACGGGATGGAGCCGCCCCGCCTGCTCACCGGCCCCGAGCAGCTCCTGGAGGTGCGGCGGCTGCTGGCGGGCGAGATCGAGGACGGCGCGAAGGGCTGGCCCGAACGCCTGCGCCCGGCCCTGAACACCCGGGGCTTCGCCGAGGAGCTGCGCGACTTCACGCTGCGCGCCCTGGAGCGCGGCATCGAGCCGCAGCGCCTGTTCGAGCTGGGCCGGCTGCACGGCCGCGACGACTGGTCGGCGATCGCCCACTTCATGCACCGCTACGCGCTCCGCTTCGACCTCGACCCGGTCGCCTCCTACGACTACACCGAGATCATCCGTGAGGCCGCGGGCATGCTGACCCACGACGAGGACGTCAGGGCCCGTGAGCGCGGCGCCTATGACGTGATCTTCGTGGACGAGTACCAGGACACCGACCCCGCCCAGGAGCACCTGCTGAAGCAGCTCGCCGGGGACGGGCGCGACCTGGTGGCCGTCGGCGACCCCGACCAGTCGATCTACGGCTTCCGGGGCGCGGACGTCCGCGGCATCCTGGACTTCCCGACCCGCTTCCCCCGTCTCGACGGAACCCCCGCCGAGACGGTCGCCCTCACCGTCTGCCGCCGGATGGGCGCGCCGCTGCTGGAGGCGTCCCGGCGGATCGCCCGGCGGCTGCCCGGCATGGCCGAGCACCGTGTGCTGACCGTCCCGGACCGGCAGCCCGCCCCCGAGGGCGCGGACCTGCCGGGGCTGCGCAAGGGCGAGCCGTCGCCCGAGGTCAGGGTCGTGGTCGCCGACAGCGCCAGCCAGGAGGCCGCGCTCGTCGCCGACGAGCTGCGCCGGGCCCACCTGCTGGAGGGCGTGCCGTGGTCGCGCTGCGCGGTGCTGATCCGCGGCGTCCACCAGGTGCCGGGGCTGCGGCGGGCGCTCGGCCAGGCCGGGGTGCCGGTCACCGTCCTCGGCGACGAGCTGCCGCTGTACGCCGAGCCCGCGGTCCGGCCGCTGCTGATGATCCTGCTGGCGGCGCTGAAGCCCGGCTACCTCGACGACGTGGTCGCCGAGGAGCTGCTGACCGGGCCGCTCGGCGGCGCCGACGCCCTGGCCATGCGCCGCCTCAAGCGCGCCCTGCGCGACCTCGAGGACCTCGCGGGCGGCTCCAGGCCCCTGAGCGAGCTGCTCGTCGCCGCCCTCGACGACGACCGGGAGCTGCTGCTCGTCCACGACAAGGTGAAGGCGCCCGCCCAGCGGATCGCCCATCTGATCAGGACGGCCCGCGAGGGCTCGGGCTCCGCCGAGGACGTGCTGTGGGCCGTATGGGAGCAGACCGGGCTGAGCGACCGCTGGCTGACCGAGAGCAAGCGCGGCGGGGCCAGGGGAGCGGCGGCCGACTCCTCTCTCGACTCGGTGGTCGCCCTGTTCGACCACGCCGCCCGGTTCGTGGACCGGCTCCCCAAGGCGGGCGCGGTCCTGTTCGTCGACGACCTCGCCGGCCAGGAGATCGCCGGGAACACCCTCGCCGAGCGCTCGCCCGACGGGGAGACCGTCCGGATCCTCACCGCCCACCGGTCCAAGGGCCTGGAGTGGGACGTGGTGATCGTCGCGGGCGTCCAGGAGGGGATGTGGCCGGACCTGCGGGTGCGCGGCTCCCTGCTGGGCATCGAGCAGCTCCTGGAGGATCCGGGCGACCTCGACGCCGTATCCGGCGCCGCGGTCACCGCGAAGATCATGGCCGAGGAGCGGCGGCTGTTCTACGTGGCCGTCACCCGGGCGCGCAAACGCCTCGTCGTGACGGCCGTCGGCGGCGACGACACCGAGGAACGGCCGTCGCGATTCCTCAACGAGCTGCTCCCCGGCGCCCTCGAACAGGCCCAGCTCGACGAGCGGACCCGCTGGCTGTCACTGCCCGCGCTGGTCTCCGACCTCCGCTCGATCGTCGCCGACCCCAAGCGCCCGGACGGGCTGCGCCGCGCCGCGGCCTCCCATCTCGGACGGCTGGCCAGGGCGGGCGTCCGGGGGGCCAGGCCCGAGAACTGGTACGCGATCACGTCCCTGTCCGACGCGGGCCCCGCCTTCGGCCCTGAGGAGCCGATCACGATCTCACCGTCCCAGGTGGAGACCTTCACCACCTGCGGGCTGCGCTGGCTGCTCACCAGCGCGGTCGGCGCCCAGGAGGGCGGCCCCGGCGAGTACAGCACCATGGGCAAGGTCATCCACGCGGTCGCCGAGCTGGCCGGGGCCCGCCCGGACGTCTCGGAGAGCGACCTCGCCGGACGCCTCGACGAGATCTGGAGCGAGCTCGACTTCCGCTCCGCCTGGTACTCCGAGAAGCAGCGCAAGCAGGCCTCGGCCATGGTCGACAAGTTCATGGACTGGCACAAGACCAACCCCAACGAGATCGTCGCGCTGGAGGAGTCGTTCCGGGTCGAGCTCGGACGGGTCGTGATCCGCGGCCGGATCGACCGCGCCGAACGCGACGCCCACGGGCGCGGCATCATCATCGACATCAAGACCGGCGGCTCGCCCGTCCCCGCCGACCAGGTCGATCGCAATCCGCAGCTCGGCGTCTACCAGTACGCCGTCATGCTGGGGGCGTTCGAGCGGCATGGGCTGGTCGAGCCGGGTGGGGCGAAGCTCGTCCAGGTGGGCAAGGCCGCCTACACCCGCAAGGCGCGCGAGCAGGCGCAGCGTCCGCCCGGCGAGGACGGCGACCCCGACTGGCCCAGAAAGCTGGTCGAGATCGTCGCCACCGGCATGGCCGGCGAGGTCTTCAAGGCGACCGCGAACGACAAGTGTCGGACCTGCCCCGTACAGTCCTGCTGCCCGGTGAACGAGAACGGAGGCGAGGTCGGGGAGCCGTGAGTGAGCGAAGCGAGGTCACCGACAAGTACAAGATCGGCTCCGGGCCGACGAAGGAGGCTCGGAGATGATGATCTCTCCGGGCGAGCTCTCCTTCCGGTTGCAGCAGAGGTTTCCGCCGACCGAGGAGCAGGCCGAGGTCATCCGGGGGCCGCTGGCGCCCATGCTGGTGGTGGCGGGCGCCGGGTCGGGCAAGAGCGAGACCATGGCCGCGCGGGTGGTGTGGCTGGTCGCCAACCGGCTGGTGCGGCCCGAGCGGGTGCTGGGGCTGACCTTCACCAGGAAGGCCGCCGCCGAGCTGGCCGGGCGGGTCAGGGAGCGGCTGGCCGTGCTGCACGAGCATCCCGACCTGGTCGATCCCGAGGTCCTCGACGGCGAGCCGACCGTCTCGACCTACCACGCCTACGCCTCCCGGCTGTTCGGCGACCACGCCCTGCGCGAGGGCCTCGAGCCGACGATGCGGCTGATCTCCCCGGCGGTGGCCTGGCAGATCGCGACGCGCGTCGTCGACGCCTACGACGGGCCGATGGACCAGATCGACTGGGCGCCCGACACCGTCACCCGCGCCGTCATCGAGCTGTCCGGCGATCTCGCCGAGCATCTGCGCGGCCCGGCCGACATCCGGCTGATCGGCCGGAAGCTGGAGGAGATGTACGCCTCGGTCGACAAGCCGCTGGCCAAGCAGAAGGACATCCTCGCCAAGCAGGGCACCCGCGAGCAGCTCCTTCCTCTCATCGAGGCCTACAGCGCGGCCAAGCGCCGCCGCGAGCTCGTCGACCACGGCGACCAGATGTCGCTGTCGGCGCGGATCGCCGACCGGCATCCCGAGGTCGGGGCGTTCGAGCGGTCGCGCTACTCGGTGGTCCTCCTGGACGAGTACCAGGACACCAGCCAGGCGCAGCTCGTCCTGCTGAAGGCCCTGTTCTCCGGCGGGCACCCGGTGACGGCCGTCGGCGACCCCTGCCAGTCGATCTACGGCTGGCGCGGGGCGTCGGCGGGCAACCTGATGAACTTCCCCATGCACTTCCCGGCCGAGGCGGGGCCCGCGCCCCGGCTGGAGCTCACCCAGAGCTTCCGCAACGGCGAGCGGATCCTCGACGCCGCCGCGCGCGTCCAGGCCGATCTGCGGTCCGAGCTGCGCGGGGTGTCGCCGCTGCGGCCGGGAGCGCCGCGGGTGGGCCGCGGCAGGGTCGAGTGCGCGCTGGTCACGACCGTCGAGGAGGAGGCCGAGCGGATCGCCGAGCGGGTCGTGGCCGTCCTGCACTCCGCGCACGCCCCCGACGGGGCGGAGGCCGAGGAGCCGCTGAAACTCAGCGACATCGCGGTCCTGTGCCGCAAACGCTCCCAGTTCGCCCTGATCCGCAAGGCCCTCGAGGAGCGCGGGATCGCCGTCGAGGTCGTCGGCCTCGGCGGGCTGTTGACCGTCCCGGAGGTCCAGGACGTGCTGGCGACCTTGCGGGTGATGAACGACCCGACCTCGGGGGCGTCCCTGGCCCGGCTGCTGACCGGGCCGCGCTGGCGGATCGGCTCCCGCGACCTCGTCGCCCTCGGCCGCCGCGCCCGCGAGCTGGCCCGCGAGGCCCGCCGCGACATCAACCGGGAGGACGCCGCGCCGCCCGAGCGGGCCCGCGAGGACGATCCGCTGAAGGCGCTCGTCCAGGAGCTGCAGGAGGAGCAGGGCAGCCTCGTCGACGCCCTGGACGACCTCGGCGACCCCGAGCCCTACTCCGCGGAGGCCCGCCGCAGGCTGCTGCGCCTCCGCGACGAACTCCGCTACCTGCGCCGCCAGTCGCATCTTCCGCTGCCCGACCTCGTCACCGAGGTGGAGCGGGTCCTCGGCCTCGACATCGAGGTCGCCGCCCGCACCGGCAAGGACCCGGTCGAGGCCCGCGCCAACCTCGACGCCTTCGTCGACGCCGCCGACTCCTTCGCGGGCGACAGCGAGGACCCGACGCTCAGCGCGTTCCTGTCCTACCTGGCCGCGGCCGAGACCGAGGAGTTCGGGCTGGAGGCGGGACGGGTCGGTGAGAGTGACTCGGTGAAGCTGCTGACCGTCCACGGGTCCAAGGGACTGGAGTGGCCGGTCGTGATCGTCCCGGGGCTGTCGTTCACCCCGCAGCGCAACGGCAACCCCGGCAAGGGCTCGATCTTCCCCACGCCCCCGGCGGGCGCGGGCACCAAGTGGACCACCAACCCGCGCATGATCCCCTACCCGCTGCGCGGCGACCGGCTGGACCTTCCGCGCCTCGACGGCCTCACCAAGCTCGACGTCGAGCGGTTCGAGGAGGCCTGCGCCGAACGCGACTTCAGGGAGGAGCGGCGGCTGGCCTACGTGGCCGTGACCCGGGCCAGCGCCCTGCTGGTCGCGACCGGCTACTGGTGGGGCGCGGCGTCCAAGGCGCTCGGGCCCTCGCCGTTCCTCAGCGAGATCCGCGAGACCGCCGACCATGTCTGGGCGTGGGCCGAGCCGCCCGAGGAGACGGCGCACAATCCGCTGCTCGCGGAGCCGAAGACCGCCGCCTGGCCGCCGCCCCCGCTCGGTGAGGGCGGCATCGTCGAGGGGGCCAGGCTCGTCCAGGACGCGATGGTCGGCACCCTCGCCCAGTGGACCCCCACCGGCGACCTCGAGGACGCCGACCGGGGCCGCATGACGGCCTGGGCCCGGGACGTGGAGCTGCTGCTGGCCGAACGCGACCAGGGCAGGGGCGGCGACGGGCTCACCGTGGAGCTGCCCGACCGTCTCACCGTGTCGTCGCTGGTGTCGCTGGCCCGCGATCCGGCGTCCCTCGCCGCCCAGATCCGGCGGCCGATGCCCCGCCCGCCGACACCGTTCATGCGGCGCGGCACCGCCTTCCACCGCTGGCTGGAATCGCGCTGGGGCCAGCAGCGGCTGATCGATCCCGAGGACCTGTTCGGCGCCGCCGACGACGGGGCCGACGAGCACGACTCCGACATCGGGCTGCTCCAGGCGCGGTTCGAGGAGTCGGAGTGGGGGGCGCGCGAGCCCGTCGACGTCGAGGTGCCGTTCGAGACGATGATCGGCGACCGGCTCGTGCGCGGCCGGATGGACGCCGTCTTCCGGCGCGGCGACACCTACGAGGTCGTCGACTGGAAGACCGGCCGCCCCCCGGAGGGCAGCGAGGAGCGGCACGTCGCCGTCCAGCTCGCCGCCTACCGCCTGGCCTGGGCGTCCCTCGCGAACGTCCCCCTCGACCACGTCGGCGCGGCCTTCCACTACGTCAAGGCCAATCACACCGTCCGCCCCGTCGACCTCCTCGACGCCGACGGTCTCGCCGCCCTCTTCGACCGCGTGCCCGTCACGAGCTAGGCCTGTCGCTTTCCGGCGGTCCTGTGCGAGGGTCCGGCCATGCGATCCCTCGGCTGGACGGCGGTCCTCCTCGTTCTCTGCGGCTGCGGGCCGGAGCCCGCGGCGGTCCCGCCCGCGGTCGCGCCGGTCGCGCCGGTCGCGCCGCAGGTCTACTGCCACCAGGACGCGGTCCCGCTGTCGGCGCTGGACCGGCCGAGGCCCGCGACCGGGCTCAGCGCCGACGGCAGGGCCGCGCTCGGGGGCGCGGGGGTCGGGCCCGTGGGCGACCTCGCGAGCTGGAGCATCGTCGAGGACACCCCGGCCCGGATGACGCTGATCCGCGAGCTGGGAGCGGGGACCGAGGGCGGGGCGTACCGGCTCCTGTCGGCCGAACGGCCGCAGGGGGCCGCCACCGGGGGAGCGAAGGGCGGCTGGCGGCTGCGCGTCTCCTCGCGGTGCGATCTGCACCGGGTGCCTCAGGGGCTCGGCGCGGCGGACGTCGTCCTCGATCCGGCGGGACCCGCCGTGACGCGGGACGCCCGCGAGGTGCGGCTGCTGGTCACCGAGCAAGCGTGCGCGAGCGGCGCGGACGCCGGCGGCAGGATCCGCGCGAGCGTGGAGAGGACCGCGACCGAGGTCCGGCTCACGATCGGCGTGGCCGGGGCCGGGGGCGCCCAGGACTGCCGGGGCAACCCGCCGACGCCCTACACCGCCGATCTCGGCGAACCCCTCGGCGACCGGATCCTCGTGGACGCCTCCAGCCATCCGCCGGTCATGCTGGCCCGCACCTGAGGCCGACTCGGGTCCTGTCACGGGGTAGGGATACCGGTCAGTACTTCATAACATTCCGGGACATCCGGGCATGTCGGCAACGGTTTCCTCCTTACATTGATCACGGGAAGAAAACCGCCGGAGGAGGCCCCGGTGTCAGCCATTGACGACTGTCTCGCCGAGGCCCTGACCCTCCCCGGTGTGCGGCTCGTGACCCTGCTCGACTACGTCGGCGGGCTGCCGATCGCGGCGCGCGGCGAGGATCCGCTGAGCGCGGAGGAGGACGCCTCGGGAACCGCGGACTTCGTCCAGCGCGCTCTCGCCACGCCCGCCCTGACCGCGTCGGAGTCCGGTGACAGCGTGGAGGAACTGATCGTGGTCGGCGCCGGGGGGACGCATGTGATCCTGCTGGGCGGCGAGGCGATGTGCCTGCACACCGTCCTGGAGCCGGGCACCGATCTGACGACCGCCCGCGCCCGTCTGCGGGATGTCCTGCACCGGCTGGTCGCCCCCGTATGAGCGAACTGCGCACGGCACTCGTGGGATTGGCACGTGACAAGGCGACCGGGAACGTGCGGGTGGGGCACGAGGGGGTCGTCCATCTCGTCGCCGGGGCGGCGGTCTTCGCCGAGTGCGTGTTCGTCCCCGGGCTCGGCCGGATGCTGTCGTCATCGGGACGGCTGCGCGAGGCCGACTGGCGGGCCGTGCAGGCGTCGGGGAGCGCGGAGGACTTCCTCGGGCGGGCCGAGCTGGAGGGCTACGGGCTGATCGCCCTGTTCGACGCGGCCTACTACCTGCTCGGCTCGGACGCGCCCGTCGAGTTCTCCGAAGGCGACCCGTTCTGGCTCGCTCCGCTGCGCGGCGTGCCGATCGAGACGCTGTACTACGAGACCGGCCGCCGCCGGGAGCGGCTGGACCAGGCCTGGCCGTCGGCCGTCCTCGACGACGCCCCGGTCGTCCCGGTGCGCCGGGTGCGGCGGCAGCGGGTGATGCTCACCGGGCTGCAGGCCGAGCTCCTCCTCAACGCCGACGGGCGGCTCGACGCCGCGGGCCTGGCCAGGGAACTCGGCCACACCCGGTACGGCTGCACGCTCGCGGTCAGAGGTCTGGCGGCGTCGGGCCTGGTGGCGGTGCCGCCCGGCTCGGCCCGCCGCAGAATCGGGGGAGCCCCGCGCGGTCGGCCCGACCGCGCGGACGGTTCCCCGGGCCCCCAGAAATGGGCCGAAGTCGACCAGAGCCTGCTGCTCAGGCTCACAGACGCGTTGCGGGAGCTCGAATGACTGACGATCTTGTCCTGGCCGAACTCCGTGCGCTGCGCGACCGCGTTCCGCACCTCAGGGGCGGTCTCGTCGCCACCTGCGACGGTTTCCTCGTCGCCGCCGACCTGCCCGAGGGGGTCGAACCCGACCATGTGGCCGCCCTGACGGCCACCGAACTGTCGCTCAGCAACCGCTTCGCCGACATCGTCTGCGAGGGCGACTTCCAGGAGGTCGTGATCCGCTGCACCGGCGGCCATCTGGCGATCTACGCCTGCGGCCCCCGGGCGGCCCTGGCCCTGCTCACCGGCCCCGAGGCCCTGATCGGCCACCTCCACCTCGAGGCCAGGCCGACGGCTCTCGCGATCGCCGGAGCGATGGCGGCCGCCACCCCAGCGTGATCCTTCTCACCCAAGGCTAGTCACCGAGCGATGTTCGGGGCATGCTCCTGGGAACTACTTCCCGGGAGGACGCGTGACGGTGACCCACGAGGAGACGTTCGCAGCCACGGTGCAGGATTTCGTCCGTTTCACGGAGCCGGAACTCGATCTCGAGGACATCTGCCTCGAGGTCTACGCCGGCTCCGCCGAGGTGTCGCGGGCGATCGCCCGGAGGGTCCGTCACGCCAGCGCGGTCGACACCAGGGCCGAGGTGCTGCTGGAGGGCAAGCGCGCCGCCGACCGCGACGCGCTGACGAACGTCACGTTCCTGGTGGGGCCCGCCGAGCGGCTGCCGCACCTCGACCGGACCTTCACCCTCCTGCTGTGCCGCGACGCCCTGGGCTCGGCCGCCGACCCCGCGGCCGTGGTCGGCGAGCTGGTACGGGTGAGCCGCCCGGGAGCGGGCATCGTGCTCGCCGACGCGGGGCTCGGGGTGGCCGCGCTCGTGGCCCTGCTGGAGGCGGCGGGAGCCGACGTCAAGCGCACGAACGACGCCGGATACGTCTGCGCGGCGGCCCCGTGACGACCGGATCCCGAGGCCGGTAACGCTTCGAACATCCGCTTGAATGTCGAACGCGTGTACGGGTAGGGTCTCGAACGTGGGTTCTACTGACGCTTCCCCCGCGGTCCTGGCGATGCGCATCGGCGTGGTCGCCGCCGAGGCCGCACTCGCCACGTTCCTGCACAACGTCGACTTCTCCGAGGCGGAGGAGGAGGGCTTCGACCTGCGCGGCTTCATCGCCCCCGCGGACTGGCCGGTGTTCTCCCTCGTCCTCGACACCCTCGCCGCCGCGACCCCGGGCGACCCCCGCCCCCTGGAGGAACGCCGCAGCCAGGCCCTGATCGACCTGGCGCGCGTCTGCCGCGCCGCCCGCGAGAGCGCCCTCGACCAGGTGGCTTAAGCCCTGTCCTGAGAGCTCCCGCCTCGCGTCCGCTCAGACGGCCGCGAGGTTCTTCGGCGGCAGGCCGCGGCGGATCCGGTCGCGGGCCACGCCCTTGCGGATCGCCGACTCGATCTTGGCGAGATTGCTGACCGGCGCGCGGAGGGTGAAGTCCGGGCCGTTCTCCGGCTGAAGGATGATCAGCTTGCCGGGCGTGATGTAGGCGAGCTTCACGTCGTCCCAGGCGATGGCGACGGGCTCGCCGGTCGAGGCGTGGACCAGGCCGTCCTCGAAGAGCACGACGGCCGGGGTGCGGAGCCTGGCCGTCCGGCGGATCAGCGCGCCGGCGATCAGGCAGAGCACGATGATCACCGCGCCGCAGGCCGCCAGCAGTCCCGTGTTCTTGTTGGCCAGGATGCCGAGGGCGGCCACGGCGGCGCACAGCAGCACCGCGTCCAGCACGAGGGCGATCTTCAGCGTGGTCAGGCGCGGGTCGGGCTCCTCCGCGACCGGCTCGCCGAGGGCGGCCCCGGCCTCCAGAACGTCCTCCGGCGGGGCGGAGGCGGCCGCTTCGGGCTCCTCGGCCTCGTCGAGGTCCGCGGCCTCGGCCGTTTCGGCGGCCTTTTCGGGCTCAGCGGCCTCTTCCGGCTCGGCGGACGCGGCGGGCTCGGCGGCGACGTCGGGGGCTTCGGGGGTCTCCTCGGCAGTCATGCCTGCCTATCTATCGCATATGCGGCGGTTGTGCGAGCGGATCACCGCTCCTGAAGCGCCTTGTGCCTGATTTTTCCCGTGGTGGTCCGGGGCAGCTCGGGGACGAAGGTGATCTCCCGGGGCACCTTGTAGCGGGCGAGTTCGGCCTTCACATGGGCCTGGAGCTCGGCCTCGGAGACCGACGACCCGGGGACCCGGACGACCCAGGCGGCCAGCCGCTGGCCGAACCGCTCGTCCTCGACCCCGGCCACGGCCGCCTCCGCGACCTCGGGATGGGCGTCCAGGACGTCCTCGACCTCGGCGGGGAAGACGTTCTCCCCACCGGAGACGATCATGTCGTCGGAGCGGCCGTCGATGAACACCCGGCCCGCCGCATCGAGGTGGCCGAGGTCACCCGTGCTGGTCATGCCGTCGATCTGCTCCTTGGTGCCGCCGCCGGTGTAGCCGCGGAACTTCAGGCCCGCGTCGAGGAAGAGGGTGCCGATCTCGCCCGCCGGGAGCTCGTGTCCGTCGTCGCCGAGGACGCGGGCCCTGGTGCCGAGCGTGGGGCGTCCGACGGTGCCGGGGGCCTCCCGCAGGTCGGCGGGGGTCGCGATGGTCGCCCAGCCGGTCTCGCTGGCGCCGTAGGCGTTGTAGAGGACGTCGCCGAACCGGTCGAGGAACCGGCACGCGAGGTGCGGATGCAGCGCCGCCCCGCCGGAGAGCACGACGCGCAGGGAGGCGAGGGAGCCGCCGCGGACCTCGTCGAGCAGCCGCTGGAGCATCACCGGGACGGCCACGAGGACCTCGGCGCGGTGCTCCTCGACCAGTTTCGCGGCGGTCGCGGCGTCGAAGCGGCGCATCAGCACGACGGGCGCGCCGATGCCCAGCCCGGCCATCAGATAGGTGAGCCCGAGCCCGTGGAAGAGCGGCGGCCCGACCAGGATGGGCCCGCCGCTGCGCAGCGGCACCCGCAGCAGGTGCCCGAACCCCTGGCTGAGCGCGGCCAGCGGCCCGAAGTCGTGCGAGGCGCCCTTGGGATGCCCGGTCGTCCCCGACGTCAGGATGACGATCTTCGACGGCCGCTCGGCGACCAGCGGGGCCGCCGGGGTCCGCGCCAGCCCGTCCAGGGTGGGCAGCTCGGCGGGCCGGTCGTGCCAGGCGATCACCCGGACGCCCTCGAATCCCTCGGCGACGGCCGTGAACTCCTCGTCGTGCACGAGCACCGCGACGTCCTCCTGGGCGAGGACCCGGGCGAGCTGGGGCCCGGAGAAGTCGGTGTTGAGGAAGACGACGTCGCGGCCGAGCCGGGAGGCCGCCAGAGCCGCCTCGGCGAAGCCGCGGTGGTTGCGGCAGAGGATCCCGACCTTCCGCCCCTCGCCGACCTCGAGGCGCAGGGCCGTCGCCTGGGCCGCGGAGCGGGCCTCCAGCTCGGCGTAGGTCAGCGAGCCCCGCTCGTCGATGATCGCCGTCCGGTCCGGCCAGCGCAGCGCGCCCGCCGCCCCGGCCAGCGCGGGCGTCGGCCCGTACCTGACGGCCTGGAGCGGCAGCCTGAGCAGCCGGTCGGGCCGCACGGGGCTCAGCATCCCGCTGTCGCGCAGCACCCTCACGGTCCCCGCGGCGAGGTCGGCGGCCGAGCGGAGCCGGTCGGTGAACGCGGCGAAGACCATGGGACGAGCTCCCTTTCAGCGGGGCCAAGAGCCGTACCCAAGCCTGACATACCGACACCTTCAGCAACGGAGCGGGTTGTCGACCTCCACGTAGGTCGCGGCCCGGTCCGCGGAGCGGGACCAGCGGGCGAGCAGGTTGGCCTTGGCGGGCAGCGGAGCCCCGTCGAGGACGGCGCGCATCCTGGACCGCCCGGAGAAACCGGCGAGGATCTTGCGGGCGGCCGTCCACAGCTCGTCCGCGACGCCCGGATCGCGGTCGGCGAGGGCCGCCGCGATCTCGGCGAGATTGTTCACGAACAGGCAGTAGGCGACCCGGTGCCAGCCGCGGTCCTCGTCATAGGTCATCGCGTCGCGGACGCGCCGCGGCAGACCGGGCAGATCGCGTCCGGGCAGGAGCTTGGTGCCCTCGAGGTCGCGGAAGATCGCCCGCTGCGGCGTCCCGTCGGGGTCGGGCACGACCAGGACGTTCTGCAGATGCGGTTCGAGGACCACGCCGTGGGCGAAGAACAACTCCAGCACCGGCACGGCGACCTTCTCCACATAGGCCGCGAACCACTCGACGGGGTCGGCGGGGGAGGGCAGGAAGGCGCCCTCGGGGTCGGCCAGTGCCGCGGCCATCACCGCCTCGGCGGGTGCGCCCTCGCGGAGGATCACCCCGAGCCCCTCGTAGAGGCCGCGATCGGCGAGCGCGACCGTCCGGTAGGCGGGCTCGCCGAGCAGCGAGTCGCCCATCAGCGGCTTGAGCATCCGGGTCAGCGCCGGTGCCGCCTCCAGCTCGTACCAGGAGTTCTTGCGGACGCAGTTGGTGATCCGCACGTCGAGGCTGAACTTGGCGAACATCCCCGCGGAGGGCACGTGGACGGTCCGCACCGAGGAGGTCGGCACGACCTCGGGGCCGTCCTCGGCCTCGCGCAGCAGGCCCCGGCCGAGCGCCCGCCGCATCGCGGGCCTGTCCCGCAGCAGCCGCCACTGCCAGGGGTGGACGGGCAGCAGCTCCCCGTCGAGCCCGGCGGGGAAATCGCCCTCGCCGCAGAGCAGCCCGGGGGCGACGGCCAGGCGCTTCAGCCGGAACCGGGCGCCGGTCTCCGGGGCGTAGGGCAGCCACGTCTCGGGCGTGCCCTGCCGCGACTTCGGCGACGGATGGAAGCGGTGCCCCACGACCAGCGACTGCTCGGAATCCAGCATCGGATCGGAGGTCCGGTGCTCACGCGTCGCCATGATCGCGGCCATCGCCTCGTGGCTGGAGACGACCTGGGCCAGGAACTCGGGGTTCTCCTCGCCCGTCACCGCGGTCAGCTCGGCCGCGACGAGTTCCGCCACCTCGTACCAGGTCAGCTCGGAGCCGTCCGCGACGAACGGCCCGCGGAGCCGCCAGGAGGGTCCCGCCGGCGCCCCCGACGCCGTCAGCACGGTGTGCGCGAGCGCGATCTCCACCCTGCCGGCCTCGGCCCTGACCCGCCCGGCGGGCACGGAGATCTCCCGGAGCAGGCAGTTGAGGAGGGCGGTTGCGGTGGCTTCGTCCGCGGTGACGCGGGTCAGCAGCACGTCGGCTCCCGAAGGTAGTTGGGGCCGTCCGGCCCGTAGTGTTTGTTGATGTCGGCCGCCCCGGTGCGCCGCTTCGGGACGAGGGTTCCGGCGGTGAGCATCGCCTTGGCGGGCAGCCGGTCGGCGTCCAGGGTGCGGGCCCGCAGGAACGGATCGGTGACGGCCTCGTCGAGCCGGTCCCTGACCAGGGCCAGGCCGGTGCGCAGCGGCAGCAGGCCCCGCTCGGCGAGGCCGAAGGCGAGCGCGCCCGCGCACAGGTGCAGGGTGATCGTCACGAAGACCCGGGCGAGGGCTTCCCGGTCGCCCTTCAGGCGGGGATCGTCGAACTCCTCCCCGGCATGGCGGATCTCGTCGAACAGCGCGCCGTCGTTGTCCTTGACGACCAGTTCGCCCCTCCGGGTGACCGCGACGTTCTGCTGGTGGGCCTCCAGCGCGATCCCGTACCGCTCGAACAGGGCGGCGTTCCAGCCGAACAGCACGCGCAGGTAGCCGGAGAAGAACGCCTCGACGTCGTCGCACAGCTCGTCCAGGACGCCCGGGGCGAGCAGCGCCGCGACCGGGACGGACCCGGCGGCCGGCATCCGCCGCACCAGGTACCCGAGATAGGGGTCGCGGGCGTGGCCGTAGGTCTGCTCGTCGGCGAGGAGCACCGGCGCCCCGGTCTCGGCCGCGGCCCGCGCCAGGATCCGCTGCACCTTCGCCCCGTCCTGCAGGGTGCCCGGCTTGATCGCCCGGACGTTCCTGGCGCCGAGCGTGCTCGTCGGCATCGGCACCTTGACGTGCTCGGTCGCGGTGACCGCGAGCGTCCGCATGGACAGGGTCGGCGCCACGCCGAGATGCCGGGCGACCGGGCCGGTCACCAGGCCCCGCGCGACGGTCAGCGGATGCACGGGGAAGACCGCCGCGCCCCGGAGGCCCAGCTCAC
Source organism: Actinocorallia longicatena (assembly GCF_039534125.1). Classification (NCBI taxonomy): domain Bacteria; kingdom Bacillati; phylum Actinomycetota; class Actinomycetes; order Streptosporangiales; family Thermomonosporaceae; genus Actinocorallia; species Actinocorallia longicatena. The sequence continues at coordinate 533,161 of NZ_BAAAUV010000002.1, read as the reverse complement.
CGGGGGAGGGCCACCAGCCGGGCAGGACGCCCGCCGTGACCGGGTCGGCGACGCCCGTCCAGCAGAGCTCGAAGGACGGCTGGAACTCCGGGGCGTAGGCGCGGAGCTCGGCGGGCGACAGCCCGAGCTTGCAGCGGCCCAGGGGATGGACCGGATGGCCGAGCCGGGCGGCCAATGCGTCGTGGCGGGTCGGTCCCGGCCGGACCTCCGGCAGCTCCATCGCGTGCAGGGCGAGGGTCTCGCGGCACTCGCGCTCGAAGGCGGCCACGTCGTCGCCGGGGTCGGCGGCGGCGCGGACCAGGGCGAGGACCTGCTCCAGCGGGACCGGCGGCGTGAACCGGGTGCCGGAGACGAAGCCGTCGGGCTCGCGCGGCAGGTCCAGCAGGTGCAGGCCCGCGTACCGTTCGCGCGCCAGGGCCGACAGCACCCGCGCGCCGAGTTCTCCGTCGTTCACGCGGTGAGGTCCCAGGAGCGGGCGGCGCGGAAGGCGAGCAGCGCGGCGTCCACCGCGGCGGTGGTGGGCCCGACGGCCTGGATCGTGCCGAGATAGTCCCGGTTGGTGTGGGTGTGCTCGACCCGGGAGCCGACAGGGAGCTGCGGCCGGTAGGTCAGCCGGACGTCGCCGATGACGGTCTCGGTGAAGGGCGGCGCGGACGTCAGGGTGCCCGAGGAGGTCGCGAGGACGTAGTCGACCGAGGCCGCGGCGGCCGGCCCCGGCGTGATCTCGACCGGCTCGCCGAGATGGGCGCGCAGGATGTCGGCGAACAGGTCGCGGCCGAGCAGGTCGGCGAGCAGGAAGTCGCAGTGGTCGCCGATGACCCGGTAGTTGACCTCGACGATCCGCGCCCGCCCGCCGCCGACGATGAACTCGGTGTGGCAGGCCCCGAGGCCGACGCCGAGCCCGGCGAGCGCGGCGAGCACCTGCGGGGTCTCCGGCGGCGGCTGAGCCCAGTCGAGCCGCTCCTCGATGAAGTACGGCTCGGGAGAGACCGTCGTGTGGAAGGAGCCGATGACCCGGCCGTTCAGGGTCTCCAGGGTGTGCAGCTCGCCCCGCAGGTACTCCTCGGCGACCATCGGACGCCCGAAGTCCGGCAGTGCGGCCAGCTCGGCGGCGGAGCGGACCAGCACGACGTCCTCGCTGGCCACGCCCTCCCGCGGCTTGACCACCAGCGGGAACGGCGCGTCGGCGGGGACGGGCCACTCCCAGGCGCCGACGTCGCCCAGCGCCCGCCGCATCAGCGCCTTGTTCTTGCAGCGCAGCGCGGCCTTCCAGTCCTTGCCCGGCAGGTCGTGGAAGGAGGCGGCGAGGGCCGTCGCGGCCTGGAGGTGGTCGCTGTTGGAGAAGTAGGCGTCCGGCCGTCCCACCTGGACGATCTCCCGGTAGTCGGTGACGTCGCAGCCGATCACCCGGTGCCCGGGGTAGTCGCCGGGCCGGTCGCTGAGCAGCGTGACGTCCAGCCCGAGCCGCGCGGCCGCGGGAAGGAACCCCTCGATCACCGAATCGGTGACCTTGCCCGTCACCACGAAAAGCCGCACCCAACCCCCTTAGGTAAGCCTTCCCTAACCTTATCGAGAGTGCCTTCCCTCTCGTGGGATATTGACCGCATGGATCTGGTGGAGCGCTGGACGGCACTGGCGGGCGAGCAGACCCGGAGGCTCGGCGAGGAACTCCTCGCACGGTACGCCGAAGAGCACCGGAAGTACCACACGATCGAGCATCTGGAGGCGGTGCTCGACCTCGTCGACGAGCTCGCCGGCGACGCGGACGACCCCGACGTCGTCCGGCTGGCGGCCTGGTTCCACGACGCCGTCTACGACCCGAGCCGCGACGACAACGAGGAGCGCAGCGCGATCCTGGCCGAGCGCATGCTCGGCGACACCGACCTGGAGCCCGAGCGCACCGCCCGGGTCGCCGCGCTGGTCAGGATGACCAGGACCCACGCCCCCGAGGACCGCGACGGGCGCGTCCTGTGCGACGCCGACCTCGCGATCCTCGCCGCCGGGGCGGAGGACTACGCCGCGTACACGGCGGCCGTCCGGGAGGAGTACCACTTCGTGCCGGAGGAGTACTTCAGGGCCGGGCGCGCCGCGGTCCTCGACCAGCTCCTCGGCCTGGGCGAGCTGTTCCACGGCCCCACGGCCAAGGCCCGCTTCGAGGAGCGGGCCCGCGCCAACCTCACGGCCGAGCTGGCCCTCTTGCGAACTTCGGACGCCGCAGGCCCGACGACCTGAGCAGCCCGAGCAGCTCCTGGCAGGAGACCTCGTGGGCACCCAGCCGTACCGCCTCGGCGTAGGCCTCTGATGGAATGTCGTAGTGGTCGCGCTCAAAGGCGCGGCCGGGTGCGCCCAGCCGAGCCGCGAACCCGTGCAGCTCGGCGAACGACACGTCACTGATCACATGTGACCAGAGCCGTCCCCGTGAACGCCAGATCGGCGGATCGATGTAGATGGCCACGGGGACAGAGTGCCATGGAGGAATCGATGGAGATTCGCGAGTACGTCGCCGGGCAGCGCGAGGACTTCCTCGCCGACCTGATGGAGTGGCTGAGGATCCCGTCCGTGTCGGGCGATCCGGCCCACGCGGGCGACGTCCGGCGCTCGGCCGAGTGGCTGGCCGCGCATCTGCGCGGGATCGGGTTCCCGCATGTGGAGATCATGGAGACCGGCGGGCTGCCCGCGGTCTTCGCCGACTGGCCCGTCGCGGACGCGCCGAAGGTCCTGGTCTACGGGCACCACGACGTCCAGCCGGGGGAGCCCGCCGAGGAGTGGGAGACCAGCCCGTTCGAGCCCGTGGTCCGCGGGGACCGGCTGCTCGGCCGCGGCACCTCCGACGACAAGGGCCAGATCTTCATGCACACCCTGGGGCTGAGGGCGAACCTGGAGGCGCGCGGCGCGGACGCTCCGCCCGTCCATCTGAAGTTCCTGTTCGAGGGCGAGGAGGAGTCGGGGTCGATGCACTTCCCGGCGCTGCTCGAGGCGAACAGGGAGAAGTTCGCCTGCGATCTCGTCGTGATCAGCGACACCACGATGTGGGGCGCGGACACGCCGTCGATGTGCACCGGGATGCGCGGCCTGGTCGAGTGCGAGATCGCCTTCTTCGGCCCCGACACCGACCTGCACTCCGGCTCGTTCGGCGGCGCGGTGCCCAACCCGCTGCACGCGATGGCCCGCCTGGTCGCGGAGCTGCACGACGACGGGGAACGGGTCCGGCTCGACGGCTTCTACGACGACGTCATCGAACTGTCGGACGAGGAGCGGGCGCTGTTCGCCAAGCTCCCCTTCGACGAGGCCGCCTGGCTGCGGACCGCGGGGAACAGCGGCGCCGCCCACGGCGAGGCCGGCTTCACCACCCTGGAACGCGTCTGGGCCCGGCCGACCGCCGAGGTCAACGGCCTGTGGGGCGGGCACACCGGCCCCGGCGGGAAGACGATCATCCCGAGGTCCGCGCACGCCAAGATCTCCTTCCGCCTGGTCGCGGGTCAGGACCCGGACAAGGTCGCCGCGTCGATCGAGAGGTTCGTCGCCGACCGCGTCCCCGCCGGGATCCGGGCGAACGTCGTCTTCCCCTCGGGCCGGGTCAGGGCCTGCCGGTCGGCGATCGACGATCCCGGCGTCCTCGCCGCGCGGCGGGCGATGGAGCGGGCGTTCGGGACCGAGGTGCTGTTCACCAAGGAGGGCGGCAGCGGCCCCGAGGCCGATCTCGCCGACATCCTCGGCGCGCCCCTGGTCTTCCTCGCCGTCGGGCTGAACGAGGACCGCATCCACGCGCCGAATGAGAAGGTCGAGATCCCGCTTCTCCTCAAGGGCGCCGAAGCCGTGGCCTACTTGTGGGACGAACTCGCGATGCCGCGTGGTTGAACCCGGAGTGGGCGAACGAGGAGTGGCAGAACAGAAGGTGGACATGACGCTCGGGTGGCTGGCACTGGCGAGGGGCGCGTTCGACCGCGTCGCCGAGCGGCGGCGTGACGAGGACTGGGTGGCCGCGGCGTGGGCCGGATCGAGGGTCCTCGTCGTGGACGAGCGCGGCCGGGTGCCGGTGCGGATGGACGACCGGGTCGAGCTGGCGTTCGTCGCCTCGCGCGAGGCGCCGAAGGGCGCGCGGTACCTGCTGGGCGTGGACGAGGACAAGATCGCCTACTTCGCGGTGCCGTCGGCGCTCCCCGAGGTGCAGGGGACCGAGCCCGCCGACCTGCGCCGGGTCGGGGCGCTCCTGGACGATCTGCACTCCGGGCTGATGACCCAGGCGACCGCGCTGGCGTTCTGGCACGCCACGCACCGGTTCTGCCCGCGCTGCGGCTCCGAGACGAAGGTCATCGCGGCGGGGCACGTCCGGGTGTGCCCGCAGGACGGCGCCGAGCAGTACCCGCGCCTCGACCCGGCGGTGATCATGCTGGTGGAGGACGGGGACGAGCGCGTCCTGCTGGCCCGCGGGACGGGCTGGCCGGAGCGCAGGGCGTCGGTGCTGGCCGGTTTCGTCGAGCCGGGCGAGTCGCTGGAGCAGGCGGTCGTGCGCGAGGTGTACGAGGAGGTCGGGGTCAGGGTCGAGGACGTCCGCTACCTCGGCAGCCAGCCCTGGCCGCTGCCCCAGTCGCTGATGCTCGGCTTCGTCTGCCGGACGTCCGATCCGGCGCTCACCCTCGATCCCGCCGAGATCGCCGAGGCCCAGTGGTACTCCCGCGAGGAGCTGAAGGCCGCGACCCTCGCCGGAGACCTCCTGGTCCCCGGCAAGGTCTCGATCGCCCGCCAGCTCCTGGAGCACTGGTACGGCGGTGAGCTCCCCGGAAGCTGGGGCCTGTAGGTGCGTGATCCGCTGGTTCTGCTCACGGAGCGCGCCGACGGGCTGCTCGGGAAGGGGCCGTGGAGCGTCACGGCCAAGCCGGGGCCGCCACCGGGCGGGGACGTCCACGACTACCTCAGTGCCGCGCCCTACTGGTGGCCCCGTCCCGGAACCCCGGACGGCCTGCCGTACGTGCGCCGTGACGGCGTCCGCAACCCCGCCGCGGCGACGGCCACCGACCACGCGGCCCGCGGTGCGATGTTCACCGCGGGCCACGACCTCACCCTGGCCTGGCACCACACGGGCCGCGCCCGGTACGCCCGCCGGGCCGCCCTGGTCCTGCGCACCTGGTTCCTCGATCCGGCCACCCGGATGAACCCGAACCTCGACCACGCGCAGATCGTCCCCGGGCGGGAGGGCGGCAGGGGAGCGGGCGTGATCGACTTCTCCCAGCGCTACGCCGACGTGCTCGCCGCGGTGGCCGTCCTCGACGCGGGGGCGCCCGGCTGGACCGGGAGCGACCGCGACGGCATGCGCGCCTGGAACTCCGCCTTCCTGGCCTGGCTGCGCGGCGGCGCGAACGGCCGGGCGGCGGCGGCCGCGGCCGGGAACCACGGCTCCTACCACGACCTCCTGCTGGCCGCCCTGGCGCTGGCGACCGGCGACGGGGCCCTGGCCGCCGCGACGGTGGCGGCGGCCGGAACCGGCCGCGTCGACGTCCAGATCGCCCCGGACGGAGCCCAGCCCCTCGAACTCGCCCGCACCCGGAGCTGGCACTACTCGGTGTTCAATCTGGCCGCCCTCACCCACCTGGCCCGCCTCGGCGAGGGTCTCGGCGCCGATCTCTGGCGGCACCGGACCCCGGGCGGCGCGACGCTGCTGAGGGCCGTGGACCTGCTCGTTCCCGCGGCCACCGGCGCCGCGCCCTGGCCGCGTCCGGAGTCCTCCTTCGACCCGTCGGCGGCCACCGGGGTGGTCCGTGCCGCCGCGGAGACGGGTGATCCCGTCGCGGCCGCGGCCGTCCCGCTCCTGCGGCGGCCGCCCGGCGACGTCTGGCCGCTGCGGCTGCCGGACGTGACCTAGCTCACACATGATGGGTGTGACATAGCGGGACGGGTGGGGCGCTTCACCTACGCTGGGACCCCCATCTTTCGGACAGGCCTTGAACGACCCAGACCCGAGCACCTCCGAAGAGGAGCTGGCGGAGCACATCCTCCGCGCCCAGAAGGGCGACGAGGGCTCCTTCTCCGTGCTCTACACGCGAACCCAGCCCAGGGTCCTGCGCTACCTGCGGCTGCTCGTCGGCGACGACGCCGAGGACGTGGCGTCCGAGGTGTGGCTCCAGGTCGCCCGCGACCTGCGCGGCTTCAGCGGCGACGGGCCCGGCTTCCGCGGCTGGACCGCCACGATCGCCCGCAACCGCGCCATGGACCATCTGCGCAGGGTCAGACGCCGGCCGTCGGTGCCGGTGGAGATCGACCGGCTCGTCTCCCTGGTCGGGGCCGAGGACGCCTTCGAGTCGACCCACTCCATCGACGCCGCGATCCGCCTCATCGGCATGCTGCCGCGCGACCAGGCCGAGGCCGTCCTGCTCCGGGTCGTCCTCGACCTGGACGCCGAGAGCACGGCCCGGGTGCTCGGCAAGCGTTCCGGGGCGGTCCGCATGGCGACCTCCCGCGGGCTCAAGCGGCTGGCCAAGATCCTGGAGAGCACCGGGGAACATCGGCCTCCCGCACGGGTGACGCGCGTGACCGCCGGTGCGCTTGAGGACAGGACATGAGCACGCCGAGCGAACCGAACCTGGCCCGCCTCCTCGACGTGGCGGCCGCCGACGGCCGTCCCGGGGAACTGGCGGGCCACGACCGCGCCCTGGCGGCGTTCCGGGCGGTCCACCACCGGCCGCCGAGGCGCCGCTTCAAGCGCCCGGTCCTGGCGGCCCTGGTCGCCGCGACCCTGCTCGGCGGCGCCGGGATGGCGGCCGCCACCGGGGACCTGCCCGGAACCGGCCACGGTTCGGGGCCCCACCGCAAGCCGCCGTCGCCGTCACCGGCGCTCCGTCACAAGTCGGCCGCGCCGGTTCCGCGGACCGCGGTGCCGCCGCCCCCGGCCGGGACGAACCTGACCGACCTGTGCCGGACCCTGCTGCGGCCCGGCACCCGTGTCCATGACCTCCGCGCCGCCCGCGCCCGGCGGATCAAGGCCTTCAGGACCCTGTCCAAGGCCGCCGGCGGCCATGACAGGATCCGCCGCTTCTGCGAGGGGCTGATCGGCCCGACTCCCCTGCACGACACCCGCGGCCACGATCACCGCCGCGACGATCCGCGCGACCGCGGGGACCGTCCCACGCCTGCCTGGTGAAGGAGCTCCGGAGGGAGCGGCGCCGCCCTCCGGAGCCTCACCGGCATGCGGAGGCCCCTGCCGGGGCGGGGGCCGGAGCGGACGGGTCAGGCGCCGATGAGGGCCTTGAGCGTCTTGGCGCTGGGGTTGGTGAGGACGTGCTCGGTGCCGTCCTGGGCGATCGCCACGACCGTCGGGACGGTCTGGTTGCCGCCGTTGACGCTCATCACGAACCTCGCGGCCTCGTCGTCGCGCTCGATGTCGATCTCGCGCATCGCGATGCCCTCGCGGGCCAGCTGGGACTTGAGGCGCCTGCAGTAGCCGCACCACTGCGTGGTGTACATGGTGAGCTGGCCTGTGGCGTTCATGGTTTCTGAGTCCTTACGTTGCGCGGTGATCGAGACGACCTAGGAGGAACGCCGGGGTGCGTTCCGGCATTCCTGTCGGTGGTCGCTGCGAGACTAGGGGAATGGACGCACGCGGGGTGTTGGCGGGACTGGACCCGGAGCAGCGGGCCGTGGCCGAGGCGGTGCGCGGCCCGGTCTGCGTGCTGGCCGGGGCCGGCACCGGGAAGACCCGGGCGATCACGCATCGGATCGCCTATGCCACCCTGACGGGGATCGTGGCCCCGCAGCAAGTCCTGGCGGTGACCTTCACCACCCGGGCCGCCGGCGAACTGCGCGGGCGGCTGCGCGGGCTGGGCGCCCCGGGCGTGCAGGCGCGGACCTTCCACGCGGCCGCGCTCAAGCAGCTCCTGTACTTCTGGCCCCGCACGGTCGGCGGGGAACCACCGCGCATCATCGACTCCAAGGTGGCGCTGCTGGCCGATGCGGCCAGGTCCTGCCGGATGTCGCTCGGCCGCACCGAGCTGCGCGACGTCGCCGCCGAGATCGAGTGGGCCAAGGTCACCCAGACCCGCGCAGAGGACTACGCGGCCGCCGTGGTCAGGACCTCGCGCAAGCCGCCGCGTGACGTGGTCGACATCGCCCGGCTGTACGTCATGTACGAGGAGCTGCGACGGGAGCGGAACCTTCTCGACTTCGAGGGGATGCTGGAGCTGACGGCCGCCCTGCTGCTCGACTACCCGGAGATGGCGCGGGCCGTCCGCGACCAGTACCGCTACTTCGTCGTCGACGAGTACCAGGACGTCAACCCGCTGCAGAAGCTGCTGCTCGACTGCTGGCTCGGAGACCGCAAGGAGCTGTGCGTCGTCGGCGACCCCAGCCAGACGATCTACTCCTTCACCGGGGCCACGCCGGGGTTCCTGATGAACTTCACCGCGCAGTACCCCGAGGCGACGGTCGTGAAGCTGGTGCGCGACTACCGGTCCACGCCGCAGATCGTCCATCTGGCCAACGAGATGCTGAAGCGCTCGAAGAACCGGCTGGAACTGATCGCCCAGCGTCCCGACGGCCCGGCCCCCGCCTACGCCGAGTACGACGACGAGCTCGCCGAGGCCGAGGACACCGCGCGCAAGGCCGGAAAGCTGATCGACGAGGGCGTCCCGGCCAGGGAGATCGCCGTCCTGTTCCGGATCAACGCCCAGTCCGAGGCGTTCGAGCAGGCCTTCGCCGACGCGGGCGTCCCCTACGTGCTGCGGGGGGCGGAGCGGTTCTTCGAGCGTCCCGCGGTCCGTGAGGCCGTGGTGCGGCTGCGCGGCGCGGCCAGATCCGGCTCCGACGCCGAGCTGGACGGCCTCGGCCTCATCCACCAGGTGCGCGCCGTGCTCGCGGGCAGCGGCTACACCGAGAAGGCCCCCGAGGGGCGGGGGGCCGTCCGGGAGAAGTGGGAGTCGCTCGCCGCGCTCGCCCAGCTCGCCGAGGACATGGCCATGGCCGACCCCGACGCGGGCCTGCGCGAGTTCGTCGCCGAGCTGGAGGAGCGGGCCGCCGCCGCGCACGCCCCGCCGCTGGAGGGCGTCACGCTGGCCTCGCTGCACTCCGCCAAGGGCCTGGAGTGGGACGCGGTGTTCCTGGCGGGCCTCACCGACGGCACCCTGCCGATCATCTACGCCGAGACCCCCGAGCAGGTCGAGGAGGAGCGGCGGCTGCTGTACGTCGGGATCACCCGGGCCCGGGAGCATCTCACCCTCTCGTGGTCGCTGGCCCGCTCGCCGGGGCAGCGCAAGAACCGGCGGCCGTCCCGGTTCCTCGACGGCGTCTCGCCGCGGACCTCCACCCCCACCCCGCCGCGTGTCGAGCGGGCCGCCAGGAACACCCCCGGCCGGGGTCCGCAGCCGTGCCGGGTGTGCGGACGGTCCCTCCAGGCGGCCGTCGAACGCAAGCTCGGACGCTGCCAGACCTGCCCGGCCGACGTCGACGAGGCCCTGCTGGAGGCGTTGAAGGAGTGGCGGGCCGCCACCGCGAAGACCGCCAAGGTCCCCGCCTACGTGATCTTCACCGACGCCACTCTCCAGGCGATCGCCGAGCGGAGGCCGTCCACGGAGGGGGAGCTGGTGGGGATCGGCGGGGTCGGCAAGCGGAAACTGGACCAGTTCGGCGAGGCGGTCCTGGCCCTGTGCGCGGGTGAGAGCCCCGGCGAGATCTTCGTCGACGGCCCCTGATGACGCGGATCCGGCTGCTCTTTGCCAGACTGGCAGGGTGAACGACGCCCTGAAGAACCTGCTGGACATCCTCGACCTGGAGCAGATCGAGGACGACATCTTCCGCGGACGAAGCCCGGAGGACCGCCAGCAGCGCGTCTTCGGCGGCCAGGTCGCCGGCCAGGCCCTGGTCGCGGCGGGCCGCACCGTCCCGGTCGCCCGCCAGGTCCACTCCCTGCACGCCTACTTCATCCGCCCCGGCGACCCGCTGGTCCCGATCGTCTACACCGTCGACCGGGTCCGCGACGGCCGCAGCTTCACCACCCGCAGGGTCGTGGCCGTCCAGCACGGCAAGGCGATCTTCACCCTGAGCGCCAGCTTCCAGGTGGCCGAACCGGGCCCCGAGCACATGTCCCCGATGCCCGAGGCCCCCGCCCCCGAGACCCTCCCCCCGGGCCGCGACCGCCTGGCCAAGATCTTCGGCGAGAAGATCGCCGACGAGTACGCGGGCCGCCGCCCCTTCGACCTCCGCCACGCCACCCCCCTGACCTGGGAGGCCGTGGGCAAGCCGGAACTGGCCACCCCGACCAGCCTCGTCTGGCTCAAGGTCACCGAAAAGCTCCCCGACGACCCCCTCCTCCACGTCTGCCTCATGACCTATGCCTCCGACATGACCCTCCTCGACACCGTCCTCCTCAACCACGGCCTGGCCTGGGGCGACGGCCGCACCATCGGCGCCTCCCTCGACCATGCGATGTGGTTCCACCGCCCCTTCCGGGCCGACGACTGGCTCCTCTACGCCCAGGAGACCCCGAACGCCGGCGGCGCCCGAGGCTTCGCCCGAGGCCAGGTCTTCACCCGCGAAGGCGACCTCGTGGTCAGCGTCGTGCAGGAGGGCCTGGTCCGCGTCTCCGACGCCTGACCGGTGCCTTCCGCACGACGGGCCGCTGTCCGAGGAATGGAGCATGCGCCGCTGGGCTTCGGGGTCAGGGGTGGAGGGAGTGGGCGGCTTCGAGGGCGGCGGTGAGGGTGGAGCGGAGCGCCTGGTCGAGGAGGGGGGTGGGGGTGGAGAGGTGGGTCAGGTGGGGGAGGGAGGTGTCGTGGCGGGCGGTCTCGGCCAGGAGGTCTCGGGAGCGGTGGTCCAGGGCGGCCAGGTGGGGGGTGTTGAGGTGGGCGCGGTAGGCGGCGTCGGCGGAGCGGACGAGGGTGGCGTAGTGCTCCAGGGCCTCCACGCGGCGGAGGACCGCGGTGGTGGCGGTGTCGAGGTTGCTGCGGTGGGAGGCGGTGATCCGGGTGCGGAGGGCGTCGTCCATGCCGTCGGTGGCCTCGGCCAGCTGGCGCAGGATGCAGGAGACCTCGCTGAGGGTCACGGCGATCTCCCAGAGATGGTGGGGGAGGATCACGGCGTTGGCGGTCGAGTCGAGGAGGTGGTCGCGTTCGACGGCCGAGTTCTCGATGAGGTCCACGGCCGCCTGGGCTCGGGTCATCAGGTCGCGGGGGGCGCCGGGGAGGAACTCGTGGGGGAGGCGGTAGCGGCCGTGGTGGGCGCGGAAGAGGTTCGCGAGTTCGCGTTCCCTGCGGGCTCGGCGGTAGTCGCCGGAGATCAGGCGGACCGGGGGAAGGGCCAGCGTGACGACCGAGGCGATGAGCCAGGTCACCAGCGACAGGACGAAGAGGACGCTCCAGAGCGTTTCGTCGGACTGGGCGAAGAGGATGATGCCGCCGAAGGCCGTGCCGCAGGTGGTGAGCAGCCCGCGCATCTCCCGGGAGACCCGGCGGCGCCGTGGCGGCTCGGGGGGCGGCAGGTGGGAGGCCCGGAGATGCTCCGGATGGGCGAGCATGATCTCGCGCTTGCTCCTCGGCACTCCTGGATCGAAGACCGTTCGCACCGTCATGTCCCCATGATGCAGGTAGGCCCCGGCGCGTTCCCAGGCCTAACGCGAAGGGTTCTTGTCTGGTCATGAACCGCGAGGCGTGCGACAGTTGTCTTGGATGCGGGGAAGGTCGGCTTCGTTCTGGCGAAAGCCGGTGGGATCCGACACAAAATCGCAGGTCATAAATAACTTGCCTGTGATTGAGAGCTTCTCGTAGGCTCATCGCAGCACTGAAGACAGGCGCGTGTCCGGAGGACACGAAGCCGCGAACTGAGAAGGAGGTGGCGAAGTGGTGAGCATGATCAACAGGGCGGTCGGCGTGAACAGGACCGACAAAGAGCTGAACCGCATTGCCGCCTTCGCCACGGGTTCGCCGGCGTATCTGCCTGCCTTCGATCTCTTCCTCGGCGGCGGCGATGCCGCATGGCCGTGCGCCACCGGAGCGTTCATCGCGCCGATCGCGTCGACCGTGCAGGGCGGGAGTGGCTTCAACGGAATGATCATGGAATCCATGGTCGGTGCATTGAAGCCGCAGAACTCCGTCCGGACGACCGTCCAGGCCAAGAAGCGCCACGCCGAAACGCTGGCTCCGTACCCCTGGAGGCCACCGGCTTAACAGCCGGGAGAGCCCCCAGGCCGCGGATCCAGATTTCGGATCCGCGGCCTTCGTGTTTTCACAGGCCATGTTCCACCCCTACACACGACACCGACGTTGAGATCCAACGAGAGGACCGAGGGTGAACCTCATCCAGGGGCTCGAGCCGACCACCATCAGCTTCGACGACCTGCCCTGCCGTACCGACCCGGAGATGTTCTTCGCCGAGTCCCCGACCGATGTCGAGCTGGCCAAGTCGCTCTGCGTGGACTGCCCTGTCCGCAAGAGCTGCCTCGCCGGCGCGATCGAGCGGCGCGAGCCGTGGGGCGTCTGGGGCGGCGAGCTCTTCGTCCGCGGCGAGATCGTGGCCCGCAAGCGGCCGCGGGGCCGTCCGCGCAAGAACCCGGCTCCGGCCGGGACCGAAGTGGCCGCCTGATGCGCGTCGAGACCAGCACCACCGCCGACCTGCGGGCGACGGCCCCCATGCCGTCGCCCGTCCCCCCGAAGGAAGAGAAGATGAGCTTGCTCAGCGTGGAAATCAGCCGTGAACGAATACAGGCCCTGGAAGAGGAGATCGCCTCCCTCCAATGGGCCGCCGAGATCCGCCGCAACCGTCGCGAGACCCTCGCGAAGGTCGTGTCGGACACCAGCCGCGCGACGCGCCAGGAGGCGGGGATCACTCTCCGCCGCGCGCGCCGCATCCTGCTCCGCCGGTAATCTGACGGCCTCTCCCGGCTTCTAGGGATGGTTTCCGGGAGAACAAAGGCCTCCCGGCAGAGCGAGAAAGCGGGGTCCCCGTCCACTGGGGGACCCCGCTTTCAGTGTCGCGTCATTCCTCTTCCGACGGCCCTTCAATGGCGTCGTCGGCGAATCCGGGAACCCATCGGATCGCCTCCGCGCGATAGGCGCCCTCGGCCTCGAGCTGGCAGAGGACGCCCGTTCCCAGGGCGATCGTGCGGTGCACGAGAACGTAGTCGTTCGGCAGGTCGAGAAAGCGCACGACGTTGTTCGGCCGCAGATCCGTCACCCGGACGGCCTGATCGCGCAGCCATTCGCGGCTGAACTTGAACGTGTCGGAGATCAGCGGGACGGCCAGCGGCTCGATGAACGCGGCCAGATCCTCGGCGTCGATCTCCACTCCCGGCCTGACCATGCCCTCGGCCTTGCACGCGGCGAGGATCTGGTCGGCGTCGCCGAGCGTCCCGATCCGCATCAGCCGGCCGATCTCCTTGTGGAAACCGCCCTCGATCCGGTCGACGGCGCCGAAGTCGATCACGCCGAGCCTCCCGTCGTCCATCAGCCGGAAGTTGCCGGGGTGGGGGTCGGCGTGCAGGTGCCCGCAGCGGGCGGGCGCGGAGAACAGGAAGCGGGAGAACAGGATCCCGGCCCGGTCCCGCTGCTCCTGCGTGCCCGAGGTGATGATCTGCGACAGCGGCGTCCCGTAGATCCACTCCGTCACCAGGACGTTCCCCGACTGGGCGACGACCGCGGGGACCAGGAAGTCGGGATCGCCGGCGAAGGCCTCGGCGAACGCGCTCTGCGAGGCGGCCTCGACGGTGTAGTCGAGCTCCTCCCGGACCCGGACCTTCAGCTCCTCGAGGATGTTCTTGATGTCGGCGCCGGGGAACAGGACGCCGAACATCTTCCCGACCCGCGCCATCTGGTTGAAGTCGCCGATGATCGCCTTGCCGGCGCCCGGGTACTGGACCTTGACGGCCACCTCGCGCCCGTCCTGCCAGACGGCCTTGTGGACCTGGCCGATCGAGGCGGCCGCGGCGGGTTTGTCGTCGAAGCTCTGGAAGAGGTCGCGCCAGTCCGCTCCGAGGTTCTCGGTGAGCACCCGGTGGACGGTCGTCACCGGCATCGGCGGCGCCGCCTCCTGGAGCTTGGTCAGGGTCGCCCGGTAGGGCCCGGCGATCTCGGGCGGAAGCGCCGCCTCGAAGATCGAGAGCACCTGGCCGAGCTTCATGGCCCCGCCCTTGAGCTCGCCGAGCACCTTGAACAGCTGCTCGGCGGTCCGGGTCTGGATCTCCAGCGCCACCTTCTCGGCGGACCTGCCGAAGGTCTTCTTGCCGACTCCGAGGGCCGTGCGCCCGGCGAAGCCCAGAGGAAGGGTGGCCAGCTTGGCGGTGCGCGTCACCGCGCGGAGTGGAAGATCGCTCACGTGGGTCATTGTCCGTGATATCGGGTCGTTCTCGCCACAACCACCCGTGATTAATGTAAGTGATTGTTTACGTACCCGGGTGATGACCTGCGTGTTCACGGACGAGGTGGCCGATCTCACGTGGGTCTCCCGGGCCCCGGGGCCTGTGGACAACCCCTGGGGATATCACCATATAGCTGGACTTGACCTGCGAAAACCTCCCGTCCACCCCTGTGGAAATCGCAAAGTTTGGGCTACGGTTGGCCCGTGCCCCCGAACGTCGAGGTTCGCCGCAGCGCCCGACGCCGCAGAACTGTTTCCGCTTATCGCGAAGGCGACAAGACGATCGTCCTCCTGCCCTCGAGCCTCTCCCAGGCCGAGGAGGAGTACGAGATCGCGAGAATCCTGGAACGCCTGGAGGGCCGCGAGCGAAGGCGTCGCGCGCCCGAGGCGGACGAGGATCTCCTGGACCGCGCGATGGGCCTCTCCCGCCGCTACCTGAACGGCCGGGCCAGGCCCAGCAGCGTCCGGTGGGTGGACAACCAGCGCAGCCGCTGGGGCTCCTGCACCCCCGACGACCGCACGATCCGCATCTCCTCGATGCTCAAGCAGATGCCGTCCTGGGTGGTCGACTACGTGCTGATCCACGAGCTGGCGCACCTGCTCGAACCGGGGCACAACGCCGCCTTCTGGAACCTCGTCGCGGCCTACCCGAAGACCGAGCGGGCCCGGGGCTACCTCGAGGGCGTGGCCGCCGCCGCCAATCTGGGCACCGCGGAGGACTTCCACTCGGGCGAGCCCGCCGAGATCGACTTCGGGGCCACCGGTTGAGGTTCGCCGCCGTCCTGGCCGCCCCGCACGCGGCCGCCCCGCCCGGCGTCGACCCCGAGGCCTACCGTGACGCCCTGTTCGAGGACGTCTACGAGGTGATCCACGCCCTCGATCTCGTCCGTCCGGCGGTGGCCGCCCCCGCGGAGCTCGCCGACCTGGCGGAGTCGGTGATCTGGCCCGGCACCCCGGTGGTCGTCGCGGCGACCCCGCTGGACGCCCTGCGCGGGCTGGAGCGGCTCGGCGCGACGGAGGCCGTGGTCGTCGCTCCCGACGCCCCCGACCTGCCGGGCCTGATCCTGGGAAAGCTCTTCCGCGCCCTCGGCAGCCGGGACGTCGCGGTCTCGCCCGCCGCCGGCGGCGGCCTGGTCGCGCTGGCGGCCCGCCTGCCGCTGCCGTCCTGGCTCCCCGAGATCGCCTTCGACGATCCCGAAGCCCTGGACGTGCTGCGGAAGGCGGGCCCGGTGTTCAAGAGCCCCGGCTGGCACCGCCTGCGCACCCCGGGCGACGTCCACCTGCTGGACCCGGGTCTCGAAGGCTGGGACAACACCCGGGCCCTGCTCAGCTAGACCGACTTCTGGTAGATCCGGAAGGTCCGGACCGAGAGGGCCACGCAGACCGCCGCGAGGACCAGCAGCCCGCCGCAGCGGATCGCGACGAACCCCCAGTCGACGTCGGCCGACATGGCCTCGCGTCCGGCGGTGACCGCCCAGTCGAGCGGGTTGGCCGCGGCGGCCTTCCGCATCCAGTCCGGCATCAGCGCGGGCGCCATGAACGCCGAGGACAGGAACGTCAGCGGCAGCATCAGCATCGTGCTCAGGCCGATGATCGCCTCACGCTCCCTGACCAGCATCCCGATCGCGTTGGACAGCGACCCGAACACGACCCCGACGAGGATCGCCGCCAGGAGGATCACGGCGGGACCGGCGGCCCCGCCCGGATACCGGGCGCCGCCCGCCCAGCCCAGCAGCATGATGATCACTGCCTGGACGACGTTGGTGACGCCCAGCTCGACCACGTTGGCGTTGATCAGCCCGATCCGGCTGGCGGGGGAGACCAGGAACCGGTTGAGGGTCCCGCGCTCGATCTCCTCCATCATCCCCATGCCCGCCCACATGCTCCCCGACATCGCGTTCATCGCGACGATCCCGGGGATCAGGTAGTCGAGGTAGGAGCCGCCGCCGAAACCGGGCAGATCGACCACCCGCCGGAACAGCTGGCCGAACAGGAACAGCCAGATCACCGGCTGGACCAGCGCGATCACCAGGAACGCCGCCTGCCGCGAGACGGCCCTCAGCCGCCGTCCGGTCAGGTACCAGGTGTGGTTCAGCACGGTCGTCATCGCGACGCCCCTTCCTGCTCGGCGGTCTGGCTGTAGCGGCGGCCGGTGTGCCGGAGGTACACGTCGTCCAGCGAGGGACGGGCCACGGTGACGGCCGCGACGGCCGTCCCCGCCTCGCCCAGGGCGCCGAGGATCGACGGGACGGCGCCCGCCCCGTCGTCACTGCGGGCGGAGATCGTCCGGCCGGCGACCAGGACGTCCCGGACGCCCGGCAGCCCCGCCAGCACCGACTCCGCCAGCGGGTCCGCCGGTTCCGGCAGCTCCACCTGGACGACGTCGCCGCGCAGCTCGCCCTTCAGCGCGTCGGGGGACCCCTCGGCGACGACCCTGCCGCGGTCCACGATGGCGATCCGGTCGGCCAGCCGGTCGGCCTCCTCCAGGTAGTGGGTGGTGAGCAGGACGGTCATGCCCTCCTCCCCGGCGAGATGGGAGATCTCCAGCCACATCGCGGCCCGCGCCTCGGGATCGAGGCCGGTCGTCGGCTCGTCCAGGAACAGCAGCTCGGGCCGGTGCATCAGGCCGAGCGCGACGTCCAGCCGCCGCTGCATCCCACCGGAGTAGCCCTTGACCAGGCGATCGGCGGCATCGGCGAGGTCGAACCTGGCGAGCAGCTCGCCCGCGCGGGCCCGCGGATCGGCGACGCCGTACAGGCGCCCCTGGAGCACGAGGTTCTCCCGGCCGGTGGCCATCGGATCGCTGCCGGACTTCTGGGCGACCACGCCGATCTTCCGCCGCACCCGGCCGGGGTGCCGCAGGACGTCGATGCCCTGGACCAGGGCGGTCCCGGACGTCGGCCGCGCCAACGTGGTGAGGATCTTGACGGCGGTCGATTTTCCGGCGCCGTTGGGGCCGAGCAGCCCGAACACGGTGCCGCTCGGGACGGAGACGTCGAGGCCGTCGAGCGCCCGGACGTCCCCGTAGGTCTTGGTGAGGCCGTGGGCCTCGATGGAAAAGGGCGTGCCTGTTTCGGGCATGGGAATGCCGCTCCTTCGTCGATGGGTTCGCGGCCGATCGACGGATAAGCTGGTGCAGCGGCACCGCCGGCTCCGGCCGTGGGGTCGTGCGATCCCGGTCGCGGCGCTTCAGATCTTGGCGGAGATGGGCGCCGGGCCGGGATGTCTCAGTTCTCGGGTGCCTCCTCGTTCAGGCCGAGTTCGGACGCTGCGAAGGGGCGGTCCTTCCACTCCTCGGGGAAGCCACCGCCGCCGAAGAACGACCGCCAGGCGGACATGCCGTCGATCGTCTCCTCCTTCAGTTCGGTCAGCAGCCCGCGCACCCAGTCGGCCTCGGCCCGCTTCTGGTGCGCCGCGTACTCGACCTCGATGAGGAACAGCCGCGGCAGCCGCAGGTCGGAGATCAGGTGGTCGTAGACCTCCCGTCCCTCGGCGAGCTCCCGTTCCAGCGCGGCGAGGCGCCGCTCCAGCAGCTCGACGGTCCGGTCGGGGCCGAGGACGCCGACCAGGGAGAGCGCGCCCTCGAACGCCGGATACTCCTTCTCCGGCAGCTCGATGATCTCGCTGAGCCGCCGGTCCATGGCCTCACGGCCGGTCCCGGTGACGCTGTAGACGGTCCGTTCCGGCCGGTTGCCCGCCCGGTCGGTGCCGTCGGCCTCGACGAGGCCCTGCTTCTCCAGGTTCTGCACGACCGTGTAGAGCGACCCGTAGCGGATCTTGATGCTCTGGTCCTTGCCCCGGCTGCGCATGAGCCTGCCGATCTCGTAGGGATGCATCGGACGCTCGGAGAGCATGACCAGGACGGCCAGCGCCAGCGGGCTCAGCTTCGCCATGCTCCCACCTCCTTCGCATCCGTATATTCGCTTACGAATATACGTGACCGGCTCTCACCGGGCAAGGGCGCGCCTGACCAGGGAGTGGACCACGGAGTCGGTCTCCGGGAGATCGTCCGTGCGGAACCAGCGCAGGTCGTCCGACTCCTCGGAGATGGCGATCTCGGCGCCCTCGGGCGCGGTCACGAGGTACTGGACGTCCAGATGGAAGGAGCCCCCCGGATGGCACTTCACGGCGTGCCGGTCGAGCTGGAGGGGGAAGGGGTCGATGATCAGCCCCGAGATCCCGGACTCCTCGGTGGCCTCGCGCAGCGCGGCGGCGGCCAGCGCGGTGTCCGAGGGCTCGCAGTGGCCGCCGAGCTGCAGCCACATCTTGATCTTCTTGTGCAGCGTCAGGAGGACGTGCGTCCGCTCCGCGTTCAGCACGGCGGCGCTGGCGGTGATGTGCCCGGCGGCGCACTCCCGGAACATCCCGTCCGGATGGGCGGCGAGATGTTCCAGGAACGTGCGGCGGGTCTTCTCCTGGGACTCGTCGGGAGCGATCCAGGCGGTCAGAACGCCGAAAGCGTCGTCGTACAGCGAGGTCATGGACCTATCTGTACTACCTACTGCTCCTCGGCGGGGGGAGTGTCGTCGAGCTTCGACAGGTCGAAGTCGATCTCCGGCGGGTGGAGGAAGGCGTCGGGGTTCTCCAGGTCCTCCGCGGTGGGCAGCAGGTCGGGGTGGTCCCAGACGGCGTCGCGGCCGTCGGTGCCCTTGAGCCCGCTCAGCGACTGCCACAGCGCGGCGGCCTCGCGGAGGCGGCGGGGCCGCAGCTCCAGGCCGATCAGCGCGGCGAAGGTGTGCTCGGCGGGGCCACCGGTCGCCCGGCGCCGCCGGACGGCCTCGGCCAGCCGGTCGGAGGAGGGCAGCCGGTTGGCCGAAGCGGTCGCGACGACCTGGCCGACCCAGCCCTCGACCAGCGCGAGCAGCGTCTCGAGCCGGACCTTGGCGGCCTTCTGCTCCGGGGTCTCCTCCGGCGTCAGCTGGATCTCGCCGCCGCCCAGGGCCTGCTGAAGGGCCTCGGGGTCGGCGAGGTCGATCCCGGCGATCTTCTCCTCGAGCCCGGACAGGTCGACCTTGATCCCGCGCGCGTAGTCCTCGACGGCGCTCAGCAGGGACTGGCGCAGCCACGGGACGTGCGCGAACAGCCGCTGGTGGGCCGCTTCGCGCAGCGCCAGGTAGAGACGGACCTCGTCGAGCGGGATCTCCAGGCCGTCGGCGAAGGCCGTCACCCCGGCGGGGAGCAGGGCGCCGACGCCCTCGGGTGCCAGCGGCAGCCCCACGTCGGCCGAGCCGATGACCTCCTTGGCCAGGGTGCCGAGCGCCTGCCCGGTCTGGCCGCCGACCATCGCCCCGGCCATCTGCTTGACCATCCCGATCAGCGGTCCCGCCATCGCGGCCATCTCCGGCGGGATCTCGCCGCCGGGGCCGCCCATGGCGCCGCCCATCGCCTCGACCATGCGGGCGGCGATCGGGTCGACCAGCTTCTCCCAGACGGGAAGGGTGGACTCCAGCCACTCCGACCGGCTCCAGGCCTGCGGGGTGCGGATGCCCGCGGGCAGGGAGGTCGCCTCGTCCAGCCACAGATCGGCGAGCTGGAGGGCGTCCTTGACCTGCTTGCGCTCGGTGTCGACCACGGACGGGTCACCCGACTCGACGGCCGTGTGCCGGGCGATGTTCTTGACCATCTCCCAGTTGACGGGACGCCCGTCGCCACCGGCGCCGCCCATTCCGCCGAGCATGTCGGCGAACTGGTGGAGCATCTGGGCGAACTGCTGCATATCGCCCCCACCTGGGCCGGCCGCGCCGAATCCCATGCCGAAGGGGTCGTTGGGCTTGTCGCCGCCGTCGTCGTCCGAAGGCCGGTTGAAGCCGAAGGGGTTATCACTCATCGGTTACGCCTTAGGCTGCGAAGATAGGCCATAACCTCAAGGTAGTCGCTTTCCGAAGCGATCAAAGGCCGGGGGAGGGGGCGTTCGCCGTGAGCACAGCCGAGAAGAAGGTCATAGCCATCACCGGGGCGGCGTCCGGGACGGGCCACGCGCTGACGGCGCGGCTGGCGGCCTCGGGCGCGTTCGCCAAGGTGATCGCCCTCGACGAGGAGCGGGGCGACGTGCCGGGAGTGACCTGGCGGGTCGTGGATGTGCGGGACCCCCTGCTGGCCCAGCGCCTGTCGGACGTCGACATCCTCGTCCACACCGCCTTCGACCGGTCGCCGGACACCGATCCCAGGGAACGCCGCACCTACAACGTGCGGGCCGCGCAGACCGTCCTGGCCTCGGCGGCCGGATCCGGCGTGCAGCGCGTGGTCCTGCTCTCCTCCGCCGCGGTCTACGGCGCGTCCGCGGCCAACGCCGTGCCGCTGCCCGAGGACGCCCCGATGGCGGCCGAGCCCGACAGCAGCATCATCGGCGACCTGCTCGAGATCGAGGAGTTCGCCTCCCGGCCGCTGCACCCGTCGATGCAGATCACGACCGTCCGGCCCGCGGCCCTGGCGGGGCCCGGCATCGACACGGTCGTCACCCGCCACTTCGAGGCGCCGCGCCTGCTCACGGCCAAGGGCGTGCCGCCGCGCTGGCAGTTCTGCCATGTCGAGGACCTGGTGTCGGCGCTGGAGCTGGCCGCGCTCGGCGAGGTCTCCGGGGTGGTCGCGGTCGGCTGCGACGGCCATCTCACCGGCGAGGAGGTCGAGGAGATCACCGGCAAGCGCAGCTTCGAGCTGCCGGCCGCCCTCACCTTCGGCACCGCGCAGCGGCTGCACCGGCTGGGCCTCACCCCCGCGCCCGCCACCGACCTCTACTACGTCGTCTACCCGTGGGTCGTGGACTGCGCGCAGCTCCGCGCCGCGGGATGGAAGCCCGCCCACGACAACGCCTCCACCCTGAGGGCCCTGCTCGCCGAGTCGACGGGCCGCCATGCCGTGGTGGGCCGCAGGGTCGGCGGCAAGGAGGCCACGATGGCGACCGCCGCCGGCGCGACCGTCGCGGTCATCGGCGCCGCCGCGGCCGTCCGCAGGGCCCGCAAGAAGCGGCGCATCTAGGGGCTGTTTCAAAGCCACCTGCCCTACTACGCGACGCCCAGGCACGCACCTCACGGGGTTGTCGTCGGTCGCCGCCCCAACCAGGCCGACTCCCTCCTCCGCCCCCGCGAGGCACGCACCTGGACGCCGCTCGCCACGGGCGCCGACTTTAAAACAGCCCCTGGCAGAAGGTAGGTTCAGCCCCGTGACGGTTATCAGACTCGCCGAGATCCGTGACGTCGAGCTGTCGGTCGACGAGGTCGTCGCCGCGGTGAAGGACGCCTCCGCGGGCGGAGTGGCGTTCTTCGTCGGCCAGGTCCGCGATCACGACCGGGCGCAGGGCGAGGAGGACTCGCGGGCGGTGACGCGGCTCTCCTACAGCGCGCATCCGACCGCGCAGGAGCAGCTCCGCGAGGTCATGGAGAAGATCGCCGCGGACTTCCCCGTGCGGGCGCTGGCGGCCGTCCACCGGGTCGGCGACCTGGAGATCGGCGACCTCGCCGTGGTGGTCGCCGCGGCCGCGCCGCACCGGGCCGAGGCGTTCGCCGCCTGCCGCCGGCTCATCGACGATCTCAAGCACCAGGTTCCGATCTGGAAACACCAACTGTTCGCCGACGGGGAGTCCGAGTGGGTCGGGGCCTGCTGATCGCGGAATAGGCTTGCGCGCATGGTCACCGAGATCCCCACGTCCTCGAACCCGGAGAACCCGGAGAACCCCGAGGGCAAGACCGGCAGGCTGCCCCACCGCAGGGCCCTGACGCTCTCCGTCACGAGCGTGCTGATCCTCGTGCTGGCCCTGATCGCCTCGATCATGCACGTGCCGTACGTGTCGCTGCGGCCGGGACCGACCATGAACACCCTCGGCGTCGGCGAGGACAAGAAGCCCCTGATCACGATCACCGGGCATCCGACCTTCCCCGACGACGGCCACCTCAACTTCACGACCGTCGCCTACACCGGCGGCCCGCAGAACCCGCTGGACCTCTTCGGCGCCCTGCGCGACTGGTTCAACCCCGACCGCGCGGTCGTCCCCCAGGAGACGATCTTCCCGAAGAACGAGACGGTCGAGCAGGTCGAGCAGGAGAACGTCGCCCAGATGGTCGACTCCCAGCAGACGGCCGTCGCGGCGGCCCTCACCCAGCTCAACCGCAAGAACGGCGAGAAGACGGAGCTGAAGACGGTGGCCGCCGTCGCCTCCGTCCAGCCCGGTCTGCCCTCCGACGGCAAGCTCAAGCCGAACGACGTGATCGTCTCGGTCAACGGGGTGAAGATCGTCGAGGCGGGCGACGTCGTGAAGACGCTCGCGTCCAAGAAGCCCGGCGACAAGGCGACCGTCGTGATCGAGCGCGACGGCAAGGAGCAGACCTTCGACCTCACGATGGCCCAGGGCAAGGACGGCCGGGCGGTCATCGGGATCACGCCCGGCGTGAAGTACGTCTTCCCGTTCGAGGTCAAGATCAGCGTCGGTGACATCGGCGGCCCGAGCGCCGGCCTGATGTTCTCCCTCGGCATCTACGACCTGCTGACCCCCGGCTCCCTCACCGGCGGCCGGTTCATCGCGGGCACCGGCACCATCGACGTCGCCGGGAAGGTCGGCCCGATCGGCGGCATCCCGCAGAAGATGATCGCCGCGAAGAAGGCGGGGGCCGTCATGTTCCTGGTGCCCCCCGGCAACTGCGCCGAGGCGCTCGGCGCGGCGCCCAAGGGCCTCAGGCTCGTGAAGGCCGAGACCCTCGACAGCGCGGTGACCTCGCTGGAGAAGGGCGCCGCCGCCACCGACCTGCCCCGCTGCACCGCGGAGTAGACCTCGGGAGCAGATCTCGCTCAGTCGTCGGGCAGGAGGGTCTGGGAGAGCGCGTCCGTCAGGTCGGGCACCAGGTCCTCCGCCGACAGCAGTTCGTCCTCGTGCCGGCGGATGCGCAGCACCGCGTGCCGCTGCCCGTCGCGCAGCACCCCCACCACGATCTTCAGCTCCTCGTGCAGCGGGTGCGCCGTCGCCCACGCCACCGCGTCGCCGTCCTCGGGGATCTGGTCCTCGACCTCCGGCGGGAGCGTGACCCGCACCATGGCCAGCGCGCACCCCTGGACGGTCTCCGGCCAGACGATTCCGGAGAGCATCGCGCCGATGTCGCCCTCGGGAAGTTCGCCCTGGTCGACGGCCGTCAACGTGTCGGACTCGTCGAGCCCCAGCGTGCTGGCCAGATCCGGCTGGACCCGCAGCAGCTCGGCGGTCTCCACCAGCGCGAACATCTGCGGCTGGGTGTCCCAGCCCACCTGCTGCTCGATGCTCTTCACGGCCTCTTCCAAATGCGTCATGAGTTCATTGTTCCGCTGTTGAAGCGGTGGTTCGATCGGGAACCGGCGCGGTTGTCGATAAGTTGCCTATGCAGTGCTCGTAAAAGCGTCACCCCTACGAATCGGAGGGAAGCGTGAGCTTCCGAACCCCAGGCGGCCTCGGCAGGCGCATCCCGGGCAGCAGACCCAGGCTGCTGGCCCCCGTGCTGATAACTCTCGCGGTCCTGGTCGCCCTGTACTTCGTGTTCGCGGGGATCTGGACTGATCTGCTCTGGTACCGCTCGCTCGGCGGCGGCTTCTCCGGGGTCTACAGCAAGCTGCTGTGGACCAAGGTGATGCTGTTCTTCGGCGGCGGCCTGCTCATGGCGGCGGCCGTCGCGGCGAACATGATCATCGCCTACCGGTTGCGTCCCGCCTACCGGCCCGTCTCGGTCGAGCAGCAGGGCCTGGAGCGGTACCGCAACGCGATCGACCCGCATCGCAGGCTCGCCGCGATCGGGCTGCTGGCCGCGATCGCCCTGTTCACCGGCCTGTCCTCGGCGGGACAGTCGGGCACCTGGCTGGCCTTCATGAACCGCACCCCGTTCGGGGTGAAGGACGCGCAGTTCCACATGGACGTGTCGTTCTACGTGTTCACCTATCCGTTCCTGCGGCTGCTGCTGGGCTTCCTGTTCGTCATGGTCGTCCTGTCGCTGCTGGTGGCCGTCGCGG
This sequence comes from Actinocorallia longicatena, assembly GCF_039534125.1. NCBI lineage: Bacteria > Bacillati > Actinomycetota > Actinomycetes > Streptosporangiales > Thermomonosporaceae > Actinocorallia > Actinocorallia longicatena. The sequence goes on along the minus strand of NZ_BAAAUV010000002.1, from coordinate 508,870 downwards.
TGCACTACCTGTACGGCGGGCTGCGGCTCCAGGGTCCCGGCGACAAGGCCAGCCCCTCGGCGCGCGCCCACCTGTCGGTCCTGGTCGGATCGTTCGTGCTGCTCAAGGCCGTCGCCTACTGGTTCGACCGGTGGGGGCTCGCGTTCTCCGAACGCGGCAAGGTCACCGGGCCGTCCTACACCGACGTCAACGCGGTCCTGCCCGCCAAGACGATCCTCGCGGCCATCGCGCTGATCTGCGCGATCCTGTTCTTCGTCAACATCTGGCGGCGCGGGATGATGCTGCCGGGCGTCGGCTTCGGGCTGCTCGTCCTGTCGGCGATCCTCGTCGGCGGCGTGTACCCGCTGCTCATCCAGCAGTTCCAGGTCAAGCCGAACGAGCTGGCCAAGGAGTCGCCCTACATCGCCCGCAACATCGAGGCCACCCGCAAGGCCTACGGGGTCGACGGCGTCCAGGTGCAGGACTACACGGCGTCCAAGACGCTCACCAAGGACCAGGTCGACCAGTACGGCAAGACGCTGCCGAACGTCCGGCTGCTCGACCCGATGCTGCTGTCGCCGACCTTCAAGAACGACCAGCAGCTCCAGGGCTTCTACAACTTCGCGAACCCGCTGGACATCGATCGCTACCCCAACGCCAAGGGCGGCAGGGACGACACGCTCGTGGCCGTCCGCGAGCTGACCACCGCGCCGGGCACCGCGCCCGGCTGGGTCAACGAGCACCTGACCTACACCCACGGCTACGGATTCGTGTCCGCGCCCGGCAACGAGGTGAGCCCCGAGCGCAAGGGCCCGGTCTACAACCAGTTCGGCATGCCGCAGGACTGCCAGCCGAAGGACAAGGCGGGCAAGTGCAGCCTGACCGTCACCCGGCCGCAGGTCTACTTCGGTGAGCGCTCGCCCCAGTACTCGATCGTCGGCGACCACGACGAGCTCGACTACCCGACCAGCGCGGTCACCCGCTACACCGGCAACGGCGGCGTCCCGCTCGGGTCGTTCGTGAACCGCCTCCTGTACGCGACCAAGTTCAAGGACCGCAACATCCTGCTGTCCGGCTCGGTGAGCGACCGGTCCCGCATCCTCTACGACCGCTCGCCCCGCGACCGCGTCCAGAAGGCCGCCCCCTGGCTGACCGTCGACAGCGACCCGTACCCGGTCGCCGCCGACGGCAGGCTCGTGTGGGTCCTCGACGGCTACACCACCTCCTCCGGCTTCCCCTACTCCGAGCGGCTCAACCTCCAGGAGACGACGCTCGACAGCAACAGCGAGCGGCCGTCCGGGGTCAAGCAGACCGGCGGCGACGTCAACTACATCCGCAACTCGGTGAAGGCCACGGTCGACGCCTACGACGGCACGGTCACCCTCTACACCTGGGACGAGAGCGACCCGATCCTCAAGACCTGGAAGAAGGCCTTCCCCGGCACCGTCAAGGACAAGGGCGAGCTGAAGACGGCCTACAAGGGCGAGCTCTACCCGCACCTGCGCTACCCGGCCGACATCTTCAAGGTCCAGCGCGGCATCCTGTCGCGCTACCACGTCACCGACGCCCAGTCGCTGTACAGCGGCCAGGACAACTGGCAGATCCCGGACGACCCGACCTCCAACGGGGGAACCGAGCCGCCCTACTACCTGACGATCCAGATGCCGCCGGGCAAGGGCCAGACCAAGATCGGTGACCCGGGCTTCTCGCTGACGACGACCTACCAGGCCAAGAACGGCACCAACCTGACCGGCTACCTGGCCGTGGACAGCGTGCCGGAGAGCGGGCAGTACGGCCAGCTCCGGCTGCTGAAGGTGCCCCGCGAGGTCGCGATCAACAGCCCCGGGCAGATGCAGAACGCCTTCAAGGGCAACCCGACCGTCGCCAGCAGCCTCAACCGGCCCGCGGGCAGCACCACCCAGGTCGTGTACGGCAACCTGCTGACGATCCCGTTCGGCGGCGGCTTCCTCTACGTCGAACCGGTCTACCAGCAGAGCACGAGCCCGCCGCAGTTCCCGCTGCTCGGCTCCGTCCTCGTCTCCTTCGGCGACAAGATCGGCTTCGCGCCGACCTTCAGCGAGGCACTCCAGCAGGTCCTGTCCGGCGGAGGCAAGGTCCCGCCGACCGAGGGCAGCGGCGACACACCCGCACAGCCCACGGCGCCGTCCGCGGGCATCCAGGCGCTGATCGACGACGTCAACAACGCCTACAAGGAGGCCCAGACGGCCCTGAAGAACCAGGACCTGACGGCCTACGCCGCCGCCCAGAAGAAGCTGGGCGAGGCCATCCAGAAGCTCGTCGCGGCCCAGAATGCCCAGAAGACGGGCACCCCGGCCACGACCCCGTCCACCCCGGCGTCCACGGAGCCGCCGACCGCACCGACGACCTCCGCCAGCCCCTCGGCCACTCCGAGCTAACCGATTTGCCCAAGCGGCCCCACCCCCGTAAGCTGAACCTACCGACGCGGGGTGGAGCAGCTCGGTAGCTCGCTGGGCTCATAACCCAGAGGTCGCAGGTTCAAATCCTGTCCCCGCTACTAAGATCAAAGAACCGCCGCGATCCGAGAAATCGGACCGCGGCGGTTCTTTTTCATCTGCCCATGTTTGGGTCCGGTTACGTAATGGCACCAACACGGTTGGTTCTGGCCGCATTGTGACGGGGCGATTGACCGGCCGGTCTTCTCGAACGAATCTGATCTTTCCCCCATCGGATGGGGCCGGAGGTACGGTCCCACGTTCAGGAGGCGCCAGTGCGTCACCGGTTGACGTCGTTCTGCGCGGCGATCGTGCTCGGGGCCGGGCTGCTGGTGGCAGGTCCTGCCACCACGGTCTCGGCCGCCCCCGATCCCGCCGACAAGCTCAGGGTCTTCGCAGGACAGGTCACGCCCGAGCAGCTGAAGGTCATCCGCGACCTCGGCTTCGACCACGAGGACATCGCGCTCGGCGCGATGGCCGACGGAAAGACGGCCGTCGAGGTCGTCATGAGCTACGGCCTGGGCCAGTCCCTCAAGGCCAAGGGCATCCCGATCGAGGCCAAGCCCGAGAAGAAGAAGTCGCTCAAGGCCAAGAGCGCCGGGGTCTTCCGGCCCTACAGCGGTGCCGGCAACATCCGGGAGGAGATCGTCCAGGCGGCGGCCGACCACCCGGCGATCGCCAAGGCCGTCGACATCGGCACCGCGGGATCGGGACAGCCGATCACCGCGGTCCGCGTCTCGAAGGGCGCGGGAACGCTCCCGACGCCCAGCAACCGGCCCTCGGTCGTCATCCAGGCGGCCCAGCACGCCCGTGAGTGGATCACGCCGGAGACCGTCCGGCGGCAGCTCCACCACTTCCTCGACAACTACGGCACCAACGCCGAGATCACCCAGATCGTCGACACCACCGACCTGTGGTTCATCCCGGTCGTCAACGTCGACGGCTACGACCTGACCTTCGACCCCGACTTCCGGCTCTGGCGCAAGAACACCCGGGACAACAACGGCGACGGCGTCATCACCAACGGCGACGGCGTCGACCCGAACCGGAACTTCGCCTACAAGTGGGGCTACGACGACGAGGGCTCCTCGCCGAGCCCGTTCAGCGAGACCTACCGCGGCTCCGCCCCGAACTCCGAGGCCGAGACCAAGACCCAGGACTCCTTCATCGCGAAGCTGCGCCCCGAGTACATGGTCAACTACCACTCGGCCGCCCAGCTCCTGCTGTACGGCGTCGGCTGGCAGACCCAGACGCCCACCCCCGACGACCACATCTTCGAGGCCCTGCTCGGCGACGACGCCACCCCGGCGGTGCCCGGCTACGACCCGGACCTCGGCGCGGAGCTGTACACCACCAACGGTGAGACCGACGGCCACATGACGCAGCGGTACGGCACGCTGACGATCACGCCGGAGATGTCGACGTGCCAGTCGGCCAGCGAGGTCGACCCCGACGACCCGTGGCTGCCCGGGGACTGCGAGAGCGTCTTCAACTTCCCCGACGACGAGACGCTGATCCAGCAGGAGTTCACCAAGAACCTGCCGTTCATCCTGTCGGTCGCGAAGTCGGCGAAGACCCCGGACGAGCCCGTCTCCTCGCTCGGCAGGACCGTCCCGGACCTGGTGATCGACCCGTTCACCGTCTCGCACGGCACGACCCAGCCGGTCGCGGTCGAGGCCCGCAGGTCGCTGCGGGCGCTCGAGCTCAAGTACAAGGTCAACGGAGGGGCCACCAAGACCGCCACCGCCGCGCGCTGGAACGGCGGCGAGCGGTACGGCGACGAGGGCGACCTCTACTTCGGCGAGTACCGCGCCTCGGTCACCGGCACCGCGCCGGGCGACTCGGTCGAGGCCTGGTACGAGGCGAAGAAGAAGGGCGTGCCGATCGCGAGCGGCCACTTCACCTACAAGGTCGCCACCGACATCGGCGGGGACGTGCTCGTGCTGTCCGGCGAGGACGTCACCGGCGCCAGCCCCGTCCAGGGCGTCACGGCGTCGAAGTACGCCGCCTCCTACACGGCGGCGCTCACCGCGGCGGGCTACACCTCCGACGTCTACGACATCGACGCCAACGGCAGGACCGCCCCGCATCCGCTGGGCGTTCTCGGCCACTACAAGGCGGTCGTCTGGGAGACCGGCGACGACATCGTGACCCGGGCGGTCGGCCAGCCGGGCGGCACCGCGGCCAAGCTGGCGCTGACCAGCGAGCTGGCGGTCCGTGACTACCTCAACGAGGGCGGCAAGCTGCTGTACGCGGGCAAGTCGGCCGGGCTGGCTTCCGGAGCGGACGGGGTGTACTGGTACGAACCGGACGTCCCGGCGCAGCCGGAGTGCGCGGTCAGGTCCGACCCGCCGTGCCTGCCGCTGCTCAACGACTTCCTCCAGTACTACCTCGGCGCCTACAGCTACATCGACGGCGGGGGCACCGACCCGGCCACCGGCCAGCCCTACCCGGTCAAGAGCACCGAGACGCCGTTCGCCGGCTTCTCCGGGACGCTCAACGGCGGCACGGGGGCGAACAACCAGGACCACACGGCGTCGTTCCTGACGACGTCGAGCTTCCTGTCGCCGAAGAAGCACAAGGACTTCGCGGGCACGGCCCCGATCAAGTGGGACCGTCCCGGCGGGGCCCCGTTCGACCCCAGGACCGGCAGCCAGTACGTGTACAGCCAGGTCGCGGACGACTCCTACAAGAGGCTGACCAGCACGGTCGACCTCACCGGCAAGTCGTCGGGCAAGCTCACCTTCCAGACGTCCTACGAGACGGAGGCGGCCTGGGACCACGTGTTCGTCGAGGCCCACACCGTCGGCCAGGACGACTGGACGACCCTGCCCGACCTCAACGGCCACACCACCCAGGAGACCGGGGACAGCTGCGCGTCGGGCTGGCGCACGCTGCACCCGTTCCTGGACCACTATCAGGGCGCCGACTGCTCGCCCACGGGCACGACCGGGGCGTGGAACGCGGCCTCCGGCAAGTCCGGCGGCTGGCAGGAGTGGGCTGTCGACCTGACCCCGTACGCGGGCAAGAAGGTCGAGCTGTCGATCACTTACGTGAGCGACTGGGGCACCCAGCTCCTCGGCGTCTTCGTCGACGACGCCACCGTCACCGCCGACGGTGCCACGCTGAGCTCCACCTCGTTCGAGGCGGATCTCGGCGGCTGGACCGTCCCCGGCCCGCCCGCGGGCTCGGCGGCCGCTCCCAACGACTGGATCCGCACCGTGCGGGCCTTCGAGGAGGGCGCGGGAGTCGTCACGAAGGACTCGGTCTACGTCGGGTTCGGCGTGGAGGGGTTCTCGACGGAGGCGGCGCGCACCGACTTCGTCAAGAAGGCGATGAAGCACCTGATCGGCTGACCGGGTGAGGGACGGCCCGGAACCCGCGAGAAGGTTCCGGGCCGTTTCCGCGTCAGCGGTCCGCGCTCGCCGTGACGGCCTCGATGAGGCGGGCGTTCTCCGGAGCCGCGCCGCCGGGGTAGGCGAACCGGCGGCGGACGTAGGCGTAGGACAGGCCCCGGCCGGCGTCGGCGAGGGCCAGCGACCCCGCGGCTCCGCTGTGTCCGAAGGAGCGGGGGCTCAGGGACGGGTGCACGAGCGGGAGGTTCTCGAAGCCGAGCAGGAAGTGGTCGGGTTCGCCGGTGACCAGGTCGGTGCCCGTCACCTGGAGGCGGGTGACCTCGTCCAGGGTCGCGGGGGACAGCAGCGGCGGGCGTCCGCCGGACGCGGAGACCACGGCGGAGTAGAAGGCGGCGATGCCGCGGGCGTTGCCGACACCGCCCGCGGAGGCCTGGCCCAGGGCGCGGACGTGCCGGGTGTTGACGAAGTCCACCAGGTCCACGGGCTGGTCGCCGGTCATGAGGAAGGAATGGGCCAGGAGCTCGGGCGGCGCGGCCGCGGCGAGTTCCGCCTGCTGCGCGGGGGTGGGGAGCATCGGCAGGATCGGCAGGCAGCGGCCCTCGGCGCCGGCGGGGAGGCCGAGGAAGAAATCGAGGCGGTAGGGGGCGCGGACGCGCTCCTCGAAGATCTGCTGGATCGTGCGCCCGGTGGCGCGGCGGACGACCTCGCCGGTCAGCGCGCCGATCACGAACGCGTGGTAGCCGTAGCCGCCGCCCGGTTCCCAGGCGGGCTTCTGCTCGGCCAGCAGCGCCGCCGCCACCCGGTCGTCGGCGAGCTCCGCGACGGTCAGCCCGGCGTCGATGTTGACCACCCCGGCCTGGTGGGTGACGAGCTGCCGGAGCGTTAGGTCCCCCTTGCCGTGGGCGGCGAACTCGGGCCAGTGCTCCGCCACCCGGCCGTCGAGGTCGAGGACGCCCTCCTGGACGAGCAGGGCCACCACGAAGTGGGCCGCCCCCTTGGTGATGGAGTAGACGGGTGCCAGGGAGTCCGCGGTGGTCTCCGCGCCCGCCCACAGGTCGACCACGCGCTCCCCGTCCCGGTGGACGGCCAGCTGCGCCTCCGGCGGATGCTCCTCCCCGGCCAGGAAGGCTTCGAACTCTTCCCGCACCGGCTCGAAGCCCTCGGCTACGGTGCCTTCGACGGTGTGATCGGACATGTCGGCCCCCAGAGGTGATGACGGATGCTGTGGCCAACCTCCGGGCGAAGGCCGCCATTCCCGGCACGACGCGCGAAAGAGGGAGAACTGTGAAGAAGGCCTTGGGGATCGTGGTGGCCGTAGTCCTGCTGGCGGCCGGGGGAGCGGGGCTCGTGGCGGGACGGCTCCAGGCCGGCGAGGGCGGCTGGTTCGCGACGCCGTCGGCGCGGTTCGCGACCCCGACCTCCGGTTTCAAGACCGACGAGATCGACGTGGGGGACGCCGAGGCGAGGACCGCGAACCCCTCCATCGACGTCGGCGAGCTGGCCAGGCTCCGGATCAGGGTCGCCGCCGAGGATCCCGAGGCGCCCGTCTTCGTCGGGATCGGGCCGAAGGGCAAGGTCGAGGCCTACCTGAACGGCGCCGGTTACGAGGAGTTCGAGAGGGCGCGGCTCGACCCGTTCGGGGCGGTGTTCCGGCCCGTCCAGGGCGATGCGCCGAAGGATCCGCGGGCCGAGGGGTTCTGGGCGGCCTCTTCGGCGGGGGCCGGTGAGCGGGTCGTGGAGTGGGACGAATCCGGCGGGGCCTGGTCGCTGGTCGTCCTGCGGCTCGACGGGCGTCCGGGGCTGTCGGTGACCGCCTCGATGGGCCTGCGCTTCGGCTTCCTGGTGCCGGCCGGTGCCGCCGGGGTCGCGGCCGGAGTGCTGCTGCTGGTGTTCGTGCTGTGGCCCCGCCGCCGCGCGGGCGCGCCGGGGGAGCGCACGGAGTTCGTCTCCGGCGGGCCTGCCTGAGCCCTCCGGCGCGCCTCAGCCGAGGAAGCCGCGCAGGAGGGCGGCCGTGCCCTCGAGGTGCTCGGCCATGGCCTGGTGGGCGGCCTGGGGGTCGCTCGCGAGGATGGCGTCGACGACGGCGGCGTGCTGGACGGCCGCGTGCTCGATGTTGGGCTGGAGGACGGGGATCGCGTTGAGGAGATCGGTGACGCGCAGCCGGGCGTCGGCGCAGGCCGAGGCCAGCAGGGGCGAGCCGGTGAGCTCGGCGATCGTGAGATGGAAGCGGATGTCGAGGCGGCGGTACTCGGCGATCGAGGCCGTGTTGACGGCGGCGAGGGCCTCCAGGAGCTGGGACTCCTGGTCGGGGGACAGCTCGACCGTCGCCAGGTGCTGCGCGGCGCCCGTCTCGACGGCGTGGCGGTAGATGAGCGCGTCGTTGAGCGCGTCGCCGTGGCGGGCCGCGACCCGGGCCAGGTCGCCCTTGCGGGGGCGCGGCGGCTTGTAGGTGACGAAGGTGCCGCCGTTGCGGCCGCGGCGGGACTCCACGTAGCCCTCCTGCTGGAGGACCCTGATGGCCTCGCGGAGCGTCACCCGGCTGACGCCCAGCAGCGGGGCGAGCTCGCGTTCGGGCGGGAGCCGCTCGCCGTGGTCGACGACCCGCAGTTTGATCACCTGGAGCAGCCGCTCGACGGTCTCCTCGAAGGCGTTGCCCGCCCGCACGGGACGGAGCACGGCCGCGAGGGCCGTCGCCTCGCTGTCGATGAGCATCACGATCCCCCGGTGGTCGGCTCCGCCCTCGATGTTACTTCCCGGTTTCGGGTCTTGACGATCTACCCCGGATAATCGTTAATGGTCTGACATTAGACCGTTTACGGCTCCCGACCCCCGGAGGCGTTGTGAGCGTCAAAGAACCCGCCGACCAACCGACCCTGTCCGACGACGAGAGACGGCTGCACGAACTGGGGTACGCCCAGGAACTCAGCCGCTCGATGTCCGGCTTCTCCAACTTCGCGGTCTCCTTCACCATCATCTCGGTGCTGAGCGGCTGCCTGACGTCCTACACAATCGGCCTCAACGGCGGCGGCCCGGTGATCATCACCTGGGGCTGGCTCGGCGTCGGCGCGATGACCCTCCTGGTCGCGCTCGCGATGGCCGAGGTCTGTTCCAGCTATCCCACCGCGGGCGGCCTGTACTACTGGTCGGCCAAGCTCGCCAAGCGCAACCAGGCGGCCTGGTCGTGGTTCACCGGCTGGTTCAACTTCATGGGCCAGGTCGCGGTCACCGCGGGCATCGTCTACGGCTCGGCGTTCTTCCTGAACACCTGGCTGGATCTCGAGTTCGGCTTCGAGGTGACGCTCGGCCACAAGTTCCTGCTCTTCGCGGTGCTGCTGATCGTCCACGCGCTGCTGAACCAGTTCGGCGTGAAACTCGTCGCGCTGCTCAACAACATCAGCGTCTGGTGGCACGTGGCGGGCGTCGCGGTCGTCGTGGTCGTCCTGGCGCTCAAGCCGGACCACCACCAGTCGGCGGACTTCGTCTTCACCGAGTTCGTCAACGGGACGGGCTGGCAGTCGGCCCTGTACGCCGGGCTGATCGGCCTGCTGCTCGCCCAGTACACCCTCACCGGTTACGACGCCTCGGCGCACATGACCGAGGAGACCCACGACGCCGCCCGCTCGGGGCCGAAGGGCATCGTCAACTCCGTGCTGATCTCGGTCATCGCGGGCTGGATCCTGCTGCTGGCCGTCACCTTCGCCATCCAGGACTACGCCGGGGCCCAGGCCGACGGCGTTCCGGGGATCTTCACCTCGGCGGCGGGCGAGACCGTCGGCGGGCTGCTCATCCTGGTCTCCTTCGGCGCGCAGTTCTTCTGCGGCACCGCCTCGGTGACCGCCAACTCCCGCATGATCTACGCCTTCTCGCGGGACGGCGCGCTGCCGGCCTCCGACTTCTGGCACAAGATCAACAAGCGGACCAGGACGCCCACCAACGCGATCTGGCTCGCCGCGGGCGGCGCGTTCGTCCTGACGATCCCCGCGCTGTGGAACCTCACCGCCTACTACGCCGTGACGTCCATCGCCGTGATCGGCCTGTACGTCGCCTACGTCATCCCGACGTTCCTGCGCATCCGGCAGGGCGAGGACTTCCAGCCGGGACCGTGGAGCCTCGGCCGGTGGAGCAGGCCCGTCGGCATCCTCGCCGTCATCTGGGTCGGCTTCATCGCGATCCTGTTCATGCTCCCGACGGCGAGCCCCGTCACCAAGGACACCTTCAACTACGCGCCGCTCGCCGTGGCCGTCGTCCTCGGCGGATCGGGACTCTGGTGGATTCTCTCCGCCCGCAAGTGGTTCAAGGGACCCAAGGTTCAGGGTAGTGCTGAGGAACTGGCAGCGATCGAGGACGAACTGAGGGCCGTTTAGCCGTGACGCTGGAAGAACTGGCCGTGGCCGTGGAGGCGGGCCGCATCGACACCGTGATCATCGCGATCACGGACATGCAGGGCCGCCTCCAGGGCAAGCGACTGTCGTCCCGCTACTTCCTCGAGGAGGTGGCGGGGCACGGCAGCGAGGGCTGCAACTACCTGCTGGCCGTGGACGTCGACATGAACACCGTCGACGGATACGCGATGTCGTCGTGGGAACGCGGCTACGGGGACTTCGTGATGCGTCCCGACCTGGGGACGCTCCGGGAACTCCCCTGGCAGGACGGCGCGGCGCTGGTCTTCGCCGACCTGGTGTGGGAGGACGGCACGGACGTCGCCCCCTCGCCCCGGCAGATCCTGCGCAGCCAGCTCGACCGGCTCGCCGAACGCGGCTGGGGCGCCTACGTGGGCACCGAGCTGGAGTTCATCGTCTACCAGGACACCTACGAGGAGGCCTGGAAGAAGGCCTACCGCGACCTGACCCCCGCCAACCAGTACAACGTGGACTACTCGCTGCTCGGCGGGGCGAGGGTCGAACCGCTGCTGCGGCGCATCCGCAACGAGATGACCGGGGCCGGGATGTACGTCGAGTCGGCGAAGGGGGAGTGTAACCTCGGCCAGCACGAGATCGCCTTCCGCTTCGCCGACGCGCTCACCACCTGCGACAACCACTCCTTGTACAAGACAGGGGCCAAGGAGATCGCGGCGCAGGAGGGCATGGCCCTGACCTTCATGGCCAAGCCGAACGAGCGCGAGGGCAACTCCTGCCACATCCACATCTCACTGCGCGACGGTGACGGCAGGCCGGTCATGGCGGGGCCGGGCCCGCACGGGCTGTCCGAGCTCGGCGCGAGCTTCATCGCGGGACAGCAGGCCTGCCTGCGCGACCTCACCCTGCTCTACGCCCCGAACATCAACTCCTACAAACGGTTCCAGCCCGGCTCGTTCGCGCCGACCGCGATCAAGTGGGGGCTCGACAACCGCACGTGCGCGCTGCGGCTCGTCGGGCACGGGCCGTCGCTGCGGGTCGAGAACCGGGTGCCGGGCGGCGACGTCAACCCCTACCTCGCCGTCGCGGGCCTGATCGCCGCCGGGCTCCACGGCATCGACAACGGGCTCGAACTGGAGGAACCCTTCACCGGGAACGCCTACACGAGCGGCGCGGCGACCGTCGTGGGGACGCTGCGGGAGGCCCGCGCCGACTGGATCGCCAGCCCGGTCGTCCGCGACGTCTTCGCCCCCGAGGTCGTGACCCACTACGCGAACTACGCGCAGGTCGAGCTCGACGCCTACGACCGGGCCATCACCGACTGGGAGATGTTCCGGGGATTCGAAAGGTTGTGATGGACGTCATCAATCCGGCGACCGAAAAGGTCGTCGCCACCGTCGCTCTCGCCTCCGCGGAGGAGACGGACGCCGCCGTGGAGCGTTCCGCCCGCGCCTTCGAGCGGTGGCGGGCGGTCGGCCCCGGCGACAGGGCCCGGCTGCTGCGCGCCTTCGCCGAGCGGATCGACGCCCACCTCGAAGAGCTCGCCGGGCTCGAGGTCGCCAACGCCGGCCACCCCATCGGGCAGGCCCGCTGGGAGGCCGGCAACCTCCGCGACGTCCTCGGCTACTACGCGGGGGCGCCCGAACGGCACACCGGGCTGCAGATCCCGGTGGCGGGCGGCATGGACGTCACGTTCAAGGAGCCCCTCGGCGTCGTCGGCGTGATCGTGCCGTGGAACTTCCCGATGCCGATCATGGGCTGGGGAGCGGCCCCCGCGCTCGCCGCGGGGAACACCGTGATCGTCAAGCCGGCGGAATGGACCCCCCTGACCGCGCTGCGCGTCGCGGAGATCGCCCTCGAGGCCGGGCTGCCCGAGGACGTCTTCCAGGTGCTGCCCGGTGAGGGGCCCATCGCCGGACGGCGGCTCGTCGACCACCCGTCCGTCCGGAAGATCGTGTTCACCGGGTCGTCGCGGGTCGGCAAGGAGCTGATGGCGGCCTGCGCCCCCCAGGTCAAACGGCTCACCCTCGAGCTCGGCGGCAAGAGCGCCAACATCGTCTTCGCCGACTCCGACCTCGAGAAGGCCGCCGCCAGCGCCCCCTACGCGGTCTTCGAGAACGCCGGGCAGGACTGCTGCGCGCGCTCCCGGATCCTCGTCCAGGAGACGGCCTACGAGCGCTTCATGGAACTCCTGGAGCCGGCTGTCAAGGGGGTGATCGTCGGGGATCCGCGAGCCGAGGCCACCGAGGTCGGGCCGCTCGTCAGCGCCGCCCACCTCGACCGGGTCCGCGCCTACGTGCCCGACGGGGCCCCCATCGCGTTCCAGGGCTCGGCGCCCGAAGGCCCCGGGTACTGGTTCCCGCCGACCGTCCTCGCCGGGCCCGGCCACGCCGGACTCCCCGCCTGGACCGAGGAGGTCTTCGGGCCCGTCGTCACCGTCGCGCCCTTCAAGGACGAGGCCGACGCCGTCCGCATCGCCAACGACACCGCCTACGGGCTGTCCGGATCGATCTGGACCCGCGACCTCGGCCGCGCCCTCCGCATGGCCCGCGCCGTCGAAGCCGGGAACCTCTCCGTCAACTCCCACTCCTCGGTCCGCTACTGGACCCCCTTCGGCGGCTTCAAGGAATCCGGATTCGGGCGCGAACTCGGCCCCGACGCCCTCGACGCCTTCACCGAGACCAAGAACGTCTTCATCTCCACCGACTGAGACTCCACCGACTGATGGGAAAGACCTGAACATGCAGCGCCTCGAAGGCCGGGTGGCCGTCGTGACCGGCGGAGCCAGCGGCATCGGCCTCGCCACCGCCCGCCGCTTCACGTCCGAAGGAGCCACCGTCGTCATCGCCGACCTCGACGAACCCCGAGGCGAGCGGTACGCCGGCGAACTCGGCGGCCTGTACGTCAAGGTCGACGTCACCAGCGAACAGGAAGTCCAGAACCTCTACGCCGTCACCCACGACACCTACGGCCGCATCGACATCGCCTTCAACAACGCCGGCATCTCCCCGCCCGACGACGACTCCATCCTCACCACCGGCCTGGAGGCCTGGAAGCGCGTCCAGGACGTCAACCTCACCAGCGTCTACCTCTGCTGCAAACACGTCATCCCCTACATGCAGGCCGCCGGCAAGGGCTCCATCATCAACACCGCCTCCTTCGTCGCCCGCATGGGCGCCGCCACCTCACAGATCTCCTACACCGCCTCCAAGGGCGGCGTCCTCGCCATGTCCCGCGAACTCGGCGTCCAGTTCGCCCGCGAAGGCATCCGCGTCAACGCCCTCAGCCCCGGCCCCGTCAACACCCCCCTCCTCCAGGAACTCTTCGCCAAGGACCCCGAACGCGCCGCCCGCCGCCTCGTCCACATCCCCACCGGCCGCTTCGCCGAACCCGAGGAAATCGCCGCCGCCGTCGCCTTCCTCGCCAGCGACGACTCCAGCTTCATCACCGCCGCCGAATTCCTCGTGGACGGCGGAATCTCCGGCGCCTACGTCACCCCCCAGTGACCCCCGATTTGCGTAACCCCCCGCCCGGGCATAGCCTCAACCCATACCGACGCGGGGTGGAGCAGCTCGGTAGCTCGCTGGGCTCATAACCCAGAGGTCGCAGGTTCAAATCCTGTCCCCGCTACGAGCCGTAGAGCCGGTGTGGTCGAAGCATTCGCTTCTTTCCGCACCGGCTCTTCGCATTTCCCCCGGGGGACGACCCCCGGACCCCCGGCGGTCAGGGGCTGCGCCCCCGACACCCCGCCCACCCGCGCAGGGCCGGGGTGGGTGGGCGGGTGTCGGGTGGGCGGGTGGGTCTTCTTTTCTCTGGCTTGTTCGTTTTCCGTGCAAGTGCTTCTCTGGGTGATTTTTCGTCGTGGTCGGAGGAGTGCTTTGGGGGCGGTAGAGTTGGGTTTACCGACGCGGGGTGGAGCAGCTCGGTAGCTCGCTGGGCTCATAACCCAGAGGTCGCAGGTTCAAATCCTGTCCCCGCTACTCACAGGCGAAGGCCGCATCTCTTTGAGATGCGGCCTTCGCTGTTTTTCGGGTTGGGGGTTCTGTCTGCTGGCTTTGTCCCTGGCCTTTTTTACGAGGTGTGGGGGCAGTTGCCCCTGTACTGCTCGATGGTGAGGCTGGCGGTGGGGAGGGGGCAGAGGAACTGCTCGTAGCGGGTGTCGTTGTCGATGAAGCGCTTGAGCCAGGAGATGGAGTACTTGGCGATGGTGGTGTTGGAGGAGTTCGGGGTGAAGTGGGTGGCGCCGTTCAGGCGGAGGTAGGCGCGGTCCAGGGAGGACGGGAGCGTGTTGTAGAAGGGCTCGGCGTGGGTGCCGGCCGGGGCGATGGTGTCACCGTCGGCGCCGAAGATCAGGGTGGGGGTGCGGACCTCGGGCCAGGTCTTGTCCGTGTCCCACGGGGTCAGGGGGATCGCGGCCTTCAGGGACGTGCGGTCCTTCGCCGCCTCCAGGGTGCCGCCGCCACCCATCGAGTGGCCCATCACGCCCAGGCGGGAAGCGTCGATGCGGGTGCGGACCGAGCTCTGCTGGGTCAGGTAGTCCAGCGCCGCCAGGAGCTGGTCGCCGCGGCTCGCCGGCTGGTCCGACGTGGTGTTGGTGTCGATCGTGAAGATCACGAAGCCCTGGGAGGCCAGGCGCGGGCCCAGCCAGGCCATGCTCGACTGGTAAGCCGTGAAGCCGGGGGCCACCGCGATCGCGCCGAACGTGCCGGAGGACGTCGACGTCGGGTAGTAGATCGTGCCGCCGCCGAAACCGGTCACCAGCGACGAGACCGTCGTCTGCGAGACCGCGAACGTGCCCCTGGACGCCTCGATGCTCGAGTTCGTCGGGGCCGGGCCTCGCTCGTAGGGGTTCTCCGCCGAGCTCGCGGACGTCGCACCGGCGACACCCGCGACGGCCAGGGCCGCGGTCAGGGTCAGGACCTTGATTCTGCTGAACATGGAGGCTCCTCTCGAACCGGCCCACAGCGGCGAGGGGGGGATGCCGGGGGCCGATGCCAGAACTATGGGCGCCCCGCGCCCGCCGCGAATCGGGCGAACCACCAGCGTTGCGGGCCGACGGATTGGCACGTGCCAATACGACCCCTTCGGGGCGTTCGAGTCTTCTGTCGTGAATACGGCCGTTATCGGCCTGGTGAGGCCAGGATCGGCCTTCATGTGGTGATCCCTGGGACTCTCATGAGACTGATGCGGGATGAGCCTCAAACGGGTTGCCCTGTGCCTGCTGCCGGTCGTCGCGGCGGGAGTGGTCTACGGAGTCCTGGCGGACGCGTCGCTGCCGATCGCGCGGTTCGAGTTCGCGGGGGACGCCGCGACGGCGCGAGAACTCACCGCCGGACGGGTGGAGGCCTTCCGCGACTCCCTCGCCGCCGACTACGTGTTCATCGCCGGATACGTCGCCACTCTCGTCCTCGCGTCCCTCGCCGGATGGCCGGGGCGGCGGCTCGGGATCGCAGGGGCGGCCTGCGCGGTCGGCGCGGGGATTCTCGACGTCGTCGAGAACGTCCATCTGGCGCTGGGGCTGTCGCGGTGGGAGGACGCCCTGTTCGCCCGGGCCGCCCTCGCTTCCGGAGTGAAGTTCGCGCTGGTGGGCGCCGCCCTGGTGATCGGCGTCACGGGGCTCGTCAGGGTCGCGCGCGGGCGCTCGCGCACGCCCGCGGTGACGGAGCGGGGGACCGAGGGGGCGGGGGTCCGCTAAGCCAGCAGGTTGCGGACGGACTCGACGGCCGTCAGCAGCGGGGCCACCGTGGAGACGCGGTGGGTCAGGCGGGACAGGGCCGAGTCGCGGCGGGCCACGTCCGGACGGGCGGAGGTGGCCTCCTCGCGGAGGTCGCGGAGGTCGCGGGCGGCGTGCTCCGGCTCCTCCAGGGCGTCGGCATGGGTGCCGAGGAGTTCCTCCACACGGTCGAGGGCGGCAGCCAGCGGGGTGGTGGGGGCGTGAGGCATATCGGGTCCGTTCTGAGGGGGCGGGGCTGGTCGAGGGCGTTCGCGGCGCCGGTCCACCCGGCGCCGGTACCGCGTAGTCCGCGTCATCACCGGCACGACCGTTCGCCACGGAAAGTTACCGTCACGGCCGTCGCATGAAGCGGTAAATGCCCGAACCGTGACAACGGCGCAGCAAGAGCCGCATCAGGGGGCGTGCGCCGAACGTCACGATCACGACGGAACGGTCCGGCGAAGCGCGACGTAGGATCTTGTCATGGCACAGACCTGTACACATCTGGATCAGATCAAGGCCGAGGCGCAGCCCTCGGCCGCGGGATGTGAGGACTGCCTGCGGCTCGGGGGACGCTGGGTGCATCTGCGGATGTGCCGTGTCTGCGGGCACGTCGGCTGCTGTGACTCCTCGCCCGCCAGGCACGCGACGGCGCACTTCCACGAGACCGGCCATCCGCTGATCACCTCCTTCGAACCGGGGGAGAGCTGGGGCTGGTGCTACGTCGACGAGGGCTCGTTCAGGGCCGCCGGCCTGGAGGACTTCTCCCACTCATGAGCGGTGAAGCCGAACGCGCGGTCCTGCTGTCCGTCGACGACGACCCGTCGGTCTCCCGGGCCGTCGCACGCGACCTGCGCAGGAAGTACGGCGAGAAGTTCAGGATCGTCCGGGCGGGCTCCGGCGCCGAGGGCATCGAGGCGCTGAAGGAGCTCAAGCTCAAGGGCGCCCGGGTGGCCGTCATCCTGGCGGACTACCGGATGCCGGAGATGTCCGGGATCGAGTTCCTCGAGCAGGCGATGGACATCTATCCCCGCGCCCGCCGCGCCCTGCTGACGGCCTACGCCGACACGGACGCGGCCATCGCGGCGATCAACGTGGTCGACGTCGACCACTACCTGCTCAAGCCCTGGGACCCGCCCGAGGAGAAGCTCTACCCGGTCGTCGACGCGATGATCACCTCCTACAAGGCCGAACCCGACTCCGCGGGCGCCGAGACCAAGGTGATCGGGCACCGCTGGTCGCCGCCGTCCTTCGAGGTCCGCGACTTCCTGGCCCGCAACGCCATCCCCTACCGGTGGTTCCAGATCGACGACCCGGAGGCCGTCAGGCTGCTCCAGGCCGCCGACCTCGAGCAGGGCGTCACGCTGCCCGTGGTGGTCACCCCGGACGGAGAGGCGCTGGTCGCCCCGTCGGCGGGACGGCTCGCCTCGGCGGTCGGCCTGTCCACGACCCCGGCGACCGACCTGTACGACCTGGTCGTGGTCGGCGGCGGCCCCGCGGGCCTCGGCGCGGCCGTGTACGGCGCCTCCGAGGGGCTGCGGACCCTGCTGGTCGAGCGGTACTCCACCGGCGGGCAGGCCGGGCAGTCCTCGCGGATCGAGAACTACCTGGGCTTCCCCGACGGGGTCTCCGGCGGGCAGCTGACCGACCGGGCGCGGCGGCAGGCCGTCAAGTTCGGGACCGAGATCCTCACCACCTGCGACGTCACGGGCCTGCGCGCCGACGGACCGGCCAGGACCCTGACGTTCGGGGACGGCCGCGAGGTCACGGCGCACACCGTGATCGTGGCGACCGGGGTGTCCTACCGCGAGCTGGCCGCGCCGGGCGTCCAGGAGCTGACCGGGCGCGGCGTCTTCTACGGCTCGGCGATGACCGAGGCGGACGCCTGCGCGGGCGACGACGTGTACATCGTCGGCGGCGCCAACTCGGCGGGGCAGGCCGCGGTGTTCTTCTCCCGGGTCGCCAAGTCGGTCACCCTGGTGATCAGGGGCGACTCGCTCGACCGGAGCATGTCGTACTACCTGATCGAGCAGCTCCGGGCGATCGAGAACGTGACGGTGCGGACCGAGACGGTCGTCGGCGAGGCGCACGGCGAGGAGAGACTCGAGGCGCTCACGTTGTGCAACACCGACGGAAGACTCGAACGCGTCGACGCCAACCACCTTTTCGTCTTCATTGGTGCGCAGCCACGCACGGATTGGCTGGCAGACACCCTTGACCGCGATGCCAACGGCTTCATCAGGACGGGCACCGATCTCTTCGTCGAGGGACGGCGTCCGGGCGGCTGGCCGCTCGACCGCGATCCCTGGCCGCTGGAGTCGAGCGTGCCGGGCGTGTTCGTGGCGGGCGACGTCCGCGCGGAATCGATCAAACGGGTCGCGTCGGCGGTGGGCGACGGCGCGATGGCGGTCTCGCTCGCCCATCGCTTCCTGGGAGCGTCATGAAGATCACCGAGTCGGAGGGGCGTCTGGCCCCCGAAGAGCTCCGCAGGCTGTTCCTGTTCGAGGCGCTGACCGACGACCAGCTCGGCTGGCTGTCGGAGAACGGCTGGGTCGCCTCGGCCCCCGCGGACGCGATCGTGTTCACCGAGGGAGAGCCCGCGGAGGTGTTCCTCCAGCTCCTGGAGGGGACCATCGCGCTGAGCTACCGGGTCGGCCAGGACGACGTCGAGACGGTCAGGACCGACCACTTCGGCGCCTACGCCGGGTCGGTCCGCGCCTACGTGACGGGCGAGGGGGCGGAGGAGGGCTACACCGCGACGCTCCGCGCCTGCACGGACTGCACCTTCTTCGTGCTGTCCAACACCGACTTCCGCTGGGTCATGGAGACCTGGTTCCCGATGTCGGTCCACCTGCTCGAGGGCCTGTTCCTCGGGATGCGCAACCGGCAGACCATGGTCGGCCAGCGCCAGCAGCTCCTGGCGCTCGGCCAGCTCAGCGCCGGGCTCATGCACGAGCTGAACAACCCGGCGGCGGCGGCCGTCCGGGCCACCGCGACGCTGCGCGAGCGGGTCGCGGGCACCCGCCACAAGATGGCGAAGATCGCCCACGAGCGGATCGACCCGCGGCTGCTGATGCTGCTCGTCGACTTCCAGGAGGAGGCCGTCCAGCAGATCAAGGACGCGCCCAAGCTCAGCGCGGTGCAGGAGTCCGAACGCGAGGACGAGGTCTCCGACTGGCTCGACGACCACGACTGCCGCAACGGCTGGGAGATCGCGCCGATCTTCGTCGGGGCGGGGATCGACCCCGGGTTCCTCGACCGGATCGCCGAGCAGGCGCCGCCGGAGCTGCTGGAGGGGGCGACCCACTGGCTGGCCTACACGCTCGAGTCCGAGCTGCTGCTGAACGAGATCGAGGACTCCGTCCACCGGGTGTCGTCGCTGGTCGCGGCCGCCAAGCAGTACTCCAACATGGACCGGGGGCCGTTCGAGCGGGCCGATCTGCACGCCGGGCTGGAGAGCACGCTGGTCATGCTCAACGGCAAGCTCGCCGGGCTGGAGGTCGTCACGGACTTCGACCGGTCGCTGCCGCCCGTCCCGGTGTACGCGGGCGAGCTCAACCAGGTGTGGACCAACCTGATCGACAACGCCGCCCAGGCCATGGAGGGCAGCGGCCGGCTCACCCTGAGGACCTCGCGCGACGGCGACCGGGTCCGGGTGGACATCACCGACAGCGGCCCCGGCATCCCCGACGCCCTCCAGTCGCGGATCTTCGAGCCGTTCTTCACCACCAAGCCCATCGGCCAGGGGACCGGCCTCGGCCTGGACATCTCCTACCGGATCGTCGTCAACCGGCACGGCGGCGACCTCGCGGTCTCCTCCCGTCCGGGGGAGACCCGGTTCTCGGTCTACCTGCCGCTCACCGAACGGCCGTCATAGGGTCCTCGAGCAGGGCGGCGAAGGCCAGCTCGGCGGCGCCCGCCAGGGTGGCGTCGTCGGCGAGGGCCGAGGTGGCGAGGCGGACCCGCTCGCGGGAGACCGGCAGCACGTGCCGGTCGATCCTGCGCCGGACGGGCTCCGCCGTGCCGCGGTAGAGGTCGCGCAGCACCCCGCCGAAGACCACCAGGCCGGGATTGAACAGGTTGATCAGGTTCACCACGCCGACGCCGAGCCAGTCCCCGATCCGGTCGAGGGCCTCGCGGGCGGCCGGATCACCGCCGTCCGCCAGCGCGACGACCGCGCCGACGCCCGCGCGGCCCACGAGTTCCCCGGCCCGTCCGGCGTGCTCCAGCAGGGCCTGCTCGCCGACCTCGGCCTCCAGGCAGCCGCGCGAGCCGCACAGGCACGGACGGCCGTCGAAGGGGTTCACCAGCATGTGCCCGACCTCGCAGCCGTAGCCGCCGTCACCGTCGAGGAGCCGGCCGCCGACGATGATCCCGCCGCCGACCCCGACGTCCCCGTGCAGGTAGACGAGGTTCCGGTGGCCCACTCCCGCGCCCCGCAGATGCTCGGCGACGGCCCCGAGATGGGCCTCGTTGCCGACCTCGACCGGGAGAGCGAGGCCGAGCCCGGCGGCGAGGGCGGGGCCGAACGCCTGGTCCTGCCAGCCGAGGTGCGGCCCGTACCTGACCATGCCGTCGGCGCGCCTGACCATGCCGCAGTAGGACGCGCCGATCCCCACGCAGGTGGCGTCCGGGTCGAGGAGGTCGCGCCCGAACCTTGCGAGGACGCCCACCACGTCGCCGAGATCCACGCCCGTGCGGGGCCGCACCGCCTCGCGCCGGGCCAGGACCACGCCGCCGAGCCCGACCCGCGCCGCGACCAGCCGGTCCACGGCCACGTCGAAGGCCAGCACGTAGCAGCGGCGCGACGCGGGCGACACGACGAGCGAGGGGCGGCCGGCCCGCCCGGTGTCGGCGGGGGCGTCCTCGGTGACCAGTCCCGCTGCGGTGAGCTCGGCCGTCAGGGCCATGATCGTGCTGCGGTTGAGGTCGAGCCGCCCGGCGAGGACCGACCGCGAGACCGGCCCGCCCAGATGGACCTCGCGCAGGACCGCCCCGAGGTTGCGGCGGCGGACCTCCTCCCCGCCCCTCGCCGTCACAGGTCCGCCGCGCGGGACAGCAGCAGGGCGCGCTCGCGGGCGTTCCGGGTGAGGGCAGCGGCCCGCTGGAGCTCGGCGCGCGCCTCCTCGCGCCGGTCCAGCCGGACGAGGAGGTCGCCCCGGACGGCCGGCAGCAGGTGGTAGTCCCGCAAGGACGGCTCGCCGGTGAGCTGGTCGAGCAGGGTCAGCCCGAGGGCGGGACCGTAGGCCATCGACAGGGCGACGGCCCGGTTCAGCTCGACGACGGGGGAGCCGGTGCGGCGGGCCAGCTCCTCGTAGTGTCCGGCGATGGCCCGCCAGTCGGTGCCCTCGACGGTGTGGGCGCGGGCATGGCAGGCGGCGATCGCGGCCTGGAGATGGTAGACGCCGCGCTCGGCGGTCAGGGCGTCGGCGGCGGCCAGGGCGGCGAGGCCGCGGGTGATCAGCAGCCGGTTCCACAGGTCCCGGTTCTGGTCGGTGAGCAGGACCGGGTCTCCCGCGGCGTCGGTGCGGGCGGCCGTCCGGGACGCCTGGATCTCCAGCAGGGCCTGGAGCGCCTGCGCCTCGGGTTCGGCGGGCATCAGGGCCGCGACGAGCCGCGCCAGCCGCAGGGCCTCGGCGCAGAGCTCCGGACGCATCCAGTCGTCGCCCGCCGTCGCCGTGTACCCCTCGTTGAAGACCAGGTAGACGACCTCGAGGACCGACGCCAGCCGTTCGGCCAGCTCCGGGCCCTCGGGAACCTCGAACTCCACCTCGGCCTTCGCCAGCGCCTTCTTCGCCCGGACGATCCGCTGCGCCACCGCGGGCTCCGTGGCCAGGAACGCCCGCGCGATCTCCCCGGTGGTCAGCCCGCCGAGCAGCCGCAGCGTCAGCGCCACCTTGGCCTCGGTCGGCAGCACGGGATGGCAGGCGGTGAAGACCAGCCTGAGGACGTCGTCCTCGATGAACTCGTGCCGCTCCAGGCCGGTGGTGAACGCGGTGGAGCGGCCGACCTCGTCGAGCTTGCGCCGGTAGTTCTCCTCGCGCCGGATGAGGTCGATCGCCCGGCGCTTGGCCACGGTCATCAGCCAGGCGCCGGGATTGCGCGGGACGCCCTCGGCGGGCCACTGCTCCAGGGCCGCCACCAGGGCGTCCTGGGCCAGCTCCTCGGCCAGCCCGACGTCGCGCACGAGCCGGGTCAGCGCGGCGACCACCCGGGCTGCCTCGATCCGCCAGACGGCCTCGACGGCTCCGTGGGTTCGGGTCACGGGGCCATCCCAGCACTGGGCCCCCGCCGCCGCAAGCCGCGCCGCGCGGCGCCCGGATCAGCGGGTTCGCGGCGCCCTGCGGAAGGCGGTGCCCATGGCCGTCGGCGTGCCGTCCGCGCGGTAGAGGCCGGTGCCGCTGTCCGGGGTCGAGGGAAGCCCGAACCAGGCGTAGCGCTGGACGTAGGGGAGCTTGCCGATCATCTTCGCGGACGCGGTGATGAACGCCGCCTGGTTCTTCGGCGAGGGGTACTTCGGCCCGCCGCCGAAGTTCATCAGCGCGTACTCGGTCAGCCAGATCGGCTTGCCGTACCGCTTGTGGACGGCCGTCAGATAGCTCCTGAGCTGGGAGACCGCGGGCTTGGTGCGGAAGTCGTAGCCGTACCAGTGGACGGTGACGAAGTCGACGCGGTAGTGCCGGGCCGCCGCGCCCCTGAGGAAGCGGTCGAGCCAGCCGCCGGGCGCCGCGGCGTTCACCGCGACGGCCGGGCTGCCCAGCTTCTTGCCGGTGCGCATCAGTCTCGGCCACAGGTCCAGGGCCTGCTCGACGGTCATGTTCGCCTGTTCGCGCAGGTCGGGTTCGTTGAAGCCGAGCAGGTACCTGCCCTTGGCCCGGGAGACGTCCTTGACGTCGGAGGCCGCCCGGATCATCGGCACGAACTCGACGCCCGAGGGGGAGGCGATCCCGTCGTGGCCCACGCCCCAGCTGTAGAACCAGCAGGCGCCCGAGGCCTTCAGCGCCTTCTTCGACGCGCTGAACCGCCAGCTCGCGACCCCCTTCAGGCACGCCTTCCCGGGCTTCGGCGCGGCCTTGGGCGCCGCCTTCGGCTTCGCGGCGGCGGGCTCGCCGGTCTGAGGCGTGCGTCCGGCGCCGGCCGTCACGGCGGCCGACGGCCCGGAGGTGACGTTCGCGGCCGGCCGGGCGTCGGAGCCGTGCAGGGTCCCGAAGGCGATCACCCCGGCGACCGAGGCGGCCACCGCGGGCACCGCGATCGCGCTCTTGCCCAGCCCGAGGCCCTTGCCGAACCCGCCGCCCGAGGACGGGGCGGAGAACTGCCGGGCGGCCAGGCGCGGCAGCGGATGGAACTCCACCGGGACGGGCACCAGGAGGATGCCCGCGAGCAGCCGCTCGGCCGGGATGAGCCGTTCGGGCGCGCCGGAGCAGGCCCGGCACTCGGCGATGTGGCGGGCGAACCGCTTGCGGGCCACCGAGCTCGGCTCGCCGTCCCAGCCGGGCAGCCCGGGGCAGCGGGTCTCCGCCTTCAGGACCCGGACGATGGACCGCGCGGTGTCGAGCTGTTCGCGCATCCGCTGGACCCGGACCGCGACCTGGGCGGGCGGCAGTTCCAGGGCGACGGCCAGGTCGGCGCGCGTCAGCTCGCCCGCCTGCTCCAGCCACCACAGCGAGAGCGTCTCGCGGTGCGAGGGGTCCAGCCAGCGGGTGGCCTCGGCGATCTCGCGGCGCTCACCGGACAGGCCGAGCCGCAGGACCGTCAGATCGGCGAAGTCGGGGGCGGACGCCCGGTCGAGGGTCGTGTGCCGGTCGGCGACCTCCCGCCGGACGGCCTGGTGGTCGCGGATCTGCCGGACGGCGATCGCGATCAGCCACGACCGGAACTTCGCGGGCTCCCGCAGCGCGGGAAGCCCGCGCAGGACCTTGACGACGGTCTCCTGCACGACGTCGTCGACGTCCGGATGACCGTCGAGGGCCCGTCCCACCACGTTGTACAGCAGCGGCAGGCAGGCCTCGACCAGGGCGGCAACGGATTCCCGGTCGCCGGAACGCGCGGCGACGACCGTCTCCTCGAGCATCGGGTTCTCACTCACTTATCGGAGACACCGCAACATACCGCCAGATAACAGAAATATCAGATCTTCTCCGGTAGGCGGTCGCCGACGCAGCCGTGGTTCAGGGACGGCTGGGCGCGGTCCACGTGGGTGCCGGCGCGGGAGACCGTGAACCAGGAGATCGCGCCGCCCGCCGCGCACAGGGCCGCGGAGATCCACATCGCCCGCGCGTAGCCGTCGCCGAGGCCGCCCGTCCCGCCGACCGCGTCGAGCCCGGCGGCCAGCGGCAGGATCGCGATCGCCAGCAGCCCGGCGAGCCTGGCCACGGCGTTGTTCGCCCCGGACGCCGCCCCCACGTGCTCCTCGTCGACCGAGGCCAGGACCGTCGAGGTCAGCGGAGCGACCGTGATCGACATCCCGAGCCCGAACACGACCACCCCGGGCAGCACCCCGGTCAGGTAGGACGTTCCCGGCTGGGCCAGCGTCATCAGGGCCAGGCCCGCCCCCGCGACGACCGGGCCCGCGGTCATGAGCGGCCGCGGCCCGGTCCGCTGGGCCAGCGCGCCGATCCGGCTCGACAGCAGCATCATGATGACGGTCATCGGCAGGGTGGAGACCCCGGCCTGGAGGGCGGAGTAGCCCATCGAGTTCTGGAGCTGGAGGGTGAACAGGAAGAACGCGCCGCCCAGGGCCGCGTAGACCGTCAGGGTCGTGAGGTTGACGCCCACGAACTGCCGGGACCGCAGCAGCTCCGGCGGGATCAGCGGGTTGCGCTGCCGCCGTTCGAGGAGGGGGAAGGCGGCCAGGGACAGCAGGCCGATCACGCCGAGGCCGATCGTCAGGGCGTTCCAGCCGCGCGAAGGGCCCTCGATCAGGGCGAACACCGATCCACCGAGGCCCACCGTGACGGCCAGGGCGCCGGGAAGGTCCAGCGGGCCCTCGATCGTGGACGTCCGGCTCTCGGGGACGTGCCGGTGGGTCACCGCCAGCGCGATCGCGGCGAGCGGCAGGTTGATCAGGAAGACCCAGCGCCAGCTCGCCGCGTCCACCAGCCAGCCGCCGACGAACGGCCCGACGGCCGACGACACCCCGGAGAACCCGGCCCACCGGCCGATCGCCCGGCCCCGGTCGTCGGGGTGGATCGTCGCGTCGATCAGGGCGAGGCTGCCGGGGATCAGCAGCGCCCCGCCGACCCCCTGGACCAGCCGGGCCACGATGAGCGTCCCGGAGTCGGGGGCGATCCCGCAGCCGAGCGAGGCGATCGTGAACACGACCAGCCCGATCATGAACACGCGCTTGCGGCCGTAACGGTCGCCGAGCGCGCCGCCGAGCAGCAGCAGGGCGCTGAGGGTGAGCAGGTAGCCGTCGAGGATCCATTGCAGGACGGCCATCCCCCCGCCCAGATCCTCGCTGATCGAGGGCAGCGCCACGTTGACCACCGACCCGTCGAGGAAGGCGATACCGGAACCGAGGACGGTGGCGAGGATGATCCACCGTCCGGTGGAGGAGGCGAGCGGAACCTTGGAGGTGGCCATGTAAGTTAATCTGCCAGGTCCAGTCGGGGGGTGTCGTGGTGCGCGGTCGTTTCGACGCGAGGGCGGTTCCCGCCGCCATCGGCGTGGCCGTGATGCTGACCCTCGCCGTCGACGTCGCGATCATCGCCGCCCACGACGGCGAGGCGGCGGTGCCCCAGGATTTCCAGTTCTCCAACGAGGTCGCGGGCAGCCCCCAGCAGGCCAAGCAGATCACCGTCGCGCCGCTGAAGAAGCGCTACACCCCGCATCTGCTCATCGCCTCACCGGCCGAGCTCCCCGCCGACGCCGCGGCCAGGGCCAAGCGGATCAAGGGCGTCAAGGTCGCGGAGGTCGTCGACGGGGCCCAGACCTACGTGGCGGGACGGCTGGTCGGGCTGCTCGGCGTCGACCCGTCGACCTTCCGGAACCTCGCCCCCAAGGAGTCGGCCAAGCTCGACGCCCTGTGGAAGAACGTCGCGGGCGGCGACGCGGCGATCTCCTTCCAGGGACCACGGCTCGGGACGGTCGTCGCGGCGGGCGCGCAGCAGCGGGGCGCGAGCGTCCGGGTGGGGGCCTTCGCGGCCCTGGGCGTGCCGACGGTCCAGGCGATCGTCTCCCGCGAGCAGGCCCGGCGGCTGGGGCTGGCCCACGGCAACGCGATGCTGGTCAGCGCGCCGAAGCAGAACCTGCCGAAGCTCCGCAAGAGCCTGCTGAAGCTGCTGCCCAAGGGCGTCAAGATCTCGATCCTCAAGCAGCAGGCCACGGCGCCCGTCCAGGTGGCGCAGACCGCCCGCTCGCCGCTGACCGGCGTGAACGGCTGCTCGGTCCACATGCAGGCCGTCCGCAACGAGATCGACGCCGCCACGGGCCCGTACCTGGTGATCGGCTGCGCCCGTCCGGGGGACCCCCAGGACCACGGCACGGGCGACGCCACCGACTTCATGGTCAGCTCGGGCGGCCGGATGCCGGGAGCCGCGGGCGTCGCCAAGGGCAACGCCGCCGCCGGCTACGCCATCTCCAACTGGCAGCGCCTCGGCATCAAGTACGTCATCTGGCAGCAGCACATCTGGAACCCCTCGGTCTGCAAGTGCTGGCGCCCCATGGCCGACCGGGGCAGCATCACCCAGAACCACTTCGACCACGTCCACATCTCCGTGCTGCACTGAACCCAGTGGTGATCATGACCCCCCGTCTCGTCGTGTGCCGCGGCTGCTGCTGCGGAAGCGAGCAGAAGAGCCCCCAGGTCGACCACGCGGGGCTGCTGGCCCGGCTGCGCGGGATCGACGGGGTGGCGGTGCGGACGAGCGAGTGCCTCGGCCCGTGCTCGCAGGCGAACGTCGTGGTGGTGCGGCGGCCGGGGGAGCGGCCGGTGTGGCTGGCGCTGATGAACAGCGCGGCGGCCGTGGGCGATCTCGAGGAGTGGCTGTCGCGCGGCGGGCCGCTGCCCGACACCCTGGAGCTCCTGCACCGCATCCCCGCCTACGGGCCGTCGCGATGAAAGAGGGTGACGGGGCGCGCCCCCGGGGGAAGGCCGCACCCCGCCACGTCGGGGGTCAGCGGTGCCGGGAGGCCGCCCACAGCCCGGCGCCGACCATCAGGAGCGAGCCGAACAGGGCGAGGACCCAGCCCGTCTCGAGGCTGAGCGAACCGTCGACGATCTCGCCGACGGCCTCGGCGTCCTTGCCGTCCGCGACCGCTCCGGCGAAGGCGTCGTGCAGGCGGAAGGCGAACACGACCTCGGCGATCAGCGCGCCGACCCCGGCCATCGCGGTGGCGAACAGGGCGCGGCCGTCGCGGGCGAGGAAGGCCACCAGCGCGGTCAGCAGGCCGACGGCGCCGAGCGCCAGGGCGACCTTGCCCTCGTCGGTGCGGTAACCGCGTACGGAGACCGCCACGAGGACGGTCAGGCTCACCCAGGACAGCAGCGCGCCGAAGACGGTCAGCAGGGCTCCCGCGAAGGCGACCCCCACCGCGGCCTGGGGCCGTGTCCTCTGCCGGGTGATGATCGGATTCATGGTCCCTGCCCTTCTACGGAGTCCGGCGCGTCATGGAACGCTTACTACCCTTCGTGCGTTGTTCAACCTTTCCCCAGGTCGGCCCGGCCGGGGTTTCGATCCCCGGACGGGGGAAGGGCTGGGACATGACCGTTCCACCGCTGCCACCGCCGCCCGTTCCGGAACCCGGCCCCGGGCCGCTGCCCGCGCCGGGCCCGCCGGTCCCCGAACCCGCACCCGTGCCGCCGGCGCCGGGTCCCGACCCGCAGCCGCCGGCGCCCGAGCCCCAGCCGCCCTCGCCCGAGCCGCAGCCGGCCTGACCCGCGGCCCTTCCTCCGCGGGGGAAGAACTGTCGGTGGGGGTTCGTAGGGTTGGTCCATGGAGCTGTCGGCTGATGAGGCGCGCAGGATCGCACTGCGCGCGCAGGGGTTTCTCGGGGCGCCGGACCGGCGCGGCGGCGTGCGCGGGGTGCTGCGGCACCTCGGCGCGGTGCAGCTCGACACGATCTCGGTCCTGGCGCGCTCGCACGAGCTGATCCCCTACGCCCGTCTCGGCTCCGTCGGCCGCGCTCAGGTCGAGGACGCCTACTGGGGGCGTGGGACCTCCTTCGAGTACTGGTCCCACGCCGCCTGCGTGCTGCCCATCGAGGAATGGCCGCTGTTCGCCTTCCGCCGCAGGGCCTTCGTGGAGCGCGGGCACCGCTGGCACCGGATGGAGGACGCCGAGAAGTCCATCGCCGAGATCAAGGCCCGCCTGCGCGACGAGGGTCCGCTGATGTCGGGCGACATCGGCGGCTCCAAGACCGGCGGGGTGTGGTGGGACTGGTCCGAGGCCAAGATCGCCATCGAGTGGCTGCTCGACGTCGGCGAGGTCGTCTGCGTGGAGCGCCGCGGCTGGAAGCGCGTCTACGATCTGGCCGAGCGGGCGATCCCGGCGGACCTGCTCGCCGAGGACCTCGACGACGACGCCTGCGTGACCCGGCTCGTCGGCCAGGCGGGCCGGGCGCTCGGCGTGGCCACCAGGGCGGATCTCGCCGACTACCACCGGCTGAGGAAGGCCCAGGTCGACCAGGTGGTCGAGGCCACGGGACTGGTCCCGGTGAGCGTCGCGGGGTGGAAGGACCGCGCCTGGGCCGATCCGGCCGCCCTGGAGTCCGAGCCCAGGGGCCGCCACCGCACCACCCTGCTGTCCCCGTTCGACTCCCTGATCTGGGACCGCGCCCGCACTGAGCGGATCTTCACCTTCCATCACCGGCTCGAGGCCTACGTGCCCAGGCCCAAGAGGATCCACGGGTACTTCGCGATGCCGCTGCTCGCGGGCGGGCGGCTGGTCGGCCGGGTCGACCCGGGCCGGGAGGGCACCACCCTGGTCGCCCGCCAGGTCTCCCTCGACGGCCCGAAGCACGTCGAGGCGGCGGCCAGGGCCCTGTGGGAGGCGGCCGGATGGGTCGGCTGCGACACCGTCCGGGTCGAGCGCGTCCTCCCCGAGACGCTCACCGAGCCCTTGATCCACACTTTGTCACGGGAGGCCTAAGACTCGCCTGTCCAACTAGGCCGCCAGTGAGTAACATCGCCGGAATTATGTGGTTACCCTCGGGTTCTACTCACCGGTAGACCCCTTCGGGCTGCCCTCACCCCCTGGCGTCTTGGAAGGACTGCGCGATGACCTGGCTACGGGACTGGATCGACGAGCCCCATCCGGATCGCGGCGTGCATCTGGCGAACGAGCAGGGCGGGTGGGACTTCCGGAGCTACCCCGAGATCGCGTCGTCGGCCAAGAAGATCGCCGCGGCGCTCGCCGAGGAGGGCGTCGGCCCCGGGGACATCGTCTGCGCGATCATTCCCACCGACTACGAGCTGATCTCGACCTACTTCGGCGTGTGGGCGTCCGGCGCGGTGATGTGCCTGGTCACGCCCCCGCTGTTCCAGACCGGCGAGGAGTACGTCGCCCATGTGGCGGCGATCCTGCGGCAGGCGAAGCCCAAGCTGACCATCGCCTCCGCCGACCTGAGGGACCTGGCGGCGCAGTGCATGGAGCGGGCCGGGCTGGAGGGTGAGCCGTGGCTGCCGCGCGAGGCCGCGCACGAGGCTCCGCTGGCCCCGGCCTCGGAGCTGGCGCTGCTCCAGTTCACCTCCGGGTCCAGCGGCGAGCCGCGCGGTGTCCGGGTGACCTGGGACAACCTCGAGGCCAACAGCTCGCTCATCGCCCGCTTCGCCGGGTTCAAGGACGGCGACGAGGTCAACTCCTGGCTGCCGCTCTACCACGACATGGGCCTGATCGGCGCGTTCATCACGCCCGTCACCCGGCAGGCGACCCTGCACCTGATGCGGCCCGACCAGTGGATCCGCGACCCGAAGCGCTGGCTGGAGCGGTTCGCCCTCGCCGAGCACGCCGCCGCCCCGCCCTTCGCGTTCGCCTACATGGCGCGGCGGATCAAGCCCGAGCAGGTCGAGGGGCTCGACCTGTCCCGCTGGAGCAGCGTCATCGCGGGCGCCGAGCCCGTCGACGCCGCGGGCATGGAGGCCTTCGCCCAGCTCATGGAGCCGACCGGCTTCAGGCGCACGGTCTTCCGCCCCGCCTACGGCATGGCCGAGACCACGCTCTGCGTGACGATGTTCGACGGCAGCGACTCCCCGCTGTCGATCCGCCCCGAGGCCGACTCCCTGAACTTCGGCGAGCGGGTCAGGGTCGCCGAGGAGCGCCGTATCGGGCCCGACTCGCTCAACGACAAGTCCGGCTGGATGGTCGGCTGCGGCTCGCCCGACCCCGAGCTGCCGGTCCGGATCTGCGACGAGCACGGCGAGGAACTGCCCGAGGGCCATCTCGGCGAGATCGTCGCGGGCGGCGCGTCGGCCTGCGACGGCTACCACGCCGGTGCCGAGGGCAAGTCGACCCGCTTCATCGACGGCGAGGTCTGGACGGGCGACGCCGGTTTCGTCTACAAGGGCCAGCTCTTCGTCCTCGGCCGGATGGGCGACAGCCTCAAGGTCCGCGGTCGCTCGGTCTACGTCGAGGACCTGGAGGCCAAGCTGTCGGAGGTCACCGGCCTCCACAAGGGCCGCCTCACCGTCGTGGCCGTCCCCGGGGTGGGCTCGCGGGGCGTGGCCCTGTTCGTCGAGGCCGAGGAGGGCGACTGGACCTCCGAGGCCCGCCGCTTCCTGTCCCGCCGCCTCGACGACGCCGACCTCACCATCGTCACCGGCCCCCGCGGCCTCATCGAGCGGACCTCCTCCGGCAAGCCCCGCCGCCGCTACATGTACGAGCGCCTCCAGGCCGGGACGCTCACGGACGTCACGGTCCTCGCCTGAGGGCGGGGCCCGGCGCACCCTCCTGTGCCGGGCCCGCGGGCGTGCGTCGTAGAGTCGGGGCGGACTCTACGAGGAGGACGAATGCCCGCTGAGCGGAGGATGCCGACGACGGAGTCGGCCGAGCTGATCGAGCTGACCCGGGAGATCGTCGCCAAGGAGCTGCTGCCCCGGGTGGCGGAGGCGGAGCGGAACGCCGCCTTCCCGCGCGAGGTCTTCCGGCTGCTGGGCAGGGCCGGGCTGCTGGGCCTCGCCTACCCCGAGGAGGTGGGCGGGGGAGGCCAGCCCTACGAGGTCTACCTCCAGGTGCTGGAGGAGATCGGCGCGGTCTGGGCCTCGGTGGCCGTGGGCGTCAGCGTGCACACGCTGTCGTGCTTCCCGGTGTTCACCTTCGGTTCGGACGCCCAGAAGGAGCGCCTGCCGGACATGCTCGGCGGCGACCTCCTCGGCGGTTACGCCCTGTCGGAGACCCAGGCCGGCTCCGACGCCGCCGCGCTGACCACCCGCGCCGCCCGCGACGGTGACGGCTATGTGGTCAACGGGTCCAAGGCGTGGATCACCCACGGTGGCGAGGCCGACTTCTACGCCCTGTTCGCCAGGACCGGAGACTCCGGCGCCCGGGGGATCAGCGCCTTCCTGCTGGACGGGGAGATGCCGGGCCTGAGCGCGGGCCGTCCCGAGGAGAAGATGGGCCTGACCGGCTCGACCACGGCCCCGCTGCACCTGGACGGCGTCCGGGTGGGCCGGGACCGGCTGCTGGGCGAGGAGGGCGCGGGATTCTCCGTCGCCATGGCCGCCCTGGACTCCGGCCGTCTGGGGATCGCCGCGTGCGCCGTCGGCCTCGCCCAGGGCGCGCTCGACCACGCGATCTCCTACGCCAAGGAGCGCGAGCAGTTCGGTTCGAAGATCATTGAATTCCAGGGCCTCGGCTTCCTGCTGGCGGACATGGCGGCGGCGGTCGAGTCGGCCCGGGCCACCTACCTGGAGGCCGCGCGCCGCCGCGACGCCGGGCTGCCCTACGCCCGTCAGGCCAGCATCGCCAAGCTGGTCGCCACCGACGCCGCCATGAAGGTCACCACGGACGCCGTCCAGGTCCTGGGCGGCAACGGCTACACCAAGGACTTCCCCGTCGAGCGGTTCATGCGCGAGGCCAAGGTCATGCAGATCTTCGAGGGCACCAACCAGATCCAGCGCCTGGTGATCGCCAGAAACCTGGCCAGATCGTAGAAAAAGGCCCCCCGGCCGGACCTGAGGCCCAGGTCACTCTTGACGTTACGTACAGCGTAAGTAAAGACTTACGGCAGTCGTCACGAGAGGCAGTCGAATGGTCATGCTGGCGCCCGCGCCGGAGGGGCTGAAACCGGTCCCCGGTGATCCCGGCCTGCCCTACCTCGGCTACATCCTGCAGTCGCTGCGGGACCCGATGGGCACGGCGGCCGCGCGCCGGGAGAAGCACGGCGACGTGTCGTGGTCGAACTTCCTCGGTAAGAAGCTGGTGATGCTCCAGGGCCCCGAGGCCGTCCAGACGGTGCTCGTGAACCGGGACAAGGCGTTCGCGAACGCCCCGGCCTGGGGGTTCTTCATCGGGCCCTTCTTCTACCGGGGCATCATGCTGCTCGACTTCGAGGAGCACCTGCACCACCGGCGGATCATGCAGCAGGCCTTCACCAGGGACCGGCTGCGCTCCTACATGGACAGCATGGCCGGGACCATCACCGAGGGCCTCGCGACCTGGGAGCCCGGGAGGTTCCGGATGCTGCCGGCCGGCAAGCAGCTCACCCTCGACCTCGCCCTGGACGTCTTCGTGGGCGTCCAGCTGGAGAAGAAGGAGGCCGACCGGCTCAACAAGGCGTTCATCGACGCCGTCAGGGCCGGTCTCAGCCTCGTCCGCTTCCCGGTGCCGGGCCTGCGCTGGTCGCGCGGGCTCAAGGCGCGCAAGCACCTCGAGAAGTTCTTCTACGACCACATCGCCGCCAAGCGGCGCGACGGCGGCGAGGACCTGTTCGCCGCTCTCTGCCAGGCCGAGTCCGACGACGGTCACCGCTTCACCGACGAGGACGTCGTCAACCACATGATCTTCGCGTTGATGGCGGCGCACGACACCACCACCATCACGATGACGTCGATGGCCTACTACCTGGCCAGGAACCCCGAGTGGCAGGAGCGCTGCCGCGCGGAGTCCCTCGCCCTCGGCAAGGACGTCCTGGAGTACGGCGATCTCGACGCGCTGGTCTCCCTCGACCTGGTGATGAAGGAGGCCCTGCGGATGTGCTCGCCGGTGCCGGGACTGCCGCGTCAGGCCGTCAAGGACACCGTCGTGCTGGGCCACCACATCCCGAAGGGCACGCTGGTGAACGCCGCGACGTTCACCAACCACTACCTGGAGGAGTACTGGCCCGAGCCGGAGCGGTTCGATCCGGAGCGGTACGCCCGCAAGGAGGACCGGGTGCACCCCTACGCCTGGCATCCGTTCGGCGGGGGCGTCCACAAGTGCATCGGCCTCCACTTCGCCGGGATGCAGATCAAGGCGATCCTGCACCAGGTGCTGACGCGTTACTCATGGTCGGTGGCGGACGACTACGTCTGGCCGCTCGACATGTCCACCCTCCCGGTGCCCAAGGACGGGCTCCCCGTACAACTGGAGCGTTTGAAGTGATCGTCGCCATTACCGGAGCCGCGAGAGGCATCGGCTACGCCACCGCCAAGGCACTGAAGGCCGGCGGCGCCACCGTCGTCATCGGTGACATCGACGAGGAGGCCGTCGCGAAGGCGGCGTCCGAGCTCGGTGTCGAGGGACACGTCCTCGACGTGACCAACCGGGCCTCCTTCGAGGTGTTCCTCGAGGCGGCGGGCGAGTACGACGTCCTGATCAACAACGCCGGCATCATGCCGATCGGCCCCGTGCTCGAGGAGACCGACGCCGACGCCAAGCGCTGCTTCGACATCAACGTGCACGGCGTCATGCTCGGCACCAAGATCGCTCTGGCGCGGTTCGTGCCCCTCGGCAAGGGCCACGTGATCAACATCGCCTCGCTGGCGGGCGTCCTGTCGACGCCGGGCCTGGCCCTCTACAACGGCAGCAAGGCCGCGGTCCTGGGCTTCACCGAGGCGGCCCGGCTGGAGGTGAAGAGGCACGGCGTCGAGGTCAGCGCGGTCCTGCCGACCTTCACCAACACCGAGCTGGTCGCCGGGACCCGCAGCCCGAAGGGGCAGAAGAACTGCGAGCCCGAGGACATCGCGAAGGCGGTCGTGAACCTCATCGCCAAGCCCCGCCCGCAGGTGACGGTCCCGTCGAAGCTCGCGGCCTCGGTGAAGATCAGCGGCCTCATGCCCCAGTCGGTGAAGGACGCGATGAACCGCCGTCTCGGCCTCGACACGATCTTCCTCGACTTCGACCACGACGCCCGCAAGGCCTACGACTCCCGGATCCGCTCCTGAGCATCCGCCCAACGGCTCCTGGGCGGGTGCCCAGGAGCCTGGCCGTGCGCTTTACCGGCGGGTAGGGGATGCCTACGATGGCGTCCATGGACCAGATCGTCAGTACGGCGTACGGCAAGGTGAGAGGCCGGATCGGCGACGGGATCGCGCGATTCCTCGGGATCCCGTTCGCCGCGGCGCCGTTCGGGGAGAACCGCTTCCGCGAGCCGCGGCCGGCAGAGCCGTGGGAAGGGGTGCGGGACGCCCTGGAGTTCGGCCCGACCGTGCCCAAGGCCCCCTACCGGCCGCCGCTGTACGACCTGCTGCCCGAGGTGACGATCCCGGGCGAGGACTGCCTGAACCTCAACGTCTGGGCGCCCGAGGGAGCCGAGGCGCTGCCGGTCATGGTCTGGATCCACGGCGGCGCCTTCCGCAACGGCTCGGGTTCCGTCCCCGTCTACGACGGATCGGCCTTCGCCCGCGACGGCGTCGTCTGTGTGACGATCAACTACCGGCTCGGCGTCGAGGGCTTCGCCGAGCTCCCCGGGGCGCCCCGCAACCGCGGGCTGCTCGACCAGATCGCCGCCCTGGAGTGGGTCCGCGACAACATCGCGGCCTTCGGCGGCGACCCGGCGCGGGTGACCTTGTTCGGCGAGTCCGCGGGCGGGATGAGCGTGACGACGCTGCTCTCCCTCGACCTCGGCCTCTTCCAGCGGGCGATCGCCCAGTCCGGCGCGGGCCACATCCTCCAGGAGCCCGAGGACGCGCTGAAGATCACGGAGGAGCTCGCCCGGCGGCTCGGCGTGGAGCCGACCGCCGAGGCCTTCGCCGAGTTCACGCCGGAACGGATCATCGAGGTGCAGGCCGAGGTCCAGGCCGAGATCGCCGCGCTGCCCGATCCGGGCCGCTGGGGACGCTCGACGGTCCAGGGCGGGATGCCGTTCATGCCCGTCCGCGGCGATCTCGTGCAACGCCGCCCCATCGACGCCATCCGCGACGGAGCCGGGCACGACGTCCCCCTGCTCACCGGCACCACCACCGACGAGTTCCGCCTCTACCTCGCCCCCGGCGGCCTGACCACGATGCTCAGCCCGGAGCTGGTCACCGGGCTGCTGTCGACGATGGGCATCGAGCCGTCGGCGGCCGAGACCTACCACTCCAACCGTCCCGGGGCGACGCCCGGCGACGTGATGGCGGCCGTCGTCACCGACTGGTTCTTCCGGATCCCGGCCTACCGGCTGGCCGAGGCCCGTCCGGGGGGAACCTGGATGTATGAGTTCGCGTGGAACTCCTCCAACAAGGACCTCCCGGCCCCGCTGAAGGCCTGCCACGCCCTGGAGCTGGGCTTCACCTTCGATGCCCTGGACCGCATGGCCGGGGCCGCGATGGCGGGGCCGGGCGCCCCCCAGCCGCTGGCCGACGAGATGCACGCCGCCTGGGTCGCCTTCGCCACGACCGGCGACCCCGGCTGGCCCGCCTACGACGCCACCCGTCCCGTCCGGGTCTTCGACACCGTCTCGTCCCTGGTCCAGGACCCGAGGGCCGACGAACGCGCCCTCTGGCCCGACCGCTAGCCTTCGGCGCGGTGCGGGACGAGCGTGATGAGCGCGAAGGTCGCGCCCTGCGGGTCGCGCAGGACGGCGAGGCGGCCGGCCGGGCTGTCGACGAAGGGGCTGACCTGCTCGGCGCCCAGGGCGATGGCCCTGACCGCGGAGGCGTCCACGTCGGTGACGGCGAAGTAGACGAGCCAGTACGGCGGGACCTCGGCGGGCACGCCCTCGGGCATGGGCATCATGCCCGCCTGGGACTCCCCGCCGAGCTGCCACTCGGTGTATCCGGGGTCGGTCCGCGGCTCCCAGCCGAAGACCTGCGGGTAGAAGGCGAGGGCCTTCTGCTCGTCGCGGGTGTTGAGCTCGTTCCAGCAGTAGGCGCCGTCCTCGCTGACGATCTGCGACCCCGGGTGCTTCAGCGCCTGCCAGACCAGGAAGAACGCGCCCTCGGCGTCGAGGAATCCGGCCATCTTCCCGGCGTCGAAGACCTCCATCGGCGGCATGACGACCTGCCCGCCGGCGTTCCGGACCTTCTCCGCGGTGGCCTCGACGTCGTCGGTGGCCACGTAGCTGTTCCACATGGCGGGCATCGCGTCGTTGAACTGCGGCCCGATCCCGGCGACCCGGCGTCCCCGCATCGTGAACTGCCCGTAACCACCGGCGGCCGGGTCGGGCTCCCACAGGGCCTCCCACCCGAACAGCCGCTCGTAGAAGTCCGCCGCGGCGTGCCTGTCCTTCGCCGAGTAGTCCACCCAGCACGGCACCCCGGCCTTGTATGAGTCCCTGTCAGCCATGACCCCATCCTCACCCCGCTCCCCGGCGCACGGCCGGGACTTGTCGAGATATCTCCCGGTGTTTACGCGGGGCGGGGACGTCAGGCCTTGCGGGCCAGGACCCGGTAGGTGTTGGCGCCGCCGTACCTGCGGATGAGGGGGTGGAGGGCGTGGTCGGCCGCCGTCGCGGCGGCGATCAGGGGGGCGGCGGCGAGGTAGCCGGCGATGCGGGCCGTCCAGGCCAGCCGGGGATGGCGGGGGGTCCGCCAGGGGCTGCGCGGTGAGGGCAGGACCCGGTTCAGCATCAGCAGGACGACCATGAGGAGGTCGAGCTGCTGGTGGGCCGGGCCGCGGTGGACCTCGAGGATCGTGAAGCCCCTGGCCTCCAGCGCCTCGGTGAGGTTGTTCAGCGGCACGAAGTGCAGGTGCTGGGGCTGGAACCAGTTGTGCCACCAGCGCCCCACGGCCCGCGCGAACGGCGACTCGGGGTCGGGGACCTCGATGAGCAGATGCCCGCCGGGGGGCAGGACGGCCGCCGCCGCGTCGAGCTCCAATGCCGGATCGAGGGTGTGCTCCAGATAGTGGTGCATCGAGACGACGTCGTACCGCCCGGTGAGGCCGCTCGCGAGTTCGGGGAACAGGCCGTGGTGGGCGGTGTCGACCCAGCCCTGACGCTCGGCCTCGGCGATGCTGGTGCCGTTCATGTCGAGGACGTCGAAGGTCGTCTCGGGCCAGGAGTCGCGGGCGGCGTTGCAGAAGTGGCCGTGACCGCCGCCGACGTCCAGCCAGGACCTCGGGGTGGTGTGGCCGCGGAGCATCTCGGCGCGCTGGCGGTAGTGGCCGCCGCTCAGCCGGAAGCCGCGCTCGACCTCGGGCTCGCCCAGGCCGTCGTAGTAGTCGCGGTAGTAGAAGTCCAGGCCGTCCAGGTTGAGCCGGGGGTTCTGGAAGACGTGACCGCACGAGGCGCAGCGGTCGACGGTGAAGACGCCGGGCTTGCGCTGCTGGTAGTCGCGGCTGGTCAGCAGCCGGGTGAGCGCGGTGGAGGAGCACCACGGGCAGTCGGTCCTGGGCTCCTCGAAGAACCGGTCGGTACCGCGCTCGATGTCGGCGAGGTAGGCGGCGCGGGCCTTCTCCTCGGCCGGGTCCTCGGCCTCGGCGGCGACCACGGTGCCGAGCACGCGGCAGGGGGCGCCGACCGGGCGGAGCAGGGCGAAGCGGGCCAGGTCGCGCGGGGCGAGCCGGGTCCCCGCCGTCGCGATGAGGGGATGGACGGCCGCGGCGGCCAGGGCCACCGCGCCCATCCTCGGCGACCGGAGGGCCGCGGCGCCGAACGCGGCCATCGCGGTGAGCATCGCGGCCTGCTGGACCGGGAGGTCGTTGTGGTAGCGGCGGCGCAGGATGGCGCGGCGCTGCTCCGGCGGGCATCCGCGCACCCCGAGGGCGTCGACGACGACCACGTCCGTGCCGGTCGAGGAGTACTTCTTCAGCTTGACCGAGAGGGCGTCGAGCTCGTCGGCGTCGAGATCGCTCCAGCGGCTCACCTCGGCGCGGCGCAGCAGGTCGGCCGAGACGACGATCGCGTGGCCGCCGCTGACGCCGCGGGCCGCCCGGTCGGACCGGTAGCCCGCCGGGTCGAGCCGGCGCACGAGCTCCAGCGCGCGGGCGGTGTCGAGCGACGAGGGGATGAGTTCCAGGACGTCGAGGCCGTGGCCGGCGGCGTGGGCGATCGCCGCCGCGCGGACCTCGTCGGAGATCCGCAGACCGGCCCTGCCGACCAGCAGGTAGGCCGAGGCGGACTCCTCCGGCGGCAGCTCTCCGGGGACCAGGCCGTTGAGCCGCAGGGCACGCCGCCGCAGCCGGACGGCGTCCAGGACCAGCCCCGCTGCGACAAGCCCGAGCACGCGCTTCATAGGGACCTCAACTTCGCATATGCACCAAAACTGCGGCCGAAGTTACTGACGCGTTGAAGAGCGCCGCTAGGGATGTCGCGCGTCACTTGCGAGAGCTGATTTATGAAAAAGCTGACAAAAAGCAAGAATTGTTGACGGAAAATCCGTTCTGTAAAGCGGAAAACGCTCACTTCCCTACAGAAAGCGCGATCTTGGTCACGCAGGGTGCACCATCCCGGCGGGCGGCGGGGCTATTCCTTGAGGAGCAGCGTCACCAGGTGCTCGGCGATGGCCAGCGAGGAGGTCGCGCCGGGCGAGGGGGCGTTGCGCACGGTCAGGACCGCCCCGATCCGGCCGAGCCGGAAGTCGTCGACGAGGGAGCCGTCGGCGTCGACGGCCTGGGCCCTGACCCCCGACGGGGCGGCGACCACGTCGGCGGCGCGCAGGCCGGGCACGAACGAGCGGGCCTCCCGCACGAACGCCCGCTTGGAGGCCGAACCGTAGAGCTCCTTCGCGCCCGTCCGCCAGTGCTCCAGGGCGAGGGCGGGAAAGCCCGGCCACCGCAGGACGTCCCACAGGTCGCGCACGCTGACGTCGCGCCGCCGGTAGCCCTCCCGCGCGCCCGCCAGGACGGCGTTGGGGCCGATGTCGACGCTGCCGTCGACCCGCCGGGTGAAGTGGACGCCGAGGAAGGGGTAGCGCGGATCGGGGACCGGATAGATCAGCCCGCGCACCAGCTCGGGGGAGCGCAGCCGGTAGTACTCGCCGCGGAAGGGCAGGATCGCGGGCTCGGGGGCGTCGCCGGCCAGCATCGCGACCCGGTCGGAGTGCAGGCCCGCGCAGACCACGAGCCGGTCGAACGCCTCGGCCGAGGCGACCATGCCCGAGTCGCCGGAGTGCCCGTCGCCGAGCCCGGCCTCGAGGCCGGGCAGCGCCCGCACCTTCGAGGTGACGACCGCGTGCCCGGTGTCGGCCTTGATCCCGATGACCTCGTGGCCCAGGCGCACGACTCCGCCGGTCAGCCGGACCTCCTCGGCCAGCGCCCGGGCGACCCCGGGGAAGTCGACGATCGCGGTGGTGGGGGAGTGCAGGGCCGCCAGCCCGTCGGCCGCGGGCTCGATCTCCCTGAGCCCCCGCCGGTCGAGCCGCCGCAACCCGGGCACCCCGTTCAGCGCGGCGCGCCGCTCGATCTCCAGCAGCGGCTCCAGCTCCCGCTGGTTCCGCGCGACGACGATCTTGCCGCACTCGTCGTAGGCGATGCCGCGCAGCTGGCAGAACTCCTTGAGCAGCCCGATCCCGCGCCGGCACAGCTCGGCCTTCAGCGATCCGGGCGCGTAGTACAGCCCGGCGTGCGCGACCCCGCTGTTGTGGCCGGTCTGGTGCC
Source organism: Actinocorallia longicatena (assembly GCF_039534125.1). Taxonomy (NCBI): domain Bacteria; kingdom Bacillati; phylum Actinomycetota; class Actinomycetes; order Streptosporangiales; family Thermomonosporaceae; genus Actinocorallia; species Actinocorallia longicatena. Next base: position 469,117 of record NZ_BAAAUV010000002.1, on the reverse strand, counting down.
CGGCGACCCGGTCCTCCTTCTCGAGGACGGTGACCTCGTGCCCGAGTTCACCCAGCCGCCGGGCGACGGCCAGCCCCAGAATCCCCGCCCCGATCACACCGATACGCACTTTTCAGACGTTACCGGTCGATCAGGGTGATGTCAGCGGCCGAGGCGCTTGCGGGCGTGGCCCCGGACGCGGCGGCGCTGGGAGGTGTCGAGCATCAGATAGGCGCCGACGGGGACGGCGATGATCCCGAGGATGAGGAGCGTGGCGATGAATCCGGGCAGGATCCACCACAGGACGATGGCGGCTACTGCTCCGCCGAGGACGACTTTTCCGCGGGGCGACATGGGCTCCACCTTTCGTAGGCAGTTCCACGATATATCGCGTTTGCCGCGAAGTCAGGCCCCGGGGTCGCCCAGCCTCGCCAGCGCGGCGTCGTGCAGGTGGCCGTTGGTGCACAGGACGCTGCCGCCGTCGGCCGTCGCGATGCCGGACAGGTCGGTGAAGACCCCGCCCGCCTCCTCGACGATCACCTGGAGGGCGGCCAGGTCCCAGAGGGAGACCTCGGGCTCCGCGGAGATCTCGATCACGCCCTCGGCGACCATCATGTGCGACCAGAAGTCGCCGAAGGCCCGGGTGCGCCAGACGTCGCGGGTGAGGTCGAGGAAGCCCTCGAGCTTCCCGGCGGCCTCCCAGCCGCTGAGGCTGGAGTAGGAGAACGAGGCGTCGCTCATCCGCGTGACCTGCGAGACCTGCATCCGGCTGGCCTTGGCGAGGCTGCGGCCCGTCCAGGCGCCGCCGCCCTTGGCCGCCCACCAGCGGCGGCCGAGCGCGGGCGCCGAGACCAGGCCGACGACGACCTCGCCGTCCTCCATGAGCGCGATCAGGGTGGCCCAGGCGGGGATGCCGCGGACGAAGTTCTTGGTGGCGTCGATGGGGTCGATCACCCAGCAGCGCTGGCTGAAGCCGGTCTTGCCGAACTCCTCGCCGATGACCGCGTCGCGGGGGCGGGCCCGCTTGAGGGTGCCGCGGATCTGCTCTTCGACCGCCCGGTCGGCGTCGCTGACCGGGGTCAGGTCGGGCTTGGTCTCCACGCGGAGGTCCAGCGCCCGGAAGCGACGCGCGGTCAGATCGTCCGCCGCGTCCGCCAGGACGTGAGCCAGACGAAGATCATCAGAGTATCCATCAGCCACGACGTGGCAATCTATCGCGAAAACGATCCTTACCAGTCAGTAACATACGGACTGTGACCGATCAGGTGGTCCGTCATGGACGTACCGTGCGGTGCCGGATGGGAGCATGGCGGAATGGCTTACGAGTTGCCGGAATGGGTCGCCGAGCTCACCGATCCCCGCCGTGCGCGGACCACCGAGGAACTCGCCGACCGGCTGGTCCCGCTCGCCGAGCAGGCGATCGACATCTCCCGGCGGTTGCAGGCCCAGCTGACGGAGCTCAACGCCCCGTTCGAGACCGAGGCGCTCCAGGCGCTGGTCGACGTGCTGCACACCCGGTCGGCGCAGGCGTTCGGCGAGGTCAACGGCGAGATCGAGAACACGGGCCAGGACCGGGTGGCCCGGATCCTCAAGCGGGCCGACGCCGCCCCCGCCGGGCAGCGCGCCGAACTGCGCGAACGCCTGGCCGCCGAGGTCTTCCCCGCGCTCAAGGCCCAGCAGCGGGTCGTGTGCGAGCGGATCGGCGACCGCACCGCCGACGCCGTCCAGGCCGCGGCCAAGACCCTCCTCGACCGCACGGGAGAACTCGCCGCCGCCGTCACCGACATGGTCCACCAGGTGCTGCCCGCCGCCCAGGAGGGGCTGACCCTCGCCGGGCGGGTCTCCGCGCTGACCGGCCGGGTCCGTAAGGCGGGCCGCGGCGACATCCCCGGGGACCTGCGCCGCGAGGCCGCCGAGGTGGCGGGCTCCTGCGAGGAGACCCTCGGCCGCCTCGAGATGGAATGGTCGATGATCGGTGCCCGCGCCTCGACCGTCCGGGCCGCGCTGCGCGCCGTCGAGGAGACGGCCTTCAGCGAGGTCACCCAGGCGATGGCCCACTGCGTCGCCGAACTCGCCCCGGCCCACGTCAAGGTGCTCAACGACACCGAGGACCTGGCCATCGCCCTGCTGACGGAGGGATCCTAGGGCCTGTCTCGCAGTCAACTGCCCTGCTGCGCGACGCCCAGGCACGCACCCTGGAGGCTTGTCGTCAGTCGCCAGCCGCACCAGGCTGACTCCCTCCTCCGCACCACCAGGGCACGCACCTGAACGCCGCTCGCCACGGGCGCCGACTTCGAGACAGGCCCTAACCGCGCATCTGGCGTTCGAGGCGGGCCACGAAGTCGGCCTCGGCGGTGCGTTCGCGGGGGCTGGCCGAGCCGCCGACGGCGACGAGCAGGACCGCGGTGATGACGCAGCCCGCGATGACCATCGGTAGGAGCAGCAGCGTGGGGTCGGCGCCCTCGACCTGCGGCACGACCGGGCCGTCGGCGGACAGGGCGGCCATCCCCGTGTAGTGCATGCTCGTGACGGCCGCGGCCATCACGAGCGAGGCGGCCAGGGAGGCGCGCCAGCGGGTCAGCCGGGTGGCGAACCACAGGGCGGCCGTCGAGGCGGCGATCGCGATCGCCATCGACGCCGCCACCAGGGCCGGGTCGTAGGCGAGCGTCGCCCCGGTGTTCATGGCCGCCATGCCGGTGTAGTGCATGGCCGCGACGCCGCCGCCGGTGAGCACGCCGCCGATCACGATCGGCCTGTCGCGGGCCACGAGGGCCAGGCCCGCGCCGACCACGACGATCGCCAGGATCGCGCTGGCCAGCGTCAGCGGGACGTCGTAGGCGATCGGGGAGCCGTCGACGCCGAAGCCGAGCATCGCGACGAAGTGCATGGCCCAGATGCCCGTCCCGCCGATCGACACCGCGGCCCCGGCCAGCCAGGCGGCCTCGGCGGCGGTGCCGGTGACGGCGCGGGCGCGGGCGGCGCACTGGAGGCCGAGCAGGCAGCCCAGGACGGACAGCGCGTAGGCGACGACGGGGTTCAGGGCGCCATGGGTGGTGTGGTGCAGGGGGACGTGCGCGAGGAACACGAGAATCCTTCGGATAGAGCTCCGGAGAGCCTACCGCTCGGTAGAACCGTGTCCTGGCCGGGAAGCCCTCCGGTCAGGCGGGGTCGTCGCGGTTGGTCAGCAGCCGCCGGAACGACTCCAGGCGTTCGGGCGTGGCATGACCGTCGGCGACCCAGGCGTCCAGCGCGCAGGACTGCTCGGCGTGGGTGCACAGCGGCGGGCAGCCGGCCGAGCCCTCGACGAGGTCGGGGAAACCGAGGATGAGGTCCTCGGGCGGGATGTGGGCGAGGCCGAAGCTCCGCACGCCCGGGGTGTCGATGATCCAGCCGCCGCCGGGGAGCTCCAGGGCGAGGGCGCTGGAGCTGGTGTGCCGGCCCCGGCCCGTCACGGCGTTGACATGCCCGACGGCCCGGTCCGCGGCCGGGACGAGCGCGTTGACCAGCGTGGACTTGCCGACCCCGGAGTGCCCGACCAGGACGCTCATCCGGTCCTTGAGCATCCCCCGCAGCACGGACGGGTCGTCGCCGCGCTGGGTGACCCAGACCTGGACGCCCAGCGGCCGGTAGATCTCCAGCAGCCGGTCGGGCGGGGCGAGATCGGCCTTGGTCAGGCAGATCAGGGCGTCCATCCCGGCGTCGCGGGCGGCCACCAGGCAGCGGTCGATCATGCCGATGCGGGGCTCGGGATCGGCCAGCGCCGTGACGATCACGAGCTGGTCGGCGTTGGAGACGATGACCCGCTCGACGTCGTCGGTGTCGTCGGCGGTGCGCCGCAGGATCGAGGTGCGCGGTTCGACCCGCACGACCCTGGCCAGCGCGTCGGGCTTGCCGGAGGTGTCGCCGACCAGCCCGACCCTGTCACCGACCACGACGCCCTTGCGGCCCAGCTCGCGGGCGCGCATCGCGGTGACCGCGATCCGCGGCTCCTTCTTGCGCCCCGTCTCGACCAGGCAGCGGTACCGGCCCCGGTCGACCGCGACGACCAGCCCCTGGACGGCGTCCTCGTGCGCGGGCCTGGTGCGCGTGCGGGGACGCGAACTCTTCCCGGGCCTGACCCGGACGTCGTCCTCGTCGAGATGCTTCCAGTCGCGCGCGATCTTATTTCTCCAACATCCGGGTCCAGAGCGAGACGAACTCGGGGAGGGTCTTGCCCACGGTTCCGGGGTTCTCCACCTCGATGCCCGGCACGACCAGGCCGAGGGTGGCGGCGGCCATCACCATGCGGTGGTCGTCGTAGGTGTGGAACAGGCCGCCGCGCAGCGGGCGCGGCCGGATCTCCACGCCGTCCTCGAGCTCGTTCGCGTCGCCGCCGAGCAGGTTGATCTCCTTGACGATCGCGGCGAGCCGGTCGGTCTCGTGCCCGCGGATGTGGGCGATCCCGGTGAACCGGCTGGGGCCGTCGGCGACGGCCGCGACCATGGCCAGCACCTGCGCCAGTTCCGGCGCGTGCGACAGGTCGACGTCGATGCCGTGGACCGTCCCGGTGCCGCGGACGGTCAGGTCGCCGCCGGCGAGCGTCACGGAGCCGCCCATCAGCTCCAGCAGGCCGCGCAGCCTGTCGCCCGGCTGGGTGGTGACCGAGGGCCAGTTCCGGACGGTCACCTCCCCGCCGGTGACGAGCGCGGCGGCCAGGAACTGGGCGGCGTTCGACAGGTCGGGCTCGATCAGGACCTCGCCGCTGCGCAGCGCGCCCGGCGCGACCCGCCACACGTCGCCGCCGGTCTCGACCTCGGCGCCCGCGGCCCGCAGCATCTGGACGGTCATCTCCAGGTGCGGCGCCGACGGCACCGGCGGGCCCAGATGGCGCAGCTCCAGGCCCTTGGCGAAGCGGGGGGCGCTGAGCAGCAGGCCGGAGACGAGCTGGGAGGAGCTGGAGGCGTCCAGGGTGACGGTGCCGCCGTCGATCCCGCCGCGCCCGGCCAGGGTGAAGGGGAGCAGCCCGCGGCCCTCGTCGCGGATCTCGACCCCGAGGTCGCGCAGCGCGCCCAGGATCGGGCCCATCGGACGGGTCCTGGCGTGCGGGTCGCCGTCGAAGAGGATGTCGCCCTCGGCGAGCGCCGCGATCGGCGGCACGAACCGCATGACGTTGCCCGACAGGCCGCAGTCGATCGTCGCGGGCCCCGACAGGTCGCCCGGCAGCACGAACCAGTCGTCGCCCTCGTCGTTGACCGGGACGCCGAGCGAGCGCAGCGCGGCCGCCATCAGCAGCGTGTCCCGGCTGCGCAGAGCGCCCTTGAGCACGCTGGGGCCGCCGCCGAGCGCCGCCAGCACCAGCGCCCGGTTGGTCATCGACTTCGACCCGGGCAGCGTGACGACGGCCTGCACCGGCCCATCTGCCAGGGGGGCGTTCCACACGGTCATACGGCCAGCCTATCGGTCCCCGCCCCGGTCAAGTTCCGATTAATCGGGCCCCAATCTCCGGTATGCGAGTCGCCGTGACCGCTTGATCGACTTCCTCTCGGGAAATGCTGGTGCCAGTTGTTTCGCGAGGGAGCCGAAGTGGACGAGTTGTTGCTGGCACGCCTACAGTTCGGCGTCACCACGGTCTATCACTTCCTGTTCGTGCCGATCACGATCGGGCTGTCGCTGCTGGTGGCGATCCTGCAGACGCAGTACTTCCGCACCGGAGACGAGAAGTACAAACGAGCGGTGAAGTTCTGGGGAAAGCTCTTCCTCATCAACTTCGCGCTCGGGCTCGTCACCGGAATCGTGCAGGAATTCCAGTTCGGCATGAACTGGAGCGACTATTCGCGCTTCGTCGGCGACATCTTCGGGGCGCCCCTCGCGATCGAGGCTCTGCTGGCGTTCTTCCTGGAGTCCACGTTCCTCGGACTGTGGCTCTTCGGCTGGGACAAGCTCCCGAAGGGGATCCACCTGGCCTGCATCTGGGCCGTCGCGATCGGGACCACGCTGTCGGCCTACTTCATCCTCGCCGCCAACTCCTGGATGCAGAACCCGGTCGGTTACACCTACGACAAGGCCGCGAACCGGGCCGAGCTGACCAGCTTCGGCGACGTCCTCACCAACAAGGTCGTCCTGGCCACGTTCCCGCACACGATCTTCGCCGCCTGGGTGACCGGCGGCATTCTCATGATCGGCATCTCGGCGTGGCACCTGGGACGCCGCCGCAACCTCGACGTCATGCGCCCCTCGCTCCGGCTCGCGCTGGTCGTGACGCTGATCGGCACCGTCGGCTTCCTGCTCTCCGGCGACCAGCTCGGCAAGGTCATGACCGAGACGCAGCCGATGAAGATGGCCGCCGCCGAGGCGCTCTACGAGACCGAGCAGCCCGCGGCCTTCTCGCTGTTCACCATCGGCAGCCTCGACGGCAAGACACCGATCTACTCCCTGGAGGTGCCGGGCCTGCTGTCGTTCCTGGCCACCGGCTCCTTCGACGGGAAGGTCGAGGGGATCAACGACCTCCAGGCCCAGTACACCGCTCAGTTCGGTCCCGGCGACTACCGGCCCTACATCCCGATCACCTACTGGGGCTTCCGGATCATGGTCGGGGCGGGGCTGCTCATCGGGCTGGTGAGCGTCGTCGGGCTCTGGCTGACCCGCGGCGGACGGCTCCCGGAGAAGAGGTGGGTGTGGCGGCTGGCGATCTGGTCGATCGCGCTGCCCCTCATCGCCTGCTCCTTCGGCTGGATCTTCACCGAGATGGGGCGGCAGCCGTGGCTGGTCTTCGGGGTGCTCAAGACCGAGAACGGAGTCTCGCCGACCGTCCCGGCCGGGACCGTGCTCACCTCGCTGCTCGTCTACACCGGCCTGTACGGGATCCTCGCGGTCATCGAGGTCGGGCTGATGCTGCGCTTCGCCAAGAAGGACCCGCCCGCCGAGACCCCCGCGGACGACGACGCCACACTCGATTTCGCCTACTAGGGGCCCGGTCATGCACCTGTACCACCTGTGGTTCATCGCCATCGCGGTCCTGTGGACCGGCTACTTCTTCCTGGAGGGCTTCGACTTCGGCGTGGGGATCCTCACCCGGTTCCTCGCCAGGAACGACCTCGAGCGCCGGGTTCTGATCAACACGATCGGGCCCGTCTGGGACGGCAACGAGGTCTGGCTGCTCACGGCGGGCGGCGCGATGTTCGCCGCGTTCCCCGAGTGGTACGCGACCCTGTTCAGCGGGTTCTACCTGCCGCTGCTGCTGATCCTCGTGGCCCTGATCGTCCGGGCGATGGGGATCGACTACCGCGGCAAGGGCACCACCCCGCGCTGGAGGGACCGCTGGGACCTGTGCATCTTCTTCGGCTCGCTGGTCCCCGCGTTCCTGTGGGGCGTGGCGTTCGGGAACATCGTGCGGGGCGTCAAGCTGGACGAGAACCACCACTACGTCGGGACCTTCTGGGACCTGCTCAACCCGTACGCGCTGCTCGGCGGGCTGGTCACCCTGTCGCTGTTCACGCTGCACGGCTCGGTGTTCGTCGCGCTCAAGACCGAGGGCGAGATCCGTCACCGCGCGAGCCGCTTCGCCCAGCAGCTCGGCCTGATCGCCGCCGTGCTCGCCGTGATCTTCCTGGTCTGGACGCAGCTCGCGCACGGCACCGGCTGGACCGCCCTGACCGCGGTCCTCGCCGCCCTCGCCCTCGTCGGCTCGCTCGCCATGACCAGGGCCGGACGCGAGGGCTGGGCGTTCGCCCTGTCCGGCGGGTGCGTCATCCTGGCGACCGCGACGCTCTTCCTCGCGCTCTACCCGGACGTGCTGCCCTCGACGATCTCCGACGCCAACAGCCTGACCATCGAGAACGCCTCGGCCACGCCCAAGAGCCTCGGCATCATGACCTGGGTCGCGGTGATCTTCCTGCCGCTCGTCCTGGCCTACCAGGCCTGGACCTACTGGGTCTTCCGCAAGCGCATCGGCACCCACAGCATCCCGGTGGCGGCCTCCGCGTGAGGCCCTTCGACCCGCGCCTGGCCCGCCACGCCCGCGGAGCCCGACGGTACCTGGCCGTCTGCACGGGGATCGGGGTGCTCGGCGCGCTGTGCGCCATCGCCCAGGCCCGGCTGCTCGCCGAGGCGCTCAGCACACTGACCGTTCCGCTCGCGCTTCTCGCGGTGTTCGCGGTGCGGGCCCTGCTCGCCTGGGCACAGGAGGCGGCGGCGCACCGGGCCTCGGCGGGCGTCAAGGCCGACCTGCGGCGGGCCGTCCTGGCCTCGGCGCTGTCGGGTTCCGCACCGGGCCCGGCGGGAACGGTCGCGGCCCTGGTCACCCGAGGTGTCGACGCCCTCGACCCGTACTTCTCGCGCTATCTCCCGCAGGTCGTGCTGGCGGCGATCGTGCCCGTCATGGTGCTGGCCGTGCTGGCGGTCACCGACCCGGCGACGGCCGCGATCGTCGCGGTGACCCTCCCGCTGATCCCGGTGTTCGGCTACCTCGTGGGCAGCTGCACCGAGGCGCGCACGGCACGGCAGTGGCGGACCCTGGAACGGCTGGCCGGGCACTTCGCCGACGTCGCGGGCGGGCTGATGACGCTCAAGGCGTTCGGCCGGGCGCGGTTCCAGTCGGAGCGGATCGCGAAGGTCTCGGCCGAGCACCGCAGGGCGACGATGGCGTCGCTGCGGATCGCGTTCTGCTCGGCGCTGGTGCTGGAGCTCGCCGCGACGCTGTCGGTCGCGGTCGTCGCGGTCTCGGTCGGGCTGCGGCTGCTGGAGGGGAACCTCTCCTTCGGGACCGCGCTGTTCCTGCTGATCCTCGCGCCGGAGGCGTATCTGCCGCTGCGGCAGGCCGGGGCGCACTTCCACGCCGCGCAGGAGGGGCTCGCGGCGGCCGAGAGCGTCTTCGCCGCCATCGCGCCCGTGCCCGCCGCCGCGCCCGGGCCGGTGCCGGACGGGATCGTGGGCGTGCGGGGGCTCGTCGCGCGGGAGGGTCTCGCCCCGGTCACCTTCGACGCACCGCCCGGGGTGATCACCGCGCTGACCGCGCCCTCGGGCGGCGGCAAGTCGAGCTTGTTCGCGGTCCTGCTCGGGCTGCTGCCACCGGTCGAGGGGAGCGTCCGCGCCGGAGGGGCCGAGGTCGTGCCCGGTGACGCCTGGCGCCGGCGGGTCGCCTGGCTGCCACAGCATCCCCATCTGTTCACCGGGACGGTCGCGGAGAACATCGCGGTCGCCGTTCCGGGCGCCTCCGCCGCGGCCGTCCGGGACGCCGCCGGGCTGACCGGCGTCCTGGAGTTCACCACGCTGGAGACCGTGCTCGGCGCCGGCGGGCACGGGCTGTCGGCGGGGCAGCGGCAGCGGCTCGCCCTCGCCAGGGTGGCGCTGCGCTGCGCGCTCCTCGACCCCGTCCTGCTGCTGCTCGACGAGCCGACGGCCCATCTCGACGTCGCCACCGAGCTCGACGTCGCCGACCTCATCGACAGGCTCGCCGCCGGGCGCACCACCCTGGTCGCGACCCACCGCCGGGCCTTGGTGGAGCGGGCCGGGAACGTCCTGGCATGGCCGTCCGCACCGGTCGCGCCGCGGGAGCCGGTGCCGGCGTGAGGGGACGGACGGCGGCGGGGGCCGTCCTCGGGGCGGCGGCACTGGCCTGCGGGATCGGGCTGATGGCGACGTCCGGCTACCTGATCTCGCGGGCGGCGGAACGGCCGCCGGTGCTGTACCTGATGGTGGCGATCGTCTCGGTGCGGGCCTTCGGGATGGGCCGCGGCGTGCTGCGGTACGCCGAGCGCCTGGTCTCCCACGACGCGGCGCTGCGGCTGCTGGAACGGACCCGGGTGCGCGTCTACGACCGGCTCGTGGACCTCGCCCCCGGCGGTCTCGGCGCCGCGCGGACCCTGGGCCTCGTCGTCACCTCCGCCGACGGCGTCGCCGAACGCTGGGTGCGGGGGCGGATCCCGTTCGCGAGCGCCGCGCTGGCCGGTGCGGCGGCCGTCGCGCTGGAGTGGTGGGTGCTGCCGCCCGCCGGGGGAGTGCTCCTGGCCGGGCTCCTGGCCGGTGGCGTCGTCGCGCCGCTGCTCACCTGGGCGGCCACCGGACGCGCCGCGGAGCGCGCCGCCGAGGCGCGCGACCGGATGACCGCGCTGACCGTCGACACCCTGCACGGGCTGCCCGAGTTGGTCGCCTGCGGGGCGGCCCCCGCCCGGCTGGCCGAGCTCGCCGACAGGGACGCAGCCCTCGACGACGCGGCCCGCCGCGCCGCGGGCTCGCTCGGGCTCGGCTCCGCGCTGACCGCGCTGAGCTGCGGCGCGACCGTGGCCGGAGCGCTGGCGCTGGCGGTGCCCGCGGCCCGGTCGGGCGAGCTGGCGCCGGTGCTCGTCGCGGTCGCCGTGCTGACACCGCTGGCCGCCTTCGAGGCCGTGACGTCCCTCGCGGCGGCAGCGCGGCAGTTCCTGGAGTCGCGCGAGAGCGACCGGCTGCTCGGCGCGGTCCTGGCCGCGCCCCCACCCGTCGCCGAGGGCGGCGCGGAACCGGGCGAGGGCATCGGGATCAGCGTGCGCGGGCTGCGCGCCCGCTGGCCGGGGGCGGACAGGGACGCCCTGGCGGGATTCGATCTGGAGGTGCCGCCGGGCCGCAAGGTCGCGGTCTTCGGCGAGAGCGGCGCGGGCAAGTCGACGCTCGCGGCCGTCCTCACCCGCTTCGTGGAGTACGAGGGCAGCGTGACGCTCGGCGGCGTCGAGCTGCGGGACATGGCCGGCGACGACATCCGGCGGATCATCGGGCTGTGCGCCCAGGACGCCCATGTCTTCGCCACGACCGTCGCCGAGAACATCCGGCTGGCCAGGCCCGGAGCCTCGGACGCCGAGGTCGCCGCCGTCATGCTGCGCGCGGGCCTCGACCTGGACCCGTCCCGGCGGCCGCCCGTCTCCGGCGGCGAACGCCAGCGGATCGCCCTGGCCAGGGCCCTGCTCGCCGGCTTCCCCGTCCTGATCCTCGACGAGCCCGACGCCCACCTCGACCCCGCCACCGCCGACCGTGTCCTGGCCGACCTCCTGCGCGCCGCCGGCGACCGCACCGTCCTGCTCATCACCCACCGCCCCGGCGTCCCCGGCGCCGACCCCGTCCTCCGCGAGATGGACGAGGTCCTCACTGTCACAGCCCCCACCTAGGCTGAGAGGCATGTGTGGCAGATACGCGACGGCACGGGCGCGGCAGGAGCTGCTGGACGAGTTCCGCATCGACGTCGACGAGACGCTGACCGAGGACGGGAGGGACCTGCTGGAGGCCGACTACAACGTCGCGCCGACCAAGCTCGTGCCCGCCGTGATCCAGCGGGCGGCGAAGGACGCGCCCGAGGAGGCCGTGCCGGAGCGGCGGCTGCGGATGCTGCGCTGGGGGCTGGTGCCGTCCTGGGCGAAGGACCTGTCGATCGGCAGCCGCATGATCAACGCGAGGGTCGAGACGGCCGCGGAGAAGCCCTCCTTCCGGAAGGCGTTCGCCGCCCGCCGCTGCCTGCTGCCCGCCGACGGCTACTTCGAGTGGTACACCGGCGAGGACGGCAAGAAGCAGCCGTTCTTCATCACGCCGAAGGACCGGTCGATCCTGCCGATGGCGGGGCTGTATGAGCTGTGGAAGTCGCCCGAGGGCGAGTGGGTGTGGACCACGACCGTCCTGACCACCGAGGCCGCCGACGAGCTCGGCCACATTCACGACCGGATGCCGATGGTCGTCACCGACCGCGACGCCTGGCTCGATCCGGGCGTCAGGGACCCTTCCGGGCTGCTCGTTCCCGCGATGGCGGGCGGTCTGGAGGCGTTCCCGGTGTCCAAGGCGGTGGGGAACGTCAAGAACAACGGTTCCGCACTCATAGAACCACTGACAAATGGGCAAATTCCGGGTGAAAGTAACCCGTCCCTGTTCTAACGGACAGGCTCTCACGCCGAAGTGGGAGGTCAGCTTGCCCCCGACCACCGTGACCCTGGACCGCCTGCACGACATGCTGGCGGAGCTCGACGCCTCGATCGCCGCACTGCGCGGCGAGAGCTCCGACCGGGGCCATCCGGCCGACGCCGGATCCGCGCTCGTCGAGGCCGACCGCACCCACGCGACCCTGGACGCCATGACCCGCCAGCGCCGCGCCGTCGAAGCCGCCCTGCGCCGCGTCGTGGACGGCACGTACGGCACCTGCGTCACCTGCGCCCGTCCCGTCCCGGCGGGCCGCCTCGAAGCCCGCCCGGAAGCCGCCCGCTGCGTCCCCTGCCAGGCCAAGTACGACCGCCTGAACCGCTGACCACGGTGGGGGCCGGACCGGCGCCACGCGGCCGGCCCGGGATCCGGCGCGCCCTCAGAACGCGTACGGCCCGAAGCGCCCCCAGGCGACGACGGCCGCGACCACCAGGATGACCACGTTGACGACGATGCCCTGGGTCTCCTTGCGGCGGTAGTGGGTGATCGCCGCCAGCACCATGATGATCACGAGACCCGTGGCGGCGAGGGGCGTGAGCACCGTCGCGATGTCCGTCGCGGCCGGGAGGATCAGGCCGAGCGCGGCGGCCAGCTCGGCGACCCCGATGATCCGCAGGGTCGTGAGGGAGACGTCCTCGACCCACGGCAGCTGCGGGGCGAGCTTCTCCTTGGGCTGCGTCGACTTCAGCACCCCCGCGAACAGGAACATCGCGGCGAGCAGCCCTTGCAGAATCCAAAGGAACACGTTCATGGCGGGGGCCTCCGAAACGAGGGGAGCGGCACGTCCGTTCCCGTCAGGCAGAGAGTAGAGCCGGGAAGCCTCCTCCGACGAGTCCCTAGAGGCGGCGGTGGGCGGTGCGGGTGACGAAGGAGAGGCGGTCGAGGACGCGGCCGAGGGCCTCGACGACGGCCGGGTCGTACTCGGAGACCGAGTCGAGGCGCAGGCGTTCGAGGACGGCGGCGCTGCGGTCACGGTCGGGGGAGTCGCCGACCAGGTCGTCGTAGGCGTTGGCGGCCTTGATGATGCGGGCCGCCAGCGGCGGCGGCTTGACGGCGGCCTCGTCGCCCGCGGGGGCGGAGCGGTAGGGGTCGGACTGGCGGCGGACCAGGCGCGCGACCCGGTCGAGGACACCGGTCTGCTCGACGACCGCGGCGCCGAGCTCGGCGATGCGCGCCTGCTCGGCGGGGGAGGCGAGGACGGTCGCGCCGCCGGGGATCGGGTCGGGCAGCGAGAGCTGGCCGATGTCGTGCATGAGGGCGGCGTACTCGAGTTCGAGCAGCTCCGCCTCGGTCATGCCGAGCTCGCGGCCCATCGCGACCGACAGTTTCGACACGCGCCGCGAGTGCCCGGTCTCGACGTAACCGCCGACCTCCGTCACCCGCGACAGCGCCCGGACGGTCTGCAGATAGGTCGTGCGGACGGCCGCGAACCGCCGGAAAGCGAACTGGGTGGTGAGGATCGGCGCGGTGAACAGCAGCAGCGCGGCCAGCCCCATCACCGAGGTGGCGACCGCGATGAGCATGCCGGTCGCGGCGGTCGCGCAGTTCAGCAGGATGCCGGCGTGGAACTCGTCCTTGAACGCGATCCCGAACCGCGCCCGCACCGTCTCGGCGCGGATGGTCGCGGCGATCGTCATGTCGACGGAGAACGCGGCGAACGCCACCCCCGACATCAGGGCCAGCGCCGCCCACCACTCGCCGTGGCTGAGGCTGCCGTCGAACAGCAGCCCGGTCAGCGGCCGGAACAGGAACGCCACGATCGCCGCGACGACCAGCCGCCGCGCCATGGCGTCGAGCCGCGGCGACCGGCCGACCGCGACGTGCGGCAGCGACCCGGCGAGCATCCCGGCGGTCGTCACGGCGACGACCTGGAGCGCGGAGTAGGACACCTGCTCGGTCGCGACGCTCATCAGCATCCCGTAGCCCAGCGCGCCCGCCGTCGAGATGGGCGCGACCTCGCGTCCGCCGGGCATGTTCATCCGGAACAGCTCGCCGAGCGCGATCAGCACCCCGAAGATGACGGCCGGGGTCGGCTCGTCGGGCCCCCCGTTCGCCGCGACCGACCCGACCGCCGCGACGATCAGGGTCCCCGCCGCCCCGAGCAGCACGAGCTGCCCGGAGTCGAGGTTCTGCCAGGCGGGACGCTCCCGGTTGGTCTGCAGTCGGCTCGCTACCATGCGCCCTCGCCAGCGATCTTCAGGGGAACGGTCGGGTCGTCGTGGTCCTGACGCGTGGTCTGGACGGGCACGTCGAGGGGGAGCACGACCGGTGCGGGCGGCTCCCAGCCCTTCTCGGCGAGGGCCCGCAGGAAGGCCGCGACCATGTCGGGGTCGAAGTCGGAGCCCGCGCACCGCCGCAGCTCCGCGACGCCCTCGGCGATGGACCGGGCGGGCCGGTAGGACCGGGTGGAGGTCATCGCGTCGAAGGCGTCGGCGACGCCGATGATCCGCGCGAACTCCGGGATCTCGTTCCCGGCCAGGCCGCGGGGGTAGCCGCGCCCGCTGAGCTTCTCGTGGTGGTACATGATCCCGTCGAGGGCCTCGTCGAGGAAGCCGATCTCCTGGATGATCTCGAGTCCGCGCATCGGGTGGAGCTGGATGGCCGCGAACTCCTCCTCGGTCAGCGGCCCCTCCTTCTGCAGCACCTTGGTCGGGACGCCCAGCTTGCCGACGTCGTGGAGCATCCCGGCGAACCGGATCGCCTCGATCCGCGCCGCGCTCATCCCGATCTCCTCGGCGATCATCACCGAGCCGCGCGAGACGCGCTCGCTGTGCCCGCGCGTGTAGTAGTCCTTGGTCTCGACGGCCTGGCACAGCGTGGCCAGGACGGCCTCGTGCGCCCGCTCCTGCTCGCGCGTCTGGGAGAAGGCCCACCGCGCGACGAACAGCGGCAGCAGGACCAGGATCGGGGCGGCGGCCTCGACGGCGTCCCAGGTGCCGGCGATCAGCAGCCCGAACGAGCCGTAGCCGAGCAGCCCCGGCGCGAGCTGGACCATCTGGTCGAACAGCTCCCGCATCTTCGACTGGTTGGCCAGCAGAAGGATCCCGCCGACCAGGGCGAGGTTGACCGTCACGTAGGTGAGCAGGGCGGCCGCGAACGGCACGATCAGCTCGTCGCCGCGCAGCCCGGCGCCGTGGCTGAGCGCGTCGCCGGGGGCGAGGGCGACGAAGACCGTTCCAGCGGCGAACCCACAGAGCGCGAACTGGGCGCCGTTGTAGGCCCGCTTGACGGGCGCGACCTTCTGCCAGGTCGCCACGGCGCAGGCGCCGACGAGCGCGGCGCCGCCGGGGCCGAGCAGCACCACGGAGGCCAGGCAGGCCGAGAAGCTCAGGGAGACGCGTGCCCGCTCGATGCTGAGCAGGACGGGCGCCGAGTCGCAGATGACGAACAGGGCCGCCAGCACGCACAGGGTCGACCAGTTGACGTGCTCATAGGACGACGTAGCGATGAGGGTGGCCGCGAGAACGACCACCCCCCCTACGTACGCCCAGGCAGCGAGGGGTAGGCCACGCATGTGCCGCCTCCGGGAGGTGACTCGGTTGACCGCCGCCGGGTTCCAGCCGCTGCTAGACCCAGGAAACGCCTGTTGGATCAGTCAGCAGCAGTACAAACGCTGCCGCCGCGACCACGGTGGTCACGACGGACGCCAGCATGTACCTGAGCATGGAATGACTCCCCCCAAAGAATCCGACAGGAAAACCCGGATCCCGTACCTTGCTCCCCGCCACTGATTGGTCAACCACAAGACTAACCAACGCGACCCCCGCCACACAGGAACACGGGAAATCGAGAGCAAAGCGTGAACATATCGTCACTCGGAGTCGGATGCCGGATCGCTCACCTGCTGCGGGCCCATTCCACGGTGGCCCTCAGGCCGTCGGAAAGGGGGGTTTTGGGCGTCCAGCCGAGCACTTCCGCACCCGGTGCGGGGTCGAGCGCCATGGCGGGCAGGTCGCCCAGCCTGAAGGGCGCGGTGCCGGGGGCGTCGGGGGCCCCCGCGGCCTCGGCGATCAGGGTGTGGAGGAGCCGGTCGCTGGTCTGGACCCCGGTGCCCAGGTTGACCCTGGCCCGGGAGCCGGCGGTGAGCGCGCGGGCGTAGGCGTCGACGACGTCGGCCACATAGATGTAGTCGCGGGTGTTGGATCCGTCGCCGTACACGATGGTCGGCTTCCCCTCCAGCAGGGCAGCGGTGAAGATCGAGATCACTCCGGCCTCGCCCTCGGGGGTCTGCCGGGGCCCGTACACGTTGCCGGGAACCATGATCGTGTAGTCGAGGCCGTGGAGTTCGGCGTACATCCGCACGTAGGCCTCGCCCGCGGCCTTGGACGCCGCGTAGGGGGAGGCGGCCCGCAGCGGGCCGTCCGGGCCGACGGGCAGCGCGTCGGGGACGCCGTAGACGGCGCAGCTCGAGGTGGAGATGACCTTGCGGGTACCGGCCCGGTGCGCGGCCTCCAGCACGTTGACCGTGCCCAGCACGTTGACCTGCCCGTCGCGCAGCGGATCCTCGACGCTCGCCCGCACGCTGACCTGGGCGGCGAGATGGCAGATCACCTCGGGGGCCTCGGCGGCGACCAGATCGGCGAACTCCGGCGCCGCGACGTCCACCCGGTGGAGCGCGGTCCGGCCCCCGAGGTTGGCCTCGGAACCGCCGGAAACGTCGTCGGCCGCGATGACCTCATGCCCGTCGTCGAGCAGGCGGTCGACCAGATGGGAACCGATGAACCCGGCCGCGCCGGTGATGAGGATGCGCACCCGGAGAGGCTACAGCCCCCGGGACCCGCCCTCAGTGGTGTGCTCCTCGGGGTGGCCCGCGAGGGCCTCCTGGATGCGGCCGAGGACCTTCGCCTTGAGGTCCTCGGGAACCGGGTCCTTGCCGCAGGACTTGCTCACCAGCTTCTTGACCGACTCCTCGAGCCCGTACTCGCGCAGGCAGGGCCCGCACTCGTCGAGGTGCTGCTTCACCTGGGAGCAGCCGGAGTCCTCGAGCTCACCGTCGATATAGGTGTAGACCCGGGCGAGCACCTCGTTGCAGGGCGTCTCGTGGTGGTTGCCGCAGCTCATTTCGAACCCTCCCGCGTGAGGCCGCGCTCCAGCGCGTAGTCCTCCAGCATCGACCGCAGCTGCCTTCTGCCCCGGTGCAGCCGTGACATCACCGTACCGATGGGGGTGCCCATGATGTCGGCGATCTCCTTGTAGGCGAAGCCCTCGACGTCCGCGAGGTAGACCGCGAGACGGAACTCCTCGGGCAGTTCCTGCAGAGCGGTCTTCACGTCCGAGTCGGGCAGATGCTCGAGCGCCTCGACCTCGGCGGACTTCAGCCCGGTGGAGGTGTGCGACTCGGCCCGCGCGAGCTGCCAGTCCTCGATCTCCTCGGTCCCGCTGTTCTTCGGCTCCCGCTGCTTCTTGCGGTAGGAGTTGATGAACGTGTTGGTGAGGATGCGGTACAGCCACGCCTTGAGGTTCGTGCCCTCTTTGAACTGGTGGAAGGACGCGAAGGCCTTGGCGAAGGTCTCCTGGACGAGGTCCTCGGCGTCCGCGGGGTTGCGCGTCATGCGCATCGCGGCCGAGTACAACTGGTCCAGGAACGGCAGCACGTCGCGCTGGAAGCGCTCCCCGCGCTGCTCCACGGTCTCCGCAGTGCCCGGAACGGTACCCACCCCCTGCATAGGAACCAGACGATCGAACGAGTACGAGACTATCGCCCCGGTAGTGTCGATCTTGTCAGTGACCCCAGAGAGAACCGGCACTTGTCCCTCCCGACTGTGCGCCCAGCATCTGTGTCGGTCCAACAGCGGCCAAGGTCGCGCCATTCCCTACCAGGGGGTAGATTCCTGCAACCTTCACGGAGGGTGACGCGAAGCCCCTTTGGGGGAAAGATGTCTCTACCGAAGACAGGAGCCCCCGCTTTGCTGCCGCAGCCGGGCAGACCCCCCGATCTCGACCGCCTCGAGGACGATGATCCATTGGCGGGCTATTGGACGTTCTATCGCGCGGTCGCCACCGCGCAGCTCGCTCGCTGGCTTCCCCGGCGCAGCTCCATGATCCTCGACCTGTCCGGCGGTTCGAGCGCCCAGCAGGCGGCCGCGGCGGGGCACCACGTCGTCGAGGTCGTCGAGAGCCCGCGGACCGGCGACCACCAGCAGATCGTCGGCGATCCCTCGCGCCTGGAGTTCCTCATCGACGGCTCGATGGACGCCGTCATCGCCGAGGACGGCGTGCTGTCGCGCTGCCTGGCGACCGAGGAGACCGTCGAGGAGATCTCCAGGGTCCTGCGGCCCGGCGGCAGGGTGCTGCTGTGCGTCGACTCCCTGACGCTCGGCCTGGCCGTGCTGGCCGAGCAGAACCTCTGGCCGCACCTGTCGGACGTGCCGAAGGCCGAGGTCGTCCTCGTGCCCTGGCCGGACGGGACCATCACCCGCTGTTTCTGGCAGGCGCAGGTGCGCGAGCTGCTCCACGACGTCGGCCTCGAGATCGAGTGGATCAGGCCGCGGACCGTCGTGTCTCCCTCGACGGCCGACCATGTGCTGGCCAAGGACCCCAAGGCCCTGTCACGCCTGGTCCGCACCGAGCTCCAGACCCCCTACGACTGCCGGGTGGAGGACGAATCCCTGGGCATACACCTGCTCGCATCGGCGATCAAGAAGCCCTTCTAGATCTCCGGTAGGTTCGGAGATCCGCCGCTCAGAAGGGAACGCGCCGTGTTCGAGTCCGTGCTGGTGGCCAACCGCGGGGAGATCGCGAGCCGGGTGATCCGGACCGTCCGGGCGATGGGCCTGAAGGCGATCGCGGTCCACTCCGAGGCGGACGCGGACCTGCCGTTCGTCGCCGAGGCGGACGAGGCCGTGCTGATCGGCCCGGCCGATCCCGCCGGTTCCTACCTCGACCAGGACGCGGTCCTGGAGGCGGCGGCCCGCACCAACGCCCAGGCCGTCCATCCGGGGTACGGGTTCCTGGCGGAGAACGCGGGCTTCGCACGCCGGGTCGCCGAGGCGGGCCTGGTGTGGATCGGCCCCGATCCGGCGGCCATCGAGGCCCTCGGCGACAAGATCAACGCCCGGAACCTGATGGAGAAGGCCGGCGTCCCGGTCGCGGCCGGCACCCGCGAGCCCGTCCGCACGGCGGAGGAGGCCGTCGCGGCGGCGGCCGTCATCGGCTATCCGGTGATGGTCAAGGCGGCCGCGGGCGGCGGCGGCATCGGCATGTCGGTCGCGCGGGACGACAGGGAGCTGGCCAAGGCGTTCGCGTCGGCGCGCAGCCGGGCCGAGCGGTTCTTCGGCGGCCCCGACGTCCTGGTCGAGCGCTATGTCGAGCGGGCCCGCCATGTGGAGATCCAGATCCTGGGCCTGGCCGACGGGACGGTCCTCGCGCTCGGCGACCGCGACTGCTCGGTGCAGCGCCGCCATCAGAAGATCGTCGAGGAGGCGCCGTCGCCCGGGGTCTCGCCCGCGCTGCGCGAGCGGATGCTGGCGGCGGCCGTCCGGGCGGGGGAGGCCGTCGGCTACCGGGGCGCGGGGACCGTCGAGTGCCTGGTCGACCCGGACGGGCAGGACTTCGTCTTCCTGGAGATGAACACCCGCCTCCAGGTCGAACACCCCGTCACCGAGCTGACCACCGGGATCGACCTGGTCGAGCAGCAGCTCCTGATCGCCGCGGGACGTCCGGTGTCGTTCGCCCGGGTCGAGCCGCGCGGCCACGCGATCGAGTTCCGCGTCTACGCCGAGGATCCCGAGCGGTTCCTGCCGGGCCCCGGAATGATCGTCACCTGGGTGGAGCCCGAGGGGCCCGGCGTCCGCGTCGACGCCGGATACGCCGAGGGCACCCGGGTCACCCCCTTCTACGACCCGCTGCTGGCCAAGCTGATCGTCTTCGGGGAGACCCGCGAGGCCGCGCTGGAGCTGGCCGCCGAGGCCGTCGGCGCCTTCCAGATCGTCGGCCCGAAGTGCAACCTGCCGTTCTTCACCGAACTGCTCGGCGATCCGGAGTTCCGCGGGGGCGCCTACGACACGCGGCTGGTGGAGCGGATGAGGGCGACCTCATCGCGGCCGTCGCCCAGGGCGTAGGGTGCCCGGCATGGAGTACTGCGCGCACTGTGGTGAGGAGACCCGCGAAGCGGGTGGGCACGCGGCCTGCGGGGCCGCCCTCCAGATGGAGCCGCCGCGCTTCTGCGGGCACTGCCGCCGCCGGATGGTGGTCCAGGTGACCCCGCGCGGCTGGACGGCCCGCTGCGTCGAGCACGGGTTGCTCACCAACGCCTGATCCCCCGGGGGATCGAGGGCGGTTTACAAAGCGGAGGGCCGGATTTCTGTCGGATTCCGGAACGGATCCGGATGACGCGGCGGCGCTAGTGTCGATCTCGTGAGCGTCCTCGTCGTGACCGGAACCGACACCGGAGTGGGAAAGACCGTGGTGACCGCGGCCCTGGCGGCCCTGGCGGCCGCCCGCGGCTCGAGCGTGGCCGTGGTCAAACCCGGGCAGACCGGGGTGGACATCGGCGAGCCTGGCGATCTCCAGGAGATCGCCAGGCTCGCCGGGATCACCGACCTCCACGAGGGCTCCCGGTTCCCCGACCCGCTGTCCCCGGCCGCCGCCGCGCGGGTGTCGGGCAAGCCGCCCGTGCACCTGTCCGCGAGCGTCGCGGAGATCAGGGAGCTGGCCGCCGAGCGGCAGCTCGTCCTGGTCGAGGGGGCGGGCGGGCTCCTCGTCCGGTTCGACGAGGAGGGCTCGACCATCGCCGATCTGGCCCGCTGGCTGGGCGCGGCCGTCGTCGTCGTGGCCAGGCCCGATCTCGGCACCCTGAACCACACCGCGCTGACCTTCGAGGCCATGGCCCACCGGGGCGTCCAGCCCGCCGGCCTGGTGATCGGGTCCTGGCCGGGCGAGCCCGACCTCGCGATGCGCTGCAACATCCGGGACCTGGAGACGATCACCGCCCGCCCGCTGGCCGGGGTGATGCCGGCCGGCTCGGGACTGCTGGACCCGGCCGAGTTCCTGCTGGCCGCGAGCGCAGGGCTCTCCCCGGCGTTCGGCGGGACTTTCGACGCTGGTACGTTCCGTGAGACCCACCAGAAAGGCACATCGCGTGACTGACATCCTGACGATCGCCAGGCAGCAGGTCCTGGAAGAGGGCAAGGGTCTCGACCAGTCGCAGGCCCTCGAGTGCCTGAACCTCCCCGACGACCGGCTCGAGGAACTGCTGGCGCTCGCGCACGAGGTCCGCATGCGCTGGTGCGGCCCGGAGGTCGAGGTCGAGGGCATCATCTCGGTCAAGACCGGCGGCTGCCCCGAGGACTGCCACTTCTGCTCCCAGTCCGGCCAGTTCCAGTCCCCGGTCCGGGCGGCCTGGCTGGACATCCCCTCCCTGGTGGAGGCCGCCAAGGAGACGGCCAAGACCGGCGCCACCGAGTTCTGCATCGTCGCGGCGGTGCGCGGCCCGGACGAGCGGCTGATGTCGCAGGTCAAGGCCGGCATCGAGGCGATCAACGAGGCCGTCGACATCCAGATCGCCTGCTCGCTGGGGATGCTGACCCAGGAGCAGGTCGACGACCTGAAGTCGTGGGGCGTCCACCGCTACAACCACAACCTCGAGACCGCGAAGTCCCATTTCGGCAAGGTCGTCACCACGCACTCGTGGGAGGAGCGCTGGGACACCCTCCTCATGGTCCGCGACGCCGGCATGGAGGTCTGCTGCGGCGGCCTCATCGGCATGGGCGAGACCCTGGAGCAGCGCGCCGAGTTCGCCGCCCAGCTCGCCGAGCTGGAGCCGCACGAGGTCCCGCTGAACTTCCTCAACCCCCGCCCGGGCACCCCCTTCGCGTCGTTCCCGCTGGTCGAGGGCGCCGAGGCGCTCAAGACCATCGCGACCTTCCGGCTGGCGCTGCCCCGCACGATCCTGCGCTACGCGGGCGGCCGCGAGCTGACCCTGGGCGACCTCGGCACGCAGGCGGGCCTGCTCGGCGGCATCAACGCGATGATCGTCGGCAACTACCTGACGACCCTCGGCCGCGACGCCGACAAGGACCTCGATCTCCTCACCGAGCTCCAGATGCCCATCAAGGCCCTTTCGAAGACGCTCTAGAAAAGCCTCGCACCAGCCGGAAGCGGCGGCGGACCGGACGTCCGCCGCCGCTTCCGGCGTTCTCCGGCGGGTTCAGCCGCCCGGACGGCGCAGGCGCGTGACGAACTTGTACCGGTCGCCGCGGTAGAAGGACTGGGCCCATTCGACGGGCTCGCCCGCGGTGTCGAAGGACTGGCGGGACAGGAGCATCAGCGGCAGGCCGACGTCGACGCCCAGGACCTGGGCGTCGTAGGGCGTGGCCAGGACCGTCTCGATGGTCTCCTCGGCCTCGGCGAGATGGACGTCGTAGGCGGCGGCCAGGGTCTCGTACAGGGAGAGGTTGCGGCTCAGCTCCTTGCGCAGGCCGGGGAAGCGGCGCGCGGGGAGATGGGTGTAGTCCAGCGACATGGGGTCGCCGTCGGCGAGGCGCAGCCGGTGGATGCGCAGGACCCGGCCGCCGGGACGGATGCCCAGCAGCGAGGCCAGCCGCTCGTCGGCCGTCAGGTAGGCGACGTCGAGGATGCGGGTCTCGGGCAGCAGGCCGTGGTGGCGCATGTCCTCGGTGTAGCCCACCAGCTGGAGCTGGTGGGGCACCTTCGGCTTGGCCACGAAGGTGCCCTTGCCCTGGATGCGCTGGAGCCTGCCCTCGATCACCAGCTCGGCCAGGGCCTGGCGGACGGTCGTCCGCGAGGTGCCGTACCGCTCGGCCAGGGTGCGCTCGGGCGGGAGCGGGCTGCCGGGCGGGAGCGAGGTGATCAGCTCGACCAGGAGCTCTTTCAGCCTGTAGTACTTCGGGACGCGCGGAGCATTGGCGAGGGGATTGCCCACATGGGGCCGCCCGAATTCCACCGGTACATGTTCGGCTGTCACCAAGGCTCCCTATACACCTGAACGGTTCTTGTTCACCGCCGGTTTGCTCGATGTTACGCGAGCAGATTACGGGGCAGTAGGGTCACCCACCGAACGCAACCCCAGGTCTAGACCAGTGAGTTCCGTCTCGCTCAGGCTGGCGCGTGCGGTGATTCTCAAGCAGGCCCGTCCCGCGGGCACCGAAGGTGGCCGGAAGCAGCCAACCCTGAGACCCAGTTCCAGGCACTTTTCGGCCGCCCGGAGGGCCGTTAGCGGCTCGCCGAGGAAGACCGGAACGACCGCCGCGTCCGGAACCCTCGACTCCAGCCCGTGCGACTCGGCGAGCTTCGCGATCCGCCGGGCGTTCGCCCGCGCCCGGGCGGGAAGCTCGGGGGAGTTCTCGATGATCTCCAGCGCGGCCAGGGCGGTGCCCACGGCCGCCGGGTTGAGCCCGGTGTCGAAGATGAACGACCGGGCCGTGTCGATCATGGTCTCGACGACCTCGGGGGCGCCGAGGACCGCCCCGCCCTGCGAGGCGAGGGACTTGGACAGGGTCAGGGTCAGGACGACGTCGGGTTCGCCGGCGATCCCCGCCGCCGCCGCGGCTCCGCGGCCGCCCTCCCCGACGACGCCCAGCGCGTGCGCCTCGTCGATGATCAGGAAGGCGCCGTGCCTGCGGGCGACCCGGTGCATCTCCGCCAGCGGGGCCAGATCACCGTCCACCGAGAACACGGCGTCCGTGACGACCACCGCGTGCTCCTCGGTCCGCTCCGCGAGGGCCGCCTCGACGGCCGCCGTGTCCCGGTGCGGGGTGATCGCGATCCGGGCCCGCGACAACCGGCAGGCGTCCACGATCGAGGCGTGGTTGACCTGGTCGGAGACCACCAGGGAGCCCGGCCCCGACAGCGCCGCCACGGCCCCCAGGTTGGCCAGGTAGCCCGAGGAGAAGGTCAGCCCGGCCGGAGCGCCCACGAACGACGCCAGCCGCTCGTCGAGGGCCTGGTGCAGCCGGGTCGTGCCCGTGACCAGGCGTGATCCGGTCGAGCCCGTCCCGTACTCGCGGGTCGCCTCGACGGCCGCCTCGATGAGACGGGGGTCACGGGAGAGCCCGAGGTAGTCGTTGGAGGCCAGGTCGATCAGGCCGTCGTGGTCGGCGGTGCGGGGCCGCAGCCGCCGCCGCAGCCCGGCGGTCTCCCGCTCCGCCGTCGCCGCGCGCAGTCTCTCCAGTGGGTTCACCTGCCCATCCTCCCAGCAGGCCCTCCTGGAATGATGGGCAGGTGCCTACCTTGTCCGATCTCGTTCGCCACCAGACCGACCTCGACCAGCAGGACCTGGAGTGGCTGCATCTGCTGGTCTCGGACTGGCAGCTCCTGGCCGACCTGTCCTTCGCCGACCTGGTCCTCTGGGTGCCGCAGAAGGCGGCCGAGACCGCGCACCCCGACGCCTGGCCGCCGCGGACCGTCGACGGCTGGGTGTGCGTGGCCCAGATGCGTCCCACCACGGGGCCGACGGCCTACCCCGACGACCTCGTCGGGCGGATCGTCCGGACGGGCAAGCGCGGGCTGATCGACGTGGCCTGGCGGGAGCGGCGGATCGTCAGGGAGGGCGACCCCGAGTGGGGCAGCGGCATCCCCGTCCGCGAAGAGTCCATCCCGATCATCGCCCGCTGGGGGCCGCGCTCGAAGATGCTCGGCGTCATCCAGCGTTCGACCAACCTGAGCTCGGCCCGCACGCCGTCCCGGCTGGAACTGACCTACCTGCAGAGCGCCAGCGACCTCGCCCAGATGATCTCCGAGGGCCGCTTTCCCGTGCCCGGCGCCGAGCCGAACCTGATCAGGTCGCCGCGCGTCGGCGACGGGCTGCTCCGGCTCGACCGGGCGGGCAAGGTCACCTACGCCAGCCCCAACGCCCTGTCGGCCTTCCGGCGGCTCGGCCTGGCCACCGACCTGGTCGGCGTCCAGCTCGGCGAGCTGACCCGCGACCTGTCCGACACCGGGGAGCCCACCGACGAGTCCCTGGTCACCGTGCTGTCGGGCAAGGCGCCGCGCGAGGTCGAGGTCGAGGCGAACGGCTCGTTCGTCCAGCTGAGGATCATCCCGCTCATCGTGTCGGGGGAGCGGATAGGAGCCATCGCGCTGATCCGCGACGTCACCGAGCTGCGCTGGCGCGACCGCGAGCTGATGACCAAGGACGCGACCATCCGCGAGATCCACCACCGGGTCAAGAACAACCTGCAGACGGTCGCCGCGCTGCTCCGCCTCCAGTCCCGCCGGATGCGGATCCCCGAGGGACGCGCGGCGCTGGACGAGGCGGTCCGGCGGGTGGCGTCGATCGCGATCGTTCACGAGACGCTGTCCCACACCCCGGACGAGCTGATCGACTTCGACGACATCGCCGACCGCGTGATCATGATGTCGGGCGAGATCATGGCGATGGAGACCCGGGTCCTGCCGCGCCGCAACGGCAGCTTCGGCGTTCTGCCCGCGGCGATCGCGACCCCGATCGCCATGGTCATCACCGAGCTGCTGCAGAACGCGCTCCAGCACGGGTTCGCCGAGAAGGGCGGCCGTCTCGAGGTCATCGCCCGGCGCACCGAGGAGCGCCTCGCGGTGACGGTCTCCGACGACGGCCAGGGCCTGCCCGCGGACTTCGACCCGGAGAGCACCGACAGTCTCGGGCTCCAGATCGTCCGCACGCTGACCGAGGGCGAGCTCGGCGGCACCCTCGACTTCGCCGCCCGTCCGGGCGGCGGCACCGAGGTCACCCTCGACATCCCTCTCGTCCACCGGCCGCCGGAGCGGTGACGCTCCCTGAGAGGTCCCGGGGGTTACGGGCCGGGGAGCGCGGGTGGTGAGAAGGGGCCGGTTCCAGGTCGGGTTCTCGACCTGTTTCTAGACCTGGGCGTTGGCGCGGGCCCGGGCGCGAGCGGCACGGCGCTTCAGCGCACGACGCTCGTCCTCGGACATCCCGCCCCAGACGCCGGCGTCCTGACCGGACTCGATGGCCCAGCGCAGGCACGACTCGGTGACGGTGCACTTGCGGCAGACCTGCTTCGCCTCCTCGATCTGCAGGAGGGCGGGGCCGGTGTTGCCGATCGGGAAGAACAGCTCGGGATCCACGTCACGGCAGGCAGCGATGTGGCGCCAGTCCATGCGGTCCACTCCTTCTCAAGATGGCACTTGTGAATTTCTTCACGAAGAGGTATGCGGGCCCGAGCCTGAACGGCTTCGGGGGCTGCGCCAACGGGATATCTCCGCCGTGGCACGCTTTGAGCATCCCCCAGCGGCAATACACCGCACAAGTACTTTGAGAAACGATTCTCAAAGTATGGATGTCGGGTGTGTCACACCGCTGGAACGTGACCGTCACATGATCGTACGCTGCGATTACCGTTTCTCAGATGACGACGCGTATCGCCTTGGGCACGCTGCGGAACGCCATCCTCGTGCGTGTGCCCAGGTAATCGCCGTCCACTTGGAGTGCGATGGGACGGTCGGAAGTAACGGTGAGTTCCGGGGCGTCATGCAATTCCACGACATGCCTGCCGCGCGGTCCGCCCGTTGCCGGGATCATCATCTGCAAGATCGCGCTCAGTGTCGGAAGGACGTTCAGAGAACGCATTCCGAAAAGGTCTAGACCGGTGGAGAAACCCGCACGCGGAGACGGATAAACGGCCCGCGGCCCGAGATAGGTCCACGGAGAAGTGTTCGCGATGAACGCGAGGTAGACCCCGCGGGCCTCACGCCCCCGGGCGTCCCTGATCGTCAGGGCGGGCCTCGAACGGTCGGTCAGGGCGAAGAACTGCCGGACCGCCGACTGCACGTAGAGCCGGTTGGACGCCTTGTTCCCCGGGCTGCTCCGCCGCGCCACGTCCACCGCGTGGACGACCTCGGCGTCCAGGCCGATGCCCGCGGTGAAGGTGAAGTAGCGCTCCTCCTCCGCGGTCTCCACATGGCCCAGGCTGATCGTCTTGTGGTGCCGGGTGCGCAGCGCGCCCAGGATGGTCGCCAGCGACCTGATCGGGTCGTTGGGCAGGCCCAGCGCCCTGCCCAGCACGTTCGCGTTGCCGCCCGGCAGGATCGCCAGGGCCGGACGGTCGAGGGCGTCGCCGCCGTGCGTCATCAGGCCGTTGATCACTTCGTTGACGGTGCCGTCGCCGCCCAGGGCGATCACGAGGTCGTAGCCCTCCCGGGCCGCCCGCGCCGCCAGCTCGATCGCGTGCCGCCGGTGCTGGGTGTCGGCCAGCTCCACCTGGACGTCACCGGCGAACGCCCGCACGAGCAGATCACGGGCCCGCTGCGTCGTCGAGGTGGCCTTCGGATTGGCGATCAGCATGGCGCGCACACGCGTCAGGGTATGCCACAAGTCAGTGCAGGTACGCTTGCGGGCGTGTCGAACCGTCCCCGTACCCTGCTCGCCGCCGCGCTCCTCGAGGGCCTCCTCGGCCTCGGAGCGCTCGGCTTCGGACTCTATGTCGCCTTCGAGAGCGTCCTGGGCGAGCCGAAGGACCGGATGTCGGCCGTCGGCGTCACGGTGCTCGCCCTCGCCGGCGGCGCGGGCATGGTGTGGGTCGCCAAGGGGCTGGCCGGCGCCGAGCGCTGGAGCCGCTCGCCCGCGGTCCTGACCCAGCTCTTCGCGATCCCCGTCGCCGTGTCGCTGATCCAGAGCGACCAGCCGTTCTGGGGCTGCCCGCTGGTCGTCATCGCGGTGGCCGCGCTCCTGGCCCTGCTCAGCCCGCCGACCTCCGCGGCCCTGTACGACGAAGGGGACTCCGAAGAGTCCCCCGCCTGATCATCTGAACTTCTCTAGTCCTCGGCCGTGAGGCCCTCGCGGAGCTGGGCCAGCGTGCGCGCCAGCAGCCGGGAGACGTGCATCTGGGAGATGCCCAGCTCCGTCGCGATCTGCGACTGGGTCATGTTCCCGAAGAACCGCAGCAGGAGGATCTTCTTCTCGCGCGGCGGCAGCTTCTCCAGCAGCGGCTTGAGGGACTCGCGGTACTCCACGCCCTCCAGCGACTCGTCGATCATGCCCAGCGAGTCGGCCACGGCCGGCGCGTCCTCGTCGCCCGAGTCGGGAGCGTCCAGCGAGACCGTCGAGTACGCGTTCGCGGACTCCAGCCCCTCCAGGACCTCCTCCTCGGTCATCTGGAGGTGCGCGGCCAGCTCGGCGACGGTGGGGGCGCGCCCCTCCTTCTGCGCGAGCTCGCTGATCGCCTTCGTGAGCGAGAGCTTCAGCTCCTGCAACCGGCGCGGGACGCGGACCGCCCAGCCCTTGTCGCGGAAGTGGCGCTTGATCTCACCGACGATGGTCGGGGTCGCGTACGTCGAGAACTCGACACCGCGCTCCAGGTCGAAGCGGTCGATCGACTTGATGAGGCCGATCGTCGCGACCTGGATGAGGTCGTCCAGCCACTCGCCGCGGTTGCGGAAGCGGCGCGCCAGGTACTCCACCAGCGGCAGGTGCATCTCGACGAGCTGGTCGCGGATGCGCTGGCGTTCCGGGTCGCCCTCGGGCAGCGCCTGCATGGTGTGGAAGAGCTCTTTGGCGCGGGTCCGGTCGGGCACGGCCGACGGCCGCTCCGGTGGGAGGGTCATCTCCTCCGGCTCGGGGACGATCGCCTCTTCCTCGGCCTCAGTTCTTTCGGTCACGGGGCCCCCGCGCCGCGCCGCTTCTGCAGCGTCACGGTGACCTTGTCGTCGGCTCCGACCGTCGCGTCGACCTCGCCCGCGAGGGACGACAGGACCGTCCAGGCGAAGGTGTCGCGGCTGGGCAGCCTGCGGTCGGCGGTGAGCACCGAGACGGCGATGCGCATCGCCTCACCGGTCAGCTCGAACTCGCACGTCAGGTCGGTGCCGGGGACCGCCTGGGGCAGGAGCATCGCGCACGCCTCGTCCACGGCGATGCGCAGGTCCTCGATCTCGTCGATCGTGAAGTCCAGGCGCACCGCCAGTCCTGCCGTAGCGGTCCTCAGCACGGAAAGGTAGGCACTCGACGCTGGCAGCCGGACGGTCACCACGTCGCGCAGTGCCGTCATTGCTGCGGTTTCCTCAGTCACGGATCTCCCTGCGAGGTGATACTTCACTACTTCGAAACTACCGCGCCGGGACCCTGTTTCGCTGGCAAGCCACGCTCATCCGCCTCCGACCGACCGCAATGTGTCACCCGCGAGGCGGTAGACGGTCCACTCGTCCTGTGCCCTGGCGCCGAGCCCCTTGTAGAACCCGATGCTCGGTTCATTCCAATCCAGGACGGACCACTCGAAACGCCCGTATCCGCGCTCCACCGCGATGGCCGCCAGCCGCTGGAGCAGCGCCTTCCCGTGCCCGCCCCCGCGCGCCTCGGGAGTCACGTACAGATCCTCGAGATAGATGCCGTGCCGCCCCTCCCACGTCGAGTACGACAGGAACCAGAGGGCGAAGCCGACCGCCTCGCCGGAGGCGTCCTCGGCGATGTGCGCGAACACCGCGGGGCTCTCCCCGAACAGGTCCCGGCGCAACTGTTCCTCCGTCGCCTTGACCTGGTCCGCCTCGCGCTCGTACTCCGCGAGTTCCCGCACGAACCGGAGCATCGTCGGCACGTCTTCCACAGTGGCTTCACGAATCACCCGCCCACCCTACTGACGCCCGAGGGCCCGGCCTCCCCGCGTGCGGGGAGGCCGGGCCCTCGGGTCGGAAGAGCGGTGAAGGCGTCAGGCCTTCTTGGTCTCCCAGAAGATCGAGTCGATCTCGGCGATCTTCGCCAGAAGGTCGTCGGCGACCTTGACGTCGAGGCTGCCCTTGGTGCCGCCGGCGCCGGCGAGCTTGGTGGCCTCGTTGAACAGCTCGTGCAGCTGCGGGTACTTCTCGAAGTGCGGCGGCTTGAAGTAGTCGGTCCAGAGCACCCACAGGTGGTGCTTGACCAGGTCGGACCGCTCCTCCTTGATCTGGATGGCGCGGGCCCGGAAGGCCGGGTCCTCGTTGGCCGCGTACTTCTCGATAACGGCCTTGACGGACTCGGCCTCGATGCGGGCCTGAGCGGGGTCATAGACACCGCAGGGCAGGTCGCAGTGCGCGGACACTACCGTCGTCGGACGAAGAAGGCTCACCGGAGTGGTTCCCCTCATGAGTTGGCGGACACGGATCATGCTGTACGACAGACATTACTCCGGGCCGGGTGCCCTGATGCGCGTGAGGTAGGCCATGGCGTTTTCCAAGGCGGCGGGGTTGCGGGTGGTCCGCGTCGAGGGCCTGTCGATGCTGCCCGCGCTGCGTCCGGGGGACCGCCTGCTGGTCGGGCCCGGCCGGGTCAGGGCGGGAGATCTGGTCGTCGCCCGGCACGGGGACCTGCTCGTGGTGAAGCGGGCCGCCTTCCGCCAGGACGGCGGCTGGTGGCTGGAGAGCGACAACCAGCGGGCTCCCGGACGCCGCGACAGCTGGGACTTCGGCGCGGTTCCGGATGACCGGATCCTGGGGAGGGTCCTGTTCCGTTATTGGCCGCTGTCCCGCTCGGAGCATCCCTCCGAACAGTAGCGTTGCGAGCTGTCGGACTCCTTGTGGAAATAGATGTTGAAACAGCCGGGACAGGCGCAGATCCCCAGCGCCCCGAATCCCCGTTCGCCGATCACGAGTGCGAGTCCCATGGCCGCGCCGGCCGCGTAACGGTCGGTGATGGTCCCGTCCTCGGTGAGGTGCAGATGCCACGGGGAGTCACCGTGGTTGGAGAGCGCCGGATGGATCGGGTAGAGGATCAGCAGGTTGTTGAGCCCGTCGGCGGCCAGGGCGTGGTCACCGGCGGCCGCGGCTTCGAATATGGCCCGGAAGTTGGCCCGGAGCTGGCGGAAACCGTCAAGATCGCGGGAGGTCAGCCGGCCGGTCAGATGGGGCCGGATGGTCAGCAGGTCACGCAGGGTCTCCAGATCCTTGAGGGAGTCCTCGGCCGGATGCTGCGTGTTGACCAGCTCGACCACCAGGTCCGCATAAGAAACGAGGTCCACATTCGCCCCTTGCGAGAGACCAAGTGAGAGTTGCGCCATCCCCTGCACCGAGTATTACACGATTCACGGCGGGTGCGCCGATTTCATGGCGTCACGGCTGAATTTCGTATGTCCAAGCGATGTCCACACGGCACTTTCGTCGCGGGAAAGCCCAGGTGAAGGAGATTTCTATGGGAAGATCGCTGGCATGTCTGCTACCTCCCGAATCGTCGCCACGGGCCTCGCCGCCGCCGTGGCCGGCGCCGTCCTGTCCGCAGCCCCGGCCGGAGCGGCCGTTCAGGTGCGCACCGCGGGCCAGCTGAGCAAGGCCCTGCGCACCGCGAAGGCGGGGACGACGATCCGGATCGCCAAGGGCGTCTACACCGGGACCTTCCGGCTGAAGGCCAAGGGCACCAAGGCCCGGCCGATCACCATCGCCGGCGCCAAGGGCGCGGTCCTGCGCGGGGAGAAGGCCAAGAAGGGCAAGGTCCTGTCGGTCGACGGGTCGGCCTGGGTGAAGATCACCGGCATCACGGTGACCAACGCCCAGAAGGGCATCATGCTCAACGGCTCGCGCCGGGTGCTGATCGACCACGTGACGGTCCACGGCATCGGCATGGAGGCCGTGCACTTCCGGCACAACAGCACCGACAACGTCATCCGCTACTCGCGGATCTACGACACGGGCGTCCACAAGGCCAAGTTCGGCGAGGGCGTCTACATCGGCAGCGCGGTGAGCAACGGCAGGAACGACCGGAGCGACCGCAACTCGGTCCACCACAACACCTTCGGCCCGAACGTCCGCGCCGAGGCGATCGACGTCAAGGAGTACAGCTCCCAGGGGAAGATCTACAAGAACCTGTTCGACGGCCGCGGGCTCAGCGGCGCCAACTTCGCCGACTCCTGGATCGACGTGAAGGGCAACGGCTACCTCATCCAGGCGAACAAGGGCCGGTACACCCTCGCCGACGGCATGCAGGTCCACTCGGTCGTCAAGGGCTGGGGCTGCGGCAACGTCTTCAAGGGCAACAGCCTGGACGTGCGGGGAGCGCGCGGCGACGGCGGCCGCAAGGCCTACGGGATCTTCGTGGCCAACCCGCCGGCGGGCTGCAAGACGACCGTCACCGCGGACAACAAGGTCGTCGGCGGAGCGGGACTCACCAACATCGCCGTCGGCTGAGCCCCTCTCGTCCGCCGGTCAGTTCGTGAAGACGATCTTTCCGAAGAGCTCGCCGTCGTGCATGGCGGCGAACCCGGCGCGGGCCTCGGTGAGCGGCATGACGTCCGCGATCCGGGGCCGCACCCCGGTGACGTCGAGGAAGCGGGCCAGCTTCACGAGCTGGTCGCGCGTCCCCATCGTCGAACCGACGATCTGCAGCTGAAGGAAGAACACCCGGGCGAGCTCGGCGGACGGGGCGTCGCCGCTGGTCGCTCCGGAGACCACGATCCGGCCGCCGGGACGCAGCGTCCGCATCGAGTGGGACCAGGTGGCCCGGCCCACGGTCTCCATCACCGCGTCGACGCGCTCGGGAAGCCGGGCGCCGGTCTCGAAGACGGCGTCGGCGCCCAGTTCCAGGGCGCGCTTGCGCTTGGACTCCGATCTGCTGGTCGCCCACATCCGGTATCCGGCGGCGGAGCCGAGCGCGATGAGCGCCGTCGAGACGCCGCCTCCCGCGCCCTGGACCAGGACGGTCCCGCCGGGCTGGACGCCCGACTGGTCGAACAGCATGCGGTAGGCCGTCAGCCATGCCGTCGGCAGGCAGGCGGCCTCTTCGAAGGTCAGCGAGGGGGGCTTGGGCACGAGGTTGCGCCGCGGTACGACGACCTTCTCCGCGAAGGTGCCGTCGAACTTCTCCGACAGGAGGGTCCGCCTGGGGTCGAGGGTCTCGTCGCCGGCGTGCTCGGGGTCTCCGATCACACCGTGGACGATCACTTCGTTCCCCTCCTCGTCGATCCCGGCCGCGTCGCAGCCGAGAACGATGGGGAGCTGCTCGGCGCGGACGCCGACCCCCTTCAACGTCCACAGGTCGTGGTGGTTGAGGGAAGCGGCCCTGACGGTGACCGTCGTCCACCCGTCGGGTGCGACGGGGTCGGGACGGTCACCGAGGACGAGCCCGTTCAGCGGATTTCCGGCGTCGAAGGAGCCGGCAGTGACAGCGAACATGCGCCTCACCCTAGTCAGATGCGGTTGACGCCCTCTGCCCGGGCCTGGGCGGAGACGGCGGCGATGACGGCCGGTGCGACCCGGGAGTCGAACGGGCTGGGGATGATGAAGTCCTCGGCCAGTTCCTCGTCGGTGACGACGGCGGCGAGCGCGTCGGCGGCGGCGACCTTCATGCCCTCGGTGATCGTGTGGGCGCGGACGTCGAAGGCGCCCTTGAAGATGCCGGGGAAGGCCAGCACGTTGTTGATCTGGTTGGGGTGGTCGGAGCGGCCGGTGGCCACGACCCTGGCGTGCCGGCGGGCGACGTCGGGCTCGACCTCGGGGGTCGGGTTCGACAGCGCGAAGACGATGGCGTTCTCGGCCATCGTGGCGATCGCGGCCTCCTGGACGGTCGAACCGGACAGTCCGATGAAGAAGTCCGCACCGCGCAGAGCCTCTTCGGTGGAGCCGGTCAGGCCCGCCTTGTTGGTGTCCTCGGCCAAGGCCACCTTGACGGGGTTCAGGCCGTCGCGGCCCTTGTAGATCAGGCCCTTGGAGTCGGAGCAGGCGATGTCGCCGACACCCGCGTTCAGCAGGATGCGGCAGACGGCGACGCCGGAGGCGCCCGCGCCGGCGATGACGCCGCGCATCTGCGACAGCGGCTTGCCGATGAGCTTGGCGGCGTTCTTGAGGGCGGCCAGCGACACGATGGCGGTGCCGTGCTGGTCGTCGTGGAAGACGGGGATGTCCAGGGCGGCGCGCAGACGGTCCTCGATCTCGAAGCAGCGGGGTGCGCTGATGTCCTCGAGGTTGATGCCGCCGAACGACGGGGCCATCCGGATGACGGTCTCGACGATCTCGTCCACGTCGGTGGTGGCCAGCGCGATCGGCACCGAGTCGACGTTCGCGAACTCCTTGAACAGGAGCGACTTGCCCTCCATGACGGGCATGGAGGCGGCCGGTCCGATGTCGCCGAGGCCGAGGACGGCGGTGCCGTCCGTCACGACCGCGACGACCCGGGACGTCCAGGTGTAGGTGTGGGCGAGCTCGGGGTTGTCCGCGATCGCGGTGCAGACGCGTGCCACGCCGGGGGTGTAGGCGAGGGACAGGTCGTCCTTGTTGCGCACCGGGATGGTGGAACGGACCTCGAGCTTGCCGCCGACGTGAAGCTGGAACGCCGGGTCATCGGAGAAGGAGAGATTTTCGGGCTGACTAGCCACAGCGACCCCACAGAATGGTTTTGG
This sequence comes from Actinocorallia longicatena, assembly GCF_039534125.1. Lineage (NCBI taxonomy): Bacteria > Bacillati > Actinomycetota > Actinomycetes > Streptosporangiales > Thermomonosporaceae > Actinocorallia > Actinocorallia longicatena. The sequence continues at coordinate 434,990 of NZ_BAAAUV010000002.1, read as the reverse complement.
GTTTCGGGCAGACGCCACATGGGACACCCGAGATTCGGTGGGGGGTGTCTGAGTGGTCGCCTCTCGACGTACGGGGGTCACCCGTTCAGCGATTGTGGCACATCACCCGCGCGGGCCAAAGCACGGGGGGTGTGTCACCCGGGTCCGCTGAGCTTGCGGATCCGTTCGACGGCCTGCTCCAGGTCTGTTCTGACCTTGTCCAGGTCGTTTTCGGTGAGTTCGGTGTCCCCGACCGCATTCTTCACGTCCAGGCAGAACCCGCGCAGGAGATCATCCAGACCGTTACCGGCCGGACTCCAGTTCTTCTTCATGTCGCGCCAGCCCTGGCCGTTGCGCAGGGCGCTGCTGAGGTCCTCGCGCATCGACCGGACGGTCGCCCGCACGTCCTCCTTGACGCCCCGCGCGAACTGCTGGGCCGTCGCGGTGATCTCCTCTTCGAGCACGGCGAGCTCGTCGAGGCGCTTGCCGAGTTCGGCGCGCCCCTTGTCGGTGATCGAGTAGACCTTCTTGCCCTTGAGCACCTCGTGGGTGACCAGGCCCTCCTCCTCCAGCCGGGCGAGCCGCGGGTAGATCGTGCCGGGGGAGGGGGAGTAGATGCCGAGGAAGCGGTCCTGGAGGAGGCGGATCACCTCGTACCCGTGTCGCGGGCTCTCCTCCAGCAGCTTCAGGAGGTAGAGGCGCAGGCGCCCATGGGCGAACACAGGGCTCACGCGGGGTCCTTCCGTTCATCGTTCGGCTCTCAACTGTACTCAGCCCGTGCCCGGCCGAGGCCCCGGACCGCTCAGCCGTCCTCGGGGTCGTCGTCGTCCAGGCGGGCGAGCCAGGTCGCCAGGCGTTCGATCGGCGTCTCGAACTCGGGGTTCAGGTCGACGAAGTCGCGCAGGCGCTCGCCGATCCAGGCGAAGGAGACCTCCTCCTCGCCCCTGCGCTCGACCAGCTCCTCGATGCCGCGGTCGGTGAAGTACACGTGTCGCTCCCGGAGAGGGCGGCCGCCCGGAGACGACCGCCTGGTAAATGGGCGAAGGCCCCGGAGGGAACCCGGGGCCTTCGCTTCAGACGGTCATCAGGCGGGCGGGAACAGACGGTTGAGCATCGCGTCCTGCTCGGCCTGGTGCATCTTGATGGAGCCCACGGCGGGGCTCGAGGACGCCGGGCGGGACACGAGGCCCAGCTTGCGGCCGTCCAGGTAGTGCGGCAGGACCAGGGCGAAGAAGGGCCAGGCGCCCATGTTCTTCGGCTCGTCCTGGACGAACGTGATCTCGACGTCCGGCGAGTACTTCGCCAGCTCGGCCTTGATCTCGTCGATCGGCGTCGGGTAGAGCCGCTCGACCCTGACCACGGCCGTGTCGGTGACGCCCGCCTTGTCGCGGGCGGCCGTCACGTCGTAGTAGATCTTGCCGGTGGTGAACAGCACCCGCTTGACGCCGGCCGCGTCGACCTTGGAGTCCGGGATGACGGGCTGGAAGGCGCCCTCGGTGAACTCGCGGGTCGGCGAGGTCGCGGCCTTGGAGCGCAGCAGCGACTTCGGGGTGAAGACGATGAGCGGCTTGTTCCGGCCGGACCGCGCCTGCCAGCGCAGCATGTGGAAGTAGTTCGCCGGGGTCGTCGGGTAGACGACCGTCATGTTGTCCTGGGCGCACATCTGGAGGTAGCGCTCGATCCGGGCCGAGGAGTGGTCCGGGCCCTGGCCCTCGTAGCCGTGCGGCAGGAGCAGCGTGACCGCGGAGCGCTGGCCCCACTTCTGCTCGCCGGACGAGATGAACTCGTCCATGATCGACTGAGCGCCGTTGGCGAAGTCGCCGAACTGCGCCTCCCACATGACCAGCGCGTCCGGCCGGGTGAGGGAGTAGCCGTACTCGAAGCCCATGGCCGCGAACTCGCTGAGCAGCGAGTCGTGGACGTAGAACTTCGTGGTGCCGGAGTAGAACTCCTGCAGCGGCGTGTGGGTGTTCCCGGTCTTGCGGTCCACCAGCACGGCGTGCCGCTGGCCGAAGGTGCCGCGGCGCGAGTCCTGGCCGACCAGGCGGACCGGGTGGCCGTCGGTCAGCAGCGAGCCGAACGCGAGGAGCTCGCCGGTCGCCCAGTCGATCGCGTCGTCGTCGATCATCTTCACGCGGCGGTCGAGGACCGGCTGGAGGCGCGGGTGCACCTGGAAGCCCTCGGGCAGCGTCACCTGGGTGTCGATGATCCGCTTGACGGTCTCCAGCGGGATCGCCGAGCCGGCGGCCGCGTGGTCGATCGGGATGCGGTCCTCGTCGGGCGGGCGGACCACGGCGCCGGGCGCCTGCGGGGCCTTGACGGCCTCGCGCACCTCGGTGAAGGCCCGCTCGAGCTGCTGCTGGTAGTCCTGCAGCGCCTGCTCGGCCTCTTCGACGGTGATGTCGCCGCGGCCGATGAGGGCCTCGGTGTACAGCTTGCGGACCGAGCGCTTGGCGTCGATCAGGTCGTACATCAGCGGCTGGGTGAACGAGGGGTTGTCGGCCTCGTTGTGACCCCGGCGCCGGTAGCAGACCAGGTCGATGACGACGTCCTTCTTGAACGCCTGCCGGTACTCGAACGCCAGCCGCGCGACCCGGGCGCAGGCCTCGGGGTCGTCGCCGTTGACGTGGAAGATCGGCGCCTGGATCATCCGCGCGACGTCGGTGCAGTACACCGAGGAGCGCGAGTACTCCGGAGCCGTGGTGAAGCCGACCTGGTTGTTGACGACCAGGTGGACCGTGCCGCCGACGCGGTAGCCGCGCAGCTGCGACAGGTTCAGGGTCTCGGCCACCACGCCCTGGCCGGCGAAGGCCGCGTCGCCGTGGATGAGGACCGGCATGACGGAGAAGCCGTCCTCACCGGTGTCGATCATGTCCTGCTTGGCGCGGACGACGCCCTCGGCGACCGGGTTCACGGCCTCCAGGTGGGAGGGGTTCGCGGTCAGCGAGGTCTTGATCTTGTTGCCGTCCCAGGCGACGAAGTCCCCGGCCGCGCCGAGGTGGTACTTCACGTCGCCGGAGCCCTGCGCGGAGCGCGGGTCGAGGTTGCCCTCGAACTCGCCGAAGATCTGCGAGTAGGACTTGCCGACGATGTTGGCCAGCACGTTCAGGCGGCCGCGGTGGGCCATGCCGATGACGACCTCGTCGAGGCCGTCCTTGGCGGCGGCGCTGATCACGGCGTCGAGCAGCGGGATCAGGGACTCGCCGCCCTCGAGGGAGAAGCGCTTCTGCCCGACGAACTTGGTCTGCAGGAAGGTCTCGAACGCCTCGGCGGAGTTCAGGCGCCGCAGGATGTGCAGCTGCTCCTCGCGGGAGGGCGGCTCGAAGGGGACCTCGACCCGCTCCTGGATCCACTTGCGCTCTTCGACGTCCTGGATGTGCATGTACTCGATGCCGACGGTGCGGCAGTAGGAGTTGCGCAGGACGCCGAGGATGTCGCGGAGCGTCATGAACGGCTTGCCGCCGAACCCGCCGGTCGCGAAGTCGCGCTCGAGGTCCCACAGCGTCAGCCCGTGCTGGAGGATGTCCAGGTCGGGGTGGCGGCGCTGCTTGTACTCCAGCGGGTCGGTGTCGGCCATGAGGTGGCCGCGCACGCGGTAGGCGTGGATCAGCTCGTGGACGCGGGCGATCTTGGCGATGTCGTTCTCGTGGGACGCCGCGATGTCGCGGACCCAGCGGACCGGCTCGTAGGGGATCCGCAGCGACTCGAAGATCTCGTCGTAGAAGCCCTCCTCGCCCAGCAGCAGCGCGTGCACGCGGCGCAGGAAGTCGCCCGACTGCGCACCCTGGATGATGCGGTGGTCGTACGTCGAGGTGATCGTCATGATCTTGGAGATCGCGGCGCGGGCCAGGGTCTCCTCGTTCGAGCCCGAGTACTGCGCCGGGTACTCCATCGCGCCGACGCCGATGATCGTGCCCTGCCCGGGCATCAGCCGCGGCACGGAGTGGACCGTGCCGATCGTGCCCGGGTTGGTCAGGCTGATCGTGGTGCCCATGAAGTCGTCGAGGGTGAGCTTGTTGGCCCTCGCCTTGCGGACGATCTCCTCGTAGGCGGCCCAGAACTGGCGGAAGTCCAGCGTCTCGGACGCCTTGATCGACGGCACCACGAGCTGGCGCTGGCCGTCGGACTTCTTGATGTCGATCGCCAGGCCGAAGTTGACGTGCTCGGGCTTGACCAGCGCCGGCTTGCCGTCGATCTCGGTGTAGTAGGCGTTCATCTCCGGCATGGCCCGGAGGGCCTTGACGATCGCGAAGCCGATCAGGTGGGTGAAGGAGACCTTGCCGCCGCGACCCCGCTTGAGGTGATTGTTGATCACAATGCGGTTGTCGATCAGCAGCTTGGCCGGAACGGCCCGAACGCTCGTGGCGGTCGGGACGGTCAGGCTGTTCTCCATGTTGGCTACCGTCTTGGCGGCCACGCCCTTGAGGCGCACCTCCTCGGCACCCGCCGCGACCGGAGCGCTCGCGGGCTTGGCCGCCGCGGGCTTCGGTGCGGCCGCCGCCGGCGCGGGAGCACTCTTCGGCTCCGCGGCGGGGGGTGCAGGAGATGCCGCAGGCGCGGCACCGTTCAAGGGCTGAGCGGGCTTGGAGCCAGGCTTGTAATCAGCGAAAAAGCTCCACCAGGCCTTGTCGACCGTCTCAGGGTCTTCCAAGTACTTCTGGTAGAGCTCATCGACCAACCATTCGTTGGCACCGAAGTCACTCAGATCGGCAGGTGTGTGCGACTCGCTCGACACGGCGGAGATCGCCCTCTTCCGCAGCTTGGTGGGTGTTTAAACGTCCCTAAGGCTACTCGCATGAAGCACCCGGTGCGGCATGTGTCGGCGACCCATGCGTCACATCGTCCTCATGGGGGATCGCGCCATGGCCCACTGTGCCTACGATGGCGTGCAGGCAAGGGTTCTGAGCGGGGGTTGCGGTGCTGGACGCATTCAATGATTTCGTGAGCGGACTGCCGACCCCGCTGATCTACGCGGTGATCGCGGCACTGGTCTTCGCCGAGGCCGCCCTGTTCTTCGGGTTCGTCTTCCCGGGCGAGACCGCGATCATCGTCGGCGGGCTGCTGGCCTCCCAGGGCCACATCAGCCTGACGCTCCTGCTGATCATCTCGATCGTGGCCGCGATCGTCGGGGACTCGGTCGGCTACGAGATCGGCAAGCGGTACGGCCCCCGGCTGCTGGACACCAAGGTGATGCGCAAACACGCCGCCAAGGTGGGCTCCGCCCAGGACCTCATCCGCAAGCGGGGGGCGTTCGCGGTGGTCATCGGCCGGTTCACCGCGCTGCTGCGGGCCCTGATGCCCGCGCTGGCCGGGAGCTGCGGCCTGCCCTACGCGCGGTTCCTGTTCTTCAACGCCCTGGGCGGGATCATCTGGGTGCTGATCTTCACGCTGGGCGGCTTCTACCTCGGCGAGGGCATCGAGCACTTCGCCAAGCTGGCCGGACGCGTGATCAGCGGCGTGGTCGTGGCGGTGGGCGTCCTGGCCTTCGTCATCTACTCCGTGCGCAAGCACCGCGAGTCCGGCAGCGGTTCCCCCGCAGAGGAGCCGGTCGCCGCGCTCGCCCAGGAGGGCGTCAGCGACTGAGCCTGCCGGTGATCAGCGGCAGGTCGAGCAGGGTGCGGATGCCGGGCGCCGCCTCGCAGACCGGGACGATCGAGTTCAGGGCGTGCGCGGCTGCGGCCGAGATGGCGTTGGAGATCCAGTCGTCGGCGGCCGTCAGGGACAGGCTGGGCAGGCCCTGGATCCGCAGGCCGTAGCCGGGGTCGTGCCAGTCCCTGATGCGGGAGGCGTCGGCCTTGTGGACCGTCTCCAGGGTGATGAACGGCTGGCCGTCGACGCGGCCGGTGAAGGTCCAGCGGGCGGCGGCCACGGTGCCCCGGGGGATCAGCCCGGCGGCGATCGGCAGGTCGCCGGGGGCCAGGACGTGCTCGTGGTCGAGGTCGATCTCGTCCAGGACCACGTTCAGGCCCGCGGCCAGCAGGTGGAGGCTGTCGGCGAAGGTCGCGCGCATGACGGCCCTGGCGCAGGGCAGCGCCTCGACGTACTTCTCCTCGGTGTGGCCGAAGCGCAGCATGTCGTTGACGAAGCCGCGCGAGGGGTGCCCGGCCACGTCGAAGCACTCGCGGACGTAGAGATGGTCGACCTTGCGGCACAGGCCCGACATGACCAGGGGGAGCTTCTCGCCCATGAAGCCGGGGCTGACGCCCGTGCCGTGGATCGAGGTGCCGCCCTCGGCGCAGGCCCGCTCCAGGGCGTCGGCGAACTCGGGGCCGTGGGCGCGGGGGTAGACGAAGCCGGACATGGCGATCACGTTCTTGCCCGACGCCAGCAGCGCGCAGACCGTCTTCAGGTCGTCGTTGCCGTGGACGGAGCCGGGCAGCGGCGCGTAGACCACGCAGTCGGCGTCGAGGGCGAGGATCTCGGCCTCGTCGGCGGTGGCGGCGATCCCCACCGGAGGACGGCTCGCGAGGATCCCGGCGTCCATGCCGATCTTGGCGGGGTCGTAGACGCGGACGCCCGCGACCTCGAACCCGGGGCGTTCGAGCAGGCCGCGCAGGACGCTGCGGCCCAGCGCACCGCTGGCCCACTGGACGACGCGCAACGGACGGGCTGCGTTCATCGGTGGATCCTCCAGGACGGGGGTGGACGGAGGTTCCGGGGACCCTACCCCCGGGTCACTTCGCATAAATGTCAAATGACACAAGCGGTCGGATCCGGCCACGAGGCGACCGGGGAGGGGTCGGATTAGAGCGCGGTTCGGTTTGCTGCTACCAATGGGTACGCCCCGGGTGATTAGCTAGGTCGGCAGACGCTTACAGGAGGAACCATGTCTGAACTGCGGTATGACGGTCGGGTCGCCATCGTGACCGGTGCGGGCCACGGCCTGGGCCGTCAGCACGCGCTGGAACTGGCCTCGCGTGGCGCGAAGGTCGTCGTGAACGACCTCGGCGGCGACGTCAGCGGCGCCGGGGCCTCCGCGGGCCCCGCCCAGGAAGTGGTCGAGGAGATCGTCAAGAACGGCGGCGAGGCCGTCGCCAACGGCGGCAACGTGGCGACCGAGGAGGGCGCGGCCTCCATCGTCCAGTCCGCCGTCGACGCCTTCGGCAAGGTCGACATCGTCATCAACAACGCGGGCATCCTGCGCGACAAGTCGTTCAAGAACATCTCCGTGGCCGAGTGGGACTCCGTCCTGGCCGTCCACCTGCGGGGCTCGTTCCTGGTGTCGCTCGCCGCCTGGCCGATCCTGCGCGAGCAGGGCTACGGCCGCATCGTCAACACCTCCTCGCCGTCCGGCCTGTTCGGCAACTTCGGCCAGGCCAACTACTCCTCGGCGAAGATGGGCCTGGTCGGGCTGACCAAGACCCTCGCCATCGAGGGCGCCAAGAACAACATCAAGGTCAACGCGATCGCGCCGATCGCCGCCACCCGGATGACCGAGGAGCTCTTCCCGGCCGACCTGCTGGCCAAGCTGGGCGTCGAGAAGGTCACCCCGCTGGTGGCCTACCTCGCCCACGAGGAGGTCGCCGACAGCGGCCAGACCTTCACCGTCGGCGGCGGCCACATCTCCAAGATCTTCGTCGCCGAGGGCCCGGGCTTCACCAAGGCCGGCGACCTGAGCGTCGAGGACGTCCGGGACAACTGGGCCGCGATCAGCACCACCGACCCGTACGCGGTCCACGCCAACATCGGCGAGCAGACCATGGCCTTCCTGTCGGCCCTGCAGTAGGGCGAGCAGCCGACATGGTCGACTTCGACCGGCGGGACGGGGTGGCGACCATCACCCTGTCCCGGCCCGACCGCCTCAACGCGATCACCGACGAGATCGTCGAGGAGCTCCTGCGCATCCTGGGGGAGCTCGCGACGGACACCGCCACCCGGGTCGTCATCCTGACCGGGGAGGGGCGGGCGTTCTGCTCGGGCATGGACATCCAGGCCGACACGCCGGACTCCGATGAGGGCAGGGTGCAGCGGATCTACCGCGGCCTGGTGCGGGCCGGCGAGGTGGTCTGCGCGCTGCGCGAGATCCCGCAGCCGGTCGTCGCGGCCCTCCACGGGCCGGTGGCGGGGATGGCGATCTCGCTCGCCCTCGCCTGCGACCTGAGGGTGGCCTCGCCGACCATGAAGATGGTCACCCCGTTCCTCAAGCTGGGGTTCTCCGCGGGCGACCTCGGCCTGTCGTGGATGCTGCCGCGGCTGATCGGGACGGCCAGGGCCGGGGAGATCTTCTACCGCGCGCAGAACATCACGGCCGAACGCGCGCTGGAGCTCGGCCTGGTCACGATGATCGTCGAGGACGACCTGGCCGGCGCCCGCGAGCTGGCGGCGGAACTGATGACGCGCTCGCCCTTCGGGCTGCGTCACACCAAGGAACTGCTGAACCTCGCCATGGACGCCCCCAGCCTCCGCACCCACATGGCGATCGAGAACCGGACGCAGACGATGGCCTTCCTCACCGAGGACCTCCGCGAGGGCTTCACGGCCACGCTGGAGCGGCGGGATCCGGAGTTCCGGAACAGATAGGCCGGACACAGGGGAACGTGGGCCCGCGGCCGAGGGGGAGTGACGACGGGCCCACGTTCTCCGGGAGTGGTCCCTACGCGTGGATGTGGAGGTCCACGCCCAGCAGGATCAGGAACCACAGGAATATCGCCAGCAGAGCGCTGGCCACGCGTCGCACGAGATCCTCGTTGATGTAGCCGCGGTCCCAGGCGACGAAGATGCCGATGATGATGTAGATCAGCCCGATGAGGCCGATTCCCCGCCGGTGATATCCGTAACGCGCCATCGCGGCGCTCCTTCCGCTCGTTGACGGGCCCTTGATCCCCGCGGACCGGAAGGTGATGCCGGGTGATCTCTATGAACCCGCCGAAAACCGAACAAAAGGGCGACCGTAAACGGCCGGCGCCCGACGCTTAGGGGACGAGCCGGACGATGGCCGGGTCGGCGTCGCCGTGGGACCAGGAGAAGTCGGCGTTCCAGCGGACGTAGGCGAAGTCCTTGGCGTGGGGAGCGGTCGAGGGCGTGACCAGGATGCGGTCCGTGGCCGTCCTGCGGCCCTCGACGACCTTGCTGTACCGATCCTGCCGGGGAAGGCGCTCGGAGAGGTCCTGGAGGCCCTGGAGGGGGATCGTGTCGTTGAACTCGCCCGCGACGACCACGAGCGTGGCCGGGTCCCTGATGGTGGCCACGAAGGCCGCGACGTTCTTCGCCTGCTCCTTGCGCTGCGGCGCGGCGGAGCCGCTGGGCGGGCCGTCGGCCGTCCAGTGGCCGTTGACGACGACCAGGCGCCTGCCCGCCCAGGAGAACTGGGCGGCCAGCGGCTTGCGGGTGTCCTTCCACGCCGGGTCGGCGGGGGACAGCCGGCCGGGGCTGAGGGTGAGGTCGCCGTCGGCGTCGACCGAGGTCGCGGTGACGGAGTCGCCGGGGCGGTCGGTGAAGCCCAGGCCGCGGTCGGTGCGGAACAGGTAGCCGACGCGCGGGTTGCCGCCGGGCTCGCCGCCGTCGGAGTCGTCGACCGGGTCGACCGCGCGCCAGTCGTAGTCCGGGCCGCCGACGGAGGAGATCTCGTCGATCAGCTGGGCGATGGTCTGGTCGTCGGCGACCGTGCCGTCCTGGTCGGGGCCGCTGTTGTCCTCGACGCCCTGGAGCAGCACCAGATCGGGGGCGGCCAGCCCGTTGACGATCTCGTCGGCCAGCGCGGAGAAGCGGCCCGGGTCGTCGGACGGGTCGAGGTTGCGCACGTTGACCGAGGCCAGGGCCAGCTCGCCGGGGAACTGCGCCCGGGTGGCCCGCGGCGTCACCGGTCCCGGCACGACCTGCGGGGCCGCCGACAGGACGACCACGTGGGTCCCGTCGACGATGCCGGTCTGCGGGCCGAGCAGCGAGTCGCCGGTGTTCATGTCGGGGACGCCCGCCAGGACGAGGCCGGGCTTGATCGCGACCCTGCCCTCGGAGCTGGGGCCGAGCGCGACCGTGCTGCTCGGGGCGACGCGCATGCCCTCGAGGCTCTCGGCGTCGCGGCCGTCGAAGGGGACGGGGACCGGCAGCGGGGCGCCGTGCGACATGACCTCGACGGTGTCGGCGGTGAACTCGGTCAGGCCGTCCCGCTCGGCGACGACGCCGTGCGCGAGTACCAGATCGCCGGTCTCGGCGGCGGCGCCGGTGCGGACGAAGATGCCGTCGGAGGTCTTCGGGTCGTCGTCGGGCAGTGAACTCTGCGCCCAGAAGCCGCCGTCGGCCGTGGCGGTCACGACGAGGGACAGGGTGCTGATGGCGCCCACGATCTGCGAGGCGGGGCCGGTGCCCTGGATCTCCGAGACGCGCAGCGAGGTCGGTACCGAGGGCTCGGGCCTGGCGTGGGCCTGGGCGGGCACCAGGGCGGCCAGGACGGCCACCGCCGTGATCGCCTTTCCGCCGTGCCTGACCACCGGAACCTCCATGATCGCCCGCTGTGCGAACCCCATCTCATCACAGAAAAAGGGATGCCCCCACCCAGCCGGAGCACCCCCTGTCAAAACCCTGAAAACTAGTCCATCAGGACGACCTGGCGGATGACGTCGCCCGCGTGCAGGGCCTCGACGGCGTCGTTCAGGTCCTCGAAGCGGATGCGCCGGGTGATCAGCGACTCCAGGTCGAGCTTGCCCGCCCGCCACAGATCGACGAAGAGCGGGACGTCGCGGCCGAGGTCGCAGCCGCCGTACAGCGACGCCTTGACCGACTTGCCCTCGAACAGCAGCGAGAAGGCGTTCATCGACCAGTCGTCGTCCATCGCGCCCGCGCCGACCACGATCACGTCGCCGCCGCGGCGGGTGACCGCCCAGGCCGTCTGGATCGCGGCCGAGCGGCCGACGACCTCGAAGGCGTAGTCGAAGCCGCCGCCGGTGAGCAGCCCGCTGGTCTCCTGGAAGTTGTCCAGGGTGGCGGTGTGGGTGGCGCCGAACTTCTTGGCGATCTCGTGCTTGGCCTCGTTCGGGTCGATCGCGAGGATCGTGGAGGCGCCCGCGATCCTCGCGCCCTGGATCACCGAGAGGCCGACGCCGCCGGCGCCGATGACCGCGACCGTCGAGCCCGGGGTGACCTTGGCGGTGTTGAAGACGGCGCCGACGCCGGTCGGGATGCCGCAGCCGAGCAGGGCCGCGTACTCGAACGGAACGTCCTCGGCGATCTTGATGGCGGACTGCCACGGGACGACGAGCTCGTCGGCCCAGGTGCCCGCGCCCGCCATGCCGAACGCGCCCTCGCCGCCGGGCAGGGTGAAGCGCGGCACGCCGAACGCGTCGCCGATGAAGGTCACGCAGAGGTAGGGCTCGCCCCGGCGGCACTCGCGGCACTGGCCGCAGTCCGGGCCCCAGTTGACGACGACGTGGTCGCCGACGGCCACGTTGGTGACGTGGTCGCCGACCTCGGTGACGATGCCGGCTCCCTCGTGCCCGAGGATCGCGGGGATCGTCGCGGGCAGGATGCCGGTCATCACCGACAGGTCCGAGTGGCAGACGCCCGTCGCCTTGATCTTGATCTTGACCTGGGTGGGGCCGGTCTCGATCGTGGTGACGTCGTCGCGCAGCTCGAGGTGCTTGTCGCCGATGTTGCGCAGGACCGCGGCGCGGGCCATGGAACCTCCAGGGGGTGGGTTTTCGGGGAATGCTCGGGGGAGGGGCCTACTCTTCGATGCTGAGCGCGGCCTTGGGGCAGGAGCGCACGGCGTGACGGACCTTGTCGATCTGGTCGACGGGGACCTCGGAACCGAGGATCTCGAGATTGTCGTCGTCGTCCAGGTCGAAGACGTCCGGGGCGAGGCCCACGCAGACGGCGTTCGCTTCGCAGACCAGGGGGTCGACGGTGACCTTCATATTTCCTCCTAAAGCTTTCTGTGGTCCCAGGAGGCGACCTTGGTGACGTCCGCTTGGTGAGTCCGGCGTTTCGACGCGTCCTCGACCTCGGGGTACATCGCCTTGACGACCTCACGACCAACATGCCGAATCTCGTTCGGCTCGGTCAAGGCCTTCGTGCTGCCGTCATTTTCGAAGTAGAACACGTTCTAGTGAGGGTGGGCAAGGGGTCGCGTATGGGATGTTCGTTACGTCCCGGTAAGGTCTCGGACCTATGACGGAGATGCCGCTGGAGCTGCGCAGGGCCGCCGAGGCCGCCAAGGGGTTCATGCCCAAGGACGAAGGCCTCGCCCTGTACGAGACCGCCCTGGTCTACGGGCGCCTCGGCCCGCTGCTGGAGGTCGGCACCTACTGCGGTAAGTCCGCCGTCTACTTCGGCGCCGCGGCCCGTGAGGCGGGGACGGTTCTGATCACGGTCGACCACCACCACGGCTCGGAGGAGAACCAGTCGGGCTGGGAGCACCACGACCCGTCCCTGGTGGACCCCACGACGGGCCGGATGGACACCATGCCGACCTTCCGCAAGACGATCGCCAACGCGGGTCTCGAGGACGTCGTCATCGCCGTCGTGGGCGAGTCGGCGACCGTGGCGCCGCTCTGGAACACCCCGCTCGGCCTGCTGTTCATCGACGGGGGCCACAGCGAGCACTTCGCCCAGGCCGACTACGCCAACTGGGCGGCCAAGATCGCGGTGGGCGGCTGCCTGGCCATCCACGACGTCTTCGAGCGTCCCGAGGACGGCGGCCAGGCCCCCTTCAACGTCTACACGCGCGCGCTGAAGTCCGGGGTCTTCGAGGAGCGCCGCGTCCAGGGCTCCCTGCGCGTGCTGGAACGGGTCACCGAAGGAGACCCGCTCGCCGTCTGATCGGGGCCGGTCCAGGGGCCTGTGCAGGCCCCTGGAACGCGTTCTAGCTCGAAGTGCGGGCGGGGACGTGGGCGCAGCCGCAGGCGACCGGATCCGACGGCTTCGACGGAGCCAGCGGACGGCCCGCGATCTCCTTGAAGATCCGGGCCCCCGGGGAGGCGTCCGCCAGGGCGTCGGCGGCGAGGATCACCGCCGCGGCCGTGTAGGTGGAACGGTCGCCGGGGAAGTGCCGCTGGTCGCGGTACTGCCAGCCGGTCCAGTAGGAGCCGTCCTCCTCACGGAGGAACTGGATCTTCTGGAAGACCTCGGCCGCCCGCGGGTCGCCGATGGCGTCCAGGGCCATGACCAGCTCGCAGGTCTCCGCTCCGGTCACCCAGGGCTGGTCGGAGACGCAGCGGCAGCCGAGCCCCTCGACCATGAAGACGTCCCACTGGGAGGCGATCAGGGCGTCGGCCTGCGAGCCGCGGACCGCGCCGCCGAGGACGGGGTAGTACCAGTCCATCGACCAGCGGGACTTGTCGGCGAAGACCTCGGGGTGCCGGGCGATGACATGGCCGAGCTGGTCGGCCGAAAGCTCCCAGCCGGGCTGGGGCTCGCCGAGGCGCTCGGCGAGCGCGACGGCGCAGCGCAGCGCCTGGTAGATCGAGGAGCAGCCGGTGAGGAGGGACTCCCCGCCGAGGGAGCCGTCCTCGTGGCGGATCCACTTGATGTCGCCGAACGGGGTCTGGAGCGTCAGGACGTAGTCGATCGCGCGGCGGACCATCGGCCACATCCCGCGGACGAACTCGGTGTCGCCGGTCATGATCAGCTCATGCCAGATCCCGACCGCGACGTAGGCGGCGTGGTTGGACTCGCCGCCGGCCTCGGTGACCTCGCCCGCGACCCACTTGGCGGGCCACGAGCCGTCCTCGCGCTGCTCGTCACGGAGCCAGAGGTAGGCGCGCCTGGCCGGTTCGGTGAGGCCCGCGACGGTCAGCGCCATCGCGGCCTCGACGTGGTTCCAGGCGTCGACATGGCCCGGGGGATAGCCGTCGAAGGCCGCGTACCAGGGGATGGCGCCCGAGGGGTCCTGCTGGCGCGCGATGCTCCGCGCCGTGGCCAGGACCTGCTCGGGTGTCAGGATCTGCCCGACCTCAGCCCGCATAGGAGGGCTTGGTCAGATAGACGACGACGGACTTGCCGATGACCGGGTTGAGGAGCTGCTCGGCGACCCGGGTGGCCAGCGGGCGCTTCATGATGTCCCACACCAGGAGCTGGTGGTAGGCCTTCACCGCGGGGTTCTCGGTGTTGTCGATGCCGACCGCGCACTTGATCCACCAGTAGGCGGAGTGCAGGCCGTGCGCGTGGTGGTGGCCGTCGATGCGGAAGCCGATCGACTTGAGCTTGGCCTCCAGCTCCGCGCGCGTGTAGATGCGCACGTGGCCGCCGGGGGAGGTGTGGTAGGCCTCGCTGAGCAGCCAGCAGATCCGCTCGGGCAGCCACGACGGGACGGTCACCGCGACCTGGCCGCCGGGCTTGAGGACCCGGAACAGCTCCTTCATCGCCAGCATGTCGTGGGGGATGTGCTCCATCACCTCGGCGGCGATGATCTTGTCGAAGGTGCCGTCCTCGAACGGCAGCTCCAGGGCGTCGCCGACGACGGTCTCGGCGGAGGCGCCCGCGGGCGGCTCGCCCTCGAGCTCCATCGCCCCGAACATCTTCTGGACGCCCTTGAGCTCCTCGGCGTCCATGTCGAACGCGGTCACGGCTGCGCCGCGGCGGTACAGCTCGAAGGCGTGCCGTCCGCCACCACAGCCCATGTCGAGGACGCGTTCACCCAGGCTGATGGGGAACCGCTGGAAGTCAACGGTAAGCAGAGCGGCGCTCCTTCCACAGGCGGCCTCGCGGCCGCGAATCGATCTGAGGGTCAGTGTGCTTTGATCGCTGCCCTGTAGTGCTCGACGGTCGCGATGGCGACCGCCTTCCAGGTGTAGCGCTCCTGGACGCGCTGGTAGCCGGCGAGCCCGACGCGTTCACGCTCCGCGGGGGAGTCGTGCAGACGGCGGATGGCGGCTGCCAGGTCTTCGACGTCGCCGGGCTTGACGAGGACGGCGGCGTCGCCGACGACCTCGGGAAGCGCTCCGGCGGCGGAGGCGACGAGCGGGGTGCCGCTCGCCATGTGCTCGACCGCGGGGAGGGAGAAGCCCTCGTAGCGGGACGGGACGGCGGCGATCTCGGCGGTGGCCATGAGGTCGCCGAGGTCGTCGTTGGAGAGGCCGGACACGAACGTGACCCGCTCACCGAGGGCGAGCTCCTTGACGAGCTTGACCGTGGGGCCGTCGTCGCGCGGCTTGCTGACGATGATCACGTGCACGTCGCGCTCGGTGGCGATCTTGGCGACCGCGCGGAGCAGCACGTCGACGCCCTTGAGGGGGCTGTCGGCGCTGGCCATCGCGACGATCCGGCCGGGGACGCGCTCACCGAGCGGCTTGGCCTCGGTGGCGCCGCGCGGATGGAAGATCTCGGTGTCCACGCCGAGCGGCAGGACGTGGATCCGCTCCGGCGCGGTCCTGAAGTCCTTGGCGATGTCGCGCTTGGAGGAGGAGGAGACGGTCAGGATCCGCTCGAGGCGGGCCGAGACCTGGCCCTGCATCCGCACGAAGCCGTACCAGCGGCGCTTGCCGAAGTGCTGTCGCCAGCCCCTGGCCGCGTCGATCTCGATCTTGCGGTCCTGGCTGATGGGGTGGTGGATGCTCGTGACGAACGGGAACAGCTTCGGGATGCCGAGGTTGCCGTAGCCGAGCACCTGGTTGTCGTGGACGACGTCGAAGGCGCCGCCGCGCTTCTTGAGTTCGCGCAGCACCCGCAGGGAGAACGTCAGCGGCTCGGGGAAGCCGCCGGTCTTCATGTGCGCGAACTCCAGGACGTCGATCCAGTCGCGGAACTCCCCGAGGCGGGGGGTCCGGAAGGGGTTCTCGTCGTCGTAGAGGTCCAGGCTGGGGACCTTGGTCAGGACGATCTCGTCGCGGTCCAGCTCCGGATAGGGCTGACCCGAGAAGATCTCCACCGAGTGGCCGAGGTCGACCAGCTCACGGCTCAGATGGCGGAGGTAGACCCCCTGTCCACCACAGTGGGGCTTGCTGCGGTAGGAAAGCAGGGCGATCTTGAGTGATCCCTGCTGTTCGTCCTCTGCGCTCACGCCCACCTCTTAGTATCTGCGCCTATTGGTCCCCATGTGTAATGGGTTGCCCTGACTCTAGCCTGCCCACGTTACCGGTGAGTTCCGAGGGACCTGACTTACGTGCTGACCGTACGGTCACTTCGTACGGCGTAAGAACAGGCGCCCCGGCCGCGGTCGGCGGCCGGGGCGTCCTGCCCGCAGGGGGATCAGCCGCGACGCGGGGTGGGCGTGAAGCGGACCGGGATCTCCTTGAAACCGTTGACGAAGTTGGAGCGGAGACGGCGGGGCGTGCCGTTGAGCTGGAGGTCGGGAAGGCGCTGGGCCAGGGCGTCGAACAGGACCGTCAGGTTCAGCCTGGCCAGGTGCGTGCCCAGGCAGAAGTGCGGGCCGCCCGCCCCGAAACCGATGTGCGGGTTGGCCGCGCGGCCGATGTCGAAGGTGTAGGGGTCGTCGTAGACCGTCTCGTCCCGGTTGCCCGAGCCGTAGAACAGGACGACCTTGTCGCCCTTCTTGATGCTCTTGCCGCCCAGCTCGACATCGCGGGTGGCGGTGCGCCGGAACAGGTTGATCGGGCTGGTCCAGCGGACGATCTCGTCGGCGTAGGTGGTGGCGACCGACGGGTCGTTCTTGAGGCGCTCCCACTGGTCGGGGTGCTCGAAGAAGGCCAGGATGCCGCCCGCGGTCGCGGTGCGGGTGGTCTCGTTGCCGGCGATCGTCAGCATGAGGATGAAGAGGTTGAACTCCTCGTCGCTCATCACGTTGCCCTCGGCGTCGGGCTCGAGGAGCTTGGTCGCGATGTCGTTCTTCGGCTCCGCCCGGCGGGCCTCGGCGATCTCCTGGGCGAACATGTAGATCTCGAGCGCCGCGGTCTTGGCGATCTCCGGGCCGTCCTGGAGCTCGGGGTCGTCGAAGCCGACGAGCTGGTTCGACTTCTCGAACAGCCAGTCCGCCTTGTCCAGCGGGGCGCCCATCAGCTCGCAGATCGTCTGAAGCGGCAGCGGCGCGGCGATCTCCCGGACGAACTCCGCCTCGCCCTTCTCACAGATGTTGTCGATCAAGCTGTGGGTGATCTCCACGATGTGCTCGCGCAGCTGCCCGATCATGCGCGGGGTGAAGCCCCGGTTGACCTTCGCCCGCTGCTTGGTGTGGCGCGGCGGGTCCATGAACAGCAGGTTGTTGCGCTGGAGCTCGAGATCCTCGTCGCCGTACTCGGTGAACATCGAGGTGCGCTCGGCGGCCGAGAAGAGGTCGGCGTTGCGGGAGACGAAGGTGATGTCCTCGGCCAGGGTGATCGCCCAGAAGCCCTCGACGCCCTCGTGCGGGTCGGCGTGCCAGTGCACGGGGTCGTTCTTGCGCAGCCAGTCGAACTGCTCGAACGGGATGCCGCCCTGCTCGTAGACATCGGGGTTGATGACGTCGATCTTCGGGATTTCGGGCGCGGACATGACACTCCTCGTGCTGCGCGGAGGGAAAGGGGTGCTTTTACTCGGGTGGGGCTAGTCGAACTTCAGGGCCGCGTTGGCGGAGAAGCCGCCCTGCGGGACCTCCAGGGCCTCGGCGAGGGCCGCCGGGGTCCAGGTGCCTTCGGCGCGCACGACCTGGGCGGTGGTCGGCGGGGCCATGACGGCGACGACGCCGCCGTAGACGACGAAGACCTGGGCGTTCACGGAGTCGGCGGCGGGGGAGGCCAGGTAGGCGACCAGGGGGGAGACGTGCTCGGCGCCGAGCGGGTCGGGGCCGGTCTCGGGGGCCGCGCCGAAGACGGCGGCCGTCATGCCGGTGCGCGCCCGGGGGCAGATCGCGTTGACCCGGACGCCGATGCGCCCGACGGCGTGGGCGGTGGAGAGGGTGAGCGCGGTGATGCCGCCCTTGGCCGCCGCGTAGTTGGGCTGGCCGGGGGAGCCGAGGAGGAAGGCCTCCGAGGAGGTGTTGATGATGCGGCCGTAGACGTTCCCGCCCTCGGTCTTGGAGACGCCGCGCCAGTAGGACACCGCGTGCCGGGACGTCACGAAGTGGCCCTTGAGGTGGACGCGGACGACGGAGTCCCACTCCTCCTCGGACATGTTGAAGAGCATCCGGTCGCGGGTGAAGCCCGCGTTGTTGACCAGGATCTCCAGGGAGCCGTAGGTTGCCAGAGCCGTCTTGACCAGGCCTTCTCCGGTGTTCCAGTCGGCGACGTCGGCGCCCAGGGTGGTCGCCTCACCGCCCGCCGCGCGGATCTCCTCGGCGGTGGCCTCGAGGGCGTCACCGGGGAGGTCGTTGAGGACGAGGCGAGCGCCTTCGGCCGCGAGGGCCAGTGCTTCGGCCTTGCCGAGGCCCTGTGCGGCTCCGGTGACGATGGCCACCTTGCCGTCGAGGCGGGTGTCGCTCAAGGGTCTCTCCAGATGATCAGTGGTGACCATGCGCTTGCTTGGTCACAGCCAACAATGAGACTCCAGTCTCGTCAAGAGTCTCATTCGCGGAAGTGATATGTGTCGCACTCCGCCCGGTAATCGGGCGAACGCGACACGTTTCAGCGGTGGGCGAAGCGGATGGGGTCCTCCGCGCCGACCCGGTGCACGATGCCCCGGTTCTCGAGGGTGCGCAGGTGGGCGGCCGTCTCGCCGGTCGCGAGATGGCGGGAGATGGGGAGCATCTCCTCCCACGTGTAGGACCAGTGGCAGCGCTGGGCGACCTCCCACAGGGTCGCTCCGGACCGCGGGACGATCGCGGCCACCTCGGCCAGCCGCTCCTCGTGGTGCTCGATGATCTCCTTGGCGCGGCGCGGGATGCCCGAGAAGGCGTACTGGTGGGCGGGCATCGCGTCGTCGACGCCGAGTTCGGCGGTCATCTGGAGGGCGTCCATGTAGGTCCGGAGGGGGTCCACGTCCGGCCGGTCGTAGGGGTAGAGGCCGACGTGCGGGGTGATCTCCGGCAGCAGGTGGTCGCCGGTGAACAGCAGGTCGCGGTCCTCGTCGTGCAGGCAGATGTGGCCCGGGGTGTGGCCGGGGGTGAGGATGGCGCGCAGGGTCCGGCCGGGCAGGTCGACCAGCTCGCGGTCCTCCAGGATCCGGTCGGGGCGCGCCGGGGCGTGGACGCCGGAGTCGAACTCGGTCAGGGCGATCCGCTCGCTGGGCGGGGCCCCGGCCCGGGTGACCCACTGGCCCATCTCGCCGCGCGGTCCGGTCCGGATCATCTCGACGAGCTCGGCGTCGTTGCGGTGCATCGCGATCCACGCCCCCGAGCGCTCGCGGATCCGGCCGGCCAGGCCCGCGTGGTCGGGGTGCATGTGGGTGACGACGACGCCGTAGACGTCCTCCACCGAGGTGCCGATGTCGAGCAGGCCGGCCTTCAGGACCTTCCAGGACTCCGGATGCTCCCAGCCCGCGTCGATGAGGACCGGGCCCTTCGGGCTCTCCAGGACATAGACGAGCGTCTTGCCCAGGGGGTTGCCCGGAATCGGTACTGGAACGCTCCACAAGCCGTCGCCGTGATCGGGCACTGGTCTCCTTCGGGCGGTGTTCGAGGGGCCGTCACGGAGGGATGTTCCCCGTGACGGCCGTCTTGGTACAGGCGCTGTTATACGCGCTCGAGGATCGTGGCGGTGGACAGGGCCCCGCCGCAGCACATCGTCACCAGGGCGGTCGAGCCGTCGCGGCGCTCCAGCTCGTGCAGCGCGCTGGTGATCAGGCGGGCGCCGGTGGCGCCGACCGGGTGGCCGATGGCGATGGCGCCGCCGTTGGGGTTGACCACGTCCATGTCCGGCTTGTGGACGCTCGCCCAGGACAGCACGACGCTCGCGAACGCCTCGTTGATCTCGATGACGTCGAAGTCGGTGATGGACATGCCGGAGCGGTCGAGGACGCGCTCGGTCGACTGGATCGGGCCGTCGAGGTGGTAGTACGGCTCGGAGCCGACCAGCGCCTGGGTCCTGATCCGGGCGCGGGGCGTGAGGCCGAGCTCGGCCGCCTTCTCCTCCGACATGATCAGCACGGCGGAGGCGCCGTCGGAGATCTGCGAGGAGTTGCCCGCGGTGTGCGCGAGGCCCATGACCGGCTTGAGCCCGGCCAGGCCCTCGAGCGTGGTCTCGCGCAGGCCCTGGTCGCGGGTGACCGTCAGGGTCTCGCCGGTCTCCTCGCCCTCCTTGTCGATCTGGGGGGCGTCGATCGGGACGATCTCGCGCTCGTAGCGTCCGTCGGCCCAGGCCTTGGCGGCGAGCTGCTGCGACCGCAGGCCGAAGGCGTCGAGGTCGGCACGGGTCAGGCCGCGCCGCTCGGCGATCCGGTGCGCGGCCTCGAACTGGTTCGGCATGTCGATCGACCAGTCGGCGGGGCGCGGGTTGGCGGGCAGCACGTTCGACCCGAGCGGGGCGCGGCTCATCACCTCGACGCCGCAGCCGATCGCCACGTCGACGACCCCGGCCTCGACCAGCGCGGCGGCCAGGTGCACCGACTGCTGGGCGGAGCCGCACTGGGCGTCGATCGTCGTCACGCCGGTCTGCCACGGCAGCCCCGCGTACAGCCAGGCGTAGCGGCCGACGTGGCCGCCCTGCTCGCCGGCCTGCGTGACGCATCCGGCGAAGACCTGGCCGACCTCGACAGGGTCGATGCCCGCCCGCTCGACCAGCGCCTTCAGCGTGGAGCCGAGCACGGCCTGCGCCTTGAGGCCCGCGAGCCACCCTCCGCGCCTGCCCTGCGCGGTGCGCACGGCCTCGACGATCACCGGGCTTCCCATACCAACCTCCTAGAACGTCATTCCAATCCTGACTGTAACGCGTTCTATTTAGCTCCGGTAGTCCGGGGATACCGCTGAGGCGATGACCTAATAAGAACATGTTCTAGTTTGATGGAGGTGCCGGGACCCGCCGCGACCGGACCAGAAGCGACCGGTAGGTCGGGACCAGCGCGCCCCTGGCCGCCTCGCGTCCGACGATCTCCCATTCCGCGCCGCTCTCCGTGAGGGCCTCCAGCATCCGCGCGACCTGGGTGCGGGCCACGGCGGCGCCCAGGCACAGATGGCGTCCGGCCCCGAACCACAGCTGCCGGGTCTGCGTGACGTACTCGCGCTCGATGTCGAAGGGTCCCGCGTCGTTGTCGGCGCGGTAGGTGAGGATCACGGCGCGCTCGCCGGACCGCAGGCGGCGGCCGGAGACGGTCACGTCCGCGGCCACGTGCCGGCCGATCACCGGCGCCGGGGTGGAGACCCGCAGGCCCTCCCGGACGGCGTTGGGGAGCAGCGCCGGACGGGCGAGCAGCAGGCGCATCTGGCCGGTGTCGTGGAGCAGCGCGACCGTCCTGGACGTCCCCGAGGCCCCGGTCTCGGTGCCGGCGACCGACAGCAGCGTCGCCAGGCCGCGGGTCAGCTCGAGGCTCATCCCGATCTCCCGGCACCGGCCGAGGATCGTGTCGGTCCCGGCGTGCTCGTAGGCGTGGGGGACGGCCCGGGTGATCTCCGCGACCAGCTCCTTCGCCTCGGCGATCTTCCCGGGCGGCAGGTCGGTGCTCGCGGCCGTGCCGAGGGCGAGGGAGGCCAGCCGCTCGCCGAGCGCGAACAGCTCCAGCGGGGGCCCGTCGGCGTCGTTCTCCGGATCCCTGCCGTGGTCGAGGCCGAGCAGATGGGAGACGAGGCGGCCCGAAAGGACCCGGGTGGCCAGGGCGATGTCGACGGTCTCGCCGTTCGCCAGGTCCTTGGCCAGGCGCCGGTAGCGGGCGCCCTGGGTGCGCTCGACCAGGTCGGCGGCGGCGGCCTCGGTGAACAGGTCACGGGCGGCGGCGCGGACCCGGGAGTGACCGGATCCGTCGAAGAGCCCGGCCATCTCGGGCCCGAAGAGCTGGGTCCACAGGTGGCCCACGCCGCCCTCGCCGCCCATGGAGAAGTGGGCGTGGTCGTTGAGGATCCGCCGTGCGATCACCGGATCGGTGACGAGCCAGCCCAGCCGGGGCACCCGGCGGATCGGCCCGGTGAACCGGGACGCCCGCACGAGCGCGTAGAGCCAGGGGTTGCCGCTTCTCAGCAGCCGGGCCTCGTGCCGATCCATCGAACTCCTTCCGAAGGTGGTGCCAGTTGGTGCGATGATGCCGCGACGGATACTGACAAAGATGAGTATTTCTCCTCATATTGGACTAGGTATCCGCGCCGATGTGCGCGGGCCGAAAACGGACGAGGCTGGGCGCATGAGAGCACGGATCGCGGGTGTGGCGGCCTACCTCCCGGAGCAGACCGTCACCAGCAGAGAAGTCGAGGCGCGGATCGGGCCCTACCGGCCGCATCCGACGATCGTCGAACGGATGACCGGCATCAGGTCGCGGCACGTGATGCGCGACGACCAGCAGGCGTCCGACCTGGCGGCGGAGGCGGCGGCCAAGCTCCTCGCCGACCAGGGGGCGGAGCCGGACCTTCTGGTCTTCGCCTCGGCTTCGCAGGACATGATCGAGCCGGCCACCGGCCACATCGTCGCGGCGAAACTCGGCCTGACCTGCCCGGTCTTCGACATCAAGAACGCCTGCAACTCCTTCCTCAACGGCATGCAGGTCGCCGACGCCCTCATCAGGACCGGCCAGTACCGGCGCGTCCTGGTCTGCGGCGGGGAGACCCCGTCCCGGGCGATCCGCTGGACGGTCCGCGACCGGCCCCAGTTCGTCGACGCCTTCGCGGGCTACACGCTGTCGGACGCGGGATCGGCGATGATCCTCGAGGAGACCCGCGGGGGCGGCCTCTTCGAGTTCGCCTTCTCGGCGGTCTCGGCGGCCTGGGAGATCGGCACGCTGCCGGGGGGCGGCTCGGCCCATCCGCGCGACGAGGAGTTCTCCTACTTCTCCGGCGACGGCCGCAAGCTCAAGGACGCCTTCGTCGGGCAGGGTCCGGCCCTCTGGCTCGACGCCCTGGCCAGGCACGATCTGACCTGGGACGACTTCGCGGTCGTCCTGGTCCACCAGGTCACCCTGCCCTATCTGGAGATCCTCCGGGTCATTCTCGGGATCCCGGCGGGGAAGCTGGTCGTCACGCTGCCCGAGCACGGCAACGTCGCCTCGGCCACGATGCCGCTCCAGCTCGCCACGGCCGTCGCGGAGGGGAGGCTGGCCCCCGGGGACCGGGTGGCCTTCGTCGGGCTCGCGGGCGGGGTGAGCCTCGGGGTCGCGTTCGCCGAGTGGTCATGACGGGCGGGACGGGCGCGGAGGGGGTGCGGATGGATCTCTGGGTCGTGATCCCGGCGTACAACGAGGAGAAGTCGATCGGGGCGACCCTGACCCGGCTGGCGCGGCAGACCGACCGCGACTTCACCGTGGTGGTCGTCGACAACGGCAGCACCGACGGGACCGCGGTGATCGTCCGGGGGTTCCGCGGCGTCCGGCTGATCTCCGAGGGGCAGAAGGGGACCGGCGCCGCCGCCGACACCGGGTTCCGGCACGCCATCCTCAACGGCGCCACCCACATCGCCAGGACCGACGCCGACTGCCTGCCCGACGACGAGTGGACCGCCTCGGTGCGGGCGGCGTTCGCGGAGGGGCTCGCCATGGTCAGCGGCCCGCTGCGGCCCCGCACCGACGAGTTCCCGCTGAAGTTCTGGGAGCGGCGGCTGCTGCCGGCCGTCATCGGGGTCGCCGCGGCCTTCGGGCGGTTCCGGCCCGGCAACCGCGATCCCGGATACATCGGGCCGTACGTGATGATGCCGGGCTGCAACATGGCGATCACCGCGGAGCTCTACGAGAAGGCCGGCGGCTTCCCCCGCACCCGGATCGAGGACGTCCACGAGGACCGGGCGCTGGTCAACCGCGTCCGCAGGCTGACCCGCTCCTACGGGCTGTCCCGCCGGATGATCGTCTACGGGTCGGTCCGGCGGCTGCGCGCCTACGGGCTGCGCGGCACCCTCGGCTGGTACGCCGACCACCGCTACACCCCCGAGGTCGTGGACATCAGATGAACTGGGAGCGCAGGCTCTACCTGACGGCCCACCCGTTCGCCTATCCGCTGCTGCGCGGGCTGGCCAGGCGCGGTCCGGTCGTGCGGGTGCCGGGCCTCGGCTGTGTGGTCAACGACGCGGCGGCGGCGCGGGCGGTGCTGATGGACGGCGAGGCCTTCCGGAAGGACGGCCCCGGCTCGCCCGGCGACCTCTGGACGCCGATCCTCGGCCCCTCGGTCCTGCTCAACATGGAGGGCGAGGGCCACCGGGCCCTGCGCCGGAGGCTCACCGAGCTGTTCACGCCCGCGACGACCACGGCCCTGTGCGCTCGCGTGCTGGAGGCGCCGCTGAAGGACCTGGCGGCCCGGCTGGAGCGCGGCGAGGCCGTCGACCTCGTCGACGAGATGCGGACCATGGCCGGTTCGGTGATCTGCGAGGTCATCGGGCTGCGGGCCCCCGGCGAGGCCGACGCACGGCACTGGTTCGAGCAGGGCGAGCGGGTCGTGTCGATGGTGAGCCTGCGGAGCAGGACGCTGAAGCCGTCCCAGGTGCGCCGGGCCAAGGAGGTCCTCGGGCCGCTCGGCGACATCGCGGCCGAGGCCTACCGCGCGGGCGACGAGGCGACGGTCATGGGCCGGATGAAGGTCCTCGGGCTGTCGGAGGCCGAGGCCAGGGGGGCGGCGGGGGCGTTCTTCCTGACCGGCACCGAGACCGTCGCGACCCTCGTGCCCCGGCTGTTCGCCCTGCTCCACGACACCGGGACGCTGGACCGCGTCGCCGCCGATCCCGAAGGGCTGCTGGACCGCGCGGTCGACGAGGCGATGCGGCTGACGACGCCCACGCCCGTCATGCTGCGGAGCGTCCATGCCGAGCGGACCGTCGCTGGGGTCGTGGTCCGCCCCGGCGACCGTGTCGTCATCGCCACCCACAACTGCTGCGCCGACGCGGGGCCCTTCTCCCTCGACGGCGACGCGCCCGACCTGAAGCGCCTGTGGTTCGGTGCCGGTCCGCACTTCTGCATCGGCTTTCCGCTGGCCATGGCCGAGATCAGGGCCGTCGCCCGGGTCGTCCTGGACGGTCCCGCGCTCGAGGTCGTCTCGCGGCGGGCCGCGCGGCGGGTCCTCCTGCCGACCTACTCCTCCCTCGTCGTCCGCGCCCGCACCGCTCCGGGAAGGGAACGCTCATGAGCCTGGTCCGGCAGGTCCTCGCGCGGGCCGACGCCACGCCCGATCAGGTCGCCCTGATCTCCGGGGACGGCGTCCCGATGTCGTACGGCGAGCTGCGGAGGCGCGTCCTGGCGGTGCGGGACGGCTTCCTGAACGCGGGCCTGGAACCCGGTGACGGGGTGCTGTTCTCGGTGCGTCCCTCGCCGCAGGCGCTGGTCCTCGCCCTCGGCGTGGTCGCGGCGCGCGGAGTCGTGGTGTTCGCCGATCCGGGGGCGGGCCCCGAGATGTTCGAGGCCCGGTTGAGGCTGGCCGCGCCCCGCTGGTCGGCGGCCGAGTCGGTGCTCTACGCCGCCAGCCGGATCGCGCCCGTCCGGGCCTATGCCCGGCGGCGGGGGCTGCTGCTGCCGAAGCTGTCGGAGCTGCCGATGCGGCACGTCCACACCGGGCGGTGGCTGCCGGGCGTCCCGCGCGGCGCCCACTCCCTCGACCGCTGGCTCGCCCGGCGCGTCCCGCACGAGGGGCCCGCGGAGGCCGAGCCGGGGGCGCCCGCCGTGGTGATCTTCACTTCGGGCACGACGGCGGCGCCGCGGGCGGTCGTGCACACCGAGGACTCGCTCTCCGCCGGGCTGGCGCTGTTCCGCGAGCGGGTGCCGCTCGGGACGGGCGACATCGTCCACACCGACCAGCTCATGCTGGGCCTGCCGACCCTGGTCGCAGGGGCGTGCTGGTCGATGCCGCCGCTGTTCTGCCCGGCGGCCGATTTCGTCGGCCAGCTCGCGGAGCGGGCCGCCACCCACACCTTCTGCGTGCCCGTCCATCTCGGGGAGCTGCTGGACGTCGCGCCGGAACTGCCGGAGTCGCTGCGGCACGTGATCCTCGGCGCGGCCCCCGCCCCCGCGGGGGTGCTGCGCAGGGCGGTCGATGCCGCGCCCGGTGCCGAGGTGCTGTCGGTCTACGCGATGACGGAGATCGTGCCCGTGGCGATCGCCTCGGCGCGGGAGAAGCTCGCCCACACCGGCGGCGGCGACCTGCTCGGGCCGCTCCTGCCCGGGGTCACCGCACGGATCGCCGAGGACGGGGAGCTGTTCCTGGGCGGGCCCAACATGAGCAGGTCCTACCTGGGCGAGGAGGACCACACCGAGCTGGCGACCGGTGACCTGGCCCGTCTCGACGGCGACCGGATCGTCCTGCTGGGACGCAAGAAGGACATGCTGATCCGGGGCAAGTTCAATCTCTACCCGGGGCTCTACGAGCCGGCGATCACGGCGCTCGACGGGGTGCGGGAGGCGGCGATCGTCGGGGTTCCCGATCCGGAGACCGGGGACGAGGAGGTCGTGCTCGCGGTCGTCGGCGACGTCTCGGAGCAGTGGCTCCGGCGGCGGCTCGCGAAGATCCTCGACGCCGAGGCGCTGCCCGACCGGGTCGTCCTGGTCGGCGAGCTGCCCTACGCGGGGCGCGGCCGGAAGCTCGACCGGGCGACGCTCAGGGAGCGGCTGTCATGAGGACGCCGGTCGTGCTGGCGCTGCTGGTGCTGGTCGCGGGGTGCGGCGAGGAGCGGGCGCCCGGGGCGGGGGAGGCGACAAAGCCGCCGGTCGAGGAGTGCCCGGAGTCCGGAGTGCGGCTGGGCTCAGGACCGGTCGACGCGGCCGGCGGGGAGCACGTGCTGGGGCTCGACCTGTGGAACTGCGGGACGGTCCCGTACCGGGTCGCGGGGCGTCCCGAGGTGGTGTTCTCCGACGCCGCGGGGAGGGCCGTCCGCGTGCGGATCGCGGCGGCTCCGTCGTTCGGGCGGGCCGAGCGGTCGGTGGTCCTCGCGCCGGGCGAGACGGCCTCCGCCGCGATCCACTGGCGGAACCCGGCGGGGCGGAGGCCGGTGACGGCCGTCCTGGACGTCGGGCGGCCCGCGCTGCGGCTGGACGGCACGACGATCGAGGTGAGCGCGGGGGCGACGGTCGGGGTCGGGCCCTGGGTGAGGTCCCGCGACGCCACCGGAAGCCAGACCGGGGACGGGGCGCCGCACCACGCCGACAACAACGGGTGGAAGCGGCGCAGGGAGCTGAGCGCGGCCGACCAGGCGGCGGGGGATCTCGTTGCCGGGAGGATCCGGCCGGTGCTGGAGCGGGTCAGGAGGCGGGGCGACGTCGCTCCGGGGACGGTGCGGGCCGCCCTGCTGGCGGCGGGGCTGCGCGAGGACCGGGCGTTCACCAGCGCGTTCCGCGCCTCGGCCGCGACCGGGGAGGCGGCGCCGCCCGGTGCGGTCGTCGACGTCCGGGTGGGCCGGGCCGCCTGCGTCACCGGCTCGGTGACGCCCCGCGAGGTCACCCTGTCCGTCCACGGCCGCAACGGCGAGGGCACCTGTATCGAGGCCTTCTCCCACTGAGGTCCGGGTATGGGTCCGGGCATGGGTCCGGGCGTGGGTCCGGGACGAGGGGCGTCCGCGGGCCGACAATGGCCGGGTGGACGACGAATCGGGGCCGGCGCTCGGAGCGGGGGCCGTCGCGACGCTGCTGGGCGTCGCCGTGACGACCCTGCGCAGCTGGGACCGGCGGTACGGGATCGGGCCGAGCTCGCGCGAGAGCGGACGGCACCGGCGGTACACGCCCGCCGACCTGGAGCGGCTGCGGGAGATGCGCCGCCTGGTCTACGCCGGGGTCCCGCCCGCGGAGGCGGCCAGGGCGGCGCTGCGCGGACGGTCCGCCGACGGCGGGACGAAGCGGACGGGAGGGGGCCGGACCATCCCGGTCGGCCGCGCCGACCGGGCCGCACAGGGCCTGGCCAGGGCCGCCGTCGCCCTGGACGGGCAGGGGCTGCTGGCCGCGATGCGGGAGCAGCTCGCCGAGCACGGGACGCGGGCGGTGTGGACGGAGATCCTGACGCCGCTGCTCGTCGGGATCGGGATGCGGTGGGAGGAGAGCGGCGGGGATTTCGTGGAGGTGGAGCATCTCGTGTCGTGGTGCGCGTCCACGGCCCTGCGGGAACGGGCGTCCGGGGAGGCGTCCGGGCCGGTGGTGCTGCTGGCGGCCGCCCCCGGCGAGGAGCACACGCTGGCGCTGGAGGCGCTCGCCGCGGCCGGGGCGGAGCGCGGCAGGACCGTGCGGATGCTGGGCGCGCGGGTCCCGGGCACGGCGCTCGCGGCGGCGGCCGGACGGCTGGCGCCCGCCCGGATCGTGGTGTGGGCGCAGATCCCGGAGCACGCCGACGCGGACGCGCTGCCCGAGGCGGGAGAGCGGCTGATCCTGGCCGGTCCCGGCTGGTCGGAGCGCGATCTCCCGCCGGGAACGCGGCTGGTCACGACCTTCGACGAGGCCCTCGACGCGCTCGAAGATCTTCCGTGAGCAGACCAAGATGATGCTTGTTGCGTCGTTTCTGCGTCGATTTTCGAGGCATGCTGGAGAACAGGAACAGAACGCGTTTCGAGGGGAGCACGACCATGACCGCGAGCATCGACCTGAACGTCCACACCCGGAGGCGCCCCCGGGTCCGCCCCAGGGTCCTGGCCCACCCGACGCACGACAGGGTCCCCCGCCCGGTCTCGCAGCACGGCAACCCGCGCGGCAAGACCTCGTCCTGGATCCTGGTCGCCACCGTGATCACGGCCTTCGCCGCCGGCGGCATCGCCATGATCACCGGCACCTGGATCCTCTTCGCCGCCTGCGCCGCGATCATCGTCGCGGCGATCCCGGCCGGCGCCGCGATCCACATCATGTCCGACACCGTCGGCTGGGAGGCCGCCCTCCCGCCGCACATCGCCCCGGGCAACATCGTCGTCTCCGCCACCGAGATCCACAACCGCCGCCAGGAGCGCACCCGCCTCCGCGACGCCGCCTGACCCCCGCCTCCGCCCGGGCCCCGGCCACGACGACCGGGGCTTCCGGCCGCTCAGGTCCACTCCGCCCGGGAGGCACCGGGCCCGGCACGCGAGCGTCAGGAGGCGGCTCTGCGCCAGGGAGAGGCCGGATCGGTCGGGACGGGCCGGGCGGCGGAGCGGAGCGCGTAGGTGGGCGGAGCAGGCGCGACGACACCCAGGTAGGCATGGCCCGTCATATGGCACCAGGCGGGAAGGTCGATGGGCGCCGCGGGGTCCAGGGCGATCAGGTGAACGACGGTCTCAGGCGGCAGCGCCGCTATGTGCGCCCGCAATTCGAGCAGCAGGCGCACACAGGACTTGTCGCCCCCGTCGATGACCACCGGGTCCTTCGCTGTCTCCACCGCCGCCTCCAAGCCGAGTGAGCCCAGCGTAAGAGACGCTCCGGACATTCCAGACGTTCATCGAACCTTCCACAAAAGTCACGAATCCAGTCCGAGCGTCCCGCCCCGCGATCCGGCGGGCGTCAGCGGGGCAGATCGCCGAGATCGATGGAGATCTCGAACGGCACCCTGACCTGGAACGCGCCGTGATGGATGCCGGTCAGGGCGTAGACGCCCGTGGCGGGGTCGAGTTCGTAGACATAGACCACGGGCGTCCCCTCGCCCTGCTCGACCCGCCAGAAGTGCGGGATCCCCGCCTCTGCGTAGCGAAGGGGCTTGACCTTCCGGTCGCGTTCCTCCGACTCGGGTGAGACGACCTCCACGGCGAGACGGACCTCGGCGGGGAGGTAGTAGGTCCGGTCGTCGTCGTCGGCCGCCTGCGCGTCGATGATGACGACATCGGGGCAGGGCCGGGTCCGGTGGCCGAGCTTGACGTCCATCTGCTGCACGGCGACGAGGTCCGGTGGCGAGATCGCGTTCAGGCGGTTCGTGAGACCGCGGATCATGCGCTCATGAAATCGCTTCTGGGGGGACATGAAGAGGAGGGCTCCATCGATCAACTCGACGTGCTTGAAGAAGTCGGGTTCTCCGTTCGGGCCCTCGGAGGGGAGCCGATCGAGATCATCCGCCACCCACCCCCATGGAGGCGGCGACGGCCAGTACTCCAGCGCGCTGGTCATATCCGGCATGCCAGGGCCCTCTCCGCTACCGTCGGTGTTCATTCAGGATATTCCCGTGATCGGCTCCATGTCTCCCCAGTCTGGCCTCTGGTGCGTGGGGATGCCAGGTGGGGGTCAGGGGTTGAGGGCTTCGGACTGGATCCGGGGGAACTGGGCGGCCATGGCCTCGGAGAGGGCGGTGGCGGCGGAGAGGGGGCGGATCATGACGGTGAAGTCGTCGATGAGGCCCTGGTCGTTGAGGTGGATGAAGTCGCAGCCGTTGACCTCGCGGCCGTTGACCTTGGCCTTGAAGATGAGGGCGTGGTCGGGGCCGTCGGAGATCTCGCGGACGTACTCGAAGTCCTCGAAGACGCGCAGGACGCCGCGGAGGATCGCCGCGGTGATCGCCTTGCCGGGATAGGGCTTGAACGCGACGGGGCTGGTGAAGACGACGTCCTCGGCGAGGGTGGCCTCGATGGCGGCGGTGTCACGGGCCTCGACGGCGGCGCGGAAGGAGATCATGTTGGCCTCGATTACTCAACTAGTTGAATAGTTGTCTTTGACACTACGATGGCCGCATGGCGTTGCGCAATGCGGTCATGGCCGCGCTTCTCGAGGGCGAGGCGTCGGGGTACGACCTGGCGAAGGCGTTCGACCCGCCGGTCGCCAACTTCTGGATGGCCACGCCGCAGCAGCTCTACCGGGAACTGGACCGGATGGAGGCCGAGGGGCTCGTCGAGGCCAGGGTCGTCCGGCAGGAGCGCAGGCCCGACAAGCGGATGTTCTCCCTCACCGACGCCGGCCGCCTGGCCCTGCACGACTTCACCGCGCGTCCCGCCAGGCCCGGGATGATGCGCGAGGAACTGCTGGTCAAGGTCCAGTCCGTCGACGGAGGCGACGTCGCCGCCGTCATGGCCTCGGTCGCCGAGCGGCGGGCGTGGGGGCGGACCAAGCTCGCCCGCTACGAGCGGGCCAGGGAGAACATCCTCGCCGGACGCTCCGAGGAGGAGTTCCTGTCCGGAACCCAGCGCATCGGCCCCTACCTCACCCTCCTGCGCGGCATCGCCTTCGAGGAGGAGAACATCCGCTGGGCCGACCGCGTCCTGACCGTCCTCGGCCGCCGCACCGACCCCGCCGATCCCTGATGTGCTCCACTTCCCGCATGACGGAGGCGACCGGTGGGCACCGGCCGGTGGACGAAGCGGGTGCGTGGCAGACTTGCCGGTCCATACAGTCGGTCGGACGGGCGGTGGGGCGTGCGGGTCGCGGTGACGGGTGCGTCGGGATTCGTCGGCGGGGCGGTCTGCCGGGAGCTGGCGCTGCGCGGGGTGCGGGTGTTCGCCTACGGGCGGCGGGCCAGCGTCGGGGAGCGGCATCTCGGCGGGGCCGTCTACCGGTCGTGGGACATCGCCCGGGGGGTGCTGCACGCGCCGCCGCCGGTCGACGCGGTGATCCACTGCGCCGGGACGGTCACCGACTGGGGGCCGGTCCCCGGCTTCTTCGCCACCAACCTCGAGGGCACCCGCAACGTGCTGGCGAGCTTCCCCGGCACCCGGTTCGTCCACGTGAGCACGGCCAGCGTCTACGACCCGCATGTCCCGACCGTCATGGCGACCGAGGACCAGGCGCCCGTCACGCGGTACGAGAACGCCTACGGGGTGTCGAAGGCCGCGGCGGAACGGGCGGTCCTCGCCGCCGGCGGGCCCTCGGTGATCCTCCGGCCGCACGCGATCTACGGCCCCGGCGACACGACCCTGCTGCCCCGGGTGCTGGGGGCGGTGCGCGGCCCCGTGCTGGTCGCGGTGGGGACGGGACGGCAGCTCCTCAGCCTGACGGCCGTCTGGAACCTGGTGCAGGCCTGCGTGCTGGCGGCCGGGAAGGACGTCACGGGCGTGTTCAACGTGACCGACGCGGAGCCGCTGCCGATCGACGACGCCTTCGCGATGATCCTTCAGGAGCGGGGGATCCGGGCCCGGCGGATCTACCTGCCGGAACGGGCGCTGCGTCCGGTGGCGGCGGCGGCCGAGGGGCTGTTCCTGCTGGCCGGGAGTGCGAGGCCGCCCCGGCTGACGCGGTACGCCCTCGGCCATCTGGCCGTGGAGCGGACCCTGGACATCGGGGCGGCGCGGGAGGTTCTGGGGTACCGGCCGGGGCCGACGTCCTTCGCGGGCGCGTACGCCTGGTGATCTTTCCGGCGGGCGGTTACTCGACGTAGTCGTCGGGCGGGAGGTCGTCGAGGAGGTCGTCGAACTCGCCGTCCTTGACGCCCGCGACGAAGGCGTCCCACTCACCCTGGGTGAAGTAGAGGACGGGGCCGTTCGGGTCCTTGGCGTCCTTCATGACGATCGCCTGCTCACCGGGCAGGAAGATCTTGTTGTCCTTGCGGAACTCGTCGGGCACCTCCTCCGACGGGATGTACTCGATGATGACGCCGTCGTCCTCGTCGCCGTAGATCTCAATACGTCGCTCCATGTGAGCAAGCGTAGACCTCAGTGAGCGTCCAGGAGGCGGGCTGCGGCGATGTCGAGACGGACGTGGATCTGCTCGGTGGTGGCGTGCCCGCGCAGCATCTCGATCATCTCCATGACCCAGACGCTGTTGAGCGCCCCGACCAGGACCCGCTGCTCCTCGGTGGCGTTGTCGGCGTAGGCGACGCGCATCAGCATGCCGGTCATCCGGGAGCCGAAGTTGGTCTTCACGTCCGACAGCAGCAGCGAGCGGATCAGCGCGTCGGCCAGTTCCGGCTCGCGCATCAGTCCGCGTGTCGCGCGCATCAGCAGCTCGACGGCGCGGGAGGCACCGGTCGAGGAGCCGGGCGGGCGCCGTTCCATGCTGCCCTCGAGGAGGTCGAGTTCCTCGCTGACGACGGCGACGACCAGGTCCATCTTGGAGGGGAAGTACCGGTACAGGGTGCCGAGGGCGACACCGGCGCGTTCGGCGACCGTCCGCATCTGCATCGCCTCGACCCCGCCCCGTGAGGCGAGCGCGGCGGCGGCCTGCACGATGCGCTTGCGGCGCTGGTGCTGGCTCCTGGAGCGGGCCGGGGAGTCGGCGGTCGGTTCTGCGGCGGTCATGCACACCCCTGTGTAGTCATTCGATGCACAGAGTACAGGTTAGGGCGAGAACGTGTTATCCCGATTCGGAACGCTGTTCCGGGCGGTTCTACGTCAGCAAGCACTGACTTTCATGCCATCTGGACAGAAACTAGAATCTGTTCTAGTTTCGCCCTCATGAACACCGTGGCGGAACTGCTCCACGCCAGGGCCGGCGATGACGCACCCGGGCTGTCCTTCGAGGGCCGCACCTGGTCATGGCGCGAGGTCGTCGCGGAATGCGCGATCAGGGCGGCGTGGTTCGGCGGGCTCCGGACCGTCGATCCGGGACGTCCCGTGCATGTCGGGATCCTGCTCGACAACGTGCCCGAGGTGCTGTTCCTCATCGGCGGCGCCGCCATGTCCGGCTCCGTCATCGTCGCGCTGAACACGACGCGCACCGCCGTCGAGCTCGAGGGCGACGCGGCGCGGGCCGACTGCGACCTCATCGTCACCGAGCCGAGGCACCTGCCGACCGCCCAGGACTTCGCCCACGACGACCTCGGCGTCGTCGACTACGAGTCGCCCGGCTACGCCAAGCTGCTGGCCGGCTACGAGGGCGCCGAGCCCCCCGCCCTCGCCGGGGTCACCGCCGAGACCCTCCTGATGCTCATCTTCACCTCCGGGACGTCGGGCAACCCGCGCGCGGTCCGGATCACCCACCGCAAGGTCGTCGTGCCCGGCGAGAGCCTGGCCGGCCGGATGCTGAGCAGCGACGACGTCCTGTACAGCCCGATGCCGCTGTTCCACTCCGGTGCGATCATGGCCGCCTACGCGCCCGCGCTGGCCTGCGGCGGACGCCTGGTGATCCGGCGGCGCTTCTCCGCCTCCGGCCTCCTGGACGACGTCCGCGAGCACGGCTGCACCTATCTCCACTACGTCGGCAAGGCGCTGTCCTATGTCGTCGCCGCGACCCCCGGGAAGGTCGACAACCCGCTGAAGATCGCGTTCGGCAACGAGGCCGCCCCCGCCGAGCAGAAGCTGTTCGGCGAGCGCTTCGGCTGCTTCGTGATCGACGCCTACGGCTCCACCGAGACGGCCATCGCGCTCACCCCCGACCCGTTCGGCCCGCCCGGAGCCCTCGGCAAGCTCGGCCCCGGCATCAAGATCCTCGACCCGGAGACCGGCGCCGAGTGCCCGCCAGGGGCGACCGGCGAACTCGTCAACACCTCCGACATGGGCCTGTTCGACGGCTACTACCAGGAGCAGGCCGACGACCGTCTGCGCGACGGCATGTACTGGTCGGGCGACTACGTCCGCGCCGACGAGGACGGGTACGTGTTCTTCGTGGGCCGCTCCCTCGACCGGCTCCGCGTGGACGGCGAGAACTTCGGCGCCGTCGAGGTGGAACGCGCTCTCGACCTCGACGGCCTGTTCGCGGTGTACGGCGTCCCGGACGTGTCGGCGGGCGACCAGGTGATGCTCGCGACGACCGGGGCCTTCGACCCCGCCGCGTTCGCC
Organism: Actinocorallia longicatena; assembly: GCF_039534125.1. NCBI lineage: Bacteria > Bacillati > Actinomycetota > Actinomycetes > Streptosporangiales > Thermomonosporaceae > Actinocorallia > Actinocorallia longicatena. The sequence goes on along the minus strand of NZ_BAAAUV010000002.1, from coordinate 400,593 downwards.
GAGGCCGTCGCCGGGCTCAACCCGAAGTGGGCGCCCCGCTACGTCCGGGTCGCGAGGGAACTGCCCGTGACGGCCTCCAACAAGATTCTCAAGAGGGCGCTGGCCGCGGAGGGCTGGCGCACGGAGGATCCGGTCTGGTTCCGGCCCGGACGCGACCTGACCTACCGACCCATGACCCCCGACGACGTCACCGCACTGCGCGAGGAGTTCGCGCGCACGGGCAGACTCCACCTCCTGGAAGGGCAACGATGAACTTCAACCTCGACGAGGACCAGACGCAGCTCCAGAGTCTGGCCGCCGATCTTCTCGGCAAGGAGGCGACACCCGAGAAGCTCGAGGCGTTCGAGAAGACCGGCGCTGCCTACGACGCGAACCTCTGGAAGGCCTTCGCCCAGGCCGGGCTGCTCGGTGTGACCCTGCCGGAGGAGGCGGGCGGCGCCGGGCTCGGCGCGATCGAGTACACGGTGATCGTCAAGGAGCTCGGCCGTGCGGCCGCTCCGCTCCCCGCCCTCGCCACCCTGACCGCCGCGGCCGTCATCGCCGCCCACGGCGACGGCGCCTCGCTGGCCCCGGTCGCCGAGGGCGAGCAGATCCTCACCGTCGCGCAGCGGACCCTGGGCGAGATCACCGTCGACGGCGGCCGGCTGACCGGCGTGGCGACCTTCGTCCCCTTCGCCGCCGACGCGGCCGGGATCGTCGTGCCCGCCGGGGAGGACGCCTACCTCGTCGACCCCGCGAACGCGACCCTCCTCCAGCACCCGTCCGCGACGACCGACCCGCTGTACCGGGTGGCGCTGGACGGGGCGGAGGCCGTCCGGCTGCCCGGCGGCGCCGCGACGCTCCGCCGCTACGTGAAGCTCGGCGCGGTCGCCCTGGCGTCCGGCGCGATCGAGGCGGCGCTGAAGCTGACGACCGAGTACGTGAAGACCCGCGAGCAGTTCAACCGGGTCCTGGCCGAGTTCCAGGCCGTCACCATGCAGGTCGGCGACGTCTACATCGCCAAGACCGCCCTCGACGTGACGGTCTGGGCGGCGGCGTGGCGGGTGGCCAACGACCGTCCCGACCAGGACGAGGTCCTCGCGATCGCCGGCTACAACGCCGCCGACCCGGTGGTGAAGGCCGTCTACACCTGCCAGCACCTGCACGGCGGCATCGGCCTCGACGTCACCTACCCGCTGCACCGCTACTTCGCCCACGTCAAGCAGGTCTCCGCGGTCGTCGGCGGCGCCGAGGCGCAGCTCGACCAGGTCGGCGCGGCCGTCAGGGTCCCCGCCGGGCAGCCCGCCACCACGCCCGTCACCGACGGCCTGCTGGTCGACCTCACCGACGAGCAGAAGGCCCTGCGCAAGGAGCTGCGCGACTACTTCAGCACCTGCATCGACGAGAACGGCCGCTACGCCATCGCGAACGACCCCTTCGGCAACGCCTACATGGCGCACTGCCAGAAGCTCGGCCGCGACGGCATGCTCGGCGTCGCGTTCCCGAAGGAGTACGGCGGCCGCGGCTACGGCCCGATGGAGCAGCAGATCTTCGCCAACGAGATCGCCCGCGCCGAGGTGCCCTACCCGATCATCACGCTGAACTCGGTCGCGCCGACCATCATCGAGTACGGCACGGACGAGCAGAAGGCGTTCTTCCTGCCGAAGATCCTCGCCGGTGAGTGCCACTTCGCGATCGGCTACTCCGAGCCCGGCGCGGGCACCGACCTGGCCTCGCTCCGCACGACCGCCGTCCTGGACGGCGACCACTTCGTCGTCAACGGCCAGAAGATCTTCACCTCGGGCGGCCACTACTCCGACTACATCTGGCTCGCCGCCCGCACCAGCGACGAGGGCGCCAAGCACAAGGGCATCACGATGCTCATCGTCGACTGCAAGGACCCGGGCTACTCCTGGACCCCGATCGTCACGATGGACGGCCGCCACCACACCAACTCCTCCTACTACCAGGACATCCACGTCCCGGTCTCGGACGTCATCGGTGAGGTCAACAAGGGCTGGAACCTGATCGTCAACCAGCTCAACCACGAGCGCGTGACGCTCGGCCCGGCCGGCAACATCGCCCACCGCTTCAACCGGTTCGAGGCCTGGGCCAGGCGCACCGGCGCGATCGAGGAGCCCGCGGTGGCGCGCGCCCTCGGCCAGGTGTACGCGTTCCTGCGGACCAACGAGTTCCTGAACTGGCAGGTCGCGGCGAACGCGGCGCTCGGCTGGCTCGGCGCCGCCGGGGCGTCGGCGACCAAGATCTACGGTTCGGAGCGGATGCAGGACTGCGGCCGGATCCTGTCCGACGCCCTCGCCCGTTTCGGCGACCCGGGCGACCCCGAGACCGCCGAGTTCGCCTCGGTCCTCGACCACGGCGTCAAGGGCGCGGTCGTGCTGACCTTCGGCGGCGGCGTCAACGAGATCCAGCGCGAGCTCATCGCGATGATCGGTCTCGGCCTGCCGCGCGCGCCGCGCTGACGCCCCTTCCGCGGCGGGCGAGCCCCGCCCCGCCCGCCGCCGCTCGTCCTGGAGTAATCGTGTCTTTGGAGCTTGCATGCATGACGAGCTGATGGCGCTCGCCGAGAAACTGACCGGGCTGGGGGAGCGTCCCGCGCCCGTGCCGCTGGACCCCGTGAACGCCCCGATGATCCGGAACTGGCAGCAGGCGCTGGGGGAGAAGGGCTCGTGGGAGGCCGAGGCGCCGCCCGCGATGCTCCAGGTCTGGTCGATGCCCGGGCTGGTGGACACGAAGGCCGGATCGGCGGCGGACGAGATCCTGCAGAAGCTGAACGCCGGCGGCTTCACCGGGGTCGTGGCCGTCAACTGCGAGCACGCCTACGACCGTCCGATCCGGATCGGGGAGCGGCTGCGCTCGACGATGCGGTTCGGGGGGATCGCCGGGCCGAAGCGCACCGCGATGGGCGAGGGCTACTTCGTCACCTGGCACCAGGCCTGGTACTCGGGCGACGAGCGGGTCGGCGAGATGCTGTTCCGCGTCCTCAAGTTCCTGCCGGTGAAGCGCAGGCCGGCGGGCAAGCCGATCCTGCCCGCGATCGGGCTCGACACCGAGTTCTTCTGGGCGGGCGCCCGCGAGGGCGAGCTGCGGATCCAGAAGTGCGGGGAGTGCGGCGTGCTGCGGCACCCGCCCGGCCCGATGTGCCCGTCCTGCCATGCCACGAAGCGGGACTTCGTGGTCGCCTCCGGCCGCGGGACGGTCTACAGCCACGTCGTCCACCACCATCCGCCGGTGCCCGGACGGACGCCGCCCTACGTCGTCGCCCTGGTCGAGCTGGAGGAGGGGCCGCGCATCATCGGCAACCTCCTCGACATCGCGCCGGAGGACGTCACGGTGGGGATGCCCGTGCAGCTGACCTTCCAGCAGATCTCCGACGACGTGACGCTCCCGCAGTGGCAGCCCGCCGGCACCCCGCCGCCCGCGCCCAGAGCCGTCCGGGAGACCCGCTCGGACTGGGACGCCCTGGAACTGCCCCTCACCCCGACCCTCATCGTCGCGACGGCCATCGCGACCAGGGACTTCACCCCGGTCCACCACGACGTGGCCCTCGCCCGCGCGCAGGGCTCCAAGGACATCTTCCTCAACATCCTCACCACGATGGGGCTCGTCCAGCGGTACGTGCTGGAGAACAACCCCGGCGCCTCCGTCGCCGGCATCAAGGTCAGGCTCGGCGCCCCCGCCTACGCGGGCGACACCCTGACCCTGACCGGAACCCGCGAGGGGGACGTCGTGACGGTGCGCGGCGCCGTCAGCCTCGGTGACCACGTGAATGCGACGGTGACGCTCCGATGAGCCTCTCTGGCAAGACCGCCATCGCCGGGATCGGCGCGACCGAGTTCTCCAAGGAGTCCGGACGCTCCGAGCTCCAGCTCGCCGCCGAGGCGTGCCTGGCCGCCATCAAGGACGCGGGCCTGTCACCGTCCGAGGTGGACGGGCTGGTGACCTTCACCCAGGACGTGAACACCGAGATCGCCGTCGCCCGCGAGCTGGGCATCGGCGAGCTGACCTTCTTCTCCCGCGTCGAGTACGGCGGCGGCGCCGCGGCGGGCACCGTCGCCCACGCCGCCGCGGCCGTCGCCGCGGGGCTGGCCAAGACCGTCGTGTGCTACCGGGCGTTCAACGAGCGCTCCGGCCACCGCTTCGGGCAGGCCAACGCCTCGACGCGCGGCGCCACGCCGCAGGGCCTGGAGTTCTCCTGGCACCTGCCCTACGGCTTCGCCACGCCGGCGAGCTGGGTGGCGATGTACGCCCGCCGCTACATGCACGCCTACGGCGTCACCAGCGAGGACTTCGGACGGGTCGCGGTCGCGATGCGGCGCCACGCCTCGACCAACCCGGCGGCCTGGTTCTACGAGCGGCCGATCACGCTGGAGGAGCACCAGGCGTCGCGGTGGATCGTCGACCCGCTCCATCTGCTGGACTGCTGCCAGGAGTCCGACGGAGGGGTCGCGATCGTCGTCACGTCGGCCGAGCGCGCCCGCGACCTGCCCAACACGCCGGCGATCATCTCGGCCGCGGCACAGGGCTCGGGCGCCGACCAGTACATGATGTTCAGCTACTACGGCGACTCCGACCTCACCGACCTGCCCGCCATGGGCGTCGTCGGAGGGCAGCTGTGGGCGCAGTCGGGGCTGACCCCCGCGGACGTCCAGACCGCGATCCTCTACGACCACTTCACCCCGTTCGTGCTGGTGCAGCTCGAGGAGCTGGGGTTCTGCCCGCGCGGCGAGGCCGGGAACTTCATCGCGGACGGCGGCATCGAGATCGACGGCCACCTCCCGGTGAACCCGCACGGCGGCCAGCTCGGCGAGGCCTACATCCACGGGATGAACGGCATCGCCGAGGCGGTCAGGCAGCTGCGCGGAACGGCGGCCAACCAGGTCGCGGACGTCTCCAACGTGCTGGTGACGGCGGGCACCGGCGTCCCGACGAGCGGGCTCATCCTCACTCTCTGAAGCGGCGGAACATCACAGAGAGGTCACCGCGCGGCTAGGCTCGACGGCATGCTTCCCGACCAGACGATCGTGTCCGCCGGCCTTCACCTGACCGAAGAGGAGTACGACGCTCTGCCGAGGGAGGTCGCCGACCTGATCGAGGTCGTCGACGGCCGGGTCGTCCACCGCGAACCGCCGTCGTCGGAGCGGCGGCGGGTGGTCCGCAACCTCGTCGCCGCGCTCAGCCCGGTGCGGCCGACCCCCGGTTCGGCCGAGGTCCGCAGGGACGCCGACATGAAGTTCTCGACCCGGCGCGGCCGCTCCCGGTTCACGATCCGGCGGCCCGACGTCAGCGTGTTCCGTCCCCTTCCCGAGGGGGCGGAACCGACCTCCGCCGACGTCTGCACCGCCATCGAGGTCACCGACCCGGCCTCCCGGACGGGCTTCGCGCAGAAACTGGCCGAGTACGCGGGCCAGCGCATCCCCGTCTTCCTCGTCGTGGCCGTCGACAAGGGCCGCGTCCAGTCCGTCGACGAGTACCGCCTCGACGGCTCCGGCCGCTCCTACGAGGTCGCGGCCGTCCACAGCGAGCGCCTCGCCGTCGAGCTCTCCGAGGGCCTCAACCTCAACGCCACCTTCGCCGACCTCGCGAGGGTCTAGACGACCGGGTCCACCACGGTGCGCGGGGCGGGGTGATCTTAAGCTGGTCCGCATGGAAGCACCCCGTACCGCCGAACGGCGCCGCCGCGACACCCTCGACCGCCTCGAGAACGACGTGGACGCCTGGATCGCGACCGCCGATCCGGGGACCGGCACGCCGCACCTGGTCCCGCTGTCCTTCCTCTGGGAGGGGGAGACGCTCCTGATCTCCACGGCGGCGGCCACGCCCACGGCCCGCAACCTCGCCGCGTCCGGTCTGGCCAGGGTCGGGGTGGGTCCCACCCGTGACCTGGTCCTCATCGAGGCGTCGGCCGAGGCGCTCGACCCGGCGTCCCTGCCGGCCGCCCTGGGCGACGCCTTCGCCGCCAAGACCGGCTTCGACCCGCGCGCCGAGCCGAACCCCTACCTCTACTTCCGGCTGACCCCCTCCCGCGTCCGGGCCTGGCGCGAGGTCAACGAGCTCAAGGACCGCGACATCACCCCGCTCGTGGCGCGGGAGCGCTGACGGGCGTCACGATCCCGTGCAGGGCCAGCCCGGCCAGGCGCGCGGGCGCGGACCAGGTGAACCTGCATGTGATCACCGAGGGGTCCGGCCGCCCGCCGCGCGGTGGCGGGAGCTCGCCGGTGCGCTCGACCGAGGTCAGACGCCGTGACCGGGGGTCACGGGGGAGGCGCCCTTGCGGACGGTCAGGGCGACGAGGGTGGCCGCCAGGGCGACGGCGCCCGCGACCGCCATGGACGTCTGGAAGCCGTCCATGAAGGCCAGGTGGGCGGCCGAGGTCACGGCGTCGGTCAGGGCGGGTTCCGTGGCGGGCGCGACGCCCTGGGAGACCGCGCCCGTCGAGGAGGCCAGGTGCTCGGTGGTGGCCGCCGGGACGCCGGCCTCGGTGAGCCGGGCGGCGAACGCGCCGTCCACGCGGGTGGCGAGGATCGTGCCGAGGACCGAGGTCCCCAGGACGCCGCCGAGCTGTGAGGCGGTCTGCTGGAGCCCGCCCGCGACCCCGGCCAGATGGGCGGGGGCGTTCCCGACGATCGCCTCGGTCCCCGCGACGATCACCAGCCCGAACGCGGTGCCGATCAGCACGAACCACGGCCAGATCGCGGAGTAGGCGGCGTCCACGCCGATCCGCGACAGCCCGAACATCGCGGCGGCCGTGATCGCCATGCCGAGCATCAGCGGCACCCGGGGCCCGAACCGCTGGGTCAGCGCCCCCGCGATCGGCGAGGCGACGATGAACACGCCGGTCATCGGAAGCATCCGGACGCCCGCGTCGACCGGGCTCATCCCGTGGATCTGCTGGAGGTAGAGCGTGATGAAGAAGATCGTTCCGAACATCGCGAAGAAGCCCAGCACGATCAGCACCGTCGCGGCCGACAGGGACGCCGACCGGAACAGCCCCAGCGGCAGCAGCGGATGCTCCGCGCGCAGCTCGTTGGCGACGAACAGCGCCATGAGGACGGCCGCCGCCGCGAACGACGCCATCGGCACCTGGGCGCCGAAGCCGTCGGATCCGGCCTTGATCAGCCCCCAGACGAGCGCGAAGAGCGACCCCGACAGCAGCGCGACGCCCGGCAGGTCGAACGAGCCGTGCGGGTCCTCGCCGCGCGACTCGCGGATCACCCACAGGCTCATGACCAGGGCGATCAGGCCGAGCGGCGCGTTGAGGAAGAACACCGACTCCCAGGTGGCGTGCTCGACGAGCAGGCCGCCGACGATCGGCCCGCCCGCGATCGAGATGCCGACGGTGGCGCCCCAGATCCCGATGGCGGCGTTGAGCCTTTCCGGCGGGAAGGTGTTGCGCAGGATCGCCAGCGAGGCGGGCTGCAGGAGTGCCCCCGCGAACCCCTGCAGCACCCGGAAGGCGATCACCCAGCCGAGGCTCGGGGCGAGCCCCACCGCGACGGAGGCGGCGGCGAAGCCGATGATCCCGGCGACGAAGGTCGCCCGGCGGCCGAAGCGGTCGGCGATCTTGCCTGCCGGGATCAGCGTGACGGCCAGCGCCAGCAGATAGGCGTTGGTGACCCACTGGAGCCCCGACAGGTCGGCGCCCAGGTCGGCGGCGATGGCCGGGTTGGCGATGGAGACGACGGTGGCGTCGAGGCCGACCATCATCACGCCCAGGGAGACCGCGACGAGGGTGAGCCAGGGATGGCCGAGGCCGGTGCGTGGGCGGGGTGTGATCGGGCGTTCGAGCGTGGTCTGGGTCAAGGGGTCCTCCTGTTCGGCTTCCGTCAAAGTGTCATGATGTGACAGATGTCGTCAAGCGACGAACGTATGCTTGAGACATGAGTCACGTGAAGACAGTTGGCGGACCGAGACCTTTGTCCTCCGCTGACGAGCGGCGTATCATGCGCCCATGACGGTCGACATGGGGCGCCGCGAGCGCAAGAAGCAGGCCACCCGCGAGGCCCTCGTCGACGCCGCCTTCCGCCTGTTCGAGGAGCGGGGGTTCGAGGAGGTCACCGTCGAGGAGATCTCGGACGCGGTCGACGTGTCGTCCCGGACCTTCTTCCGCTACTTCCGGTCGAAGGAGGACGTGGTCCTCACCTTCCAGGAGGAGATGCAGGAGGCCGTCCTGGCGGCGCTGCGCTCCAGGCCCGCGGCCGAGCCGGTCCTGACGGCCGTCCGGGCGGCGGCGACGGTCATCGCCGAGGACTGCGAGGGCGGGGCCGGCGGCTTCTCGCCCGCCCGCTTCGACCTGTTCCAGCGCATGATGATGACCAGTCCCGGGGTTCTGGGCAGCAGCCTGGAGCACCAGCAGAAGAAGTGCACCGACCTGGCCGCCGAGATCGCCCTGCGGATGGGCGTCGATCCGCTGGAGGACGACCGGCCCTACGTCGTCGCCGCGATCGCGAGCACGGCGTTCCAGACCGCTGCCGACCTGTGGCGCAGGCGCCCCGGCACCTCGCTGCCGAGCCTGATCGGGACGATCTTCGACATGCTCGAACAGGGCCTCGACTACCCGAGCGCGCTCCCTAGGGATTGACCCAGTATTTCGGCATGTTGCGTAGTTCACTCAGATTTTCCGATTCAGGGGGATCGGTGATCCGGTTCACAAGGGGAGGGTGAAAGACGGACCCTGGGAGGGCGAGTGGGGCTTACCGTCGACGACGTTTTCGAGCATGTGCACGGGGTGTGCTTCAAGAAGGGCCCGCCGCGGCGGGTGGGGGCCGAGACGGAGTGGTTCGTCCGGGAGGGCGGCGAGGTCGTCGCGATCTCGCGGCTGCGGACGGCGCTGGCGGCGGACCTGCCGGCCGGGAGCAGGGTCACCTTCGAGCCCGGCGGCCAGCTGGAGCTGAGCACGCTGCCGTTCGCCACGGCCGGGCAGGTGTGCGAGGCGCTGGAGCGAGACCTGGAGGCGGTACGGGAGCGGCTTCCGGGGGTCGAGCTCCACGGTTACGGGGTCGACCCGGCCGGGGTGCCCCCGATGCAGCTCACCGAGCCGCGCTACCGCTGCATGGGCGAGTACTTCGGTGATCTGACCATGATGTGCGCGACGGCGTCGGTGCAGGTCAGCGTCGATGTGGGGCTCGAGGTGGAGCGCCGCTGGCGGCTGGCCCACATGCTCGGCCCGGTGCTGGTGGCCGCGTTCGCCAACTCCGCCACCCACGAGGGCAGGCTGACCGGCTGGCGCTCCACCCGGCAGGCCGTCTGGGCCCGGATGGATCGCTCCCGCACCGGTGCGCCGCGCGGCGGCGACCCCGTGACGAGCTGGGCGGAGTACGCCCTCGACGCCCGGGTGATGCTCGTGCGCGGCGAGTCCTGGACCGCCGATCCCGGCATGACCTTCCGCGAGTGGCTGCGCTCCGGAGACCCCACCCTCGACGACTTCGCCTACCACCTGACGACGCTGTTCCCGCCGGTCCGCCCGCAGGGCTGGCTCGAACTGCGCATGATCGACGCTCTTCCGGAGCCCTACTGGCGCGTTCCGGTGGCCGTCGTCTCGGCTCTGATGGACGCCGTCCCGGACGCCGCCGAGGCCGCCGCCGAGCCGGTCGCGGGCCGCTGGGCGGTCGCCGCCCTCGACGGCCTCACCGACCGGGCCCTGGGCCGCGCCGCCCTGGCCTGCTTCGAGGCCGCGCTGGCCGCCCTGCCCGACGGGCCGCTGAAGACCGTCACCGCCGAGTACGCCGACCGCTACGTGGCCAGGGGCCGCACCCCGGCCGACGACCGTCCCGGGCCGGTGCGCAGGGAGAGGGAGCACCAGGCGAAGGAGCGTCAAGCGGAGGAGCGTCAAGCGAAGGAGCAGATGTGGACGCGCTGAAGGAACGGATCGCGGCGGACCTGACGGCCGTGCGCGAACGCAGCCATCTGCTGACCGCCCTGGAGGACGACCAGCTCGTCTCCCAGGTGTCGCCGTTGATGTCGCCGCTGGTGTGGGACCTCGCCCATGTCGGCAACTACGAGGAGCTGTGGCTGCTGCGCGAGGCGCACGGCATCGCGCCCCTGCGCCCGGAGATCGACACCCTCTACGACGCGTTCGAGCATCCCCGCGCGTCCCGCCCCGCCCTGCCGCTGCTGCCCCCTGCGGAGGCGCGCTCCTACATCCGGACCGTGCGGAACAAGGTCCTGGACGCCCTGGACGGCCTCGGCCCGCACAACCGCTTCCTCTACGAGATGGTCATCCAGCACGAGCACCAGCATGACGAGACCATGCTGGCCACCCACCAGCTCCGCACCCTGGCCGCCCCCTTCACCGAGCCCGCGGGCGTCCCGGGGGAGATCGTGCCGTTCGCGCCCGAGACCCTGGTCCCCGGCGGCCCGTTCGTGATGGGCACCAGCGACGACCCGGCGGCCTACGACAACGAGAAGCCCGCCCACCGGGTCGACGTGCCCGGCTACCTCATCGACACCGTGCCCGTCACCAACGGCGCCTACCAGGCCTTCATCGAGGCGGGCGGGTACGACGACCCGCGCTGGTGGGCCCCCGAGGGCTGGGCGTGGCGGCGGAGCAGGGAGATCGGCGCCCCCGCCTTCTGGTTCAAGGAGGGCGTCTGGCTGCGGCGCCGGTTCGGGACCGTCGAGGAGGTGCCGCCGGACGAGGCCGTCCAGCACGTCTGCTGGTACGAGGCCGACGCCTACGCGCGCTGGGCCGGGCGGCGGCTGCCCACCGAGCGGGAGTGGGAGAAGGCGGCCCGCTGGAACCCGGAGACGCAGCGGTCCCAGCGCTATCCGTGGGGTGACACCTTCGAGCCGGGAAGGGCCAACCTGGGACAGATCCGTTTGCGGCCCTCCGAGGCGGGATCTTTCAGTGAGGGAGCGTCCCCCTCCGGGGTGCGCCAGCTCATCGGAGATGTGTGGGAGTGGACGTCGACGGACTTCCGGGGATACCCCGGCTTCCGCTCCTACCCGTACAAGGAGTACTCGGAAGTGTTCTTCGGCAAGGACTACAAGGTGCTGCGCGGCGGGTCGTGGGCGACCGACGCCACGGCCTCCAGGGGCACCTTCCGCAACTGGGACTACCCGATCCGGCGGCAGATCTTCGCCGGTTTCCGCACGGCCAGGGATCTGTAGGGTGTGCCGCCACGTCGCCTACCTCGGTCCGCCCGTCACGCTGCACTCGCTGCTCTACGGCCCGCCGCACGCGTTGCAGCGGCAGTCGTACGCGCCCAAGTACAACCTGCACAACGTGCTGAACGCCGACGGCTTCGGCGCCGGCTGGTACGCGGGCGACCGGGTGGTGCGCTACCGCCGCAACATCCCGATGTGGCAGGACGTCGGGTTCGCCGAGCTGACGGAGATCCTGCAGACGTCCTGCGTGGTCGCGGCCGTCCGCAGCGCCACGACGGGCTTCCCCGTGGACGAGGCCTGCGCCCAGCCGTTCCGGTGCGAGCGCTGGCTGTTCAGCCACAACGGCAGGGTCGAGGGGTTCGGCGCGGTCGAGGCCAAGCTCCGGGAGATGGCCGGCGACCTCTCGCTGGTCCCCGAGGCGCGGGCGCCCGTCGACTCGGCCCTGCTCTTCGCCAGGTCCGTCCGGTCCTGGCGCGGCGGCCGGACCCTCGCCGAGGGCCTCGCCGAGACGGTCAGGACGGTCAGCGCGATCGCTCCCGGCCGCTACAACCTCCTGGCCTCCGACGGCCAGGGCATCGCGGCGACGGCCTGGGGGGACAGCCTGTTCTTCCGCTCGGCCGACCACGCCGTGGTGATCGCCTCCGAACCGTACGACAGCAGCCCGTCCTGGCAGCAGGTGCCCGACCGGTCTCTGGTCACCGCCGACCGGCACGGCGTCTCCGTCCACCCCCTCCGATGAAGCAGAGGACCGACATGGATCGCCATCTGGACCCCGCCGAGCTCGACGCGGCACTGCGCAGGGACGTCGCCCTCGGGCTGACGTCCCGGCCGAAGACCCTGCCGCCCAAGTGGTTCTACGACGAGCGCGGCAGTGAGCTCTTCGACGAGATCACCCGGCTGGAGGAGTACTACCCGACGCGCCGGGAGCGATCGATCCTCGCCGAGCGCGCGGCCGAGATCGCCGAGCTCACCGGCGCCCGCACCCTGGTCGAGCTCGGCGCGGGCTCGGGGGAGAAGACCCGCCTGCTCCTGGACGCCCTGCCGCTGGCCGGGTACGTGCCGGTGGACGTCAGCGGGGAGTTCCTGGGCGACGCCGCGGCGAAGATCGCCGAGGAGTACCCGGGGCTGGCGGTCCTGCCCGTCGTGGCCGACTACGAGCACCATCTGAAGCTGCTCCCCGACGGAGAGCGGAAGATCGTCGCCTTTCTGGGCGGCACGATCGGGAACATGGTCCCGGCCGAGCGCGAGGGCTTCTTCACCGGCGTCCGGGAGATCCTCGGCGAGGGCGACGCGCTGCTGCTGGGCGCCGACCTGGTCAAGGACGAGCGCCGTCTGGTCGCCGCCTACGACGACTCCCTCGGGGTCACCGCGGAGTTCAACCGGAACGTCCTGCGGGTGATCAACGCCCGGCTCGACGCCGACTTCGACCCGGAGTCCTTCCAGCATCTGGCCGTCTGGGATCCCGGTCAGGAGTGGATCGAGATGCGGCTGCGGGCCCGCGGCCGCCAGGACGTCAGGGTCGGCGCCCTGGGCGTCACCGTCCATTTCGAGGACGGTGAGGAGATGCGCACCGAGATCTCCGCCAAGTTCCGCCGCGAGGGACTCGAACGCGAGCTCGCCGAGGCCGGCTACCGGGTGGAGCGCTTCTGGACCGACGCCGCGGGGGACTTCTCCCTCACTCTCGCCAGACCCGTCTGAAAGGGTCCCCGATCGCCGGATATCCGGGGGGCGGATCTCGGAAATGTCCGTCCCCCCTCCTAGGGTGGTCTGATGGCCCGAGTCACGATCCGGGACGTGGCGCGGGTGACGGGTCTGTCCCCCGCGGCGGTCTCCTACGCCCTCAGGGGCCAGCACACCTCGGCGGAGACCCAGCGGCGGGTCCGGCGGGCCGCGGCCGAGCTCGGCTACGAGGCCCATCCGATCGCCCGCGCCCTGGCCAGCGGGAAGACCGGGATGGTCGGCCTGATCTGCGGGTCGCTGGAGGACTTCTGGCAGCAGTCCCTGGCCGTGGAGATCGGCCGGGCGCTGCTGGCGGTCGACCGGTACGCCATCATCCTGGACGCAGCGGACGATCCCGTGCGTGAGCGCGAGCTGGCGCGCCAGCTGAAGGAGCAGCAGGTCGACGGCCTGATCGTGCAGCCGATCGACCCCTCGGCGCCGTTCTGGGCGGAGCTGGCGGCCGAGCTCCCCGTGGTCTCGATCGGCGACTCCCTCACCGGCAACCCGCACGGGGAGGTCGTCTTCGACAACGAGGAGGGCCTCCGCCTGGTCCTCGGCCATCTGGCGGGCCACCGGATCGCGGTCCTCACCCCCACCCCGCTGCGCGTCGGCCTCCCGCCGGAGATCGAGGTGATCCTCACCCCCTCCGGCCTGGCCGAGTCGACCGCCGTGGCCAGGGAACTCCTGGTCAGGCCGGACCGCCCGACCGCGGTGTTCTGCCTGTCCGACTCGATCGCCTACGGCGTGTACGCCGCCACCCGTGAGCTCAGCCTGGAGGTCCCGGATGAGATCTCCGTCTGCGGGTACGACGCCCATCCGCTGTCGGCGCTGCTGTCCCCGCCGTTGACGACCGTCGACTGGGATCTGCCGGAGGTCGCGGCGGATTCCGTCCGTTTGGTGGTGGGAGCGATCGAAGAACAGACGCATCGGCGGATCGTCCGGAAACCGAGGCTGTGTCCGCGAACATCCACTGCTAGCATTACAGATTAATCCGAGCGATTAGGTAGGAAATTGATCACCTTCAGTGGCGTGACCAAGCGCTACGCCGACGGCACCGTGGCGGTGGACGAGCTCGACCTCGAGCTGGCCACCGGCGAGATCACGGTGCTGGTCGGCCCCTCGGGCTGCGGGAAGACCACGACGCTGCGCATGATCAATCGCATGGTCGAGCCCACCTCCGGCACGATCAGGATCGACGACGTGGACGTCACGACGAAGGACGCCGCCCAGCTCCGGCGGGGCATCGGCTACGTCATCCAGCAGGGCGGGCTGTTCCCCCACCGCACGATCATCGACAACATCACGACCGTCCCGCGGCTGCTGGGGGTGGGCAGGAAGGAGGCCCGCGCCACGGCGGCCGAGCTGATGGAGCGCGTCGGGCTCGACCCGAAGTTCGCCAAGCGCTATCCCCACCAGCTCTCCGGCGGCCAGCAGCAGCGCGTCGGGGTCGCCAGGGCACTGGCCGCCGACCCGCCGGTCCTGCTCATGGACGAGCCGTTCAGCGCCGTCGACCCGATCGTCAGGGGCCAGCTCCAGACCGAGTTCCTGCGCATCCAGAGCGAGCTGCACAAGACCATCGTCTTCGTCACCCACGACATCGACGAGGCCGTCCGGCTCGGGCACCGCATCGCGGTCTTCGCCAAGGGCGGCAAGGTCGCCCAGTACTCCGCCCCCGACGAGCTGCTGGCCACCCCCGCGCCCGGCTTCGTCACGGAGTTCCTGGGCGGGGAGCGGGGGCTGAAGAAGCTCCGGTTCTTCCGGGAGCTCGCCGATGCCTGAGGACGAGCCGCTGATCCGGTGGGACTGGATCCAGGACCACTACGGGCTGTTCGGCGACCTCACGTTCCTGCACCTGAAGCTGGCGCTGCTGCCGATCCTGTTCGGGCTGCTCGTCTCGGTCCCGCTCGGGGTGCTGTGCGCGCGCTGGCGCTGGCTCTACCCGCCGGTCCTGACCGCCGTGAACATCCTCTACGCGGTGCCGTCGCTGGCGCTGTTCCTGTTCCTGATCGACTACTTCGGCCTCGAGATCTGGACCGTCGTCATCCCCCTGACGCTCTACACGCTCTCGGTCCTGGTCCCCAACGTCGTCGACGGCCTCCGCCAGGTCCCCGAGCACGTCCGCCAGGCCGCCACCGCGATGGGGTACACACCGCTGCGCCGGCTGGTGGCCGTCGAGCTGCCGATCGCGGTGCCCGTGATCATCGCGGGGCTGCGGGTCGCGACCGTCTCCAACATCAGCCTGGTCTCGCTCGGCGCGATCATCGGGATCGGCGGGCTCGGCTCCCTGTTCAAGACCGGCTTCGACCTGCAGTTCACCACCCCGGTCATCGCGGGCATCGTGCTGATCGTGCTGCTGGCCGTGGTGTTCGACCTGGTGCTGGTCGCGCTCCAGCGCCTGCTCACCCCCTGGAGCGCCCGATGAACGAAGGCTGGACCTGGCTGACCGACGGGGACAACTGGCACGGCCCCGACGGCATCCCCACCCGCGTCGCCGAGCACCTCGGCTACAGCCTCCTCATCCTGCTGATCGCGGTCGCGATCGGCGTGCCCCTCGGCCTGCTCATCGCGCGCACCGGCAACCCGCTCGCCTTCACGGTGATCAGCGTGGCCAACGCCTTCCGCGCGCTCCCCACGCTCGGCCTGCTCGTCCTGATCTACCTGCTGACGACCGGCGGCGACTCGGCGGCGCTGATCCCGCTGATCGCGCTGGCCGTCCCGCCGATCCTCCTCAACACCTACGAGGGGATCCGGCAGGTCGAGCCGCAGATCAGGGACGCCGCCTCCGGCATGGGCATGACCGGGCTCCAGATCCTGCTGAGAGTGGAGCTGCCGATCGCGGTGCCACTGCTCATGCTGGGTGTTCGCACGGCCGCCGTGCAGGTGGTCGCCACGGCGACCGTCGCCGCTTACATCAACCTGGGCGGGCTCGGCGGCTACATCATGGACGGCGTCCTGCTCCAGGAATACGGCACCGTCGTCGGCGGTTCCGTCCTGGTAGTGATCTTGGCGATCGCCGTCCAGCTCTCCTTCACCCTGCTCGGCCGCGTGCTCACCCCCAAGGGACTGCGGCAGAAATCCTGAAAGGATCTCCACCTCACATGCGTTCTCTCTCCATCCTCGCCGGAACCGCGCTGCTCGCGACGCTCGTCGCCGGGTGCGGTGACGACGGCAAGTCGGACAATCCGCTCGAGGCGCCGAAGCCCAGCGGCTCGGCCTCCTCGAAGACCATCACGGTCGGCTCGGCCGCCTTCCCCGAGTCCGAGCTGCTCGCCGAGATCTACGCGGGCGCGCTCGAGGCCAAGGGCGTCACGGTCAAGAAGCAGCTGAAGATCGGTGAGCGCGAGGCGTACTACAAGCTCATCGAGAACGGCACGATCAGCTTCTTCCCCGAGTACAACGGCGCGCTGCTGGCCTACCTCGACCCGAAGGGCGAGGTCCCGGCCACGGCCGAGGACACCACCAAGGCGCTCACCGGCAAGCTGCCGGCCTCGCTGAAGATCCTCGCCCCGTCGCCCGCCGAGGACAACGACTCCCTGACGGTCACCCAGGAGACCGCAACGAAGCACAACCTCAAGACCCTCGACGACCTCAAGCCGGTCGCGAAGGACTTCACCGTCGGCGGCCCGGCCACCTTCGAGCAGCGGTTCAAGGAGAAGTTCAGCAGCGTCTACGGCCTGACCTTCAAGGGCTGGACCCCCGACCGCTCCGGCGGCGGCAACATCCCGACCTGGCTGAAGAGCGACAAGGTCCAGATCGGCAACGTGTTCACCACGTCGCCGGCGATCGTCACCCAGAACCTGGTCGTGCTGGAGGACCCCAAGCACGTCTTCGGCTTCCAGAACATCACCCCGCTGGTCCGCGCCGACGCCGTCGACGCGACCGCCGAGGGCGTCATCAACGGCGTCTCCGCCAAGCTCACCACCGAGGACCTCCTCAAGCTGGTGAAGGAGATCGCGATCGACAAGAAGGACGCCGCGTCCGTGGCCAAGGAGTGGCTCGCCGCGCACCCGTGAATCCGTTCGTGACGACGATGGCCGCTCCCGCGTGGGGGCGGCCATCGTCGTCACCGGGGAGCGGGCGTGCGGGGAGGGGCCGGGAGAGAAAGCGGCCCGCCACGTCTGCGCGACCACCCCAGATCGACAGACGCGGCGGACCAGTGAATGAGCCGTGTTCGCGGGCCCGGGCAAAGCCCGCGAACACGGCATACTGCCGAACTCCTCGCGCGACCGGACGGCCGCTCTCACAGTGGGGTCGCCGCACCGTCCGGACCGGAGGGCGCGAGAAGACCCGGCAGTTCCGGGCATCGGGGCCAGCGGGAACGGGGGCAGAACCCGCTGTGATGCCCGGAGTCTTCTTCAGTTGTGGTCTAGGGCGTGAGCAGGGAGTCCCACGCCTTCTTCTGGTCCTTGATCCAGCGCTCGAGCGCCTTGTCGTCCCTGGCCGGACGCAGGGGCCACTGGGGCCAGTCCTGGGGTCGTCCGGCGTCCTTGCCGAGCAGGGTGAAGCAGTAGCCGAGGACGTCCTTCCTGCCCCCGGCGGCCTTGATCAGCCGATCGAGGCCGGCGGTGTCGGCCTTGCGGCCGAGGAACGCCTTGCACAGGTCCGCCAGTTCCGCGGTCTGCGCCTTCTTCGTGCCGGGCTTCACCTTGGCCTTGGGGGCCTGCTTGCGGGTGAGCTTCTCCGGCGAGGGGGCCACCGTGGGAGCGGGCGGCAGCGGAGCCGGGGTGGTCGCCGAGGGAACGACGGTCGGGCCGGTGCGGCCCGCGTTCCCCGCCGCGATGACCGCGCCGCCGCAGACCGCCGTCACGGCCACCGCGAGCCCCACGGCTTTGACGGTCACCGCCCTGGCCGTC
This sequence comes from Actinocorallia longicatena, assembly GCF_039534125.1. Lineage (NCBI taxonomy): Bacteria > Bacillati > Actinomycetota > Actinomycetes > Streptosporangiales > Thermomonosporaceae > Actinocorallia > Actinocorallia longicatena. The sequence continues at coordinate 382,915 of NZ_BAAAUV010000002.1, read as the reverse complement.
CATGCGGACGATCTCCCCCTGCCACGCGTCGATGAGGTCCTCCCGAGCACCACGACCGGACTGTCGAGCGCCATCCGGAACGTGGCCACCGCGATCTCCTCGCCGGCCAGTTCGCTCGCGGTCCCGGGTACGGCCACCGCGGCGAGCAGATCGGCGAGAGGATCCGCGTCCTGGCCAGCAGGAAGTCCGCGGAGCAGTCGCTCTGCGTCCCTCTTGCCGATCCCTTTAGCGCTCATCTCATCTCTCTCAGCGCCGCGCCGCACGGAAGTGTCACTCGATTTCCGTCGCGAGTTTTTTCAGTCCCCGGTAGGCGGCCGTCCGGACCGCCCCGGCGCGCTTCCCGAGGACCTGACCTGCGGTTTTGGCGTCGAGACCGAGGACGACCCGGAGCAGGACGGCCTCGGCCTGGTCCTGGGGGAGCCGCCGGATGAGGTTCAGGGCCCGTTCGGTGCCGATCCCGTCGAGGGCGCTGCCCTCGGTGTCCTCGTCGGAGGCCCGCTCGGCGAGCTCGTCCAGCGGGGTCTCGGCCTGGGGGCGGCGCTGGCGGCGGCGCACGTGGTCGAGGGCGCGGTTGCGGGCGATGGTGGTGGCCCAGCCGCGGAACCCGTCGTACTCGCCCTTGAACGAGGGCATGTCCCGGACGATCTGCAGCCAGGCCTCGGAGGCGACGTCCTCGGAGTCGTCGGAGACCAGGACGCGCAGATAGCGCAGCAACCGCGGATGCAGATCCTGGTAGACCGTACGGAAGGCCTCCTCGTCTCCCCGCTGAGCGCACCTGACGGCCGCGGAGAGCGCGGTTTCATCAGGGAGTGTGCGCTGGGCCACCTTCCGATCCACGGGCCCAACTATGGTGCCTAAAGCGGATGAAGTGAAGAATTTGTTTGTTAACGAAGGTTCCTGAACTTCGTTCACTTATCTACTGGCGTCCACCTTCCGGGCCTGAAGTCAGGTGAGTGCCGGGAGGGGAGTGGCCGCTGAGGCGCCGGGTGAGCTCTGAGGCGGCTCTCTGGACGTGCGCGGCGAGGTCGGGCCAGGTGGCCTCGGGCCGGTCCCCGGACCGGAAGGTGACGCCCACGGAGGCCGCGGGACGGCCGGTGTGGTCGAAGGCCGCCGCCGCGATCGTCGTGAAGCCGGGAGTGACCTGGCCGTGCTCGTAGGACCAGCCGCGGCGGGCGTCGGCGGACAGGACGCGCCGCAGTTCGGTGAGCGTCGCGGGGCCGGTTCCCGAGCGGTCGGCCAGCGGCCAGGGGAGCGTGGCGCGGACCTGGGCGGGGGACAGCCGGCACAGCATCGAGCGGCCGCTGGCGGTGAGCTGGGCGGGCAGCCGGACGCCGACGTCGGTGACGAGCGTCGCGTGGTGGCGGGGCTGCTCCTTGAGCAGGTACAGCGTGTCGGCGCCGTGCAGGACGCCGAGCTGGGCGATCTCCTGGACCTGGTCGACCAGCCGGTGCAGGACCGTGCGGGCCAGCCGCACCAGTGGGCCCTGGCGCAGATACGCCGAGCCGATCTCGAAGGCGGCGACGCCGAGCCCGTACCGCTGCTCCTCGGGCAGATAGGCCACGAACCCCTCCGCGATCATGGCGTTGAGCAGGTGATAGGTGCTCGACCGGGGGATCCCGAGCCGCTGGGCGACCGCGGCGGCCTCCAGGGGCTCCGCGGAGGCGGCCAGGATCCGCAGGACGGCCAGCGTCCGGATCGCCGAGGGTACTTGGGCCATGGGCCGATTGTCTCGTATCCGAGACGGACGCCTTCCGCCAGGGGTGATGTGATCATGAATGCGCCTGTCCAATGGAGGGCATGGAGACGGACATGGGGGGAACAGGGGCGGGCGCACCGCTGATCGAGATCGGCCCGGGAGCACTGACGTTCGAGCAGGTCACCGCCGTGGCTCGCGGCGGCGCTCTGGTCGGGATCACCAGGGAGTCGCTGGCGGCGATGGCCGCCTCGCGGGCCTCCATCGACGAGCTGGCCGCGCGGCCGACGCCCGTCTACGGGGTCTCGACGGGGTTCGGCGCGCTGGCGACCCGGCACATCGATCCGGCGCTGCGCGCCAAGCTCCAGGTCTCGCTGGTCCGGTCGCACGCGGCGGGCAGCGGGCCCGAGGTCGAGCGGGAGGTCGTGCGCGCGCTGATGCTGCTGCGCCTGTCGACCCTCGCCACCGGCCGCACGGGCGTGCGGCCCGGCACCGCGCTGACACTGGCCTCGATGCTCAACGCCGGGATCACCCCGGTCGTCCACGAGTACGGCTCGCTCGGCTGCTCCGGCGACCTCGCGCCGCTCGCGCACTGCGCGCTGGCGCTGATGGGCGAGGGGACCGTCAGGGACGGCGCCGGCGACCTGGTCACCGCGGCCTCGGCGCTGGAGGCCGCGGGCATCGAGCCCGTCACCCTGATCGCCAAGGAGGGCCTGGCCCTCATCAACGGCACCGACGGCATGCTCGGCATGCTGGTCCTCGCCCTGGACGACCTGCGCGGGCTGCTGAAGCTCGTCGACATCGCCACCGCCATGTCGGTCGAGGCGCTGCTCGGCACCGACCGGGTCTTCGCCGCCGACCTCCAGGAGCTGCGCCCGCACCCCGGCCAGGCCGTCTCGGCCGCCAACCTGCGGGCCCTCCTCACCGACTCCAAGATCATGGAGTCGCACCGGGGCCCGGACTGCACGCGCGTCCAGGACGCCTACTCCCTGCGCTGCTCGCCGCAGGTCAGCGGCGCCGCCCGCGACACCGTCGGCTACGCCTCGCTGGTGGCCTCCCGCGAGCTGGCCTCCGCCGTGGACAACCCGGTCGTGCTGCCCGACGGGCGGGTGGAGTCCAACGGGAACTTCCACGGCGCGCCCGTCGCCTACGTCCTGGACTTCCTGGCCATCCCGGTCGCGGACGTCGCCTCGATGTCCGAGCGGCGCACCGACCGGATGCTCGACAAGGCCCGCAGCAACGGCCTGCCGCCGTTCCTGGCCGACGACCCCGGCGTCGACTCCGGTCACATGATCGCCCAGTACACGCAGGCGGCGATCGTCGCGGAGCTGAAGCGGCTCGCGGTCCCGGCCAGCGCCGACTCGATCCCCTCCAGCGCCATGCAGGAGGACCACGTCTCGCTCGGCTGGAACGGGGCGCGCAAGCTCCGCAGGGCCGTCGACGGGCTGGCCAGGGTCGTCGCCATCGAGATCCTCACCGCGGCCCGCGCCCTCGACCTGCGCGGCCCGCTGCGGCCGTCCCCGGCGACCTCGGCCGTGGTCCGCGCGCTGCGCACCCGGGTCCCGCCGCCGGGACCCGACCGCCACCTGGCCCCCGAGATCGAGGCCGCCTTCCGGATGGTCCAGGACGGCTCCCTGCTCGACGCCGCCGAGTCCGTCACCGGCCCCCTCTCCTAGGAGTCCGCTCATGACCTGCACCCCCGTCCGCGCCGCGCGCGGCACCACGCTCACCGCCAAGGGCTGGCAGCAGGAGGCCGCCCTGCGGATGCTGAACAACAACCTCGATCCCGAGGTGGCCGAGCACCCCGAGGCGCTCGTCGTGTACGGCGGCACCGGCAAGGCCGCCAGGAACGTGCCCTCCTACGAGGCGATCGTCCGGTCGCTGACCTCGCTGGAGGGCGACGAGACGCTGCTGGTGCAGTCGGGGAAGCCCGTCGGGATCTTCCGGACGCACGAGTGGGCGCCGCGCGTCATCCTCGCCAACTCCAACCTGGTGCCCGACTGGGCGAACTGGGAGGAGTTCCGGCGGCTGGAGTCCCTCGGCCTGACCATGTACGGGCAGATGACCGCCGGTTCGTGGATCTACATCGGGACCCAGGGCATCCTCCAGGGCACCTACGAGACGTTCGCGGCCGTCGCGGCGAAGCGGTTCGGCGGCACCCTCGCCGGGACGATCACGCTGACGGCCGGGCTCGGCGGGATGGGCGGCGCCCAGCCGCTGGCCGTCACGATGAACGGCGGCGTGGCGATCTGCGTCGAGTGCGACCCGTCGCGGATCGACCGCCGGGTCGAGCACGGCTACTGCGACGTCCGGGTCGACGACGTGGCCGAGGCGCTGCGGCTGGCCGTCGAGGCCCGGGACCTGCGCCGCCCGCTGTCGATCGGGCTGCTGGGCAACGCCGCCGAGATCCTGCCCGAGCTGCTCGCCGCCGGGGCCCCGGCCGACATCGTCACCGACCAGACCTCCGCGCACGACCCGCTCTACTACCTCCCGGCGGGCGTCCCGTTCGAGGAGATGGCGGCGCTGCGCGTGAAGGACCCCCAGGGGTTCACCCAGCGGGCGCGGCAGTCGATGGCGGCGCACGTCGAGGCGATGGTCGGGTTCATGGACGCCGGCGCCGAGGTCTTCGACTACGGGAACTCCATCCGCGGTGAGGCCCAGACCGCGGGGTACGCCCGCGCCTTCGCCTTCCCCGGCTTCGTGCCCGCCTACATCCGGCCGCTGTTCTGCGAGGGCAAGGGCCCGTTCCGCTGGGCGGCGCTGTCGGGGGAGGCCTCGGACATCGCGAAGACGGACCAGGCGATCCTCGACCTGTTCCCCGAGAACGAGCAGCTCGCCCGCTGGATCAGGATGGCGGGGGAGAAGGTCAGGTTCCAGGGGCTGCCGTCGCGGATCTGCTGGCTCGGCTACGGCGAGCGCGACCGGGCGGGCCTGCGGTTCAACGACATGGTCGCGAGCGGTGAGCTGGCCGCTCCGATCGTGATCGGCCGCGACCACCTCGACTGCGGCTCGGTCGCCTCCCCGTACCGCGAGACCGAGGCCATGCTCGACGGTTCCGACGCGATCGCGGATTGGCCGTTGCTCAACGCCATGATCAACACGGCTTCCGGGGCGTCCTGGGTGTCGATCCACCACGGCGGGGGCGTCGGCATCGGCCGCAGCATCCACGCCGGGCAGGTGTCGGTGGCCGACGGGACCCCGCTGGCCGCCCAGAAGCTCGAGCGCGTGCTCACCAACGACCCCGGGATGGGCGTCATCCGGCACGTCGACGCCGGCTACGACGCGGCCAGGGAGGTCGCGGCCGACCGCGGCGTCCAGATCCCGATGGGCTCGTAGTGGGCTTCGCGGAGCTGTGGGAGTCGCTGCTGACGGTCGGCGGGGACGCGGCGGCGGGCTACCGCCGGTTCACCTGGAACGACGCCGAGCTGGAGTGCCGGGCGTGGTTCCGGCGGGAGGCCGCGGCCCGCGATCTCGCGGTCGAGGAGGACCGGAACGGCAACCTCTACGCCTGGTGGAGCCCCGGGGGCGCCGCGGGCAGGGCGGTGCTGACCGGGAGCCACTTCGACTCCGTCCCCGGCGGCGGGGCCTTCGACGGGCCGCTGGGCATCGTGTCGGCGTTCGCCGCCCTCGACCTGCTGCGCGAGCGCGGGTTCAGGCCGTCCAGGCCGGTGGGGATCGCGGCGTTCGCCGAGGAGGAGGGCGCCAGGTTCGGTGTCGCCTGCCTCGGCTCACGGCTGCTCAGCGGGGAGATCGACGCGGAGCGGGCGCGCGGGCTGACCGACGCCGGCGGGATCACCTTCGCCGAGGCCGCCGCCGCCCACGGGCTCGACCCCGCCCTCCTCGGCCGCGACGACGAGCGTCTCGGCCGGATCGGGTGCTTCGTCGAGCTGCACGTCGAACAGGGCAGGGCGCTGGACGTGCCGGTCGGGGTGGCCAGCGCGATCTGGCCGCACGGCCGGTGGCGCCTGGACTTCCACGGCCACGGCGACCACGCGGGCACCACCCGGCTCGCCGACCGGCGCGATCCGATGCTGCCGTTCGCGCACGCAGTGATCGCCGCCAGGGAGGCCGCCGAACGCCACGGGACGCGGGCGACGGTCGGCAAGGTCGAGGTCGAGCCCGGAGGCGTCAACGTGATCGCCTCCCGGGTGACGGCCTGGCTGGACGCCCGCGGAGCCCGTGACGAGAGCGTCCGGGAGACCGTCGCCGACGTCCGCAGGACCGCGGAGGAGACCGCGGAGGGCCACGGGGTGGGCTTCGCCCTGCGCGAGGAGTCCTACACGGCCGTCGTCGACTTCAACACCGCGCTGCGCGACCGCCTGGCCGCCGCCCTGGGCGGGGTGCCCGTCCTGCCGACCGGCGCGGGCCACGACGCGGGCATCCTGTCGGCCCACCTGCCGACGGCGATGCTGTTCGTCCGCAACCCCACCGGCGTCTCGCACGCCCCCGCCGAGCACGCGGAGCCCGGGGACTGCCTGGCCGGGGTCGAGGCCCTGGCGACGGTCCTGGCCGAGCTGGCCGGGTAGACCATGGACGCACGCTGGCATGCCGAGCTGGCCTGGCTCGGCGACGGAGTGGCACGCGACGTCCTCCTCGAGGCCCGGGGAGGGCGCTTCACGGCGGTCGTGCCGGGCGTGCCCGCCCCGGAGGGGGCGGTGCGCCTGCGCGGCCTCACCCTGCCCGGCCTGGCGAACGCCCACTCTCACGCCTTCCACCGGGCGCTGCGCGGCCGCGCCCAGACCGGCACCGGGACGTTCTGGACCTGGCGCGAGCAGATGTACCGGATCGCCGCCCGGCTGACCCCCGAGAGCTACTTCGAGCTGGCGCGGGCCGTCTACGGGGAGATGGCGCTGGCCGGGGTGGCGTGCGTCGGGGAGTTCCACTACCTGCACCACCGTCCCGGCGGCACGTCCCACCCCGACCCGAACGCGATGGGCGAGGCGCTGATCGCCGCGGCCTCCGACGCCGGGATCCGCATCACGCTCCTCGACGCCTGCTACCTGGCGGGCGGCATCGGAAAGCCGCTGGAGGGCCCCCAGGTCCGCTTCGGCGACGGCACGGTCGAGGGCTGGGCTCGCCGCGCCTCCGCCCTGCACGCGAGGACCGACGGGAACGGCCACGCCAGGATCGGCGCGGCGATCCACTCCGTGCGGGCCGTCCCGCGCGAGGACCTGCGCACCGTGGCCGCCTGGGCACGCGACCGCGAGGCCCCTCTGCACGTCCATCTCAGCGAGCAGCCCGCCGAGAACGAGGACTGCCTGGCCGCCCACGGCCTCACCCCGACGGGCCTGCTCGCCGAGGCGGGCGCCCTCGGCCCGCGGACGACCGCCGTCCACGCCACCCACCTCACCACCGACGACATCGGCCTGCTCGGCGCCACCACGACCGGCGTCTGCATGTGCCCCACCACCGAACGCGACCTCGCCGACGGCATCGGCCCCGCCCTGCTCCTCCGGTCGGCGGGCTCCCCCCTGTCCCTCGGCTCCGACCAGCACGCCGTCATCGACCTGTTCGAGGAGGCCCGCGCCCTGGAGCTCAACGAGCGCCTCGCCACCCGCAACCGCGGCAACTGGACGGCCGGAGAGCTGCTCACCGCCGCCACCTCCACCGGCCACGCGGCCCTCGGCTGGCCGGAGGCGGGCCGCCTGACCCCCGGCGCCCACGCCGACCTCGTCACGGTCTCCCTCGACTCGATCCGCCTGGCCGGCACCGCCCCCGCCCACGCCCCCGAATCCGTGGTCTTCGCCGCCACCCCCGCCGACGTCACCACGGTCGTCATCTCCGGCCGCGAGGTCGCCCGCGACGGCGCCCACCGCCTCATCCCGAGCCTCCCCGCCGCCCTCGCGGCGGCCGTCACCGAGGCCACCGCCCCTGGCTAGAACGCGAACGGCTGGCAGACGACGCCGTTGTCGAAGTTCGACAGGAGGAGTTCGGGGTCGTCCGTGGTGCGGATCGCGGGGAGGCGGGTGAAGAGCTCGCGGAACATGATCTTCAGTTCCATGCGGGCGAGGTTGGCGCCGAGGCAGAGGTGGGGGCCGGGGCCGCCGAAGCCGACGTGGGGGTTGGGGGAGCGGGAGATGTCGAAGTCGTCGGGGTCGGTGAAGACGGCGGGGTCGCGGTTGGCGGCCTGGTAGAGCATGACGACCTTGTCGCCGGCCGCGAAGGAGTGGCCGCCGAGGGTGTAGGGCTCCTTCAGGGTGCGGCGGAACTGGATGATGGGGGAGACGTAGCGGACGATCTCCTCGATCGCCGGGCCGATGCGGGCGTCGTAGTCCTCCAGGAGGAGCTCGCGCTGCCCGGGATGGTCGGTGAACAGCTTCAGGCCGTGCGCCAGGGCGTTGCGGGTGGTCTCGTTGCCCGCCACCAGCAGCAGGTCGAAGAAGGAGCCCAGCTCGCGGGTCGTGAGGAACTCTCCGTCGACGTTCGCGTTGACCAGCGCGGAGACCAGGTCGTCCTGCGGGGCCCCGCGACGCTCCCGGCCCATCTTCGCCACCAGCCGGTGCAGGTCGACGATCGCCTTGAGGTTGCCGAGCAGCAGCCGGATCGTGCGCGGGCTGAAGAGGGAGCCGCGCACCCCCGAGTACTCGGTCATCACGTCGATGCGCTTGAGCACGTACGGGCGCCGCTCCGGCGGGACGCCCATCATCGCGCAGATGACATGGATGGGCAGCCGGGCCGCCACCTGCTCCACGAAGTCGCGGGCGCCCTCGCGCTCCAGATCGTCCACGATCATCGTGGCGGTCGCCTGGATCTCCTCCTGGATCCTCCCGAGCATCTTCGGGCTGAACGCCCGCGACACCACCCGGCGCAGCCGGCCGTGGCGCGGGTCGTCCATGTTGACCATCGGACGCCCGAACAGCCAGGCGATCCACGGCGGCGGCTCCGGCGACGTCGCGGCGGGCTCACTGGAGAAGATCTTCGCGTTGCGGCTGACCTCGACGACGTCGGCGTGCCGGGTCAGCGCGTAGAAGCCCTTCCCCGCCCGCACCAGCGGGATCCGTGGTTCGGCGAAGAACGGCGGCGACTCCAGCGACCTCAGCCGCGCGAACTCCGCGTGACGCTCCTCGTGCGGACGCTCCCAGAACTCGATGCCGACCAAGTCCGTGCTGCTCACCGGGCGACCCACTTCACCTCATAGGGCTGGAGATCCAGCCTCACCGAACCGACCGTCGTCGAGACCGCCTGGCCGGTGGTGTTGACGGCGACGAACTCCTGCCTGCTCGACAGGACCCGTACCGACTTGGACGCCGCCGCCATGGGCATGAGTTCGGTTCCCGGCTTGAACCACCGCGCGAAGTTCTGGAGCATCTCCAGCGGCGGCAGCCTCCGCCCCGAGGCGTCCCACAGGCAGCCCGCGCACGGGGCCGGGCTCCCCTGCGGGCTCCAGTACAGCGCCCCCGACGCCCCCGACTCGGCGAACTCGATCATCGCGACGGTCTGCACGGCGTTCAGCCGGTCCGCGGGCCACCGGGCGTCCGGGGGCTCCACGTACCACTCCGACCACACGACGGGCAGCCCGCCGCCGTTCGCCCGCAGCCACCGGGTGACCGCGCCGAACTTGCCGGTCGCGGCGAACTCGTCGGCGTGGGCGGTGCGGTCCTCGGGCAGGGTCGAGCCGTCGACGACGACGAAGTCGGCGCCCTTCTTGTTCTTGAACCAGTACTTCAGCGCGTCCAGGGCCCGCTTGTCGGCGGCGCCCCACGCGCCCTTCAGCTCGCCGGAGGATTCGGCCCTGTCGTTGGCGTAGCTGTTGACGACCATGTAGGGGCCGCCGACCTTGGCGTCCGGGTTCGCGGCCTTCACCGCCGTGTAGACCTTGTTGTAGAGCTGGGTGTAGCCCTCGTAGTCCCAGCGGTTCCTGCCCTGGTTGAAGAAGCCCTTGAACTCGTTCCAGACCATGAAGTACTTGATGTCGGGATACCGCTTGGCGACCACGCCGGCCTGCTCGGCGAAGGCGTCGAAGAACGGGGCGGCGGGAGCGTCGTTGAGGTGCGACCAGTCCGTCTTTCCGGCGGGGCCGCCCTTCATCCAGTCCGGCGCGCAGCACAGCGTGATGACGGGGGTGCCGCCGGTCTGCCGCATCTGCTCGACCCGCCGGTCGAGGGAGGTCCAGTCGAAGCGGCCCGGGGTCTCCTGCGGGTTGAGCGCGCCGAAGCCCATGATGTGCTGGGCCTGGAGCAGCGGCTGCGTCGTGACGTTCTGCGCGGCGCCCGGGGTGCTCTCGAGGCTGTTCTCGGTGTGGGTGAAGCCCCAGGCGGGCCAGTCGAACCCCTGGGCGATCTCCCCGACGGGCCTCTCGTCGACCTTCGGCGCGGAGCCGTCGCCGCGGAAGTAGAGGAAGACGGCGGTGGTGAGGATCCCGGCGAGGGCCGCGATGAGGGCGACCATCCAGATCGGAGCGCGGCGGCCGTGCCTGCCGCGGCGGGTGGAGGCGAGATGGCTCGTGGTCTGCGGGGGGCCGCTCAAGGGAGACTCCAGTGCTCGCTGCCGGTCCCTGTCAGGACCTCTGCTCTCTTAGAACGTTCAATCATTTACCCCGGTTCGTCGATACGCGGCGTTCTCATGTCTTTTTCAGGGAGCCGGGAGGCTTACCAAGGAAGGACGCTTCTGTAACTCCTGTCACTGGAGTCTGCCTGAAACGTGATAACCCCGGCCCGGCCCGCCCCCGCAAGCGGACCGGGCCCGGGGTTACCCCTCCTGCTCCTCCGTGTCCTTTCGGGCCTGCTCCGCGAGGAGTTCGCGCAGGCCCGGTTCGTCGTCGGAAGCCAGCGTCATGGCGAATCCCGCCTGCAACTGGGCATCGGTGAGGTCTCCGCTCCTGGTGGCGTACCACCGGCCCGCGTCGCTTCTCCACACCAGCCACCCCGGGTACTCCGCCTCGATGATCGCCTTGAGGTCCTCGAAGTCCCCCATGTGGGTGGTCCCTTCCCCGAGCGAGATGTTCCGTATACAAATGTGAATCGAGGACGGAGAAGCGTCAAGCTGTAGGTAAGTGGAACGTTTCTCCGGTGGTCATAGGGGAGGTGTCGCGACTGGTGCCGAAACCTGCCTATTTGCGGATCGCCGACGAGCTGCGACGGGGCATACGTGACGGGAGTTATCCCCCCGGTGGGAGGCTCCCGACCATTGCGACGCTGTCCACGGCGCATTCCGTGTCCGAGATCGTCATCCGTCAGGCCATCGCCGTGCTGCGCGGCGAGGGCCTCGTCGAGACGCGCCGCGGCGGCGGCACGGTGGTCCGGATCCGGCCACCGGTCCGCCGGGTCGCGATGGACCGGTACCGGGTCGAGACGCAACCGCTGACCGTCCCCGCCACGTCCTTCACCCACGACCAGCGGATCACGTGGAGCGACTACCGCCTCGACCGCGTCTACCGCAGGGTCCGCGCCGACGCGGATCTCGCCGCGCTCTTCGAACTCCCGCCGGGGACGCTCCTGCTGCGCCGCAGGTTCGTCTTCTACGCCAAGGGCGAGCCCCAGCAGATCTCGATCAACTATCTGCCCTGGGACGTCGTCGCCGAGACCCCCGTCGCCGACCCGGCCCGCGAGCCGTGGCCCGGCGGCACCCCCGCCCAGCTGGCCTACCTCGGCCACCCTCCGACCAGGGTCGAGGAGGCCGTCCGGGCGCGGATGCCGACCCCGGAGGAGTCCGAGACGCTCCGCATGACGGGCGGCGTCCCCGTCGTCACCATCACCCGCCGGATGTTCTCCGGCGACCGCGTCCTGGAGGTGTGCAGGGACATCATCATTCCGGCGGACCGGATCGTCCTGGATTATTCGATAGATCTCTGATGTGACACCTCCACCGGGCAGGGCATGGAAACCTTCGTATCCTCGGGAGGGAGTACCGGATGGCACGGGTCACACGCACGGAGATCGACCGGCTGGTCTGCGGAGAACACCATGATCCGCACAGCGTGCTCGGCGCGCATCCAGAGCGCGACGGGGTCACGGTCAGGGCGCTGCGCCCGCTGGCCGAATCGGTCGAGGTGGTGCTTCCGGACGGCCGCCGGCATCCGCTGAAGCACTCCCACGCGGGCGTGTTCACCGGGACCCTGCCGGAGGGCACGGCCCTCGCCCCGCCCTCCGGGGCGCCGACGGCCGTCCCGGAGTACCGGCTCGCAGTCACCTACTCCGGCGGCCCCGAGCTCCTCCAGGACGACCCCTACCGGCATCCGCCGACCCTGGGCGACCTCGACCTGCACCTCATCGCCGAAGGGCGGCACGAGGAGCTGTGGCGCGCCCTGGGGGCACGGGTGCGGACCTACGGGGACGTCTCGGGCACCACGTTCGCGGTCTGGGCGCCCAACGCGAGCGGCGTGCGGCTGACGGGCGACTTCAACCACTGGGACGGCTCCGCCCACCCGATGCGCTCGCTCGGCTCGTCCGGGATCTGGGAGCTGTTCGTGCCCGGCGTCGGGCACGGCGCCACCTACAAGTTCGACGTCCTGGCCGCCGACGGCCAGTGGCGCAGCAAGGCCGACCCGATGGCCCGCTGGACCGAGATCCCGCCGAAGACGGGCTCGCGCGTCCTCGCCGAGGCGCACGAGTGGACCGACGGCGAGTGGATGGACGCCAGGAAGGCCCGCGACTGGGCGGCCGAGCCGATGTCGGTCTACGAGGTCCACCTGGGCTCGTGGCGGCAGGGCCTGTCCTACCGGGAGCTGGCGGAGGAACTCACCGCCTACGTGGTCGAGATGGGCTTCACGCACGTGGAGTTCCTGCCGGTCGCCGAGCACCCCTACGGGCCGTCGTGGGGCTACCAGGTGACGTCCTACTACGCGCCGACCTCCCGCTTCGGCGACCCCGACGACTTCCGCCACCTGGTCGACGCCCTGCACCGGGCCGGGATCGGCGTGATCGTCGACTGGGTGCCCGCGCACTTCCCCAAGGACGAGTGGGCGCTGGCCCGCTTCGACGGCACCCCCCTGTACGAGCACGGCGACCCGCAGCGCGGCGAACACCCCGACTGGGGCACCCTCGTGTTCGACTTCGGGCGCTCGGAGGTCCGCAACTTCCTGGTCGCGAACGCCGTCTTCTGGCTGGAGGAGTTCCACATCGACGGCCTGCGCGTGGACGCCGTCGCCTCGATGCTCTACCTCGACTACTCGCGCGACTCCGGGCAGTGGACGCCGAACGTCTACGGCGGCCGGGAGGACCTGGAGGCGATCTCCTTCCTCCAGGAGATGAACGCGACGGTCTACAAGCGCAACCCGGGGATCATGACGATCGCCGAGGAGTCGACCGCCTGGCCCGGCGTCACCCGCCCGACCCACCTCGGCGGCCTCGGCTTCGGGTTCAAGTGGAACATGGGCTGGATGCACGACACGCTCCGCTACGTCCAGCACGAGCCGATCCACCGCCAGTACCACCACGGCGAGATCACGTTCTCGCTCGTCTACGCCTTCTCCGAGAACTACGTGCTGCCGCTCTCCCACGACGAGGTCGTCCACGAGAAGGGGTCGCTGCTGGGCAAGATGCCGGGCGACACCTGGCAGAAGTTCGCCAACCTGCGCGCGCTGATCGCCTACATGTGGGCGCACCCGGGCAAGCAGCTGCTGTTCATGGGCGCCGAGTTCGGCCAGGGCGGCGAGTGGGCCGAGTCGCGCTCGCTCGACTGGTGGCTGCTCGACGACGACTTCCACGTGGGGATCAGCCGGGTCGTGAAGGCCGTCAACGCCCTCTACAAGGAGATCCCCGCGCTCTGGGACGAGGGCGAGACCGGCTTCCAGTGGATCGACGCGGGTGACGCCGCGGGGAACGTCCTGTCGTTCCTGCGCACCGGCCGCGACGGCTCCCAGCTGGCCTGCGTCGTCAACTTCGCCGGAAACCCGCACGAGGGCTACCGGCTGGGGCTGCCCGAGCCGGGCCGCTGGCAGGAGGTCCTGAACACCGACGCCTACGACTACGCGGGCAGCGGTGTCGGCAACCTCGGCGAGGTGACCGCGAGCGACGAGCCGTGGCACGGCCGTCCCGCCTCGGTCACCCTCCGGGTGCCGCCGCTGGGCGCGCTCTGGCTCTACCGGCCGGCGCCCTAGAGACGGTCGAGGAGCCAGCGGGGGCCGAGCGCGGTCGCCCCGCGCGCCTCGCAGCGGGCCCTGAGCTCGCGGTCGGCGGTGACGACGTAGTAGACGGCGTCGTCACCGATCTGGCCGACGATCGCGTCGTCGCCGCTGCCGGGGGCCGCGACCACCCGGACGCCCGGGACGCCCTCCAGCGCCCTCGCCTGCCCCTCGACCACCAGGACGATCTCGGGAAGGGCCTCGTCGAACGGGGCGAGGGGCACCGGGCCGAGGCCCGCGAGGGAGTCGCGCAGACGGGCGGCGGCGCCGAGACGGTCGCGCCACCAGCCGTCGGGACGCGATCCCATGACGTTCGCCGCGTCCACGACCAGGACGACCTTGGTGAGCATGGTCCGGAGCCTAGGCCAGGACAGCGCGAACGGCCGGAACAACCGCAGCCCGTCGACCTCCTCGATCCGGAACCAGCCCGCGTCCTTGGACTCGCTGGAGGCCGGCCACACCTCGGGCCGGTGCGTCGTGGTGCCGATCACGGCCGTGTAGGACCAGCCGTCGTGGTCCTCGACGGCCAGCCCGTGGGCGGCCACCAGGGAGACGTCGAGTGAACTCTCCTCCGCGGTCTCCCGCAGCGCGGCCGTCACCGCGTCCTCGTGGCCGTGGCGCCCGCCGCCGAAGGTGCCCCACGAGCCGCCGCCGTTGCACCACCAGGCCCGCTGCTGGAGCAGGACGTGCCCGTCGCAGTGCAGCATCAGCCCGGCGGCCCCGTAGCGGCCCCAGTGCATGTGGCCCCGGGCGCATCGGGCGAATCCGTCCCCGTTCATGTCGACCTTTCCCCCCAACCCTGCGTCAAAGGAAGCAGCGTCGCATTCCCCGGGCCCGAACCACTAGGTTGGAAAGTGCCGTGGGGGCGGCCATAGCACGATAAATCGGAGGATTCACCGTGGGCGAACCCCTCAAGCCGGACGACCCGCGCACGCTGGGCCGGTTCACGCTGCGCGAGCGGCTGGGCGAAGGCGGCCAGGGCATCGTCTATCTCGGCCTGGACCCGGAGAGCGGCGAGCGCGTCGCGGTGAAGGTGCTGAAGGCGGCCGACGCCGAGGCGCGGCAGCGGCTGGAACGCGAGATGAACGCCGTCCAGCGGGTCAGGCGGCGGTTCTGCATCGCCAGGGTGATCGATTTCTCCTTCGAGGGGCAGCGGCCGTTCGTCGTCAGCGAATACGTCGAGGGCCCGTCGCTGTACGAGCGCGTGGCGCAGTCGGGCCCGCTCCGCGACGGAGACCTCGAACGCCTGCTGGTGAACACGGCCACGGCGCTGATCGCGATCCACCAGTCGGGCGTGGTCCACCGCGACCTCAAGCCCGCGAACGTCCTGCTCGGCCCCGACGGCCCGCGGGTCGTCGACTTCGGCATCGCCCGCCCCGTCGACCAGCACACCCGCAGCGGCCAGCTCGTCGGGACGCCGTCCTACTTCGCGCCCGAGCAGCTCAACGGGGTGCCCGCCTCGCAGGCCTCCGACATCTGGGCGTGGGCCTGCACGATGGTCTTCGCCGCGACGGCCTTCCCGCCGTTCGGCCCCTTCCCCGACGACGGCCCCAACATCGCGGCGATCCTCAGCCGGATCATCCGCGAGGAGCCGCGCCTCGGCCACGGCCTGGACGAGTGGGAGCCGCTGCTGAAGCGCTGCCTCGACAAGGATCCCGCCCGCAGGCCGACCGCGCGTCAGGTCCACGATCTGATCCTGGAGTCCGACCTCGACATCGAGCCGCCGCCCGTCCCGGCCGAGCCGCCGGTCTCCTCCTGGCAGCCGCCGCCCACCCCGGGCTTCCCGGCCGCCGCCCCCTCGATCCCGCCGCGCCCGCCCGCGGACCTGCCGGGAGCGGTGCCGCTGGGCACACCGCAGCCGCCCTCGTCCTGGCGGCCGCCCGGCCCGCCCGGGTCGCGCGACTTCACCCAGGAGCGCACGCCGGAGCCGTCGATCCCCGAGGCGCTGCCGCCGGAGCCCTCGGTGCCGCCGCGCTTCCAGGAGACGATCCCGCCGGGGAACACCCCGCCGCCGTTCTCCGCCACCCCGCCCCCGTTCCCGACGACCCCGCCGCCCTTCCCCGGCGTCCCGGCCCGCCCGCCGGCCGGACGGCGCCGGTCGAAGACGGGACCGGTCCTCGCGGGGCTGGTCGTCGTCCTGCTGCTGGCCGGCGGCGGATTCTGGTTCCTCGGCCGCGAGGGCGGCCCGGGCGGCGGCAGCGGCATCCCGGCGTCCTTCAAGGGCACCTGGACGGGCGAGGTCCGGGTCAGCAACGGCCTGTACGGCAACCATTCCTACGCCACCTCGCTCACCCTCTACGAGGGCGACACCAGCGCCGACGCCCAGCTCACCGGCCCGTCGGTCTGCCCCCTGACGCTCGGTTACCAGAGCACCAAGGGCTCCTCCCTCGTCTTCGACGCCACGGGCGGCATCGCCAAGGAGTGCCCCAGCGGCAAGATCACGCTGACCCGCGACGGCGACAAGATCGCCTTCCGGATCACCGGACCGGGTCCCGTGACGGGGGACGGCACCCTGACCAAGCAGAACTAGGTGACCGAGCAGAACTAGGTGACGAAGCAGAGATGGGTGACCAAGCCCACACGAATCCCGTTCGGTCGAACGGTTATCGTCGGGCGATGCAGGATCTCTGGAACACCCTGACCGGCGCCGAGTTCATCCAGGCGATGGCCGACGGCCGCCTCCCCCCGGTCGCCGACGTCTCGACCTACATCGGCCAGGTCGTCGAGAAGGCGGAGCCCGGCCGGATCGTCCTGGCCTGGACGCCGGAGGAGAAGCTCTGCAACCCCGGCGGCCTGGTCCACGGCGGTTTCATCGCGACGATCCTCGACAACGCGGTCTGCCTGGCCGCCGCGAGCGCCGGCGACCTGTTCCTGCCGCAGCTCACCCTGAGCCTCAACGTCGACTACCTGCGGCCGGTCACCGCGGACGTCACCTACCAGGTGGTCGGGACCGTGGTCCACGGCGGCCGCACCCGCACCGTCAGCACCGCCACCGTCTTCGACCCCTCCGGACGCCCCTGCGCCACGGCCACCGCCAGCGTCACGGGCAATCAGGCGTTCGCCCGTGAACGCAAGGTCACGACCGACGCGTAGTGTTGGCTCATGGATCCTCTGAAGGCGCTCGGAACCGTCAAAGAACTCCATGATCGGCGCAATGCTCCGTTGATCCTGGAACTCGATCTCTCCGAGGGCGTCGTGGAGGGGTCACCGCCCGACCCGCTGTCGGCCCTGCTGTCGATGCGGCGCACCCATCTGCGGGACGTCCTGGACGGCCTGCGGAAGGCCCGCCGGGATCCCAAGGTCAAGGCGCTGGTCGTCAAGATCTCCGGGGGAGTGGGGCTGGCGCTGGCCCAGGAGCTGCGGGACGCGGTGGCCGAGTTCCGCGCGGCGGGCAAGCTGACCGTCGCCTGGTCGGAGACCTTCGGCGAGACCGGGCAGGGGACCTCCTCCTACTACCTGGCGTCGGCGTTCGAGAAGGTCTTCCTCCAGCCGTCCGGGGACGTGGGGTTCACCGGGGTCGCGCTGTCGGAGCCGTTCCTGAAGGACGCGCTCGACAAGGCGGGCGTGGAGTTCAGGTTCGGCAAGCGGGCCGAGTACAAGACCGCGCCGAACATGTTCCTGGAGGACTCCTACACCGAGGCGCACGCCGAGGCGTCCGAGCGCCTGGTGGCCTCGATCGGCGAGCAGATCGTCGACGGGGTGGCCGCCGCGAGGGCGCTGCCCGCCGGCAGGGTCAGGGAGCTGGTCGACCGGGCGCCGCTGACGGCGGAGGAGGCCCTCGAGGAGGGCCTGGTCGACGAGCTGGGCTACCGCGACGAGGTGTACTCCTACGTCCGCAGGTCCGCGGGCAAGGACGCGGTGCTGCGGTTCGTGACCCGCTACAACCGCTCCGGCATCGCCGACAGGCTCCCCAACCGCAAGGAGCCGGACCTCGTCGCGCTGGTCAGCGCCCAGGGCATGATCAAGCTCGGCCGCAGCGGCCGCAGCCCGATCCCCGGGCAGGGCGGTGCGGTCGGCTCCGACACGCTGTCCGCCGCGATCCGCTCGGCCGTCCGCGACCCCCGGGTGAAGTCGATCGTGCTGCGGGTGAACAGCCCCGGCGGCTCCTACGTCGCCTCCGACGTCGTCTGGCGCGAGATCGTGCTGGCCCGCAAGGCGGGCAAGCCCGTGGTCGTGTCGATGGGCAACCTCGCGGCCTCCGGCGGCTACTTCATCTCGATGGCCGCCGACACGATCGTCGCCCAGCCGGGCACGCTCACCGGGTCCATCGGCGTCTACACCGGCAAGCCGGTCTTCAGCGACCTGCTCCAGAAGCTCGGCGTCTCGTTCGGCAGCACGGCGTTCGGCGAGCACTCCCAGATCTACACCACCACCCGCGACTTCACCGACAGCGAGTGGGACAAGATCAACTCTTCGCTGGACCGGATCTACGCGGACTTCACCACCAAGGCGGCCGAGGGCAGGAAGATGGCCCTCGACGTGCTGGAGCCGCTGGCCAGGGGCCGGGTCTGGACCGGCGCGGACGCCCGCGAGCGCGGCCTCGTCGACGAGCTCGGCGGTCTCGACCACGCCCTGGACGTCGCACGCAAGGCCGCGGGGCTGCCCGCCGACGCCCCCGTCCGCAGCTTCCCGCAGAGCAGCCCGCTCGACCGCTTCAAGCCGCCGGAATCCAGCGACGACCGCTCGGCCGCCTCGGCCCGCATCGAGGCGTGGGGCTCCCTGTCGGGGGTCGCGGCCCGGCTCGGGCTGCCCGCGGCGGGACCGCTGGTCCTGCCGGGCGTCTGGGACCTCAGGTAGCGGAGCGAGCGGGCATCGGGGGAGAAGCAGAGTGCTGACGCCGCAGGACTTCACGGCCGCCCTGGCGTCCTTCGCCACGGGAGTCGCCGTGGTGACCGTCCGTGACGGCCGCGACGATCTGGGCAGCACGATCACGGCGTTCACGTCGGTGTCGATGGACCCGCCGATGGTGCTGATCAGCGTCGCGGCGGCGTCCTACCTGGCCGAGGTGCTGCACCGGCAGCCGCGCTGGGCGGTGACGGTCCTCGCCGCGGCCCAGCGCGCCCTGGCGGGCCGCTTCGCCGCCGAGGGCCGCCCGTCCGCCCGGCTCCTGCTGGGCGGACAGCCGCACCACCGGGGGCCCAAGTCCGACGCCCTGGTGATCGAGGGCGGGCTGGCCGCGATCGAGTGCGAGACGCGGGTGCGGCTCCCGGCCGGCGACCACGTCCTGTTCGTCGCCGAGGTGCTCGGCGTCGACTACCTGGCCCGGCAGGATCCCCTGATCAGGGTCAACCGCCGCTACCGGTGATCTGGTAGACCTTCCGCAGCCGCTCGTGGACGTGCCAGGTGGTCCGCGCGCCCTTGTCGAAGACGCAGACGTCACCGGGGCCGACCTCGAGCGTGGGCCCGTCCTCGATCACGATGGTGGCGCGGCCCTCGATCACCACGAAGATCTCGTCGGCCTCGATGTCGGTGGCGGTGCCGGGCTCGATCTCCCAGATGCCCCGCTCGACCCCGCCCGCCTCGTGCAGGACGGCGGCGGCGGTCCCGTCGCCCGACGCTTCGAGCACGGCATCGGCGACGTGCACAACGAACGACATGAGTCTCCCTCGCGATTCGGCTTTCCGGCGAGGGTAGTGCAGGGTGGGGGAATGGGCGGATTCGGGTCCCGGCAGCTCACGCTGGCGCTGATGCACAGGATGCGCGATCTCAACGCCGGACGCGTCGAGGACGCGCTGCGCGAGATGGACGCCTCCCGCGCCGAGATCCGTGCGGCCCACACGATGTGGACCAGGTGGGCGCACTCCAGGACCGCGCCGAAGGGCGTCCGGGCCTTCCGGGCGGCGCTGGGCCCGCCGCTGTCGACCTCGGTCAGGGACTTCGGCGACCTGCCGTGCGAGGTGGCCACGTGGAAGCTCGTCCACTGGCCGGACTTCGAGTTCGAGCTCCTGCTCGGCCCGGACGGGCGGCTGTGGAACCAGTGGTTCGTCCGGGCCGGTGAGCCGAAGGCGATCGCGTTCGCCGATCTGGCCCCCTGGACGGCCGTCGTCTCCGACGTGGGGGCCTCGTTCGAGGGCGCCGAGCACGTCGAGGGCTCGGCGCCGCACCACTGGGCGGTCGACTTCACCCACGAGGGTGAGGCCCACCGTGCCCTGTTCGTCTACGGCCTGCTCCAGCGGGTGGACCGCCGGTAGCACGCCGCCGGTAGCACTCGCCGTGTCCTACGACAGGTCCCTCGGGAGGCGTTCGAGGAGGCCGCGCAGGTCGTCGGCGTGCTCCTCCTCCTGGGAGAGCAGGTTCTCGAAGACCCGCCGGGTCGTGGGGTCGCCGTCGCCGAGCCACTGGACGATCTCGGTGTAGGACTGGACGGCCACCCGCTCGGCCACCAGATCCTCCTTGATCATCTCTATGAGGTCGAGGCTCTCGTCGTACTCGGCGTGGGAGCGGGCCGTCAGGGTGTCGGGGTTGAAGTCCGGTTCCCCGCCGAGCTGGACGATCCGCGTCGCCAGCAGGTCGGCGTGCTCCTGCTCCTCGGCGGCGTGCTGCCGGAACTCGGCCGCGACGCCCTCCGCGTGCAGTCCCGTCGCGGTGTAGTAGTGCCGCTTGTACCGCAGGACGCAGACCAGCTCGGTGGCGAGAGCCTCGTTGCACACCTGGATGACCCGGTCCAGATCCGCGCCGTAGGCCTCGGTGATCGGCCCCTTGCCGATCTCCTGCCGCGCCCGTTCGCGCAGGGTCTTCACGTCCGTCAGAAATTCAGCCATGCTTGCGCCTCCCTCGGTGTTCGCCAGGCGCCGTACCCGCTGGGCGGGAGCTACACCTGCCGGACGCCCCGCGCCCACACCGCGGCCGTCAGGGGGACCCCGGGACGGTAGGCCAGATGGAGCTGTGAGGGGGCGTCCAGGACCTGGACGTCGGCCCTGGCCCCGACGCCGAGATGGCCGACGTCGGTGCGGCGCAGGGCCTTCGCCCCGCCCGCGGTGGCGGCCCACACGGCCTCCCGCGGCGTCATCCCCATGTCCCGGACGGCCACCGCGATGCAGAACGGCAGGCTGGAGGTGTAGCAGGAGCCGGGGTTGCAGTCCGAGGCCAGGGCCACGGTCACACCGGCGTCGATCAGGCGGCGGGCGTCGGGGTAGGGCTGGCGGGTGGAGAACTCCACGCCCGGCAGCAGGGTGGCGACCGTGGAGGAGCCGGCGAGGGCGTCCACGTCGGCTCCGGTGAGGAAGGTGCAGTGGTCGGCCGAGGCCGCGCCGAACTCGACCGCGAGGCCCACGCCCGGCCCGGGGCCGAGCTGACCGGCGTGCAGCCGCGGCACCAGGCCCTTCGCGACCCCGGCGGTGAGGATCTCCCTGGTCTGGTCGCCGTCGAACGCGCCGCGCTCGCAGAACACGTCGATCCAGCGGGCGTGCGGCGCGCAGGCCTCCAGCATCGGGCCGGTCACGAGGCTCACATAGGCGTCGGCGTCGCCCGAGGGGACGACGTGCGCGCCGAGGAAGGTCACCTCGTCGGCGACCCGCCCGGCGATGCGCAGGGACCTGGCCTCGTTCTCCACGTCGAGCCCGTAGCCGGACTTGCACTCGACGGTCGTCGTCCCCTGCCGGGCCATCTCGGCGACGAGGCGGCGCAGGTTGGCCTCCAGGGCCTCGTCGGAGGCGGCGCGGGTGGCGGCGACGGTCGTCCTGATCCCGCCCGCCGCGTAGGGCTCACCGCTCATCCGGGCGGAGAACTCCTCGGCCCGGTCCCCGGCGAACACGAGATGGGCGTGGGAGTCCACGAACCCGGGCAGCACGGCCCGTCCCGCGGCGTCGAACCGCTCGTCGGCCGGGGGCGCCTGCGCGGAGTCCCCGACCCAGGCGACCTTCCCGCCGTCCAGGACCAGGGCGGCGTCCCGGAGCACCCCGATCCCTGGATCGTTGGTGACCAGCTCCGCGATGTTCGTGATGACCGTGCTCACGCCCCCACCCTTCCATCCCCCTCCCCGCGCCCCCGGCCGTCTTCCCCCACGCCCGTCTCAAATCCGAGACCGGGCCCGGATGGCCCGGCGCGCAATAGTTGCATACGCGTTATAAGTGCAGGCGCTGATAGTATGGGGGTGGTCACGCGGAAGGAGGGTGCCGATGACGGCCACCGATCCGGTGCTCACCGGCCTGGCTCAGGGGTGGTGTGCGCTCTCGCTGCTGCACGGGCGGATCGAGAACCACGTGGAGCGGGCGTTGCAGGCGGCGCACGAGCTGAGCGTGCGGGAGTTCTCGCTGCTCGACGTGCTGAGCCGCCAGCACGACGGGCCCGGCGGCCATCTGCAGATGAAGCAGGTCGCCGACGCCGTGGTGCTCAGCCAGTCCGCCACCACCCGGCTCGTCACCCGGCTGGAGGACCGCGGGCTGCTCGCCCGCTACCTGTGCCCGACCGATCGGCGCGGGATCTACACCGACGTCAGCCCGTCCGGGCTCGCGCTCCTCGAGGCCGCCCGCCCCACCAACGACCGGGCGCTGCGGCAGGCGCTCGACGAGGCGGCGGCGGACCCCGTCCTGGCGCCGCTGGTGCGGACCGTCGAGTCGCTCTCCGCGACCACGGCCTGAGCGACGCGGCCGCGCCCCCGCCAAGGCGGAGGCCGCGGCCGGTGACGCTACTTCTTGACGAGCTTCAGGTAGAGGTGGACCGTCTCGCTCATGCGGCCCCACTTGCGGATGTCGCGCAGGTGCAGCTTCTTGGTCTTGGCGTCGCAGAGGTACACGGCCCGGTACATGACCGGCGTGTCGAACTGCTTCTTCTTGATGTGGTCGGAGACCTTCCAGTAGCCCCAGGAGGCCTTGACCGGCTTGGTGTTGAGGCCGGTGCCCTTGGCGGTGCCCTTCGCGGACTTCGGCGCGGTGTGCAGCTTGCCCTTGGCGTTGCCGGTGAGCTTGGCCTTCAGGGTCAGCCCGCCGCCGAACAGCTGCTCCCAGCCGGCCTTCTTGACCTTGCCCTCGTACCCGGTGAAGTACTCCTTCTTGGAGCCCCGGAAGTCGTAGGCCAGCTTGGTGGGCGTGATCTTGACCTTGATCCCCGCCATGCCCCTGTAGGTGACCTTCGTCTTCTTGCCCGCGTCGGTCGTCCCCTGGATGACGGCCGTGACGCCGGTGACCTTCCACAGGCCCGTCGCGCACTGCACGGGGGCCGCCTGGGCGGCGCCGCCGACGCCGACGACGCTCCCGGCCACGAGACCACCGGCAATAACAATTTTCGCCAAGTTCACATTCTTCACCTAGGTGACAGTACTACTCAGCGAACAGCCAGTCCTCGTCCTCTTCGGCTTTGGCGGCGGCTTCTGCTTCCGCCCGGTGGATCGGGCGGCGCCGCCACGCGAGCAGAGCGGCGGCGAGCGACACGACCGCGACGGCCACCGCCCCGCCGACGGGCGACCACGCCTTGAAGATGATCATCACTTGGACGACGAGGGTCAGCAGGCACAGTGAGGCGGCGACGCCGGCCGTCGCACGACCGAGCGGATCCAGGCCCGGCAGCATCCAGGCGAAGCACGCGGCCGGAACCGCGATCATGAACAGGATGAGGATCGCGTTCACACGCCCCTCCCCATCCGGTCGAGGACCTTCATGACCAGCGCCGGCGGCACGCCCAGCGCGACGACCGTGGCCAGCAGCGCGCGGGCGTCGAGCGGGCGGCGGAGCATCGTCCGCCACGACCACCGCAGCGCCTCGCCCCGGTGCTTCTGGACGGCCTCGGCGAAGGCCACCTTGCCCGCCCAGTGCGCGTAGCCGGCGCGCGGGAAGTCGTACCTGCCCAGCAGCCAGCGGACGGCGCTGGAGATGAGCGGAGCGTTCTGCAGGACCGAGAAGTAGGAGCCCTTGTGCCAGCGGATCCCCACCCCGACCACGGGCAGGTTCCGCACCGGAACCCGTCCGGCGGCGCGCAGCAGGAACTCGTAGTCCTCGCCGTAGCTGCCGGGGATCTCCTCGTCGAACAGCCAGCCCGCCTCGCGTCGCATCAGGATCCCCGACGGATGCAGCTGCGGCATGTGCCCGTGCAGCAGATCGTCGCGGCTGACATGGGTGAGCGGGATCGTCCTGTCGATCTCGAGGTCGGGGCCGAACAGCCGCAGCCCGCAGCAGACGATCTCCGAGTCCGGCTCGTCCCGCAGCACCTCGGCCTGCATCCGCGTCTTGCCGGGCAGGAACAGGTCGGTGTCGTCGCAGAAGGCGACCAGGTCCGTGGTCGCGGCCAGCACGCCGGTGTTGCGCGCCCCCGCCGCCCCCGGCACCCGGTCGTTCCTGATCGCCCGGACGGGCCGCAGCGCGTCGTCGGACACGATGCCCTCGTCGGGGTCGCTGCGGTCGAAGACGACGATCGCGCCCAGGATCCCGGGGTAGTCCTGCCCGGCGATCGCGTCGAGCGTCTCGCGCAGCAGCTCGGGCCGGTCCCTGGTCGGGATGACGACGCTGATGGAGGGCCAGCCGTCCGTGGCGGTCACTGCGGGATCCCTCCGAGGGTGATGAAGCGTTCGACGACGATCGCCAGCAGGCCGAGCAGCAGCGGGAAGGCGATGACGCTGTAGGGGCGCAGCCGCCGCAGCTCGGTGTCGTCCAGGCGGATGCGGCGCAGCTCCCTGGCGGTGAGGACGCCGAGCAGGACGGGCAGGTAGATGAGGCCCGCCGGGGTCCACGGGCTGATCCCGATGACCAGCCCCTTCGGCACGACCGGGGCCTCGGCCGGGACGTCGGGCGGCGTGGCCAGCTTGTACACGGCGGCGTCGCGGTCGGCGAACACGCGCTTGAACTTCGGCGACGCGTCGAGCTGGGCGCGCAGCCGGGTGCCCCAGTCCTGGGGGAGCCCGAAGTTGAGGGTCTGGTACTCGTCGTTGATCCGCGAGGAGTACAGGTAGCTGTTGGAGTCGAGCTGCATGTCCTGCTCGATCCCCTCCAGGGTCGGCTTGCGCGCCGCGAGCTGCGCGGCGGTCGGCTGGACGGGCGGCTTCTTCAGGAGCTGGGCCGCGAACGGCTCCTGCGCGAACTTGGAGTTGGTGTACTTGAACAGCTCGAAGTGCCGGTAGCTCCACGGACCCTGCGGGGTGTTCGAGGCGGCCTCGGCGTTGGTGACGATCTCGCCGGTCACCCAGACGACCGTGATCGGCTTGCCCCGGGAGTCGGTGATCATCGAGTCGAAGGCCCTGAGCTCGCCCGGCCTGACCTGCTCGAACGCCTCGTTGCCGTACCTGACGGTGAGGAAACCTCCGGCGAGCAGCACGGCGGCGCCCGTCGCCACGACGGTCGGGATCCACCGGCGGACCCGCTGGATGCGCGGGATCGCCTTGACCACCGGTACCGGCTTGGGATCGGGGTAGAAGGCGTAGGCGGCCAGGAACACCGCGCCCGGCAGCATGAACAGGTAGGTGCGCAGCGCGATCTCGCCGCCGTAGGACTGGAGGCCGAAGGTCGACACCGGGACGATCAGCAGGATGAACGCCACCCGGTCGTCGATGCCGCGGGCCCGCCGCCGGATCAGCCCGACCAGGGTCAGCAGCATCACGACCAGCACCAGCACGATCCGCAGCATCGCGATCTCGCCGAGGGCCGGATCGCCGATCGCGATCCGCCCGCTGGTCGACTGCAGGAGCGTCTGGAGCGGGTTGCCGCCGCCCGCGAACAGCGTGTTCTTCGGCGACGGCGCCCAGTACCCGTAGGCCATGAAGCTGATCCAGCCGATGTAGATCACACCGCCGAGGATCGGCAGACCGCGCAGCTCGCACCGTCCGACGATCACCAGCGCGCCGGCGGAGGCGATGAACAGGTACGGGGTGAGCTGGTGGGCCGCGGTGCCGGTGATGAGGATCGCGACGAGCATCAGCACCAGGAACGAGCGCTCCCACCGGCCGACGACCATCACCGGGTCCTCGCCGGGCAGCTTCGGCCCGAAGAAGAAGGAGTACAGGCGTCCGGGCTCGGAGCCGGTGCCGCGCCTGCCCGCGCGGCGGGTGCGCAGCACGGTCGGCCGGAAGTAGGTCAGCAGGATCGCCAGGAAGAACAGGTAGAGCAGATAGCCGAACGCCTGCGGTGCCAGGTAGTCCTGGCCGACCCAGTTGGCGACCGGGAACAGCCACACCGCGAACCACTTGGCCCGCCAGTTGGCCTTCATCACCCGGACGATCATCGACAGCGGCAGCAGGTACAGCAGCTGCATGACCACCGGCGACCACTTCAGCACGGTGTTGAGGTCGCTCACCCCGACGGCCTTGGTCAGGAACCCCACCAGCGCGAAGAACGCGGGCCAGGAGAACCGGGCGTCGAGGTTGGTGCCGATCTCCCCGGTCCTGGTGATGTACTCGATGAACCCCGCGTGCTGCCAGACGGTCGGGAAACGGGCGACCGGCTCCATCACCTGGGCGAGCGCGTGCAGTGACACCACCGTGATGACGATCTGCACGCCGAGCAGCAGCGGCGCGGCCCGGCGCAGCGACAGCGTGAACACGAAGGCCGCGACCAGGACGACGGCGCCGAGCAGGGTCGGCAGCGGCAGGACCTTGATCAGCCCGTAGCCGTCGGCGCTCCGCGGGGTGACGCCGTGCAGCGGCACCCAGTACAGCACCGTGCCGAGCCCCACGAGCAGGCTGAGGACGACGACCGGCAGCCGCTCCAGCGGATCCGCCGGCGACGCCTCGGGGGTGGCCGTCGCACGAATCGACACGCTCAACTCATACCTTCCACGGGACCGCCCTGGGAAGGCACCCGGGGACCGGAACGGGTCGCCCGCAGGAGCGGCGGCAGGATGGCGAGGGCGACCACTCCCTGCACGATGACGACGGACCAGCCGACCGCGATCAGCCGGTGGTCGTTCACGAACACCAGGACGCCCGCGAGGACGCCCGCGAACCGCAGCCCCTGGACCATCGCGACCAGCCGGGTGCGCGACCGGACCCGCAGCACGCCGATGTACAGCTCGATGATCGCCTTGGGCAGGGTCGCGAAGGCCAGCAGCATCAGCACGGGACCGGCCTGCTCGCTGAAGCCGCCGCCGAACAGGATCCCCCACGACAGCACCCACGGGCCGGCGAAGGCGACGACCACGGAGATCGGCACGAGGAGCATCACGGTGCGGCGCAGCGCCGCCCTGGTGGTCTCCGCGAGCCGGGCGGTGTCGAAGGAGCCCTCGACCGTCATGGACATGGCCATGTTCAGCGCGAGCAGGTCGAGCATCAGGCCGAACACCCACGCCATCGCGAAGTAACCGTTGGTCTCCGGTGAGACCTTCGCCGCCACCAGGAGCGGAATGAAGTTGATGGTGGAGTGGGAGAAGACCGTCCCGACGTAGTCGCCCGCCAGGTAGCGGCCGACCTCGCGCGGGGTGGGCGTGCGGTGCCGGTTCCTCGTCAGCGCGACGTGCTCGGGGACCAGCCGGCGGAAGATCTTGACGTCCATGGGGACGACGACCAGCAGCACGGGGATCATCGTGGCGAGCACGATCCCGGTGGACGGGTCGATGGTCCAGGCCAGGACGGCCAGCAGCACGAGTTTCAGGATCCCGTAGACGGTGTTCTTCGCCGGGACCCAGCCCGCCCGCCGCAGCCCGGTGAACACGCCGTCCTGCTGGGTGAAGATGTTCCACGCGATGATGAAGACCAGGAACAGCGCGGCCGTGCCCGGCTCGGTCAGGGCGTCGAAGTTGGGGGAGCTCCACCAGGTGAGCGACACCAGGAACACGACGCCCAGCAGCAGCGCGGCGACCGCGCCGACCGCGTAGGTGGCGATGACCAGGCGCTTGGTGGCGGGACCCGCCTGCGGGATGAACCGCAGCAGCATGTAGTTGAGGATCGTGACGCCGCCGATCCCCATGATCGCCTGGATCTCGGCGGCGCTGCGGCCGAAGTCGTCCTGAGAGTGGAAGTGCTTGGCGGCGATCCAGAATCCGAGGCCGAGGACGCCGGTGAGGCCGCCGTTGAGCATCAGCGCGTAGGCGTTGCGGAACAGCGGATTGCTCAGCTCGCCGCGGAGCCTGTCCATGCGGGAGGCGTCGCTGCGGGGCTTGGCCCCGAGGAGGCTGGAGATGTCCTGCGGGCCGGTGCCCATGACCTCAGGATTCACGGCGCAGCACCTTTCCGCAGGCGTACCGCGAGCGGCGGACCAGCGCGTAGCCCTTGGTCAGGGCCTTCTCCTTGCGGAACGGATGCTCGCCCTCGACGATCTTCGCGAACGTCTCCAGCGAGGTGGTGCGCTGCACGGTCAGCCGCGGGATCGCGAACCCCGACACATCGGCGGCGACGTCGTTGGCGACCGCGTAGCCGCTGCTGTATCCGGCGTCCGCGGCGAACCGGCGCACCCGCTCGCTGGAGTACCCGTAGGGGTAGGCCATCGTCGTCACGGGGAGCTGGAGCCGGTCCTCCAGGCTCAGCCTGCTCCGGGTCAGCTCGTCGTGCAGGGGCCCGTCGCGGAGCTGGTCGAGCTGGGGATGGCTGTGGCTGTGCGCCCCGACCTCGATGCCGTGCGCGGTCACCTCGGCCACGTGCGCCCAGGTCAGCATCGCGTCGAGCGGGCGGCCCGCGGCGTCGGGGCCGGCGTCGTCGAGCCAGCCCGTGGTCACGAACACCGTCGCGGGGAAGCCGAAGTCGGTCAGGATCGGCAGGGCCCGGGAGTGCAGGTCGGCGTAGCCGTCGTCGAAGGTGATGACGACCGGCTTGACGGCCTCCACGCCCGCCTCGACGGCCGAGAGCGGCAGCGGGGTGAACCCGCGGTCCTCCAGCACGGCCATCTGGTCGCGGAACGCCCCGGGGGAGACCGCCAGCGGGGCGGTCTCGGGCGGTGCGTCGTCGCGCACCGAGTGGTACATCAGGATCGGCACCCCGGCCGCCCCGGACACCTCACGCCCCCTTGGGCGCCGAGCGGCGGGTCGCCCGCCGCCCGACGAGATAGCCCGTGGCCGTGTAGCCGAGGCCGACGGTGATGGCCGAGGCCCGGCCGAAGCCGCCCACATCGCCCCTGACGGTGTCGCCGAGGCCGCGGAAGGCGCCCTTGGGCAGTGTCTTGAAGGCGTGGGCGCGCTCGTTGGACAGACCGTCCTGGGCTCCGACGCTCTGCGCGACCAGGGCCTTGGACAGGCCCTCGGCGTAGCAGCGCTCACGGAAGTAGGCGAAGCGGGTGCGTTCGGCGGGGACCCGGTGCCAGATGACGGCGCGGCCGTCGAAGAGCTGGACCGTCTCGGGCATCCGCTGGCCGAGCCGGATGCAGAACTCCGTCTCCTCGCAGCCGAGGGGGCGGCTGATGGCGTGGGTGCGGCCGATGTCGGAGGAGAACCCGCCCGCCACCGCGAACGCGTCCCGCCGGAACGAGGCGTTGCCGCCCAGGACGTTGCGGACCGGACCCGGCACCATTCCCCGGTAGGTACCGCCCACGGTCCACTCGAATTCTTCTGGGAACCATCGCGGACGCCGTCCCGTTCTCACGGTGAAGGCTTTCGCAGGACCGGGGCGACGATGGGGGTCTCCGCCCTGGTCCTGCGAGAGCCTTTCCAGTTCCGCGGCTCCCGCCGCGCCCTCCTCGACCAGGGTCGCCTCGGCGCCGAGCTCGTGGAACAGCTCGGCGGACGACGGCGAGCCCGGCCACAGCGAGATGGTGCGCCCGCCGACGCCGATGACCTTTGCGTCCTCGTAGGCGAGGGCGAACGCCGACAGCCACTGCGGCGAGGCCACGGCGTCGTCGTCGAGGAAGGCGACCACGTCGCCCGAGGCGTAGGAGACGCCGGTGTTCTTGCCGCCGGACAGCCCGCGGGTCTCGGCGTTCTCCACGACGCGGACGTCGGGGAGCGCCTCGGTGAGCCGCGCGAACAGCTCCGGGTTGTGGTCGACCGACAGGATGATCTCGTGCGGGGCGTGCCGCTGGCGGCGCACCGACTCGACGGCGGCGTGGACGTCGTCCCAGCGCCTGTCGGTGAACGCGCAGATCACCACCGAGATGGAGGTCATGAGGAGGGCTTCCGTAGCTTGGCGTAGGTCTTGAGTACGCGGTCGGCCTGGGCGTAGAACTTCGGGTTGCTGAGGGCGGCGTCACGGAGCCTGTTGACCGGCACGTGCCGCACCCAGTGCCAGCCGGCCCCGGGGGTGGGACGGGCGACACGGCCCTCGGCGATGGGGAGCTCGCGGCTCTTGAGCCACTCCTTGAACTCCTTGCCGCCCCGGCCCATCCAGATCTCGGTGATCCCGTCCGCGGCGGCCCCCGAGGCCAGCGCGAGATGGCCGATCATGCCGGGGGAGTAGCGGCCGAACTCGGTGTCGTAGGCGGGGAACCAGCCGGCCATCGCGTGCCCGGACCGCAGCCCGAAGTGCATCGACACCGGACGGTCGCCCGCGCGGAGCACGCTGAGGACGCCGAACCCGGTCTCGTGGAAGTGCCGGACCAGATCGACGATCCAGGGCCGGGTGAACCGGTCGGTCCTGCCGGTCCGCTGGTACTGCGCGGACTTCCAGTCCATGAGCCGCTGGAGCTCGTCGGCCGAGGCGGAGGAGAAGGTCGTGGAGACCTCGCCGACCTCGCGGCCGAGCTTGCGCTCCTTGTACTTGATGGTCTTGTGGGTCTTCGGCGCGAGGGCCTTGGCCTCGGTCTCCCACGCGGCGTAGCCCGCCGTCAGGTCGATGATCGGCTCCACCCGGGTGACCTGGTGGTAGGGGGCGAACAGCCGCTGGTGGGCGATGAGGTGGTCGAAGTCCCAGACCCCGATCCGGCAGGCCCGCAGCAGCGCCTTGGCGTCGAGGTCGAGGCCGGGCTCGGCCACGATCCCCTGGAGGTCGGTCAGGCCGAACCCGACGGGGTGCCCGACCCCGGCGCCGTGCCGCTCGTAGGGGAAGAACCCCTCGATCCCGGTGGCGGAGGAGATCACCGCGACGTGCACGTCCTTGCGGAACCTTCCGACGCCGAGCGTGAACTCGGGCGCCATGAAGGGGTTGGCGAGGGCGGGATCGGTCCCCTGGATCTCGCGCCAGCGCTCCAGCTCGGACGAGCCCAGCTCGCCCGGCCTGAGGATCTCGATCTTCATTTGGCCCTCGCGGCGGCCAGCTGGCCGACGGTCACCGGCTCGAACGGCTGGGTCAGCTGCCCGCTGTCCAGCTTTCCGGCGAACCGCAGCCTGAACATGGTCCGCAGCACCCGCCAGCCGTCGCGGAAGGTGTTGAGGTTGGACTCCCCGAAACGCCGGTGCGACTCGTGCGAGGCCACCTCGGCCACGCGCAACCCCGCCCGGACGGCGTTGATGCAGATCTCCGTCTCGATCTCGAACCCGGTCGAGACGAGCTGGAGCCGCTCGACCGCCGACCGGCGCATCGCCACGTAGCCGTAGCAGAGGTCGGTCCACTTCTGGCGGTAGAGGATGTTCGCGGTGCGCGTCAGCCAGAGGTTGCCCTTGTCGCGCAGCCAGGTGAGGTCGTCGGAGCCGCCGCCGCAGTTGTAGCGCGACCCCTTGACGAACTCGAAGCCCCGGCACAGCAGCGACAGGAAGCTGTCGAACTCGGCCGGGTCCATCGAGCCGTCGGCGTCCAGCATGATGATCACCTCGCTGGTCGCCGCGGCCATGCCGGTCCGCATCGCGGTCCCCTTGCCGGTGGGCGGCTCCACGATGATGACGGCGTCCGGCCGCAGCAGCCGCGTGATCTCGACGGTGCCGTCGGTCGACTCACCGTCGACGATCACGACCTCGTCGACGGCGGTCAGCCGCGGCAGGAGCCATCGGAGGTTGTCGGCCTCGTTGAGCGTGGGAATGACCGCCGTGACGGTCGGCCATTGGGTCCGCCGCCGCGACAGGTCCAGCCGGTTCCTGCGAAGCGTCGGGGAGATCATCGCCGGTGCGAGGGAATGCTGGGTGTTCATGGGGGCCCCCGGGGGAGGTGGGTGTCTGACTCTTTTGATGTAGGCAACCCTCGCGATGTTCACCGCTGCATGGAGATCGTGGAGTTAGGCATCGATCACGCAGAGTCATTACCGACAAACGCCGCTATGTCACTCGAAGGTGCTGAGGGGGATCGGCAGCCAGTGAGGACGGTTGCGCGCCTCGTAAACGACCTCGTAGACCGCCTTGTCGTAGACGAAGGCGCGCAGTGGGACGGGGTGGACGGAGGGGTCGGGCCCGCCGGCTTCTGCGTAGCCGGAGCAGAAGGCGGACCGGTGCGGATCGGACCATGACGGCGTGTGGCCGAAATGTGCCGCGTAGTCGAACGACCTGAGCATTCCCGCCACATCTCTCAGAGGGTGAGCGGGCGCGCGCCGTTCTTCAAGGGGTTTGCTGGGCTCGCCCTCGAAGTCCAGGAGTCTCCACCCGTCGGGAGTGCTCATGACCTGGCCCAGGTGGTAGTCACCGTGGATCCGCTGGGCCGGCATCGGCCCGTGGGAGGCCAGATCGGCGAACGCCTCGGCGATCCGTGCCCGGTGCGGCGCCAGCCGCGGGACCTCCGAGCACGCGGCGTCCAGGCGCGTGGTCATGGTCCTGGCCAGCGCCTGGACGGCCGGAGCCGGAATCCGCGCGACGCCGAACACGGCCGCGAGATCCTTGTGGACGCGGGCCGTCGCCGCGCCCAGCGCGTGGGCATGGGCGCGGAAGTTCCCGGTGGCGGTGGCGAGCTTCCAGCCGTCGACGCCGTCGGCGAGGAACTCCGAGACCATCCCGAGGGTGGTGGTCACGCCGTCGATGTCCGTCTCGAACCAGCCGTGCAGCCGGGCGACCTGACCACGTCCGGTCAGCGCCCGGGTGAGCTCGAGATCGGGGTTCAGGCCCGGGGTCAGCAGCCGGAAGACCTTCCCGATGGCGCTGCGGCCGTACACGAAGGAGGTGTTGGACTGCTCGGCCCCGAGCGGCCGCGCGGGCAGGCCGGGGTCGAGCGGCTCCAGCGAGCGGAAGCGGAGCCCGCCGAGGTCGGCGCCGGCGGCGCAGGCCGACAGCAGGAACGCGGGGAAGCCGTCCCCGTCCAGGTGCTGGTACAGCGAGGTCTCGTCGTCCTGGCGGACCTCGATGAGCTGGTGGGTGAGACCGTCCGCCAGAGGAGTGCTCCGGCGGACGGTCACCGAGGTGATGGGGCGGCCCTTTCCCGCGAACCAGCGCTGGCGGGGCAGCCATGCCTCTAGCGAAGTCGTCATTCCTCCAAACGGGGCGCCGGGGGCAGCACGAACCAGTAGAAGCCGTGGCCCGGAAGGGTCATGAGGTAGGGCAGTTCCCCGATCGCGGGGAAACGCACCCCGCCCATGCACTCGATCGGGGAGATCCCCTCGAACCGGCGCAGGTCCAGCTCGACGGGCTGGGGGAAGCGCGACAGGTTGTTGACGCACAGGACCCGGTCGTCGCCGAACTCGCGGATGAACGCCAGGACGGCCGGATTGTCCGCGCTGAGCTCGACGTAGGAGCCGTTGCCGAAGACCGGATGCCGCTTGCGGATCTCGATCATCTTGCGGGTCCACAGCAGCAGCGAGCCCGGATTGCGCTGCTGCGCCTCCACGTTGAGCGCCTGGTAGCCGTAGATCGGGTCCATGATGACCGGCAGGTAGAGCCGGGCCGGGTCGCAGGAGGAGAAGCCCGCGTTGCGGTCGGGCGTCCACTGCATGGGCGTGCGGACGCCGTCCCGGTCGCCGAGCCAGATGTTGTCGCCCATGCCGATCTCGTCGCCGTAGTACAGGACGGGACTGCCCGGCAGGGACAGCAGGAGCGCGTGGAAGAGCTCCATCTGGTTGCGGTCGTTGTCGAGCAGCGGGGCCAGCCGGCGCCTGATGCCCACGTTGGCCTTCATCCGGGGATCGCGCGCGTACTCGGAGTACATGTAGTCGCGTTCCTCGTCGGTGACCATCTCCAGGGTCAGCTCGTCGTGGTTGCGCAGGAAGATGCCCCACTGGCAGTTCTCGGGGATCTTGGGCGTCTGGGCCATGATCTCCGAGATCGGGTGGCGGGACTCCCGGCGCACCGCCATGAAGATGCGCGGCATCACCGGGAAGTGGAAGGCCATGTGGCACTCGTCGCCGCCCGTCGCCGGGTCGCCGAAGTACTCCACGACGTCCGCCGGCCACTGGTTGGCCTCGGCCAGCAGGACCCGGTCGGGGTAGAGCCGGTCGACCTCGGCCCTGACCCGCTTGAGGTACTGGTGGGTCTCCGGCAGGTTCTCGCAGTTCGTGCCCTCGCGGGCGTACAGGTAGGGGACGGCGTCCAGGCGGAATCCGTCGATGCCCAGGTCGAGCCAGAACCGCAGGACCTCCAGCATCGCCTCCTGGACGTCGGGGTTGTCGTAGTTCAGGTCCGGCTGGTGGGAGAAGAAGCGGTGCCAGTAGTACTGGCCGCGGACCGGATCGTGGGTCCAGTTCGAGGTCTCGGTGTCGACGAAGATGATCCGGGCGTCCGGGTACTTCTCGTCGGTGTCGGACCACATGTAGAAGTCGCCGAACGGGCCGTCGGGGTCGCGGCGCGACTCCTGGAACCACGGGTGCTGGTCGCTGGTGTGGTTGATGACCAGGTCGGCGACCACGCGGATGCCGCGGGCGTGCGCCTCGTCGACGAGCTTCACGAAGTCGCCCAGCACCCCGAACTCGGGGAGGATCTTCATGTAGTCGCTGATGTCGTAGCCGCCGTCGCGCAGCGGGGACTCGTAGA
The DNA here is from genome assembly GCF_039534125.1 of Actinocorallia longicatena. Taxonomy (NCBI): domain Bacteria; kingdom Bacillati; phylum Actinomycetota; class Actinomycetes; order Streptosporangiales; family Thermomonosporaceae; genus Actinocorallia; species Actinocorallia longicatena. Next base: position 348,566 of record NZ_BAAAUV010000002.1, on the reverse strand, counting down.
TCGGCAGCAGCCACAGGCAGTCGATGCCGAGCCACTGGAGGTAGTCCAGCTTCTCGATGAGGCCCTTGATGTCGCCGGTGCCGTCGCCGCTGGAGTCGGAGAACCCGCGGATCAGCACCTCGTAGAAGACGGCGGTCTTGTACCAGTGGGGGTCGCTGGGCGTGCCCTCGGCGAAGGTGTTCTGAATGGGAGGAGTCAAGCTGCGGAGCCCCCTTCGATCGTGAACACGTGCGCCGGCTGGTGGTGCGGGTCGAGGCGCACGTAGTTGTGCTCGTGCCAGGTGTAGGTCGCGCCCGAGAGAACGTCGGTGACCTGCTGGGGGTCCGGCCAGTCGAGGTGGACCATGGTTTCGCGCGGGTGGTGCGGGTTGAGGTTCACGACCGCGAGGACGTCGCCCTTGGAGAAGGCGATCACTTCCGGGTCGTCGGTGGGGTGGAAGGTGAGGGTGCCGAGCCGCTGGAGCGCCGGGTGGTCACGGCGCAGTTCGTTGAGCGTCGTGAGCAGCGGCGCGAGGGAGTCCTCCGCGGTCCAGTCGCGGTCCTTGAGCTGGTACTTCTCCGAGTCGCGGTACTCCTCGCTGCCCGGCCGCACCGGAAGGTGCTCGCACAGCTCGAACCCGGCGTAGACACCCCAGGCGGGCGACATCAGCGCCGCCAGGACCGCCCTGATCTGGAACGCGGGACGGCCGCCGTGCTGGAGATAGGCGTGCAGGATGTCCGGCGTGTTCACGAAGAAGTTCGGCCGCATGTAGTGGGCCGCCGCCTTGAGCTGCTCGCCGTACTCCTGGAGCTCGTCCTTGCTGTTGCGCCAGGTGAAGTAGGTGTAGGACTGATGGAAGCCGATCTTGCCGAGGGTGTGCATCATCGCCGGGCGGGTGAAGGCCTCGGCGAGGAACAGCACGTCGGGATCGGTGCGGTCGATCTCCTTCAGCAGCCGCTCCCAGAACCTGACCGGCTTGGTGTGCGGGTTGTCGACCCGGAAGACGCGGACCCCGTGGTCCATCCAGTAGCGGACGATCTCCAGGACGGCCTGGTAGATGCCCTCGGGGTCGTTGTCGAAGTTGACCGGGTAGATGTCCTGGTACTTCTTCGGCGGGTTCTCGGCGTAGGCGATCGTGCCGTCGGCCCGGGTGGTGAACCACTCCGGGTGCTCCTTGACCCACGGGTGGTCGGGGGAGCACTGGAGGGCGAGGTCGAGGGCGATCTCCAGGCCGAGGCCGTTCGCGCGCTCGACGAAGGCGTCGAAGTCGTCGATCGTCCCGAGGTCGGGGTGGATCGCGTCGTGGCCGCCGTCGGGGGAGCCGATCGCCCACGGGCTTCCGGGATCGTCGGGGCCGGCGTTGAGGGTGTTGTTCGGGCCCTTGCGGTACTGCAGCCCGATCGGGTGGATCGGCGGCAGGTACAGGACGTCGAACCCCATCGCGGCGACCGCGGGAAGGCGCTTCATCGCGGTCTGGAACGTGCCCGACTGGGGCGGGCGGCGTCCCATGGGGTCGAAGACGGCGCCCTCGGAACGGGGGAAGAACTCATACCAGCTGCTGAACCGGGCCTGCCTGCGGTGCACCTTGAGGGGGAACCAGGCCGTGCGGGTCAGGAGCTCGCGCACCGGATGCGCCTCCAGGACGTCGCGCAGCTCGTGGACCTTCCCCAGCAGCAGGCTCGCCGGGAGGGCGCCCTCCTTGAAGGCCTCGGCGAGCTGCTTGACGGGCGCCCGCAGGGCCTTGGGCGTGCCCTTGGCGGCCCTGGCGAACAGCCGGGCCCCCTCCAGGACGACCAGATCGAGATCCTGGTTGCGCGGGACCTTGATCTCCGCGTCGTGCAGCCAGTGGGCGATCGGATCGCCCCACGCCTCGATCCGGAAATGCCACGTTCCCGTCTCCTCGCCGACGTCTATCTCGGCGGTGAGGCGGTCGGTTCCGGGCTGTTTTTCGGTGAGCCTGATCCAGGGCCGCTGAGTCCCGTCGGGCGAGCGCAGCGTGACCCCCGCGCCGAGCATCTCGTGCCCTTCGCGGAACACGGTCGCTGCGACGGTGAGAGTTTCGTCCTGGGCGGCTTTCGCGGGCCATCTTCCGCAGTCGACCACAGGCTGGACATCGAGAATGGGGATTCTGCCGATCATCTCTCCCCACGCTAGCCGCGTACTCGCCGGTATTTCCCCCTCTTCTCCCAGGTAACGATCATCTCCCTTATTCGTCATCTCCGGGACATAGACCATGCCCACTCCCTTACCTAAACGGACCACCGCAAACCGGCGGAATGTCCGATCTCGGACGCCATCGACCCCTGGCGGCACCGCCACATGACCCGCTAGTAACGGGTCATGCTGATCAGGATCGCGATGGCGGGAACCCTGCTGGCGACCGTTCCCGCGGTCCCCGCCGCGGCCGCGGAGCCCGCCCCGGGACGGCTCGTCTCCCGGGCCCCGCTGGCCCGGAAGCTGTGGCTGCCCGGAACCGGGCGGGCCTACCAGGTGAAGTACTGGACGAAGGACGTGCGCGGCCGGGCGGCGGTCAGCACCGGCGCCGTCTTCCTGCCCAAGGGCAGGGCTCCGCGCGGCGGCTGGCCGGTCGTCTCCTGGGCCCACGGCACCGTGGGCGTCGGCGACTCCTGCGCGCCGACCCGGGCGGGACGCTCCGCCCGCGACATCAAGTACCTGAGGCGGTGGATCGCCCAGGGCTACGCCATCGTCGCCACCGACTACCAGGGGCTCGGCACGAAGGGCGTCCACCCCTACGGCGACGGCCGCACCGAGGCCCGCAACGTGATCGACATGGTCCGCGCGGGACGCCGGACGACCGCCGCCCTGTCCCGGAAGTGGGTGGTCATCGGGCAGTCACAGGGCGGCCACGCGGCCCTGTTCACGGCGTCGACGGCCGCGCGGTACGCCCCCGAGCTCGACTACCGGGGCGCGGTCGCGACCGGCGCCCCGTCCAACATCGAGCTGATCGCGCCCTACGCCGGACCGATCGTCCCCGACCTGGGCCTCGACGGGCTCGTCACCTACTTCGCCTACTTCCTGGCCGGGCTGCGCGCCTCGCACCCGTCGCTGCGGGTGGACCGCTACCTGACCCCGGCGGGCGTGAAGGCCGTCGACGCGGCCGAGCGGCTCTGCTACGACGCCATGCACGAGCGCGTCTCCGGGCTGTCCATCGGCGCGATGCTGGCCCGCGACCTGAACGTCCCGGCGTTCTCCGCGGCGATCCGCTCGGCGATCGAGGTCCCCCTGGACGGCTACGGGGCGCCCTTCTACGTGGCCCACGGCGTCCTCGACACCGACGTTCCCCTCCCGCTGACCTACAAGCTCGTCGCCGATCTGCGCGCCCGCCACCGTCCCGTCACGTTCAAGGCCTACCCGGGCGCCGACCACAGCGCCAACATGTTCGCCTCGCTGCCCGACACCCTGCCCTTCGTCCGCCGTCTCCTCCGCTGATTCACCGTGCGGTTCACCGCTCTGGCCAGGCGTGGACCGGTCCGGGAGGGCCAGGTTCTGCTAACCGGGGGTGTGCACTGGCGTGGTTCGTGCATAGCGTTGGGACGTGTGAAGGCAATCCGGCGGTTTACGGTCCGAACTGTACTTCCCGAGGAGCTTCGGGGGCTTGAGGAGCTGGTGCTCAACCTTCGGTGGTCCTGGGACCACGCGACGCAGGAGGTGTTCAGGGACGTCGCCCCCGAGCTGTGGCGCGGTGACCCCGTCCGGCTGCTGGGGGAGGTGACGGGGGCCCGGCTCGCCGAGCTCGCCGCCGACGGGGAGTTCGTCGCGCGGCTCGCGGCCACCGTGGAGGATCTGCGCGGGTACCTCGCCTCCGAGCGCTGGTACCAGGGGCTGGAGGAGGCGCCCGCCGGGGTGGCGTACTTCTCCCCGGAATACGGGATCACCGCGGCGCTGCCGCAGTACTCCGGCGGCCTGGGGATCCTCGCGGGCGACCATCTCAAGACGGCCTCCGACCTGGGCGTGCCGATCGTCGGGGTGGGGCTGCTGTACCGGCACGGGTACTTCGCCCAGTCGCTGTCGGCCGAGGGCTGGCAGCTCGAGCGCTATCCCCCGATCGACCCGAACGGGCTGCCGCTGACGCTCCTCCAGGACATCCGCGTCGAGCTGGAGCTCCCCGAGGAGCGGCGGCTCCATGCCCAGGTCTGGCTCGCCCAGGTCGGACGCGTGCCGCTGCTGCTGCTCGACTCCGACGTCGAGGAGAACGACGCGGCGCTGCGGGAGGTCACCGACCGGCTCTACGGCGGCGGCAGCGACCACCGGCTGCTCCAGGAGATGCTGCTGGGGATCGGTGGCGTCAGGGCGATCCGGGCGTACTGCGCGATCTCCGGGCATCCCGCCCCCGAGGTGTTCCACACCAACGAGGGGCACGCCGGGTTCCTGGGAATCGAGCGGATCCGCGAGTACCGCGAGCAGGGCCTGTCGTTCGAGGAGGCCCTCGAGGCGGGCCGGGCGGGCACCGTGTTCACCACCCACACGCCCGTCCCGGCGGGGATCGACCGGTTCCCGCGCGAGCTGATCCAGCGCTACTTCACCGGCCCCGACGCCGACCGGGTCCTCGCGCTCGGCGCCGAGACCTACGACGACGGCGACCCGACCGTGTTCAACATGGCGGTCATGGGAATGCGGCTTTCGCAGCGCGTCAACGGGGTGTCGCTGCTGCACGGCGCGGTCAGCCGGGAGATGTTCGGCGGGCTGTGGGGCGGGTTCGACACCGACGACGTGCCGATCGGGTCGATCACCAACGGCGTCCACGCCCCGACCTGGGTGGCGCGCGAGGTGCTGGAGCTCGCCGCCCGCGAGGTGCCCGACCTCGTCACGAAGGCCTCCGGCTGGGAGGGCATCGCCGCCCTGCCCGGCGCGGACATCTGGCGGATCCGCCGGGTGCTCCGCGAACGGCTCGTCACCGAGGCGCGGCGGCGGCTGCGCGCGTCGTGGATCACCCGCGGGACGGCCCCGGCCGAGCTCGGCTGGATCAACGACGTGCTCGACCCCGACGTCCTCACGATCGGGTTCGCCCGGCGGGTGCCGTCCTACAAGCGCCTGACCCTCATGCTGCGCGACCCCGACCGGCTGCGCGGGCTGCTGCTCGACCCCGAACGGCCGGTGCAGATCGTCATCGCGGGCAAGGCCCACCCGGCCGACGAGGGCGGCAAGCGCCTCATCCAGCAGATCGTCAGGTTCGCCGACGCCGCCGACGTGCGGCACCGGATCGTGTTCCTGCCCGACTACGACATGGACCTCGGCCAGGCCATGGTGCAGGGCTGCGACGTCTGGATGAACAACCCGCTGCGCCCGCTGGAGGCCTGCGGGACGTCCGGGATGAAGGCCGCCCTCAACGGCGGCCTGAATCTCTCGATCAAGGACGGCTGGTGGGACGAGTGGGCGGACGGCCAGAACGGCTGGTCCATCCCGACCGCCGACGGCGTCCAGGACCCCGACCGGCGCGACGCCCTGGAGTCCGAGGCGCTCTACGAGCTGATCTCCCATCATGTCGCGGCCGTCTTCTACGACCGCACGGAGGAGGGCCTGCCGCCGCACTGGCTGGAGATGGTGAAGCACACCCTCGCCACGCTGGGCCCGAAGGTCCTGGCCTCGCGGATGGTCCGCGACTACGTCCGCGACCTCTACGCTCCGGCCGCCCACTCCTTCCGGCAGATCTCGGCGGACGGTTTCGCCGGGGCCAGGGAGCTGGCGGCGTGGAAGGCGCGGACGGTCAAGGCGTGGCCGGCCGTCACGGTCTCCCATGTCGACGAGCAGATCGCCGAGGACAGCCCGCACGTCGGGTCGGTCCTGTCGGTCCGGGCCGAGGTGCAGCTCGGTGAGCTGTCGCCGGACGACGTCCGGGTGGAGGTCGTCTACGGCCGGGTCGACGAGCGCGACCGGCTGATCGAGCCGCACACGGCCGTGCTGTCGGCCGACGGCGGCCACTTCGGCGGCGACGTCCCGCTCGACCGGGCGGGGCCCTTCGGCTACAACGTCCGGATCGTGCCGCGTCACCCGCTGCTGGCCGCCTCCGCGGAGATGGGCCTGATCGCCCTCCCCGCCGACCCCGAGGGCATGACGGAGGGCGACCTCCGCTGAGCCCCGCGGTGGGGGCGGGCGCACCCGGTGCGCCCGCCCCCACCGGGCGCTGTCAGGAGGGGGACGGGCTGACGGTCGGCGGGGCGGCGTCCGGGGCGGAGGGGCTGACGGTCGGCGGGGCGGTGGGGACCGGGGTCGGATCGGCGGGCGAGCCCGAGGGGAAGCGCAGGCGCAGGCAGCGCAGGCGGTTGTCCTTGCCGATCGCCTGGAGTTCCTTGGGGGACAGGCGCTTGTTGCCCTGAGCGGCGTAGCCGGCCGCGCAGGCCTGCTCGGAATCGGCGAGGACCTTGAGCAGATCGTCGAAGGTCTTGGGCGCGGTCACGGGAGCGGGGGAGGACGCGTCGGGATCGGGCACCGTGGCGGGAAGGGTGAAGGTGCCGCCGGTGAGCGAGCCGTCGGCGTCCTCGAAGACCAGGTTGTCGGCGGAGTAGAGCAGCGGGTCCTCACCGGCGGGGCCGTTGAGGAAGGCGACGGTGCGCACTCCGCTGGGGAGGGCCGCCTTCAGCCGGTCCACGGCCGCGACCGGTGCGGGGCCCAGGACGACGGTCACGTCACCGGCGGACGACTTCTTGAGCCCGCCGGCGCTGGCCAGCTCGCGGTCCACATGAAGGGTGAGGCCGACGAACGTGGTGCCCTCGGGCAGCGGGTTCTTCGCGCCGGAGGGGAGGGGGCGGCCCGGGCGGGCCCCGGACGGGTCCGCCCAGGAGATGAGGGAGGGGGAGTCGACCGGCGCGAAGCCGGTGACCGTCCCGGAGACCACGTGGCTGCTCAGGTACGCCAGGCGCAGGAGCTTGCCGTTCTTCTCCAGGACGGCCTGCCGCTTGCGGGCCTCCGGGCTGCTCCAGTTCTGGAACGGGGTGAGGGACACGGCGGTGGACGAGCCGTTCGGCAGCAGGTCCTTGTCGTCCTTCAGCACGGAGAGGTCGACGTCGGGGCGCTGGGAGACGGCCGGGCTGACCGTCGCGGCCAGTAGCGGGCCGCGGTCCTCGCCGCGCGGGTCGTCGTCGGCGGCGAACAGGCCGGGGATGACGGTGAAGCCGACCGCGAGCGCCGCGGCCGTGGCCAGTCCCCCGGCGACGTAGCGGCGGCGCCGGGCACGGCGGCCGCCGGCCTCGGCCGTCGCGGCGAGGTCGTGGGTGGGGGGGACGTCTGCGCTGTTGTCCTCGAGCATGGCTCGGAGCTCCCGTTCGGTGAAAGGCATGGTCAGGCCCCCTGGGAGACGAGCGCGTCCACCGCCGCGTGATCGCGGAGGGTGGGGTCGACCCGGAGCTTGGCCAGAGCGCGCGAGATCTGGCTGCGGACCGTCACCGGCTCGCAGTCGAGGATCTCGGCGACCGCGGCATGCTCCAGGTCGCAGAAGTAGCGGAGCACGATCGCGGCGCGTTCGCGCTTGCCCAGACGTCCGAGCGCCGTCCACAGTGCATCCCGTTCTTCCACGCGTCCGCGTTCTTCCACGTGTCCGCCGCCGGGGAACGCGTTCTCCGGCATGACCTCGGTCGGCACCTCGCTCCGCCAGCGGCGGCGCCACCACGAGTTGTGCGTGTTGACCAGGATCCGGTACACGTACGGATCGGGGTCGTCGCCGACCCTCGACCAGGCCAGCCACGCCTTCGTCAGCGCGGTCTGCACCAGGTCCTCCGCGGTGGCCCAGTCACGGCACAGCAGGTAGGCCGTGCGCAGCAGGCGGGGAGACCGCTCCGCCACGTAGGTCCCGAACTCCGGCTGCCCTCCGGCCATCCGCCCTCCTCTGGTCGAGCCCGGCCCAGGGGGTATCGCGCCGGGCTCTGCCGATCACTACTCCCGGGCCCCGCTCAGGTGTTGCGTGGACCTTCCGGATTATTCCGTGGATTCCTCCGGCCCGTCCGCGGCGAGCGCGACGTAGAGGGGAAGGAGGACGTCGGCGAGCTGACGGCGGCGGATCTTGATGTCGGGCGGATCGAGGAGCTGGAGCAGCAGGCCCGGCGGGGTGGTCGGGACCGGCGGCCGGTCGCGGAGAGCGGCCAGGCCGGACGGCGGGGTCCAGAAGTCCTCGGCGGTGAGCGGGTCGTCGTCCTCGTCCTCACCGGGCTCGGGGGTGAGCGGACGGCGCCGCAGGGCGGTGAGCAGGTCGTCCCTGGCGCGGCCGTTCCACGCCAGGATGAGGAACGGGTCGTCGTCGAAGGCCTCGGCCAGCAGGTAGAGGGCGGCGGCGGCGTGCTTGCAGGGGGTGCCCCAGTCCGGGCAGCTGCACATCAGGGCGAGGTCGTCGGCGTGCTCGGGGAACAGCGCGACACCGCAGGCGTCGAAGACCTGCTCGATCTCCCTCGGCATCTCGCCCGCCAGCAGCCGCGCCCGGAAGACCGCGCGGCGGCTCAGCTCCTCCTCGATGGCGTCCCAGCCGTCGATCGCCTGGAGGCCGAGCGTGACCTCGTAGGGTTCCGGCCGCGACCCCTGGACGATCGCGGTCACCTCGTAGGGCCGGATGTCCAGGCGCAGGACCTGCCCCTGCCGCGCGTAGGCGCGGCCCCGCTGGAGCCGGCCGGTGTCGGCGAACGCCTCCAGCAGGTCGATGAACCGCCGCGACCACCACTCCTCGCCGATCGACCCGCGCCGCCTGCGCGCGAGGATCCCGCCGTCGACCCGGATCGGCTTCGCGGACTCGAAGAAGGCCATCAGCCCGCCACCGCCTCGGGCGACAGCCGCAGGACGTCGCGGAGCTCGGCGACCGACAGGTCGGTGAGCCACTCCTCACCGGTGCCGACGATCGAATCGGCCAGCGACTTCTTGCGCTCGATCATCTCGTCGACCTTCTCCTCCAGGGTGCCGGCGCAGATGAACTTGCGGACCTGGACGTTCTTCTTCTGCCCGATGCGGAAGGCCCGGTCGGTGGCCTGGTCCTCGACGGCCGGATTCCACCAGCGGTCGACGTGCACGACGTGGTTGGCGGCCGTCAGGGTCAGGCCCGTGCCCGCCGCCTTCAGCGACAGCAGGAACACCGAGGGCTCGGCGTCCTCCTGGAACCGCTGGACCAGGTCGTCGCGGTGCTGCTTGGACGTCCCTCCGTGCAGCCACAGCACCGGCCGGTCCAGCCGCGCCGCGAGATAGGGCTGGAGCATCGACCCGAACTCGGCGTACTGGGTGAAGACGAGGATCTTCTCGCCCGCCTCCATGACCTCACCGCAGATCTCCTCGAGCCGGGTGAGCTTGCCCGAACGGCCGGGGAGCCGGGAGCCGTCCTTGAGGAAGTGCGCGGGATGGTTGCAGACCTGCTTGAGCTTGGCCATGGTCGCCAGGACCAGTCCGCGGCGCTGCTTGTCGTCGGCCTCGGCGATCTGCTCCAGCATGTCCTCGACGGTCGCCTGGTAGAGGGAGGCCTGCTCGACGGTGAGGTGGCAGAACTCCTTCATCTCCTGCTTCTCCGGCAGGTCCGTAATGATCGACTTGTCGGTCTTGAGGCGTCGCAGGATGAACGGCTGGGTGGCGCGCTTGAGCTCCAGGGCCGCCTGCTCGTCCCCCTCGGCCTCGATCGGGACGGCGAACCGCTCCCGGAAGGCCTTCTTCGGGCCGAGCAGGCCGGGGTTGGCGAACTCCATGAGCGACCACAGCTCGGTGAGGTGGTTCTCGACCGGGGTGCCGGTGAGGGCGATCCGGCTGCCCGCGGGGATGCTCCGGACGGCCTTGGCCTGGCGGGTCGAGCTGTTCTTGAGCGCCTGGGCCTCGTCGCAGACCACCCGTGCCCAGGGGACCTGGGCGAGCTCCCCGGCGTCGCGTGAGGCGGTGCCGTAGGTCGTCAGGACGAGGTCGGCGGCGGTGGCCGCCCTGAGCAGCTCGTTCTGCCGGTGGCGCCTGGTCCCGTGGTGGACGTGGATCGAGAGCTTGGGCGCGAACCTGGCGGCCTCGCGCTGCCAGTTGCCGACCAGTGACATCGGGACGACGACCAGGGTCGGCCTGCGGGCCGCGGGATCCGAGGGCCGCGCCTGGACGAGATGCGCCAGCAGGGTGAGGGTCTTGCCGAGGCCCATGTCGTCGGCGAGCAGGGAGCCCAGGCCGAGGCCGTCCATGAAGGCGAGCCAGGCCAGGCCGCGCTCCTGGTAGGGGCGCAGGGTCGCCTCGATGCCCGCCGGGGTGGGCATCGGGCGGATGCGGCGGTCGGCCTCGCCGGACAGCAGGTCGCCGAGCGAGCCCTTCGCCTCGACCGCGACCAGCGGCAGCGACTGCTCGCCCGCGTGGATGACGGCCCGCACGACCTGCCCGGCCGTCATGGTGCCGGAGCGGCCGTGCCTGAGGAAGGTGAGCGCGGCCTCGAGCTGCTCGTCGTCGAGCTCGACCCACTGGCCGCGCAGCCGGACCAGCGGGGTCTTGAGACGGGCGAGCTCGGCCAGCTCGTCCTCCTCGATGGTCTCCTCGCCGACGGCCAGCTCCCACCGGAAGTCGATCAGCGAGGTCAGGCCGAAGCCCGAGCTGGTGGCCGCGCCGTCCTGGTCCTGCTCCTCCTCTTCGGCCTTGAGCTTCAGCCCGAGCTTGGCCTTCCCCGCCCAGCTCGGCAGGAACACCCCGAACCCCGCCGCGGCCAGCAGCGGCGCGGCCTGGCGCAGGAACCGGAACGCGCCCGCCGTGTCGAGCGGGAGGCCGGAGGGCGCCGCGCCGTCGAGCGCCTTCGACAGCTCGGGGAAGACCCGCAGCGCCCGGCCGAGCCCGGCGAGCAGGGCCTCCTCGGCGCCTTCGAGCAGGGCCTCGCCCGACCACACGTCGGCGGCGGGGACGAGGAGGCTCGGATCGTCGGCGCCCTGGAGCAGGAACTCGACCCGCCACGCCGGCTCGTCGTCCGGCTCGCCGTGCTGCGGGCCGAGGACCGCGGCCTCGCCGGCCGGAGGGACGGGAGCGGTGACGGACGCCGCGGGGGGCGGCGGCTCCGTCAGGCGGAAGGTGAGGCGGAGCGGGCCCGTGGCCGGGAGGGCGGAGCGGTACCAGGCGTCGAGCTCGGCCTCCAGATCGGCGGCCGAGTCGTGCGGCTCGCGCCGGATGGAGGGATCGGGGCCGGTCAGCGCCTCGAACCAGCGCTCGGCCAGCGGGATGTGATCGGGGACGTCGCCCTTGCGCTCGGGCAGCAGCGGATGCGGGGCCGAGCCCCGGACGGTCGTGTCGGTGAGGCCGTCGAGGGCCTCGCGGAGCACGGTCGAGGCCGGGCGGCCGGGGGCGACGGCCCGGCAGGCGGGCGGCATGGCGGCGGCCAGCGTGCGGAAGCGCGCCGGATCGGGCACCGGCCGCCAGCGGGCCGCGGGGTCGCCGTCCTCGCGGACGAGCGCGGGCAGGACCCGGCCGCGGCGGACCAGATCGGCGACCTCGGCCGCCAGCAGCGCCAGATAGCGGAGATCGGTGCCGGGGACGACGTCGGCCTGCCCCTCGGCGGACCTGAGCAGCGTCATCGCGGGGAACGGGTCGAGAACCAGCGCGGGCACCCGCCAGACGGCCAGCCCCGGCTCGCCCTCGAACGGCTCGGGCCCCAGCTCGGCGGAGGGCAGCGGATGATCGGCCGTGCTGGGCAGGATCAGATCCAGCACGACCCGCGGCGCCCCCCGCACGAGGCCGGCGTAGGAGGTGCCGGAGAAGTCGGCCGTCGCGAACGGATGGACGCTGCCGCGCCCCGTGCGCGGCCCGTCGTGCTCCGCCCACAGGCACAGCGCGCCTCCGTGCCAGGTCGCGTGTGCGACGAGCATCCCGCCCTGCCTCCTCCCGGTCCCGACCGAAGCTAGCAGTGGCCTCCGACGTTCCGCGGTTCACCCGCCCGGACCTGCCGCTCAGCGCTGACGTATCGTGACGGAGAGTCATCACATCACTTCGCGGGGGGTTCGGATGGACGCAACCGGAGACGACGGCCTGGTCCGCCAGGTCCGCGGGCTCGAGGCCATGATCGCCGAGCAGGACGGCCGGATCGAGGCCATCCTGGCGGCCCTCCGCGACCTCCTCGACCGCACCCCGGCCCCCCGGCCCCACCGGTATTAGGCTGGGCCGCCAACGCGACCGGGAGGCTTTTCATGGGTGAGTTCGTTCGGGTCGAGACCGCCGGGGGCGTCGCCACGATCCGGCTCGACCGGCCGAAGATGAACGCGCTGAACGGGCAGGTGCAGGACGAGCTGGCCGAGGCCGCGCGGGCCGTGTCCGGGGACGAGGGCGTCCGCGCCGCGGTGCTCTACGGCGGGGAGCGGGTGTTCGCGGCGGGCGCCGACATCAAGGAGATGGCGGAGATGTCCTACGCCGAGATGGCGGTGCGCTCCGGGCGGCTCCAGGACTTCACCCGGGCCCTCGCGGCGATCCCCAAGCCGGTGATCGCCGCCATCACGGGCTACGCGCTCGGCGGCGGCCTGGAGGTCGCCCTCACCGCCGACTTCCGGGTCGCGGGGGAGAAGGCACAGGTCGGCCAGCCGGAGATCGGGCTCGGCATCATCCCGGGCGCCGGCGGCACCCAGCGGCTCGCGCGCCTCATCGGCGTCGCCAAGGCCAAGGACCTCATCTACTCCGGGCGCTTCGTCAAGGCGGACGAGGCCCTCGCCCTCGGCCTCGTCGACCGGGTCGTCGCCGACGACTCCGTCTACACCGAGGCCGTGGCCTGGGCGCGGACGTTCGTCAACGGGCCCGCCCTGGCCCTCGCCGCCGCCAAGAAGGCGATCGACGCGGGCATCGAGGTCGACCTCGAGACCGGCCTCGAGATCGAGCGCCTCCAGTTCTCCGGCCTGTTCGCCACCGACGACCGCGCGGCGGGCATGCGCGGCTTCGTCGAGGAGGGCCCGGGCAAGGCGAAGTTCACCGGACGCTAGTCTGCGCCCTATGTGGCGGAACGCTCTGGTGACCGGTGCTTCGAGCGGTATCGGTGAGAGCTTCGCCCGGCTGCTCGCGGCCAGGGGCGTCGATCTCGTCCTGGTGGCGCGGCGGGCGGAACTCCTCGAGAGCCTCGCCTCGGAGCTGCGGGCGGAGTGCGGGATCGGCGTGGAGGTCGTGCCCGCCGACCTCGGGCGTGACCTCGCGGCGGTCGAGGAGCGGGCCGCGGGGGTCGAGCTCCTGATCAACAACGCCGGTTACGGGGCGTTCGGCGCCTTCCACGAGCTCGGCCTCGACGACCAGCTCGCCGAGATCGCCCTGAACGTCACCGCGCTGACCCGGCTCACCCACGCCGCCCTGCCCGGCATGGTCGAGCGCGGGCGCGGCGGGATCCTCAACGTCGCCTCCGTGGCCGCGTTCGCCCCCGCTCCCGGCAGCGCCGTCTACGGTGCGACCAAGGCCTATGTCACCAGCCTGACCGAGAGCCTGCACGCCGAGCTGAAGCCCCGGGGCGTCCATGTGACGGCCCTGTGCCCGGGCTTCACCAGGACCGAGGACGACGCTCCGACAGGCCTGATGTGGATGAAGAGGCAAAAAGTCGCCGATGCAGGGCTAAAGGCCGTCGAGCGCGGTAGGGCCTTCTGCGTCCCCGGAGCGCAGTACAAGGCGCTCGTCCCGGCCCTCAAGATCGCACCTCGCGGGGCCCTCCGGAGCGCCTCGGCGGCCCTGTGGCACCGGGCGTTCCGGACCCACGGAGGATGAGCCACGACTTGTGCTCCCCCGCCAAAACGGGCATCGATCACTTGTAGGGCCCGCTCATATCACTGCGGCGTGGCGCCACATAGCATCTTGACGAGCGTCACAAGCGGCGCGACTATCAGCCTTCCATGCATAAGGCGTCACTTACGCGCCGATCCCCGGAAAGGGCCTAGGTATGCCTGAAGCCATTGACATCAAGGTGCTCCACGAGCTCGACGGCACCGTCGAGGCCGAGCTCAACCGTCACCTGTCGATGGCGAAGGAGTGGTTCCCGCACGACTACGTGCCGTGGAGCCAGGGCAGGGACTTCGCCTTCCTGGGCGGGGCGGACTGGTCGCCGGAGGAGTCGAACGTCACCCCGGCCTCGCGCGAGGCGCTGCTGGTCAACCTGCTGACCGAGGACAACCTGCCCGGCTACCACGCCGCCATCGCCCGCATCATGGGCAAGGAGGGCGCCTGGGGCCAGTGGGTCAACCGCTGGACGGCCGAGGAGAACCGGCACGGCATCGTCATCCGCGACTTCCTGACCGTCACCCGGGCCATCGACCCGGTCGTGCTGGAGCGCGCCCGCATGCAGCACATGGAGATCGGCTACGAGCCCGACCACGGCGACAAGGTGCTGCACGGGGTCGCCTACGTCTCGTTCCAGGAGCTCGCCACCCGCGTCTCCCACCGCAACACCGGCAAGGCCTCCGGCGACAGCCTCTGCGAGCAGATGATGCAGCGCGTGGCCGCCGACGAGAACCTGCACATGATCTTCTACCGGAACGTCCTCGCCGCCGCGATCGAGATCGCCCCCAACGAGGCGATGCGCGCGATCACCGACGTGGTCAAGGGCTTCCAGATGCCCGGCTACACCATCGACGGCTTCCTGCGGAAGTCGGTCGCCATCGCCAACGCCGGCATCTACGACCTGCGCCTGCACCACGACGAGGTGCTGATGCCCGTCCTGCGCAAGTGGGGCGTGTTCGAGCTCGAGGGCCTGGACGCCGAGGGCGAGAAGGCCCGCGAGGAGCTCTCCGACTTCATGACCGGCCTGGACGAGGCCGCGAAGAAGTTCGAGGAGCGCCGCGAGGCCCGCCGCGCCCGCATCGCCGCCAGGGCGGAGTGACCGGAGCGCCCGCGAAGAGCGCATCCTGACAGGAACGCAACCAAACGGCCTCGCCCCTCGTCAAAGCTTGAACGAGGGGGGAGGCCGTTCGGCGTTTCCGACCTCCCGAAGGTCCGGAGGGTAGGGTTGGCCGCGACAAACCACCGCGATAGGGGAGCTGTTACGTCCGTGGACAGCATTGGTCCGTACCGTCTCGCCGAGGTGCTCGGCGAGGGCGGCATGGGCGTCGTGCGCAAGGGCACCGACCCGGTGGGCCGTACGGTGGCGGTGAAACTGCTGCGCGGCGGCGCCGGCGATCCGATCGCCCTGCGGCGCCTGGCGCGGGAGGTCGACACGATGCGGCGGGTGCGCAGCCCGTTCGTCGCGCAGATCGTCGACGCGGACGTCACCGCCGACCCGCCCTACATCGTCACCGAGTACGTCCAGGGCAGGACCCTGGAGCAGCGGGTCGCCGAGCGCGGCGTCCTCGACCCGCCCGCGCTGAAGATCCTCGCCGAGGGCCTCGCCGAGGCGCTCGCGGCCATCCACGCCGCCGGGATCGTGCACCGTGACCTCAAGCCCGGCAACGTCATGTTCCGCGAGAACGGCCAGCCGATCCTGATCGACTTCGGCATCGCCCAGCCCGTTGACGCCACCCGGCTGACCTCGGCCGGAATGGTCATCGGCACCCCCGGCTACCTGTCGCCCGAGATCCTCAACGGCGACGAGTTCCGCGCGCCCGCCGACGTCCACGCCTGGGCGGGCACCCTGATCTTCGCCGCGACCGGCCGGCCCCCGTTCGGCACCGGCACCTTCGAGCAGGTCTTCTACAAGATCATTCAGGGTACGGCCGATCTCGACGGCGTACCGGCCCCGCTGCTTCCGGTGCTGCGCGGCGCGATGACGGCGAACCCGGCGGAGCGGCCCACGGCCAAGGAGCTGGCGCACCTGTGCTCGCGGCTCGACGTCTCGGTCACCATGATCGACCACACCTTCTTCGACCAGCCGCGCCACCAGTTCCACTCGCCTCCGCCGCCGGGCGATGAGCCCGACCCGACCCTGTTCCGGCCGCCGAGGCCCGTCCAGGAGATCCCGGTCCAGCGCGCCGGCGGATGGGGGCAGCCCTCGCAGGAGGCGCCCTCCCAGCGGCCCCCCGCCTGGCAGCCGCAGCCGGCCGAGCGGCTCCCGCAGCCGCGCGACTTCGTCGGCCATCTGCCCCCGGTGGCCCCGCCGCCCGCCCCGCCCCCGCCGGGCCCCGATCCCTACGGCGACCTCTACGGTGACGGCCGCCCGCACCCCGCGACGGGCGGCAACGGCCTGGCCGCCGCCCCGCCGCCGCCCTACGCCGACCCCTACGGCACCGTCAACGACGGCCCCTACCAGCAGTCCTACGCTCCGCAGCCGCAGCGCACCGGCCGTCAGCCCGGCGAGCACCACGGTGGGCAGCCGGGTGCACAGCAGGGCGGGCAGCCGGGTGGTCAGCAGGGCGGCTGGCCGCAGGGCGACGAGCGGGCGACCCGCACGCCCAGGACCCGCACCGACGAGCCCCGTGAGGCGGACGCCCGGAAGCCCTACGGCCTCTACAAGCTGATCAGCCTCGGGCTGCTGGCCGCGATCCTCGGCCTGACCTGGGCGATCCCGGTGAAGGCGCTGGTGTTCGTGCTGGGCCTCGCCGTGGTGCTGCGGGCCTCCGACCGCGCCGCCAAGGGCATGGAGTCGCGCCGGGTCCGCAGGGGCGAGCGCCCCACCGACGTCCTGACCACGCTCATGCGCGCTCCGCTCCACCTCCCGGGCGCCCTGATCACCTCGGCCCTGGTGACGCTCCTCGGCCTGTTCTGCTCGGCCGTCCTGCTCGCCTTCCTCGTGGTCGGCGGCCAGGACACCACCCACGCCCTGACGCTCAGCATCGGGCTCATGGTCGTCCTGCAGTTCTGGGGGCCGGGCGGCACGTCCACCCGGCGCCAGACCGCCCGGCTCCTCGCCGGCACCCTGCCGCGCCGAGAGGCGGCCACGGTGGGGGCCCTGTGCGTCTGCGCCGCGGCGGCGGTCATGGTGCTCTTCAGCCTCAACCAGACCCCCGATCTGTCGCCTTTCGGTGGATTCGCCGGACGCCTCACCGACTGGCGTGAGACCGTGCAGGGCTGGCTGGGAGGGTGATCTGCCTCACGCGGGGTAGACAGACCCCGTGCTGGGAGACCCCGGTGGTGCGGAGCATGGCTACCGGCGAGTAACATGCCGGTACGGCCTGAACAGGACCCCGGATCCGAGTCGGATTCGGTCGTCTGGCAGGTTAGGACGAACAGACCTTTGATCACAGGCAGGGAGGTCGGCCGGCGGCCATGAACATCGTCGTATGCGTGAAGCAGGTTCCCGACACGGAGAGCCCGCGTAAGTTGAAAGCCGATGACAACACGCTCGACCGCGCCGCGGCGGACGGCGTCATCAACGAACTCTGCGAGTACGCCATCGAAGAGGCGCTGCTCCAGAAGGAGGCCCACGGAGGCGAGGTGACCGTCCTGACCATGGGTCCGGACAAGGCCACCGAGTCCATCCGCAAGGCCCTCGCCATGGGTGCGGACAAGGCCGTCCACCTGAACGACGAGGCTCTCGTCGGTTCGGACGCGCTCCAGACCTCCTACGCCATCCAGCAGGTGCTGGGCGGCCGCGAGGTCGACCTGCTGATCCTCGGCTCCGAGTCCACCGACGCCCGTACCGGGGTCATGGCGGCGATGCTGTCCGAGCGTCTCGGCTGGCCGCAGCTCTCCATGGCCAACAAGGTCGAGATCTCCGGCACCTCGGTGGTCATCCAGCGTCAGACCGACACCGGGTTCGACAAGGTCGAGGCCTCGCTGCCCGCCGTCGTCTCCGTGGTCGAGAAGATCAACGAGCCCCGCTACCCGTCCTTCAAGGGCATCATGGCGGCCAAGAAGAAGCCGGTCGAGACCCTGACGGTCGCCGACGCCGGCATCGACGCCTCCAAGGTCGGCGTCGCCAACGCCTACTCGGCCGTGCTCGACCACGCCGAGGCTCCGGCGCGCGCCAAGGGCCAGGTCGTCACCGACGAGGGCGACGGCGGCACCAAGGTCGCCGACTTCCTCGCCTCGAAGAAGTTCATCTAGGGAAGGGGGAGCACACAATGGCTGAGATTCTGGTTCTGGTGGACCACGCCGACGGCGAGGTCAAGAAGGTCACCTTCGAGCTGCTGACCCTCGCCCGCAAGCTCGGCGAGTCCTCCGCGGTCTGGATCGGTCCGGGCTACGAGGCCGCGGCCGACAAGATCGCCGAGTACGGCCCCGCCAAGGTCTACGTGGCGGCCGACGCCGAGCTCACCCAGTACGTGACGGCCCCCAAGGTCGACGTCCTGGCGCAGCTCGCGGGCAACGCCGCCGCCGTCCTCGTCCCGGCGACGGGCGAGGGCAAGGAGATCGCGGGCCGGCTGGCCGTGCGGCTCGACTCCGGCGTCCTCACCGACGTCGTGGACGTGGCCGAGGGCTTCGTCGGCGAGCACTCCATCTTCGGTGGCGGTGTCGTGGCGCACGCCAAGGTCACCAAGGGCACCCCGGTCATCGCGGTCCGCCCGAACGCCGTCGCGCTCGAGGCCTCCGCCGGCAGCCCCGCCGTGGAGCAGGTCTCCGTGGCGCTGTCCGACGCCTCCAAGGCCGCGAAGATCACCGACCGCGTCGTGCAGGAGAAGGGCGAGCGCCCCGACCTGACCGAGGCCTCGATCGTCGTCTCCGGTGGCCGCGGTGTCGGCTCCGGTGAGAACTTCAAGGTCATCGAGGGTCTCGCCGACACCCTCAACGCGGCCGTCGGCGCCTCCCGCGCCGCGACCGACGCCGGCTGGTACCCCCACCAGTTCCAGGTGGGCCAGACCGGCAAGACCGTCTCGCCGCAGCTCTACATCGCCGCGGGCATCTCCGGCGCGATCCAGCACCGCGCGGGCATGCAGACGTCCAAGACGATCATCGCGATCAACAAGGACCCCGAGGCCCCGATCTTCGAGCTCGTCGACTACGGCGTCGTGGGGGACCTGTTCCAGGTCGTCCCGCAGCTCACCGAGGAGATCACCAAGCGCAAGTAGCATCACGCGCCGCTTCGACGAACGCCCCCGGCACACCGCCGGGGGCGTTCGTCGTCTACGCGCGGGTGAGGACGCCCTTCCACTGGACCTTCGCGCACGCGTCGTCCTTGCAGTAGGCGATGTCGAGGCGGTCGTCGCGGCGGAGCGTGAGCCTGATCGCGGCGTCGGCGCAGTCCGGGACGAGGCCGTCGCCGGTGAGGATCAGGGAGTCCCCGTTCCTGGTGGAGGGGCGCAGCACCTCGAAGCACAGGTTGCGGACGACGCTCACCTGGCGTCCGGGCCTGATGTCGAGCTCCAGCCTTCTTCGGGTGCCCTTGGAGTCCTCGCCCCCCTTCATCTTCCACTGCCCGGTGAACGCCGGGGGGACGGCGACCTTCTCCTCGTACGGCCCGCCGGTGTCCCTGTTCACCACATAGGTGACGAACGCCCACAGGAGGATGGCCGCGGTCAGCATGAGCACGCTCGCGCAGCCGCATCCGATCATCGGCCAGGTGGGCCGGTGCCTTGTGCGCGTGGCGACGGGCCTGTAGTGGGGAGGGGCGTGGGCGGGAGGGGGGAAGAACTCGCGCGGTGCCTCCTCGAACAGGTCGGGCTCGGGCGGCGGGGGAGCGTAGGGCGGAGGGGCGTGCGGCGGGGGTGCGGGTCCGGGTGAGGCCGTGGACCAGGGGTCGTCGGAGCCGGTGCCGGGGGACGCGGAGTCCCACGGGTCGTCGATGATCTCTTCGGGCTCGTCCGGCCCGGCGGCCGCCGTGCGGTGGTCGTCGTAGGCGCGGCGCCGCTTCAGCAGGATGTCCCTGGCGGCGTTGAGCCGGGCGGTGGTGCCGGCGGCGCCGGAGTCCCCGCGCAGGTCGGGGTGGTGGTCGCGGACGAGGGCGCGGTGCGCGGCCCTGATCTCGGCGTCCGAGGCGTCCTCGGGCACTCCGAGCAGGTCGTAGGCGTCGTGCCCGTCCAGCTCGGGGAAGGATCCGGCCACGCTACCTGCCCACGCGGCGGACCACCGGCGCGCGGTGGCAGCGCAGGGTCCAGTGGGCGGACGCGTCGTCGTGCCCCGCCGGAATGGTCTTCGTGCCGGTCGCGAAGGTGACGTCCCCCGGCCCGGCCAGATAGATCACGAAGACCTCCAGGTGGTGCTCCCAGCCGTGGTAGTACCAGTCGCAGCGGGTCAGCTCACGCCCGCCGCCGAACGGGGCCTGAAGAAGCTCCTGCGCCTCGGGCGGCAGATTGCCCAGCAGCCCCCTGGCCGAGGCGGAGAGGTCGGGACCGCCGGGCGCGGTCGGCGGGCTCCCGGGACCGGACGGCCGCGCGGCGGAGCCCGGGCCCGCGGACGGGGCGGCGCGGAAGCCGGGCGGCGGCCGGTGGTCGATGTCCTTGTGCCGGAAGGCGCCCAGCTCGTAGGCGGTCATCGCGTAGACCGGCTTGTGCTGGGCGTTGATCCTGGGCTCGGCGACGCACAGGGCGCTCTCGCCGATCACGACGGCGTAGGGGCGCCGCTGCGGATCGGAGGCGTCCTCGGTGACGAACCATTCCAGGGTCCGTCCGGCGCGCTCCTGGAGCCGCTGCCGGACGCCGGGGCCGAGCCGGTGCCACAGGTCGTCGCGCAGGTCGCTGCCCTTGAGCCCCATGGCACGGGCCTGGTGGGTGGGCGGGGCCTGCGGACGCCACCGGCCGACGTCGCCCGCGGGCCTGGCGGCGGGGAGGCCGCCGCTGAACGGGACGACCGAACGATCACTCACGGGGGGTTGCCTCCGGCACGGATGACGGCGGGAGATCACATAGTGTCAATTCCCGCCGTCACCCGTCCACTCGGCTTCCTGACCGTCAGGCGGCCATCAGCTCGCGCTCCGGGGCTTCCCGGGCCACCGCGACGTCCTCGGCCGCCGACAGTGGCAGGAAGCGCGCGGCGACGGCGATGGCCGCGGCCAGCCCGACGACCACCGACAACCCCAGGTGGATCGAGGTGGACTCGGCGAGGAAGCCGATGACGACCGGCCCGAGCAGCAGGCCTCCGTAGCCCATCGTGCCGACCTGGGCGACCGAGGCCGCCGACCGCCCGGGGGCGACCGTGCCCGCCAGCGAGATCATCGTCGGGACGATCGTGCAGACCATCAGGCCGGTCAGGAAGAACCCCGCCAGCGCGGTCGGGACGTTCGGCGCCAGCAGGACGGTCGTCATGCCCACGGCGGTGCCCGCGCCCGCGAGCGTCAGCAGGAGCCGGGTGCCCAGCCGGGTCCTGACCCGGTCGCCCACCAGCCGGCCGCACAGCATCGCGGCCTCGAACAGCGGATAGCCCAGCGCGGCGACGGCCTCGGCCGCGTGCAGATCGTCCCGAAGGAGCAGCCCGCTCCAGTCGGCGATCGCGCCCTCGGCCATGAACGCCAGGAACGCCAGCGCCCCCAGCAGGTAGACGATCAGCGGCAGCCTCGAGCGCTTCGCCGACACCGCGACCAGCGCGGGCGGGTCCGCCAGGTAGGTGCGGCCGAGCGCCAGCGCCGCGGGGAGGGAGACGATCGCCCCCACCAGCACGGCCTGCGTGAAGGACCAGCCGAGCGCCGCCGTCAGCGCGCCGAACAGCCCGCCCGACATCGCGCCCACGCACCAGCCGGCGTGCATCCCGCTCATCAGCGGCCGCCGGTGCGCCCTTTCCACGACACTGCCCTGGGCGTTCATGGAGACGTCCATCACACCGAACGTCATGCCGAACAGCGTGACGCTCACCAGGAGCGTCGCGTAGGTCGGCGCGAGCGCCAGCAGGATCGCCGACAGCGCCGTCAGCGGCGCCGCCACCCGCAGGACCCGGCGGCTGCCCGTACGGGCGATCACCCGCTGGAGGACCTGCATCGCGACGATCGCCGCGAGGCCCCACACCAGCAGGACGACGCCCACGGAACCCGCGCCGAGCCCGAACTTGTCCGTGAGCGCCGGCATGCGGGCGACCCAGACGCCGCACAGCAGACCGCCCAGGGCGAAGGTCAGGAACGTGCCCACACGGGCCCGGAACAGCATGGAAACCAACTCCCGGTGAAGGATGAGGCGCGAACGCGCGGATGTCGCGGACGCCGGAGCCCGGCACCGCGATGAAAAGAGGGATCAGGAGGGATTCAGAGCAGGCCGAGGAGGCGTCGGCGCAGGGCCGTGTACTGCTCCGCCGAGTACTGCGAGGGGTCCTGGGCGGCCACTTCCCAGAGGCCCTCGGCGGCCAGCCGGACGACGATCGCGTTCGGCGAGTCGTCGTCGCGGTGGTGCC
Organism: Actinocorallia longicatena; assembly: GCF_039534125.1. NCBI lineage: Bacteria > Bacillati > Actinomycetota > Actinomycetes > Streptosporangiales > Thermomonosporaceae > Actinocorallia > Actinocorallia longicatena. The sequence goes on along the minus strand of NZ_BAAAUV010000002.1, from coordinate 326,525 downwards.
AGCGGCCGATCGCCGCGCGGAGCGGGGCGGTCAGCTCGGGGGTCGTGGCCGCGGCGGTGATCGCGGCCCATCGGCGGCCCGTGCGGGCCCCGTCGGGGGCGGCGATGACCGCGAAGGTCGCCTCGACGAAGGCGCGCGTGTAGGAGTCGGGCCCGCCGGTGTCGTGCTCGGCGACCAGCTCGTCGAACTCGGCGATCACTCGGGACACCAGCCCGGTGATCAGCGCTTCCTTGGTCGGGAAGTGGTACAGAAGCCCGCCCTTGCTCACCCCGGCGCGCTCCGCCACCGCGGACAGCGTCAGGGCCTGGGTACCGTTCTCCTGGAGAACGGACTCAGCGGCGTCGAGCAGGGCTTCTCTCTTCATGACACCCCTACTGTACCGTCCGGACGGTACAGTAACAAGTGAGACCGCTCACCCCACGGTAGGATTGGCTGATCTGGAGGAGGGCCCAATCCGTGCCGTATCTCGACCATGCGGCGACCACGCCGATGCTCCCCGAGGCCATCGAGTCGATGACCGAGCAGCTCGGAAGGGTCGGCAATCCCTCGTCCCTGCACGCCTGCGGCCGCACGGCCCGGCGCGTCGTCGAGGAGTCCCGCGAGATCATCGCCGAGGCGTTCTCCGCCCGTCCCAGTGAAGTGATCTTCACCAGCGGGGGGACGGAGGCCGACAACCTCGCGGTCAAGGGGCTGTACTGGGCGGGCCGCGCGCGCGGCCGGGGCCGGGTGATCGCCGGTGCCGCCGAACACCACGCCGTCCTCGACGCGGTCAACTGGCTCGCCGTCCACGAGGGCGCCGACGTCCACTACCTGCCGGTCGACGAGCTCGGGCGCTACCGCGCCGAGGAGCTGGAGCGCGCCCTCGGCGACGAGACCGCGCTGGTCACCGCGATGTGGGCGAACAACGAGGTCGGCACGCTCCAGCCCGTCCCGGAACTCGCCGCCCTCGCCCATGCGGCGGGCGCGCACTTCCACTCCGACGCCGTCCAGGCCGCGGGGATCCTGCCCGTCGGCCTCGACGGCCTCGACGCGGTCACCATCAGCGCCCACAAGCTCGGCGGGCCGCTCGGGGTCGGCGCGCTGCTGCTGGCCAAGGGCGTCGACCCGGTGCCGGTGCTGCACGGCGGCGGCCAGGAGCGCGACGTCCGCAGCGGCACGCTCGACACCCCCGCCATCGCGGGGTTCGCCAGAGCCGTCCAGGTGTCGCTGGCCCACCGCGACGCCGAGGCCCGCAGGCTCACCGCCCTGCGCGACCTGCTCGTCCGGGAGGTCCTGGCGGCCGTCCCCGACGCCCATCTCAACGGCGACCCCACCGGACGCCTGCCGGGCAACGCCCACTTCACCTTCCCCGGCTGCGAGGGCGACGCCCTGCTCATGCTCCTCGACGCCCGCGGCATCTCCTGCTCCACCGGGAGCGCCTGCTCGGCCGGGGTCGCACAGCCGAGCCACGTCCTGCTGGCCATGGGGGTGCCTCAGGACCTGGCCCGCGGCTCCCTGCGGTTCTCCCTGGGCCACACCAGCACGGAAGCCGACGTCCGCGCCCTGGCCGAGGCCCTGCCGCCGGTCGTGGAACGCGCCCGCCGCGCGGGTCTCACCTGAGGTAGGCGGGGCCGAGGCTCCACAGCCGCAGGGCCTGGGTCTGGCCGGTGATCACCGCCGCGGGACGGCCGTCGATCTGGCCCTGCGCGACGACCAGCGGCGGAGCCGTCCGCGCGCCCTCGGCCAGCGATTCGCTGAGCGTGTTCATGGTGGTGAGGTCCCAGAGCGCGACCCGGCGGTCGGCCCCGCTGGTCAGCAGGACCGGACGGGCCCCGATCCGGCCGGGCGCGGCGGAGATGACGGCGCTGGCGTGCTGGAGCCGTGCGATCTCACGGCCGGTCAGCAGGTCCCAGACCCGGACGCACTTGTCGTAGCCGCAGGTGAACGCGGCCGGACGCTCGTCGATGAGCCCGCACGCCACGTCCTTGACCGTGTCGGTGTGCCCGTTCAGGGTGACCGGCCGGGGGGAGAGGTCGCGCAGCGACCACACCCGCACCTGACGGTCGTGGACCCCGCCCACGAGCACCACCGGGTCGCCCTCGATCACGGTGCAGGCGAGCGACGGCACCGCGGTGTTGGGGACCAGCGGCGGCCCCTGCTGGCGCAGCTCGCGCAGGTTCCAGATCCGCACGGAACGGTCGATGCCGACGCTCACCGCGACCGGTACCCCGTCGACCTCCGACAGCGCCAGATCGAGCACGGCGCCCGAGTGCCCGGTCATCGGGACGCCGACCGGCCGGCCGGTCCGCAGGTCCCAGACGAGGATCCGGCCGTCCTGGCCGCCCGTCACCGCGACCCGGAGGTCGCCGATCCTCCCGCACGCCACCGCCAGCACCGACGCGGTGTGCTCCAGCGGGGCGCCGAGCTGCGACTGCTCGGCCAGATCCCAGATCCGCGCGGTCCTGTCCTGGGCGGCGCTGACCGCGACGGTCCGGCCGCCGAGCTCGGTCAGCGCGATCGCGTTGACGAGCGCGGTGTGCCCGGTGAGGTCCTCGCCGATCCGCCGGCCGAGCGGGATGGGCGACGGCGCGGTCTGGTCGCCGCGCAGCCGGTACTCCACGACCGCGGCCGTCGGACGCGCGTCGGGGTCCTTGGCCAGGCACGCGTAGAGCAGCTCGCACAGCTCCTCCGGGACGCCCCGCAGGTCCGGCTCGTCCTTGAGGATGTGGTGCATCACGTTGCGGTTGAACTCGTCGTTCCCGAACGCCGGGGTGCCCGTCGCGGCGTAGACCACGGTCGAGGCCCAGGCGAAGACGTCGGTGTAGGGGCCCATCTGGTGGGAGTTGCTGATCTGCTCGGGCGCCATGAACGCGGGGGTGCCGATGTTGCCGCTGGCCCGGGTCGACAGGGTGCTCAGCGCGCGGGCGATCCCGAAGTCGATGACGCGCGGCCCGTCGGGGCCGAGCAGGATGTTGCCCGGCTTGAAGTCGCAGTGGACGATCCCCGCGTTGTGGATCGCGCAGAGCGCGGTGATCGTGCCGATCGCCAGGCGGAAGAGCTCCTCCTCGCCGAGCGGGCCCCGGGCGTCGATGTGGCCGTCGAGCGACGGGCCGTCGATGTACTCGCTGACGATGTAGGGGGCGCCGCTGTGGATGCCGGAGTGCAGGACCCGCGCGGTGAAGTGGTGCACCCTGGTCGCGATGTTGAACTCGCGCTCCAGCCATTTGCGGGTGCGCTCGTCGTCGGCGAACTGCGGGTGCAGGAGCTTGATGGCGACCTCGGTGGCGTCCGGGGCGACACCGTGGTAGACGGTGCCCTGGCCGCCGACTCCGAGAAGGCCTTTCAGCCGGTAGCCACCGAGTTCTTGCGGGTCTTCGGGCCGCAGGGGATGCGTGCGCGGCATACGGAGCCTCCGGGGGAGTAGGCCTACCAATTTAGCCGGGCGAGTGGCGGTCCGCCGTGGCGGGAGGCGCATCCGCGAACCATTCCCGTGCCCATCCGGTGGCGGCCGTCCTCTTCCCGGCGAGCCGGTGGCGGTTCCTGCGGGCCACGAGCAGCGTGGCGGACAGGGCGGCAGCGCCCATCAGCACGGTGGCGACGACGGCGGCGAGGTGGGTGTTCTCCGAGCGGACCAGCAGACCCGCGCACAGAGCGCCGAGCGGGACGGCGCCGCCGGTCACGAAGCGGATGAAGCTGGTGATGCGGCCGAGCACCGCGTCGGAGATCGTGGCGACCTGCTGGACGGCGAGGGCGACGTTCATGTGGGCGCCGACGAAGCTGGCCGCGCCCCACGCGGCCAGGCCGAGCCGGGGATCGCTGCTGAAGGCGACGACCGAGACCAGCATCGCCCAGGCCAGCGCGCACACGACCGCGGTCGCGCCGCGGACCCTGTTGCGCAGGACCAGGGGCGCGGTGATGGAGCCGAGCAGGCCGCCCAGTCCGGATGTGGCCAGCAGGAACCCGATCAGCGAACTCGACAGCTGCTGCTGCTCGGCCCGGACGATCGACAGCAGGAAGACGATCTGCAGCACGAAGTTGGCGACCGCGCACAGCACGACCGAGAGGCCGAGGAACCGGTCGCGCGAGACCTGGCGGAGCCCGTCCCGGAACGCGGCCCGCTGGTCGAGCAGGAACGCGCGGGTCCGGTCCGGATCGAGACCGGCCGGCCGCTCCGCCTGGAACCGCCTGGTCCTGATCGCCCGGAGGGTGGCGAGCGCGACCAGAGAGGAGAACACGTCGAAGGCGTAGGGGGCGAAGCGGCCGATCCCGTAGAGCAGGCCGCCGATGGGCCGGCCGAGGGAGATCGCGATGTGCTGGCGGGCCTCGTTGCGCGCCATGTTGGCGGTGACCTCGACGCCCGGTCCCGAGACGTGCCGGATCGCGGTGGTCTCGGCGGTCAGGTGGAACGCCGAGAGCGTGCGGTCCAGGAAGGCGGCGACGATGATGCAGGCGATCTTGTGGTCGGCGAAGCCGAGGCAGAACAGGAGGGCGATCCCGATGCAGCAGCGCCCGATCTGGGAGTAGAACATGATCCTGCGCCGGTCGAGGACGTCGGCCAGGAATCCCGCGGGAAGCTGCATGAGCAGGCTCGGCAGGGTGGTCGCCAGCGTCGCCCAGCTCGCGACCATCGGTGACCCGTCGAGCGCCAGGACGAGCAGCGGGGTGGCGGTGGCGCCGGCGATGGTTCCGGTCTGGGAGATCGCCGAGCCCGCCCAGAGGAGGGTGAAGTCCCGCTTCGCCGGTCTCCCGGGGGCCGGAGGTTCCGGTTCGGCCGCCACCTGGGGCTCGACGCGTGAATAGGTCACGTTGGCTGGGTACTCTCTCGGCGCCCGGCCACACCGCACACACTGGTTTGGGACGACCGAAAGTGGACGGGAACGTCAGCGACTGCCCGCAAGATTCGGTAATGCTAGCCGACAGGTGATGTTCATCGCGCCATTTCGAAAGAGCGTGCCATGCGCCGGAAGTCGACCGCAGAGAACTTATGCGCCTTTTGCCGAGAACTCGGCAAGTATTTCGCCCTTTACCCTGTTTGCTTCCTGATGGGCGCTCGATGGCACCGCGTCCAGAACGGCCAGTGCGGCCTGACGGCGTCCCGCCCGCCACAGGGCTCGGCCGATCGCGGTCTGCACCACCGGATCGCCCGGCAGCCGGCTCGCTGCGGCCTGCAGGCTCGCCAGCGCCCCGGTCGGATCCGAGGGCAGTTTGACCAGGCCCAAGGCGGTCAGCGCGTGTCCCACCGCCTTGCCGTCGCCGAGGGCGTCCAGCAGGCTCGCGGCCGTTCGGTAGTGGTCGGCGGCCCGGGGCGCGTCGCCCTGCCGGTGCGCCAGCACGCCGCGCATGTACTCGGCCTCCGCGCGCTCACGGAGCCCGCCGTCCTCGGCATGGTCATGAATCACGATCATGAAAGTCACATGATGGCGCAGGCATTCGCCGAGTTCCAGCCTGCATTTCAGCCGGTGCTCGTCCCAGATTCGGGTCGTCTCGTTTCCCTTTTCCGTCCACCCGCTGATGTGCTGGGTTTCGGTCGCCCCCAAAGGGGGGCACCGCAGGCTCAGCGGGTGGCTCTCATGGTCGGCCACAGTGCCTTCCGATTCCTAGCTGTGCTCCCGGAGCGAGGACTTCTTCGCCGGCCCGCCGCAGGTGTTGTCGAACCCGCGGTAGGTGGTGGGAGGCTCGTCTAGAACGGACATCAACATGCAGGTCAGGACGTCGGTGTCCTGAACCTCGAGGTGTGATCTCTCCAGCCCGGAAAGATCGATTCCGGAAGGGAGTGTCGCCTGTGTCATGCGCAGCTCCTGCGTACGAGATTCATGGCTCTTCCGATATTGCCAGACAATGGTGCCGCTGAACAGGGCACTTCCGCGAATGTGTCACATGACCACTTCTTTGAAATGGTGAGGCCCTGGGTAAGCTGGCCCGGGAAAACTTGAAACCGTCGCGAGCGGAGGCCGATATGACACAACCCGCCGAAGGCTTTCGAGACAGGGAGCCCGCCGTTTGGGGAGCAATTCCGCAGCGCAACCGCAACTTCACCGGACGTGACGGCCTGCTCGTCGATCTGCACGACCGGATCTCGAACCGGACGACGGCGGTCCTCCTCCCGCACACACTGCGCGGTTTCGGCGGGGTCGGCAAGAGCCAGACGGCCATCGAGTACGCCTACCGCTACCGGGCCGAGTACGACCTGATCTGGTGGGTCCCGGCCGACCAGGACGTCCTGGTGCGGTCGTCGCTGGCGAACCTCGCCCCCAAGCTGGGGCTGCCCGCGGTGTCGTCGACCGGGACCGGGATCGAGGACACCGCCGCCGCCGTCCTGGACGCCCTGCGCCGCGGCGAGCCGTTCCGCCGCTGGCTCCTGATCTTCGACAACGCGAACGAGCCCGAGGACTTCGCCGAGCTCATCCCGCACGGCCCCGGGCACGTCCTGATCACGTCCAGGAACGTCCGCTGGGAGCAGACCGCCCACACCGTGACGGTCGACGTCTTCCCCCGCGAGGAGAGCATCGACTTCCTCATGCGCCGGGTCCCCTCGATCACCGAGGAGCAGGCGGCCCAGCTCGCCGAGGATCTGGGCGACCTGCCGCTGGCCCTGGAGCAGGCCGGAGCGCTGCAGTCCGAGACCGGCATGACCGTCGACGACTACCGCGAGCTGCTGAAGGACCGGGTCAGCCAGCTGATGAACGAGGGCAAGCCCAACGACTATCCGGCGTCGATGACGGCGGCGTGGGGCCTGTCGGTGTCGAGCCTGACCGACCGGATGCCCGAGGCCGTCGACCTGCTGCGCTGCTGCGCGTTCTTCGGGCCGGAGCCGATCCCGCGCGCGGTCTTCCGCCAGCAGCACCTGCCGGTCGGCCCGCAGCTCGCCGAGATCACCAGCAACCCGATCCGGCTGAGCCGGGCGATCGGCGAGCTCAACCGCTACGCGCTGGCCCGCATCGACAACGACAGCCAGACCATCCAGATCCACCGGCTGGTCCAGGCGCTGCTGCGCGACGAGCTCCCCCCGGACGAGCACGACCGGCTGCGCGCCGAGGTCCACATCCTGCTGGCGGCCTACGCCCCCGAGTCCACGGCGGAGGCGCGGGACAGGGCCAAGTTCCAGAACATCCTCGGCCACATCCGCCCGTCCAGAATCGCCGAGGCGAGGACCCCCGAGGTCAGGGCGCTGATCTTCAAGATCATCGCTTATCTGGCCGAGGTCGGGGACACCGTCTCGGCCCGCACGATGGTCGAGCAGGTGCTGGACCAGTGGCGCAGCGATCTCGGCGAGGACCACGAGGACGTCCTGCTGATGCGGATCGAGTACTCCGACATCCTGCGCGAGCTGGGCCGCTACGAGCAGGCGCGCGAGCACAACCTGCGGACCTACGAGATGGCCGACGCGTGCTTCGGCACCGATCACGTGATCTCCGTACGGGCGCTGCGCGGCAAGGCCGCCGACATGCGGGCGGCGGGCGACTTCGCGAAGGCCAGGGAGTTCGACGAGGACGCCATGCGCCGCTGCGAGCGGATGTACGGCTCCCTCGACGGCCGCAGCCTGCGGACCCTGAACTCCCTCGCCCTCGACGTCGGCCTGAGCGGTGACTACCGGGGCGCCAAGGAGATGCACGAACGCGCCTACATCGGCCACATGCAGGCCGGGTCGAGCCGGATCACCCGGGTCGCGGCCTGGAGCGGCCTGGCCAGGGCGGTCCGCCTGTGCGGGGAGTACGCCGAGGCCAGCGACCTGGGCGACGAGGTCTACTCCTACGTCAAGGCCGAACTGGGGCTCGAGCACAACTGGACGCTGCGCACGGCGAAGGACCTGGCGATCGCCTGGCGCCGGGCGGGCGACGTCGAGCGGGCGCTGGAGCTGGCGTACGAGGTGCACGACCGGTACGTCAAGCGGTTCGACGTCAACCATCCCGACACCCTCGCGGCCGCCATGTGCCTGGCCAACGCCCAGCGGGCGGCCGGCCATCTCAACGACGCCCGGATGCTGGCCGAGGACTCGGTGCGCAAGTACCCCTTCATCTACGGCCCCGACCATCCCTACAACCACGGCTGCGCCGGGAACCTCGCGATCCTGCTGCGGGTCCTGAACGACCCGTCGGCCGCCCGCAAGACCAACGAGGTGGCCCTGCGCGGGCTGCGGGACAAGCTGGGCCCCGACCACCACTATCCCCTGACGGTCGCCGCCAACATGGCCAGCGACCTCGCCGCGCTCGGGGAGTACGAGGAGGCCGCCGAAATCGGCACCGACACCCTGGAGCGGCTGCGCGTTCTCATGGGCGCCGACCACCCGATGGCACTCCTGGCCGCCGCCAACCTCACCTTCGATCTGCGCGAGCTGGGCCGCGCGGACGAGGCCGAGATCCTCGCCGCCGAGGTCACGGCCGGCTACATGCGCACCCTGACCCTCGACCACCCCGACGCCCGGGCCTTCCAGGAGGGCCGCCGCCTCGACGGCGACTTCGACCCCCCTCCCATCTAACTTCTGCCGCGGGTGGTGAAGCCGTCGAGGTCGCTGATCAGGCGGGTGCGGATGTGGTCGATGAACCTGTAGAGGTCGCGGCAGTAGACGGAGGCGTTGCGGAAGCCCGTGCCGGTGCGGTAGCGGTGCGGGTAGAGGCCGCCTCCGCACGTCTCGTGCAGGTCGCAGGTGCGGCAGCCGGTCGCCAGGGCCAGGGTGCCGATCTGGCGGGCGGCGATCGAGGGCAGGTGGAGCGCGGTGTCGAACGGGTCGCGGGAGACGTGGAGGAAGGTCCCCGACGCCCCGTCGAAGGCCGACTTGAGGCTGTCGACCTGCTCGATCTGGCCGTTGGTCTCGATGACGGCCATCGCGACGGGCCCGAGGCCGACGGCCTCGCTGGACGATCCGCGGCCGAGCAGCAGGCGCATGATCTGGCCGGGCAGCCTGACGCTGGTCTCCTGGATCTTCGCGCCGTACCAGCGGTCGAAGACGGCGATCAGCCAGTCGGCGTAGGGCGTCGAGTCGTCGGGGGGACGGCCGGGCGGCGGGTTGTCCCAGTTGCCGTGCGGCAGCAGGAAGTCGACGCCGGGCGGGTTCCACTCCAGGAGCGCCTCGTAGGTGCGGACCGGGTCGTTGGCCAGGTCGATCGTGGCGAGGAAGCCGCTGAACAGATGCTGGTAGCGGGAGCCGGTGAGCTGGTAGAGGCCGGTGCGCACGTCGTCGTAGCTGCCCTCGCCGTCGCGGCGCAGCCGGTGCCGGTCATGGCCCTCGCGGTCGCCGTCCATGCTGACGCCGACCTCGACGCCGAACTCGAGGAACACCTCCAGGAAGAACTCGTTGATCAGGACCGCGTTGGTCTGGAGGCTGAAGTCCACCCGGACGTCGGGCTCGCAGGCCCCGCGGATGGTGGCGAGCGCGAACCGCAGATGGTCGACCCCGGCCAGCAGCGGCTCACCGCCGTGGATGATCACGCTGACCCGGTCGAGGCGGTTGGCCCTGGCGTGCTCGGCGATGCGCCGGGCGACCTGCTCGACGACCGGCCGCGCCATCCTGCGCGGCTGGGCCTTCCAGCCCTGGTCGGCCATCTCGTAGATGTAGCAGTAGTCGCAGCGCAGGTTGCACCGGCTGTGGATCTTGACGATGAACTGGTGGAACGGAGTGGGCCGCCACCCCTGCTCCAGCAGCCGCCGGACGTCGAGTGCCTCCGGCCATTCCGGGATCCGCGTCTGATCGCTCTCGACCACGCGTGACCGCCCCCTGAGACCTGCCCCGGTGCGCGACGCTGCGCCGTATATGAGTTTTATGCGGTATGCGAAGATCGCATGATCGTTAAACCTCGCGCACGTCAGCCGTTTCCGGCGGTGATCGCCCAGCGTTCGTGATCGCGCCAGACGCCGTTGATCCTCAGATAGGCGGGGGAGAGCCCCTCGCACCGGAAGCCGAGCCGCTCGACGAGCCGCTTGGACCGGACGTTCGCCGGCTGGATGTCGGCCTCCAGCCGGTGCAGGCCGAGTTCGCCGAACCCGTAGGCGACGGTCCGCCGCACGGCCTCGGACATGATCCCGCGGGCGTGCCCCGCCTCGAACGCGCCGAAGCCGAGAATGCCGCGTTCCAGGGAGCGCCGGAAGATCTGGTTGATGTTGACGAACCCGACGATCGAGCCGTCCGCCTCGAGGCACACCACGAACCCGACCCCGCCGACCCCGTCGAACCGGGCCAGGTAGTCGGTGAACTGCGCGGGAGTCTCGGGCAGGTAGACCCACGGCTCGAGCAGGCCCGCGCTGGCCACGGCCGCCTTCAGGAACTCCGCCTCGTCACCCGGGCCGACGGGGCGAAGGATGATCGCCGCCACCTAGGGCTGGTACGGCGCGATCGCGCGCCAGCCGGGGTCGGGGACGGCCTCCACCTTGGCGCGGCCCTCGGGCCAGGAGGCGGCGAGCTGGTCCAGCAGGGCCACCGCCGGCGACTCGGCGTCGGCGTAGAGGTGGAAGACCCGGATGCCGTCGCCCGTCTCGGTCAGCGCGAGGACGGCCTGCGCGCCCAGCTCCTCGAGCTGCCCCTGGACGGCCTTCAGCGCCGAGGAGGACGGCTCGACCGGCAGCCTGTCGGGGTTGCTGCTGGCGTAGGGGAGCGTCAGGGAGATGTGGGTGTCGCACAGGGGGAAGTCCTGCCGGTGCAACGGGTACTTGACCGCGATGCGGGCGGGATGTCCTCGGGGGGTGCGGCCTTCGCCCGTCAGCCACGCCCCCTCCTTAAAAGGTTCGGCGACCTGTTCGACCACCGAGGCGAGCAGGTTCGGCGGGAGCGCGTCGATGGGCGGCTCGATGGCGATGGTCACCTCCCCGATCCACCGGGCGACGTCGTCCTCGCCGAGGGACCAGTCCAGCACGTGGAAGGCCACCTGGAGCTGGGTCTGCTCGTCGACGAACAGGAAGTCGGGGTGGTAGGCGGAGATGTGGATCCGCGAGCGCTGGCGGTCGACGCGCATGCCGAGCTTGACGTAGGTGAGGTCGAACTCGTGGTCGGCCAGCGAGAGCTTCTGGTCGAGCATCTCCGGGTCGCCTTGGCGGGCGCCGTAGAAGGCCCACTCCTGGCGCCTGGGCGCGGCCTTGCGCCAGCGCTCGGCGATCCCGCGGAGCTCGGCGATGCCGCCGCCCGTCACCGTGAAGGAGGGCTTCTGGGCGTCGATCTCCCACAGCAGATCGGGGTGGATCTTGTGGATCAGCCTGCTGATCGCCTCGTGCAGCTCGGTGTCCAGGGCGTCGTCGGACGCCTCGATCCGCTCGCGGAGCTGGGGCCACTGCTCCCAGAACTCGCTGATGGCGGCCCCGGCAGGGGAGGTGTCGCGTCGCTTGAAGATGCCCATATCGCCGTTCATGCTACGACCTCGAGACGGCGTCCGGGATAACGGCTTGCCGTTCGCGAATATCCTGGACCCACTATGACTCTACGCGTGCTCGCCGCCATGTCCGGCGGCGTCGACTCAGCCGTCGCCGCGGCCCGGGTGGCCGAGGCGGGCCACGACGTGACCGGCGTCCACATGGCGCTGTCGGCCAACCCGCAGTCCTACCGGACGGGGGCGCGCGGCTGCTGCACCGTCGAGGACTCCCGCGACGCCCGCCGCGCCGCCGACGTGATCGGCATCCCCTTCTACGTCTGGGATCTGGCCGAGCGGTTCGACGCCGACGTCGTCCAGGACTTCGTGGCCGAGTACGCGGCGGGCCGCACCCCCAACCCGTGCCTGCGCTGCAATGAGAAGATCAAGTTCGCGGCGCTGCTCGACAGGGCCCTGGCGCTGGGCTTCGACGCCGTCTGCACCGGCCACTACGCCCAGGTCGGCGACGGGATCCTCAGCCGCGGCGTCGACGAGGGCAAGGACCAGTCCTACGTGCTGGCGGTCTGCTCGCGCGAGCAGCTCCGCCACGCGATCTTCCCGCTCGGCGACACGACCAAGGCCGACATCCGGCTCGAGGCGGAGCGGCGCGGGCTCCAGGTCGCCGACAAGCCCGACTCCCACGACATCTGCTTCATCGCCGACGGCGACACCCGGGCGTTCCTGCGCGGGCGCCTCGGCTCGGCCGAGGGCGACATCGTGGAGGCCGACGGCACCGTCGTCGGCCGGCACGAGGGCGCGCACGGGTTCACGATCGGTCAGCGCAAGGGGCTGCGGATCGGCACCCCGGCCCCCGACGGCAAGCCCCGGTACGTGCTCGACATCTCACCGGTGAACAACACCGTCACCGTGGGGCCGCGCGAGGCGCTGAACGTCGACGAGATCATCGCCGAGCGTCCCGTCGGGTTCGAGCGGGACCTTCCGGCCCGCTGCTCCGTGCAGCTGCGGGCCCACGGCGAGGTGTACCCCTGCACCGCCGTCCTGGACGGCGACCGGCTCACGATCGTGCTCGGCCGGCCGGCCCAGGGCGTCGCGGCGGGGCAGGCGGCGGTGCTCTACGACGGCGACACGGTGCTCGGTTCGGCGACCATCGCCTCCTCGTCGCTCCTCACGAGCGCCTGAGGCTCGGTCGCCTTGATCAGCGCGATGGACAGCAGGAAGAGGAAGGTGAGGGCGTTCGCGACGACGATCGCGACGTCCCCGCTGCCGAGCCCGTAGGCGAGCCAGGCGCCCACTCCGGCGATGAGCAGGGTCAGGTAGGTCCAGGAGAAGTCCTCGGTGGACCTTGTCCGCCAGGATCGCCGCAGCTGCGGCAGCCAGCATCCGGTGGTCAGCGCTCCAGCCAGCAGGCCGAGTTCAGTCATGACACTCCGTAGTGGTCAACGGCCCTCGGGGTGGCGGGACCGTTCCAAGACAGTAACCCGCGTCACTTGCGGATTTCCGGAGAAGTCCGGATACGGCCGGGAGAACTCTGGGTGACGGGACGGCGGCTGAGTTCCAGCGCCTGCTCGATGACGTCCAGGAGGCGGTCGGTGAGGGTGTCGTCGGCGACGGGCCGGGCGGACTGGAAACCGGCCGAGATGATCAGCCCCTTGTCCACCACGGCCATGGTCCTGGTCTTCGGGTCGTAGATCGAGCCGTCGCCGAGGCCGATCACGGCACCGCGCTCGTCGGAGACCCCGCCGATCTGCTCCCAGAGGTCGAATCCGGTCTTGCGGTCGTACCGCTCCTGGTAGGAGACGATCACCGAGACCGAGACGCCCGGCGCGGTCCTGCCGTGCCCGCCCTTCGCGCGCCGGCCCTTCTCCCGGTGGACGCCGCTGAACCTGGCGCCGAACCGGCCGTCACCGGGGGCCGCCGCGCAGGAGTCGACCTTCGCGGTGAGCGCGGAGGCGACCTTCATCTCGCGGCACAGATCGGGCCGCGGGACGCTGCGCAGGGTCAGCGGATCGGGCGGGTCGTACCCGCCGCAAGCCGCCGTCATCAGAAGACAGGCGGCGGCCAACCATCGCCTACGCATGGCGCGCAGGATAAGGCACGGCATGATGGATGTGTGAGTTTTCCCTGGCCTGAAGCGAGCGCGACCGGCATCGGGTCCTACCCGGGGACCGACGCGGCCGAGATTTTCAAGATCGTCCTTGGCGAGATCCCGCTGCCCCACCTGCCCGAACTCCCCGACCGGGGGCCCGGCGCCGACATGATCGGACGCAGCGCGGCCATGCTGGTGGAGATGCCCGTCCGGCTGGAGCCGTCCGGGTGGCGGATCGGCGACCGTCCGGGGCTCGACCTGCGGCGGGCGCACGACTTCATGAAGTACGACCTCGACCTGGTGGAGCAGCTCGCCCCGGTGGGCCCGTTCAAGCTCCAGGTCTGCGGGCCGTGGACCCTGGCCGCCTCGATCGAGCTGCCCAATGGCACCCGGATGCTGCGGGACGCCGGAGCGGTCCGCGATCTGATCGAGTCGCTGGCCGAGGGCGTCAAGGAACACGTGGCCGAGGTGCGGCGCCGCGCCCCCGGCGCCGAGATCATCCTCCAGGTCGACGAGCCGGGGCTGCCCGCCGTGCTGGCCGGGCGGGTGCCGACGGCCAGCGGGTTCCGCACCCTGCGCTCGGTGGCGGCCCCGGTCGCCGCCGAGGGGCTCAGGACGGTGCTGGAGGCGTCCGGGGCGTTCCCGGTCGTGCACTGCTGTGCGGGCGACGTCCCCTTCAAGGTCATGCTCGACGCCGGGGCCAAGGCCCTGTCGGTGGAGATCTCGGCCGTCCCCGAGCGCAGGGACGAGATCATCGGCGAGGCGATCGAGTCCGGGATCGGGTTCCTCTTCGGCGTCGTGCCCGGCACCGACGCCCGGCTGCCCCAGCCCGCCGCGACCGTCGCGCCCGTCCGGGCGCTGTGGCGGCGGCTCGGCTTCCCGCCCGGGAGCCTCGGCTCCCAGGTCGTCGTGACGCCCTCCTGCGGGATGGCGGGCGCTTCTTCGGCCTATGTCCGACGTGCCCTCGAGACATGCAGGAAAGCGGCGACGACGCTGGTCGACACCCCCGAGTAGCCCCGGCAGAGTGTCACTGCCAGGCGCGAGAATGGATCGTGCAAGCAGGGGAACGACGCGGAGGTTGTGGCGATGGGCGAGGCGGCGGCGGAACGGCACGCGGAGCTTTCCCGGGAGCTGGAGGAGGCGAACTACCGGTACTACGTCCTCGACCAGCCGACCCTCAGCGACATCGACTACGACACCCGGATGCGGGAGCTGCTGGAGCTGGAGGAGGCCTTTCCCGAGCTGGTGACCCCGGATTCGCCGAGCCAGAAGGTCGGCGCGGCGATCACCACGGACTTCGCCTCCGTCCAGCACCTGGAGCGGATGCAGAGCCTCGACAACGCGATGGACTTCGACGAGCTCACCACCTGGTGCGAGCGGCTGGAGGCGGGCGTCGAGATCGGCGACTACCTCTGCGAGCTCAAGATCGACGGTCTGGCGATCGCCCTCACCTACGAGAAGGGCCACCTGGTCAGGGGCGTCACCCGCGGAGACGGCGTCACCGGCGAGGACGTCACCAACAACGTGCGCACCATGCCGTCCGTGCCGACCAGGCTCACCGGCGACTTCCCCGACCTCGTCGAGGTCAGGGGCGAGGTGTTCATGCCGGTCGAGGTCTTCGTCAAGCTGAACGAGACCCGCAGGGAGGCGGGGGAGGAGCCCTTCCGCAACCCCCGCAACACCGCGGCCGGCGCCCTGCGGCAGAAGGACCCGAGGATCACCGCCCAGCGGCCGCTCACGATGATCTGCCACGGCTTCGGCGCCTGGCAGGGCGGGCCCGCCGTGCCCGGCACCCAGTCCGAGATCTACGAGCTGTTCGCCTCCTGGGGCCTGCCGATCTCCGACCGCTTCAAGGTCGTCCCCGACCTCGCCGCCGTGAAGGAGTTCATCTCCTACTACGGCGAGCACCGGCACGACCCGGCGTACGAGATCGACGGCATGGTCATCAAGATCAACTCACTGTCGGTGCAGCGGCGGCTCGGCTCGACCAGCCGCGCGCCCCGCTGGGCGATCGCGTTCAAGTACCCGCCGGAGGAGGTCCGCACCAAGCTGATCGACATCAAGGTCGGCGTCGGCCGCACCGGCCGGGTCACCCCGTGGGGACTCATGGAGCCGGTCTCGGTGGCCGGATCGACGGTCGAGCGCTCCACCCTGCACAACGCCTTCGAGGTCGCCCGCAAGGGGGTCAAGATCGGCGACACGGTCGTGCTGCGCAAGGCGGGCGACGTCATCCCCGAGATCGTCGGCCCGGTCGTGGAGCTGCGCGACGGCTCCGAGCGCGACTTCGTGATGCCCGCCGAGTGTCCCGAGTGCCAGACCCCGCTCGCCTACGCCAAGGAGGGCGACAAGGACATCCGCTGCCCGAACAGCGTCGCCTGCCCGGGGCAGATCCGCGAGCGGATCTATTTCGTCGGCCGCAGGAACGTCCTGGACATCGAGGCGCTGGGCTATGTCGGCGCCACCGCGCTCACCCAGCCGCTGGAGCCGGACGACGCCCCGGTCAGGGACGAGGGAGATCTCTTCCGGCTCACCGTCGACCAGCTGCTGCCGATCAAGAGCCTGGTCCTCGACCAGGACTCCGGTGTGCCGAAGATCGACCCCAAGACCGGTGAGATGAAGGTCGTCACCTTCTTCGCCAACATCAACGGCACCCCGAAGAAGACCGTCGAGGTGCTGTTCGAGGAGCTGGAGAAGGCCAAGCGGAAGCCCCTGTGGCGGCTGCTGGTCGCGCTGTCGATCCGGCATGTGGGCCCGCGCGCCGCCCAGGACCTGGCCAGGTCGCTCCGCTCCTTCGACCGGATCTTCTCGGCCACCGAGGAGGAGCTGACGGCCGTCGAGGGCGTCGGCCCGACCATCGCCAGGTCGATCACCGACTGGTGGCAGGTGGAGTGGCACCGCGAGATCATCCGCAAGTGGCGCGAGGACGGCGTCCGGATGGAGGAGGACGGCGCCGACGACGGGCCCCGCCCGCTGGAGGGGCTGACCATCGTGGTGACGGGCTCACTGGAGGCCTACTCGCGGGACTCGGCCAAGGAGGCCATCCAGAGGCTGGGCGGCAAGGCGTCCGGATCGGTGTCGAAGAAGACCTCCTTCGTGGTCGCCGGCGAGAACGCGGGATCCAAGCACGAGAAGGCCGTCCAGCTCGGGGTGCCGATCCTGGACGAGGCCGGCTTCGGGATCCTTCTGACGCAGGGGCCGGAAGCGGCCAAAGAAGTAACCCTCAGCGAGGAGTGACGGGTTTTTCGGGTGGGAAGAGATGAGTCCGCCTCGCAAATCCCCCCAGCAGGTAGGTTTTCGTGCGATAGGGCATGTAACACACCGTGCCCGACTGGTTTCGCAAAGCTGTCCGAAAGCCTTACAGTCCTCAATGTGAAGGACCCGAACAACACCAGGGACACCCTGCCTCGCGCCGGGTCACCGCTGTGGTGGTACGTCACAGCGGTGACAGGGGTCGGTCTCACCGTGCTGGTCGCGGCGCTGATGCGGCTGAGCCCGGCCGACGTGCGGGCCGCGGTGACCGATCCGCGGTTCTGGATGCTGGGCCTCTTCGTCGTCTTCGGAGAGATGCGGCCGATCATCACCCCGGGCAGCAACGAGAACAACAGCGCGACCACCTCCACGACCTTCACCTTCGCCGCCCTGCTCTACGCGGGGCTCCCGGTGGCGCTGGTCCTGCACGGGGCGGGGGTGGTGCTGGCCGGGCTGCTGCACCGCCGCTCCCCGCACCGGATCACCTTCAACGTCGCCCAGTTCAGCCTGGCGCTGGCCGCCGCCACCGGGGTCCTGTGGGTGTTCGGGATCCACGCCTCGCCGACCGGCCTCTGGGTGCCGTCGGGGCAGGGGCTCGTGGCCGTCATGCTGTCGGGGACGGTGTACTTCCTGCTCAACGACACCCTCGTGGGCGGGGCGATCGCGCTGCACGAGCGGATCTCGCTGGCCCGGGTGCTCCGCGCCGATCTCGGTTACCAGATCCTCGTCCATCTGGCGCTGATCGGGCTCGCCCCGATCGTCGTGGTGGCCATGGACCGGTCCCCGGCATTCGTTCCGCTGATCGTCCTGCCCTTCACCGCCGTTTACCTCACCGCGTCGGCCTCGGTGCGGCGCGAGCACCAGGCCTTGCACGACGGACTGACCGGCCTCCCGAACCGCAAGCTGCTCATCCTGCGGTCGGAGGAGGCGCTGCTGTCGGCGCGGCTGCGCGAGTCGCGCGGCGACCCCGCCCAGCGGGTCGGGCTGTTCCTCATAGACCTCGACCGGTTCAAGGAGGTCAACGACACCCTCGGCCACCCGACCGGCGACCGGCTGCTCCAGATCATCGCCCACCGCCTCACCCACAGCGTCCGTCCCGGCGACCTCGTGGCCCGGCTCGGCGGGGACGAGTTCGCGGTGCTGCTGCCGACCGTCCGGGACGTCCACGCGGCTCGGGAGGTCGCGGTGCGGCTGCGGGCGGCGCTCAGCGAGCCGGTCCGGCTCGACGGGATGACCTTCGACCTCGAGGGCAGCGTGGGGATCGCGCTCAGCCCCGACCACGCGCCCGACTTCGAGCTGCTGCTCCAGCGCGCCGACGTGGCGATGTACGTGGCCAAGGAGGGCCGGTCGGGCGTCGAGATCTACTCACCGGCCGCCGACCGCAACTCCCCGGCCCGGCTGGGCCTGCTGGGCGACCTGCGCCGCGGCATCGACCGGCGCGAGCTCGAACTGCACTACCAGCCGAAGATCGAACTGTCCGGCGGGGCGCTCGTCGGGATGGAGGGGCTGCTGCGCTGGCGGCATCCCGACCGGGGGCTGATCGGGCCCGAGGAGTTCCTGCCGCTGGCCGAGCAGACCTACCTGATGAAGTCGATCACCCACTACGTGGTGCGCGAGGCCCTGGCCCAGGCGCACGCCTGGTGGCGGGACGGGCTGCGCGTCCAGGTCTGCGTCAACGTCTCGGGCCGCGACCTGCTCGACGGCCAGCTCGCCGAGACGATCACCGCCGAGCTGATGGAGCGGAGCCTGCCGTCCGCCGCGTTCGGGCTGGAGATCACCGAGCGGATCCTGATGAACGAGTCCGCCTACGCCTCGGAGACCGTCAAGGCGCTGGCCGGGCTGGGCATCCCGCTCAGCCTGGACGACTTCGGCACCGGCTACTCCTCGCTGATCAGGCTCAAGCGCCTCCCCGTCGAGGAGGTCAAGATCGACGCCTCGTTCGTGCGGCGGCTCACCGAGTCGGGCGACGACGTGGTCATCGTCAGGTCGATCGTCGATCTGGTCCGCACGCTGGGGCTGCGGTCGGTCGCGGAGGGCGTCGAGGACGCCAGGACCGCCCGGATCCTGCGCGACATGCGCTGCGACGTCGCCCAGGGCTGGCACTTCGGCCGTCCCATGGACTCCGCGGCGGCCACCGAATGGGTCCGCGGCAGGCTGCGGCGGGCACCGGAACCCGCGGCGTGACACCGGGTTAATCGAGTCGGGCGTTCCGTCCGCTGGCCATAGGATGGAGGCCAACCCAACCGATCTTCTTTCGAAACGGTCTTCCTATGTCCATCACCCGTGACGAGGTCGCGCACCTCGCCCGGCTGTCCCGGCTGGCGCTCGGTGAAGATGAGCTCGATCACTTCGCCGCCCAGCTCGACGCGATCGTGTCCGCGGTGGCGCGGGTGCAGGAGGTCGCGGCGGACGACATCCCGCCGACCACCCACGCCCTTCCGATCACCAACGTCTTCCGGCCCGACCAGGTGCAGCCGTCGCTGACCAACGCCGAGGCGCTGTCCGGCGCACCGGCCGCCGAGGACGAGCGCTTCCGGGTGCCGCGGATCCTGGAGGAGGACTAGATGATCTTCAAGACCGCCGCCGAGCTGGCAACGCTCATCGCGGAGAAGGAGGTCTCGGCCGTCGAGGTCGCCACGGCGCACCTGGACCGCATCGAGGCCGTCGAGGGCAAGGTCAACGCGTTCCTGCACGTCGGCCGCGAGACCGCGCTGGCGCAGGCCGCCGCCGTCGACGCGAAGATCGCCGCGGGGGAGGAGCTCGGGCCGCTCGCGGGCGTCCCGATCGCGCACAAGGACGTGTTCACCACCAGGGACATGCCCACCACCTGCGCGTCCAAGATCCTCGAAGGCTGGCGCCCGCCGTACGACGCGACCGTCACCACGCGGCTGCGCGAGGCCGGGCTCGTCATCCTGGGCAAGACCAACATGGACGAGTTCGCGATGGGCTCCTCCACCGAGAACAGCGCGTTCGGCGTCACCCACAACCCGTGGGACCTGACCCGCATCCCCGGCGGCTCCTCGGGCGGTTCCTCCGCGGCGGTCGCCGCGTTCGAGGCCCCACTGGCCACCGGCACCGACACCGGCGGCTCGATCCGCCAGCCCGCCGCGGTCACCGGCCTGGTCGGCATGAAGCCCACCTACGGCGGCTCCTCGCGGTACGGCCTGGTCGCCTTCGCCTCCTCGCTCGACACCCCCGGGCCGTTCGCCCGCAACGTCCTCGACGCGGCCCTGCTGCACGAGGCGTTCTCCGGCCACGACCCGCGCGACTCCACCTCGATCGACGCCCCCGTCCCCGGGGTCGTCGAGGCCGCCCGCCAGGCCGACGTGGCCGGGATGCGGATCGGCGTCGTCAAGGAGTTCACCTCCGGCGACGGCTACCAGGCCGGCGTCCTGGCCCGCTTCAACGAGACCGTCGAGCTGCTGGAGTCCCTCGGCGCGAAGGTCGTCGAGATCTCCTGCGCCGCGTTCTCCTACGCGCTGCCCTCGTACTACCTGATCGCCCCGTCCGAGGCGTCCTCGAACCTGGCCCGCTTCGACGCCATGCGCTACGGCCTGCGCGTCGGCGACGACGGGAACCACTCGGCCGAGGAGGTCATGGCCCTCACCCGCGCCGCCGGGTTCGGAGCCGAGGTCAAGCGCCGCATCATCCTCGGCACCTACGCCCTGTCCTCGGGCTACTACGACGCCTACTACGGCAAGGCCCAGCAGGTCCGCACCCTGATCGCCCGCGACTTCGACGCCGCGTTCGAGCAGGTCGACGTGCTGATCTCGCCGACCACGCCGACCACGGCCTTCCCGATCGGGGAGCGCGCCGACGACCCGATGGCGATGTACCTGGCCGACCTGTGCACCATCCCGTCGAACATGGCGGGCAACGCGGCCATCTCCGTCCCCTGCGGCCTCGCCGACGAGGACGGCCTCCCGGTCGGTTTCCAGATCATGGCCCCGACCCTCGCCGACGACCGCTGCTACCGCGTCGGAGCGGCCGTCGAGAAGGCCCTCGAGGACCGCTGGGGCGGCCCGCTGCTCGGAAAGGCTCCCGCGCTGTGACCACTCTCGTTCCTTTCGCGACGGCTCTCGAGAAGTACGCGCCGGTCCTCGGCATCGAGACCCACATCGAGCTCGGCACCGCCTCGAAGATGTTCTGCGGCTGCTCCACCGCGTTCGGCGGCGCCCCCAACACCCACGTGTGCCCGGTCTGCCTCGGCCTGCCCGGCGCGCTGCCGGTCGTCAACGCCAACGCCATCGAGTACGCGATCAGGATCGGCCTCGCGCTGAACTGCTCGATCGCCGAGTGGTGCCGGTTCGCCCGGAAGAACTACTTCTACCCGGACATGCCGAAGGACTTCCAGATCTCGCAGTACGACGAGCCGATCTGCTTCGACGGCTACCTGGACGTCGAGGTCGAGGGCGAGACCTACCGCATCGAGATCGAGCGGGCCCACCTGGAGGAGGACACCGGCAAGTCGACCCACGTGGGCGGCGCCACCGGCCGCATCCACGGCGCGGACCACTCGCTGGTCGACTACAACCGGGCCGGCATCCCGCTGATCGAGATCGTCACCAAGCCGATCGAGGCCACCGGGGAGAAGGCGCCGCTCGTCGCGAAGGCCTATGCCACCGAGCTCCGCGAGCTCGTCCGGGCCCTCGGCGCCTCCGACGTCCGCATGGAGGAGGGCTCCATGCGCTGCGACGTCAACGTGTCGCTGATGCTGAAGGACGCCTCCGAGTGGGGCACCCGCACCGAGACCAAGAACGTCAACTCGCTGCGGTCGGTCGAGCGGTCGGTCCGGTACGAGATCGAGCGCCAGGCCGGGGTGCTCGACGAGGGCGGCAAGATCGTCCAGGAGACGCGGCACTTCCAGGAGGGCCCCGGCACGACGCTGTCCGGGCGCTCCAAGGAGGAGGCGCAGGACTACCGGTACTTCCCCGAGCCCGACCTGGTGCCCGTCGCCCCGTCGCGCGAGTGGGTGGAGGAGATCCGCGCCACCCTGCCGGAGCTGCCCGCCGCGCGGCGCGTCCGGATCATGAAGGCCTGGTCCCTGTCGGACGAGGAGTTCCGCGACGTCGTCAACGCCGGGGCCCTCGACCTGATCGAGGAGACCATCGCCGCCGGGGCCTCGCCGGCCGCGGCCCGCAAGTGGTGGATGAACGAGCTGTCCCGCACGGCGACCGCCCAGGACGTCGAGCTGGCCGCTCTGCCGATCACCGCGGAGCAGGTCGCCAGGATCCAGGCGCTCGTGGACGCCGGAGACCTCAACGACAAGCTCGCCCGCAAGGTGTTCGAGGGCGTCCTGGCGGGGGAGGGCGGCCCGGACGAGGTCGTCGCCGCCCGCGGTCTCAAGGTCGTCTCCGACGACGGCGCCCTGATCGCGATCGTCGACCAGGTCCTCGCCGAGAACGAGGACGCCGCGCAGAAGGTCCGCGACGGCAAGGTCGCGGCGGCGGGCGCGCTCGTCGGCGCCGTGATGAAGGCCAGCCGTGGCCAGGCCGATGCCGGCAGGGCCCGCCAGATCATCCTGGAAAGGCTCGGCCAGGGCTGAGCATGTTCCGCCCGTTCCACAGAGGGGATGCGTCCTGTTCAGGGCGCATCCCCTTCTCATTCCGTTCTCAGAACGCGATGACAACTGTGTAATCCTCGGCACGTACTGCACTGTAGGGATTACGTCGCGTGAGAGTTTGTCGCCGGATGGGCACTGTCCCTCAATCGCTCCGTGACCTACGGAACGTACATTGTGGTGCACGGGAGACCCGACCGCAGGTCACGCGGAGCCACCCGGGCGGCGGGGTCCTCACGGCCACGCCGCTCGTCAGGATCAGGAGCAGAGTTGATGAACGGCGAGCCGAGCTCGCGCCGTCTACCGGCGCAAACGCTCCCTCTTGCCGTCGTCGTCATGCTCGGCGGGCTCTATGCGATCGGTGCCGTCCTCGGCTGGACGAGCGAGTGGGCGGCGGCCGGAGCCGGCGCGGCAGCGGCTGTCAGTTTGTTCTACGCCGGTTACCGAGGGTCACGTCCGAGCGGTCTGGGGCCGGAGTCCTGGCGCTGGTTCGGGATCGCCGCGGCCTGCCTGAGCGCCGCCGCGGTCACCAACGCGGTGACGGAGATCGTTCTCAGCAAGGCCATCGCCTCGCTCTCCCTCGGCGACCTCTTCTACGCGGCGGCGATCGTCGCGATGTCGGCCGGCTTCGTCGTGCCCACCCGGCTGCCGCGGCGGCCCCGGCAGTGGCTGAGGTACGCCGCCGACACCTACGTCTGCGGGGCGGCGCTGTTCGTCCTCGGCTGGGACGCGATCTTCGGCAGGCTCTTCCACGCCTCCGACGAGACCCCGCTCCAGTTCCTCACCGAGCTCCTGCGCCCGCTGCTCGACATCGGGCTCGTCTGCGCCCTGCTGCCCTTCCTGATCGGCGCGGCTCGGCGGCAGCGTCCCACGGCGGCCGTCGCCTACCTGGCGCTGCTCCTGCTGACCGCGGGCGACGTGCTGATCACCATCGGGCGCCTGGACGGCTCGGACGGCAACGTCGGCGACGTCGCCAGGTTCGCCGGGCTCGTCCTGCTGGGCGCGGCGCCCTGGCTGGGCGGGACCTCCCGGCGCGGCGAGATGCGCGGCAAGCTGGTCGGGCCCGGGTTCGCGCCCGCGCTGCTGGCCGGGGCCTCGGCCGTCTTCGTCGCCGGGCACTCGCTGACCGGCGGCAAGCGGATCGAGCCCGTCGTGCTGGTCGTCGTCGGATCGGCGCTGCTGGTGCTGATCGCCCGGCTCACCGACCTGCTGCGCGAGAACGACCGCCTCCGGCTGGAGGTGCGCTCGGGCGACGAGCACTTCAGGACCCTGGCCGAGTCGATCGACGACCTGGTGATGATCTGCGACGAGTCGGGCCTGGTGCACTACGTCAGCGGCGGCTCGCACTGGACCGACGTCCTCGACGACGTCCTCGGCCGGGACCTGCACGGCTTCCTGAACCCCGAGGACCTGCCGGTCGTCGAGGGGGCCCTGACGGAGTTCAAGGACGGCGTCGACGAGACCATCCGGATCTCCTGCCGGCTGCGCACCACCGACGGCACCTGGCTGCCGACCGAGTCGACCTTCTCCCGCTACGCGCCCGGACGGCTGCTGATCACCACCCGGGACCTCAGCGAGGAGGCCGCGCTCAAGCGCCAGGTCACCCATCTGACCTTCCACGACGGCCTGACCGGCCTGCCGAACCGCTCCTACTTCGAGGAGCGCACCCGGCAGGTCCTGTCACGGCGCGACCCCGTCTGCGCCGTGGTCTTCGTCGACCTCGACGGCTTCACGGCCGTCAACGACTCCGCCGGCCACGCCGCGGGCGACCAGGTGCTGGCCCAGGCCGCGCGGCGGCTGCGGGGGGCGGTCCAGCCCGGCGACACCGTCGCCCGGTGGGGCGGCGACGAGTTCTCCGTCCTGGTCGAGACCGCGGCCGACGCCCAGACCGTCGTGGACCTCGGTGAGCGCATCCTGCGGGTGCTGTCGTCGGAGCCCTACCGGGTGGGCGAGCGGGGCCTGGTCCTGACGGCCAGCGTCGGCATCGCCTTCGCCGACCAGGAGCTGATCGAGTCCGTCGACGCCCACAGCGCCGACTCCGCCTCCCTGATCCGCAACGGCGACCTGGCCATGGCCAGGGCCAAGGAGCTCGGCGGCGGACGGGTCGAGGTGTTCGTCACCCACATGCACGCCGACGTCATGCGCCGTCTCGAACTCGGCAGCGACCTGTCCAGGGCCATGGCCGAGGGAGAGTTCACCGTCGAGTACCAGCCGGTCACCGAGCTCGACACCGGGCGGGTCACCGGGGTCGAGGCGCTGCTCAGATGGCGCAGGGACGGCGTCCAGGTGCCGCCGGAGGAGTTCATCGGCGCCGCCGAGGAATCGGGGCTGATGATCCCGCTCGGCGCGTGGATCCTGCGCGAGGCCTGCCGGCACGTCTCCGACTGGCGCCTGAGCGGCTGGGACATCGGCCTGTCGGTGAACTTCACCGCCCGGCAGATCGCCGCGCCGCGCTTCAGTGAGACCGTCGCGGCCATCCTCACCGAGACGGGCCTCCCGCCGAGCAGGCTCACCCTCGAGGTGAAGGAGGAGGTGCTCGTCGAGCACCTCCAGGGCGAGGAGCAGCATCTCGTCAGCCTGTCGGCGCTCCGTGATCTCGGGGTGCGGCTGGCGATCGACGACTTCGGGACGGGCTACGCCTCGCTGGCCTATCTGGGCCAGCTTCCCGTCGACATCATCAAGATCGATCCCTCGTTCGTGTCCGGTCTCGGCGCCGACGAGACCAGGACCCTGCTCACCCGGACGATCGTCCGCCTCGGCGCCGAACTCGGCCTGACCGTGGTCGCGGAGGGGATCGAGCGCGAGGAGCAGCTCTCGGCGCTGCGCGAGATGGGCTGCCCGCGGGGCCAGGGCTACTTCGTGGCCCGCCCGATGTCGCCCTCGCGGATCCTGTCCGAGGTCAAGCCCGCGACCGTTCCGTTGCAGGTTCCGGCCACCTGAGCTGCATATATCTCATACTGTGAGACATCTGCAACATGGATTTGACCTGAGGGTGCCGAACAGGCGAAGCTAGGGACGTGCAGAACAGCAACATCATTCTCGTAGTACTTGGTCGGCGCGCAGCCTAGACCCGGTACTCATTGGCTTGCGCGCTCCCCTCGACCGCCTGAACAGGCGCGGGGGGTTTTTTGTTGCCACGCCCACGCCCCTCCATAAGGAAGAAGCACATGACCGAGCAGATGACCGGAGCCCAGGCACTGGTCCGCGCGCTGGAGAACGTCGGGGTCGACACCGTCTTCGGGATCCCGGGCGGGGCGATCCTCCCGGCCTACGACCCGCTCTACGACTCGCAGAAGCTGCGCCACATCCTGGTGCGCCACGAGCAGGGCGCGGGGCACGCGGCTCAGGGGTACGCGCAGGCCACGGGCAAGGTCGGCGTCTGCATGGCGACGT
Source organism: Actinocorallia longicatena (assembly GCF_039534125.1). Taxonomy (NCBI): domain Bacteria; kingdom Bacillati; phylum Actinomycetota; class Actinomycetes; order Streptosporangiales; family Thermomonosporaceae; genus Actinocorallia; species Actinocorallia longicatena. The sequence goes on along the minus strand of NZ_BAAAUV010000002.1, from coordinate 300,967 downwards.
CGGGGCCGGGTGCGACCAACCTCGTCACGCCCATCGCCGACGCCTACATGGACTCGGTGCCGATCGTCGCGATCACCGGGCAGGTGGCCTCGGGGTTCATCGGGACCGACGCCTTCCAGGAAGCCGACATCTCCGGCATCACGCTGCCGATCACCAAGCACAACTTCCTCGTGACCCGGGCCGAGGACATCGCCCGGACGATCGTCGAGGCCTTCCACATCGCGGGCACCGGGCGTCCCGGGCCGGTCCTGGTCGACATCGCCAAGGACGCGCTCCAGAGCAAGTGCGAGTTCGTGTGGGGCGAGGACATGCGGCTGCCGGGCTACCGGCCCGTCACCCGTCCGCACTCCAAGCAGGTTCGCGAGGCAGCGAAGCTGATCGTCGAGTCCAAGCGGCCCGTCCTGTACGTCGGCGGCGGCGTCCTCAAGGCCGGCGCCTCGGCCGAGCTCAAGGTCCTGGCCGAGCTGACCGGCGCGCCCGTCGTCGGCACGCTGATGTCGAAGGGCGCCTTCCCCGACAGCCACCCGCAGCACATGGGCATGCCGGGCATGCACGGCACCGTCGGCGCGGTCGGCGCGCTGCAGAAGGCCGACCTGCTCGTCGCGCTGGGCGCTCGGTTCGACGACCGCGTCACCGGGCGGCTCGACACGTTCGCGCCGCACGCCAAGGTCGTCCACGCCGACATCGACCCCGCCGAGATCTCCAAGAACCGGCACGCGGACGTCCCGATCGTCGGCGACGCCCGCGAGGTCATCGCCGACCTGATCGTCGCCATCCAGGCCGAGCACGCCGCGGGCCGCACCGGCGACTACACGGCCTGGTGGAAGCAGCTCGAGGAGTGGAAGACCACCTACTCCCTCGGCTACGACGAGCCGCCGAACGGCGAGCTGTCCCCGCAGTACGTCATCGAGCGGCTCGGCCAGATCGTCGGCCCGGACGCCCTGTACTGCGCGGGCGTCGGCCAGCACCAGATGTGGGCGGCGCAGTTCATCAAGTACGAGAACCCCGCCACCTTCCTCAACTCGGGCGGCGCGGGCACGATGGGCTACGCGATCCCGGCGGCGATGGGCGCCAAGACCGGCGCGCCCGGCAAGACCGTCTGGGCGATCGACGGCGACGGCTGCTTCCAGATGACCAACCAGGAGCTCGCCACCTGCGCGATCGAGGGCATCCCGATCAAGGTCGCGCTGATCAACAACGGTAACCTGGGCATGGTCCGGCAGTGGCAGACCCTCTTCTATGACGGCCGCTACTCCAACACCAACCTCAACAGCCGGCGGATCCCCGACTTCGTGAAGCTCGCGGACGCCTACGGCTGCGAGGGCATCCGGGTCGAGAGCGCCGACGAGGTCGACGCCGCGATCCAGAAGGCCATGGAGATCAACGACCGTCCGGTCGTCATCGACTTCGTCGTCCACAACGACGCCATGGTCTGGCCGATGGTCGCCGCAGGCGCCAGCAACGACGACATCAAGTACGCCCGCGACATCGCGCCGAACTGGGAGCTCGAGGACTAGAAATGTCCCTTCACACACTTTCCGTTCTCGTCGAGAACAAGCCCGGTGTCCTGGCCCGCATCTCGGGGCTGTTCTCGCGGCGCGGCTTCAACATCGACTCCCTGGCCGTCGGGCCGACCGAGCACCCGGAGATCTCGCGGATGACGATCGTCGTCAACGTGGATCAGCTTCCGCTGGAGCAGGTCACCAAGCAGCTGAACAAGCTGATCAACGTTCTGAAGATCGTCGAGCTCGACTCCTCGGCCTCGATCCAGCGCGAGCTCGCGCTGATCAAGGTCGGGACGGGCGCGGAGACCCGGTCGCAGGTGCTGGAGATCGTCCAGATGTTCCGCGCGAAGGTCGTCGACGTCGCCACCGACGCCGTCACCATCGAGGCCACCGGCAACCGGGACAAGCTCGAGGCCCTGTACAGGTGCCTTGAACCGTTCGGAATCAAGGAACTGGTCCAGTCGGGTATGGTCGCCGTCGGACGCGGCTCCCGCTCGATCACCGACCGCTCGCTGCGTGCGCTCGAATCGCGCAGCGCGTAACCCATCTAGAAAGGTACAGCCCCACTCATGGCTGAGATGTTCTACGACAACGACGCTGACCTGAGCCTCATCCAGGGCCGTCACGTCGCGGTGATCGGCTACGGCTCGCAGGGTCACGCGCACGCGCTCTCGCTGCGCGACTCCGGTGTCGACGTGCGCGTCGGCCTGCCCGAGGGTTCCAAGACCCGCGCCAAGGTCGAGGCCGACGGCCTCCGCGTCGTCACCCCCCGCGAGGCGGCCGAAGAGGCCGACCTCATCATGATCCTCGCGCCGGACCACCTCCAGAAGTCGATCTACGAGAACGACATCAAGGACGCTCTCGTCGAGGGCGACGCCCTGTTCTTCGGCCACGGCCTGAACATCCGCTTCGGCCTCATCGAGCCGCCCGCGGGCGTCGACGTCTGCATGGTCGCCCCGAAGGGCCCGGGCCACCTGGTCCGCCGCCAGTTCGAGGCCGGCCGCGGCGTCCCCGTCATCGTGGCGGTCGAGAAGGACGAGACCGGCGGCGCCTGGCCGCTGGCCCTGTCCTACGCCAAGGGCATCGGCGGCCTGCGCGCCGGCGGCATCAAGACCACCTTCACCGAGGAGACCGAGACCGACCTGTTCGGTGAGCAGGCCGTCCTGTGCGGTGGCACCGCCGAGCTGATCAAGACCGGCTTCGAGGTCCTGGTCGAGGCCGGCTACCAGCCCGAGGTCGCCTACTTCGAGTGCCTCCACGAGCTCAAGCTGATCGTCGACCTCATCTACGAGGGCGGCATCCAGAAGATGTACTGGTCGGTCTCCGACACCGCCGAGTTCGGTGGCTACACCCGCGGCCCGCGCATCATCACCTCGGACACCAAGGCCGAGATGAAGAAGATCCTGGCCGAGATCCAGTCCGGCCAGTTCGCCAAGGAACTCGTCGAGGAGTTCAACTCCGGCCAGACCAACCACCTCAAGTACCGCGAGGACCTCGGCGGCCACCCCATCGAGGTCGTCGGCTCCAAGCTCCGCCCCATGTTCTCCTGGCTGAACGACTAGCCACCGCTCCACCCCACGGCCCGTGCCACCGGCACGGGCCGTTCGCTTCTCACCGGACGCGCAGCCGCTCCTCCAGCCGTCCCAGCTCGTCGCAGAAGTCGGGATTGGACCGCCATGCGGTGAGGTCGTCGTCACCGAGCGACCCGATGAGCGCGGGCGGAAGGAGGGAGGCCGCGGCGTCCGGATCGTTGAGGAGGGTCACGAAGGATCGGATGCCCGCCCGGTCCAGCTCGTAGAGATGCAGGTCCCTGCGCAGGCGCATACGGCGGAGGAAGGCCGTCGCCTCCTCGGGACGGCGGAGGCCCGACAGGACCTGGAGGAGACTGCCCGGATCCTCCCTGCGGACGGATTCGACGGCCCGGAGGACGCGCCGGTGCCCCCTGTAGGTCTGCACGCCACGGAACACCACGCGAACGGGAATGGCGAGGAGACGGAAGACGAGAAAGGCGCCGATGAGGCTGCCGGCCACGACGAGGACGGTTTCGAGGGGGACCCACGAAGGCGTCGCGGTCGCGGCCAGGCCCAGGAGGACCAGGACGCCCATGCCCGCGGCGCCCGATGCCGCGAAGAAGGCGATGTTCCTGATCGCCCTCAGGAGCAGACTGCGGAAAGACGCCTCGAAAAGGCCGCGTATCCGCAGGACGGCCAGCCCGGTCCACAGGTAGGTGATGAGGCCGTTGAGGACGACGAGGCAGCTCATCGCCGTCGCGGCGGAACCTGCGGTGGACGCGGGCAGAGGGGAGGCGCCCTCGCTGACCTTGTCGAAGACGACGACGTTGACGATGAGCAGGTTGAACATCACCAGGAATCCCCCGACGACGATCGTGGTGATGATCGGGGGATTGAAGGGCCTGTTCTTCCTGAAGGACTGGCCGAAGATCTGGTGGAGGAGATGGTTGCCCGCGGTCTTGGGCGGCAGGGCCGCTGACATCGTGACGCCGAGAAGGTACAGCGGGGTCAGGAGATAGAGGGCGGCGAGCGCGGTCAGCAGGCCGAGACCTGGCTCCGCAGGAAGGAAGGTCGCGACCTGTGTCAGGCTCGCCGCCAGTGTGATCCAGGGGGCGCGGGCCAGGACTCTTCTGAGCCGCACGTAACGGCCTTCCTCATCCAGCCGCCGGAGTTCGGTCTCGACGAGATCCCTGTCCAGGGCTCCCGTCCGCCCGAACGTGAGGAGGATCAGGAGCTCCCTGATCGCCTCGTCGGCCCCCTCCGGCAGCTCCACGGAGAGGGCGCACTCCCGCAGGGCGGTGATCCTCAGCCAGTTGCCGGAACCGGTGAACGCCGCCTCGACGTAGGTGATGCGGTCTGTCTCCGGAAGGAGGGGCAGGCAGTCCAGGCAGAACTTGCGGTCGCTGACGGTGCCGTTCCGCCACGCGTTCTCCACCAGCCTCGCGACGATCCCGCCCAGCTCGTCGCCCGGATGCGCCTGGCTCGTCCCGTAGGCCGAGATGAGGGTCTCCAGGCAGTGGACCGCGGCGGGGCTCCAGGCGAAGGGCGCGTCCGCGCTAGCCGCCGTCTCGTCCCCGAGGACGCTTCTGAGGGCGTCCTGGAGGGGGAGGGCCGTCTCCGGAGCACCGACCTGGAGGACCGCGACGGCCGTCTCCCGCCAGCGCCCGTCGGTGGCGAGGGTCCGCGGCGACAGGGCCTCCGGATGCCCGGAGACGTGACGGGTGACGAAGTACTCCTGGACGCGGCGGTGGCTAAACGACAGCCGCCATCCCGAGTCCCGGGAGGGGGAGCGGAGCAGAAGCCCCGAACTCGTCAGCGCGGGGCGGAGTTCGTCCGGAACGGCGGGATCGGCCGCGAACAGCGCCTCGAAATCGGGCTCGGGGATCGACAGGCCGCTGTCGGTGAGATGGAAGGCGAACCGGGCCAGGAAGTCCTCGAGGACGGCACGGCGGCGGCGTCCTGCGCCTCGACCGTCGCGGACAGGCGCTGCTCGGCGAAGGAGGCGTAGAGCTCACTCGGCCGGTCGGGGAGCAGGCCGGTGCGGCGGACATGGGCGGCCATGAGGGAGAGGGCCAGAGGATTGCGGAGCTCGGCGGCGAAGCCCCGCCGGGGATCGGTGAGAAGTGGGCGCAACCGGCCGATCCGCTCCTGGGGGAGCCCCTGGCGGACGAGGAAGGCGCTCTGCTCGTCCGGGGACATCCCGAGCAGGTGGAGCCGGCTCCAGTCGGCGGCTGGCGGGCCCTTGTACTCGCGGGCGGCCACGACACACCGGGCGCCGCCACCGCCGACGAGGGCGATGACGGCGGCCACGTAGGGGCGGACGGCGGCGTCGACCGTGGCGCTGCCGAGAACCGCGGGGATCTCGTCGAAGGAGTCGAGCAGCAGGATGACGGAGCCGTTGCGCAGGTCGGCGGCGAAGTCGCGGGCGAAGTAGCCGGTCAGTTCGGGCGCGGCGCCGGGATTGACCTGCTCGGCGATGTACTGCTCCAGAACCCTGCTGTTGATCTCCTTGGGGCCGGTGGTGAGATCCCGGAGGTTCACGTAGATGGGCAGCGGGACCCGGTGGCTGCCGGACCGGGCGATCTCGTCCAGGACGTCGCGGGCGTACAGCCGGAGGGCGAGGCTCTTGCCCGTGCCGGGCCCGCCCTGCAGCAGCGTGAGATCCGTGGTGCGCCGGGACAGGGCCTCGCTCAGCGGGCGCATCGTGTAGCGCTTCCGGAGCCGGAGGCGCTTGCGCCGCCCGTGGTCGCGGTCCAGGTCGTCGACGAGGACGGTCAGATCGATGGCGGTCCCGGCGAGCTCGGCGAGCTCGGAATGCCGATGGGTCAGCGACCGGACGAGGTGTTTCGCGAGGCTTCTGCGGTCCCTGCGGCGTCCGGCGGAGGCCCGGGGCCGCTGAGGAGGCTGATGGACGTCGATATGGACGGTCCCGGCGTTGATGACGGATTCGGCCGTCCACCCCGGCTGCTCGAACCGGCCCTCATGCCGTTCGGACATCGCGGCTCCCGGCGGGCGTCAGGCGATCGGGCGTGAAGTGATCGGGTGTCAGGTGATGTGGTGGCCGGCCCATTCGGCGGCTGTCTCCAGGGTGCGGGCGAGTTCCACGGCCGAGGTCGAAGCGCTGTTCAGAGTGCGGAGGCGGCCGGCGATGCGGGTGAGGCGGCCGGGGGTCTCGGCTTCGGGGGCGTCCTCGCCGGGGAACTCCTCGTCGAGGGAGGCCAGGTCCTCGGCGGGGACGTCCTCCAGGCCGCCGACCCGGGTGCGGAGGTCGGCGATGAGCGCGGCGAGGTCGGCGTGGGTGCTCTGGGCGGTGAGGACGAGATCGCCGTTCACGTTGTAGACGTTGGTCACCGTCCAGCCCTGCTGGTGGAACGCCATGAGGACTCCTTCGGGGTCGGCCTCGGGTTAGACGGATGGGGCGGCGGTTTCAGCTGAAGATCATCTGAGGATCTGCTGGAGGAAGTAGGCGATGAGGGTGGCGAGGATGCCGGTGACGTACTGGAGGACGGCCCAGGTCTTGACGGGGAGGGTGCGCTGGGTGCGGAGCAGCTTGTAGGTGTCGTGGGTGGTCTGGAGGCCGGGATGGAGCACCAGCGCCGCCGGGGGGTCGGCGATCCGGGCGATGAGAGGGGCGGCCACCTGCTTCTGGTAGTGGCGGACCGTCCTCGAGAGGGTGATGAACGGCTGCGCGCCCAGGTGGAGGGAGAGGAAGCCCGCGGTGGCCGGGATGACATAGGCGGCGAGGAACGTCAGCGGGGTCGTGTCGTCCATGTCGTCCGGGGCCAGGGGAAGAGCGTTGAGCTCCACCACGACGAGGCCGAGGGCCGCGCCCGCCGAGACCAGGACGTAGCACTTGCAGAGGGCGACGATGCCGGGGGTGCAGGCCGGGTCGATGAGCGACAGGCGCAGGTCGCGTGAGTAGCGGATGTGGATCGGGGTGTTCGCGGCGACGAACAGCCAGTACAGGACGTTCCCGCCGAGCAGGCCCGTCCAAAGTGCCGCGGGGTACAGGACCGGGCCGGGGACGGACGAGGAGTCGCCGCCGCTCACGTAGGCGGCCAGCAGCGAGACCAGTGCGCCGAGCACGGCCGCCGCCGACTGCGGCCACAGCCGCTGGTTGCGCAGCAGCCAGCCGGCGAAGGAGTCGCGGTCGGGGGAGGCGGCCAGGATGTCGGCGACCTCCGGGGCGTGCTTCTCGGCGACGGTCCAGCCGAGGCGGGCCAGCCCGAGCATCATCAGGCAGACGAGGCCCTGGCCGCCGCCGTACAGGTGGGCGTCGGCCGCCCCCGTCGGGTGCAGCGCCATGCCCAGCGGGTAGGGCCACGCCGCCAGGGCGATCCAGGCGGGACGGGGAAGGTCGGCCAGCCGGACGACCAGCGCCCGCCGCCGCCCGAGCCGCAGGATGCCCGACAGCTCGGTCGCGTACTGCTCGCGCTGCGGCACCGGGCAGCCGATCTCGTCGGCCACCGCGAGCTCGTGCAGGAAGTCGTGGACGCTCTGCTCGCTCACCCTTTCACGATCCAGGGCCCTGCTCCCGATGAGTAGGGCCCCGCGCGAATCGTTACCCGGAGAGCCTCCTGACCATCGGCAGCCGGGACCGGGTGGTGGCCCCGATGACCAGGACGGCCAGCAGGGGGACGCCCACCCCTACGCCCGTCAGCAGTGCCCACGGGATGGACACGATGGTTCCGTGGTCGAACGAGGGGTCGGTCGGCTCCGTCAGCGGGACGGCCACCGCGACGCCGGGGGCCAGGCCCGCCGTGATCCCCAGCCAGCAGCCGAGCAGGGCGACGAAGCCGGCCTGGGCCATCAGCAGCAGGCGCCGGGTGCGCGGGCGGGCCCCGATCGCGGCGAGGGTGGCGAGGTCGGGACGGGCGTCGGCGGCCGAGAGCCCCGTGGCGATCAGCGAGCCCCCGAGCACCATGATCGAGCCGACCGCACCGAGGATCAGCAGGATGAGCCCGAACGACTCGTGGAAGCCCCGCTCGGTGTAGACCTTCGTGTACCAGGCGACCTTGATGACGGCCTCCCGCACCTGCCGGGTCTGTTCCGCGGTCAGCCGGTCGGTGACGAACAGCCCGGCGGGTTCGGTCGCCAGCCCCGTCCGGGCGGCCATGGCCGGCGGCAGGATCGCGGTCGGCCCGCTGATGGCGGGGACGTAGACGGCCTCGACCGGGAACGGCACCGACTTCGGGGCCGTTCCGGCGCCGGCGCCGAACTCGTCGACGGAGAACCGGGCGGTGCCGTCCCGGACGACGCCGGGCACGAAGACGACCGCCCGGCCCGCCCCCAGCGCGGCGGTGACGGCGGGATCGTCACGGCCGAGCACGACCCTTCCCAGCTCGGGCCCGCCGATGAGGTACTCGAACCCGAACTGGCCGCTGGTCGTGTAGGCGCACACGGGGTCGCAGGTCGAGGGGTCGGGCTCGGGGGTGTTGAGCCTCTTCACGACCGCGCGGGCGGGGTCCTCGACCCCGCGGAGCGGGTCGGTGAAGTGGTCGGCCCTGACGACGTCCGCGCCCGGCACGACCGACCGGATCGCCGCGGCCGTCTGCTCGACCCGTTCTCTCGGCAGTTCCTCGACGACGGTCGAGCCCATGGGCATCCGCGGCACGTACTCGGCCCTGCGCTGCGCGAAGTCGCTGTTGCCGCCGATGGCCAGCACGGTGATCCCGGCGACCGCCGCCATGATCGCCGCGACGGCGGGCGCGGTCCTGCCCCGGTTGCGGTCGGCGTCGCGCACGGCCAGGCGCGCGGGGAGCGGAAGATGCCGGGCGAGCCGTCCGGCCAGGCCGACCGCGGCCGGGGTGAGCAGCACGAACCCGACGACGATCAGGACGGTGCCGATGACCGCGCCGCCCTCGTGCAGCGGGCCGATCCCGACGGCGGTCGCCGCGAGGCCGGTGGCGGTGAGGACGCCGCCGGCCACCGGGAGGCCGCGCGCGGTCCGCGCCTCGTCGCGGCGCCCGGCGAGCGCGGCGACCACGTCGGTCCGCGCCGCCTGCCGGGCGGGAAGATAGGCGGCGGCCAGCCCGCTGAACCCCGCGAGCAGGCAGATCGCCGCGATCCAGGTCCACGGGATGTCCCAGGCGGGCAGGATCGTGTTGGCGTACCGCTCGATGAGGATCTTGCCGATCAGCGCTCCGCCGAACCCGCCCAGGGTGCCCAGCGCGCCCGCCGCGACCCCGAGGACGGCGCCGGAGGCCAGCACGACGGCCCTGAGATGGCGGGCCTCGCCCCCGACGGCCGCGACCAGGGCCAGCAGCCGCCGCTGCCGCCGGATCCCGACCGCGAACGCGGGCCCGGCCAGCAGGGTCACCTCCAGGATGATCATCGCGAGGACGAGCGCGACGATGGCGGTGTCGGCGCCCGATCCGCCCGACTCCATGACCCCCGCCCGCTCGGGGACGCCCGCCGGTGGCCGCTCGATGACCGACCGGGAGTTGACCGCGATGCCGAGTGCGTTGAGCGCCCGGACGTCCGCCCAGGTCACCGGCGATCCGCGGGTGACCAGGAAGTTCGCGGGGACCCCGCGCAGCAGCGACCCCGGCAGCCCCTGCACGAACTCGCCCCTGGGGTTGTCGGGCAGGGTCACGTATCCGACGATCCGCTTGGCGGCGCCGTCGCGGGTCCTCAGGTCGGTGCCGATCCGGAAGCCGCGCTCCCTGAGCGTGCGCGAGACCATGACCTCGCCGGTGGTGGCGGGCGGTCTTCCGCCGTCGATCCTCAGCAGGCCCCGCGCGGCGTTCTCGCGCAGGTCGACCTCGCGGACCATGGCGTAGGAGAGCCCGCCGGGAACGGTGACCAGGGCCCCGCCGGTGCGGGAGGGCAGCACCCCGGTTTGCTCGCCGAGCCGCGCCTTCAGCACCCCGGTGACCTCGGCGTCGGTCCACGGCTCGCCCCGGCCCGCGGGGCGGGTGCCGTAGTCGAAGCCGAGCACGGCGGCCGGAACCGCCTCGCGGCCCTGCGCCTGGACGATCGCGTCGGCCCGTCCCATGTCCCAGCCGAGGCGCTCGGCGTCGGTGAGGTCGACGGTCCGCGCCAGCACCGCGAGCACCACGATCGCCAGCACCGGGACGCCGATCATCGCCAGGACGAGGGCGCTGCGCCCCTTGCTCCGGGTCGCGTCGCGCCGCGCGATCCGCAGTGCCGCCCGGTAGCCGCTCACGGGCTGTTCTCCAGCAGCGATTCGGGGCCCCTGGCCGCCGGGGTGGCGTCGACGAGGCTGCCGTCGCGCAGGAAGACGACGCGGTCGGACCAGGCGGCGTGCCGGGACTCGTGGGTGACCATCAGGCAGGCGGCTCCCGCGTCGCAGCGCCGCCGCAGCAGCCGCATGACGTCCTCTCCGGTCTGGGAGTCGAGGGCACCGGTCGGCTCGTCGGCCAGCACGAGCCTGCGCTCGCCGACCAGGGCACGGGCGATGGCCACGCGCTGCTGCTGCCCGCCGGACAGTTCCTCGGGGAAGCGGTCGGCCAGGTCGGGCAGGCCCACCTCCTCGAGCGCGGCGGCGGCCTGCGCGCGGGCCGCCCGGGAACGGGCGCCGTCGAGCTCGCGGGGGAGCATCACGTTCTCGGCGGCCGTCAGCGACGGGATGAGGTTGAGGTCCTGGAAGACGTAGCCGATGGAGCGGCGGCGGAGTCCGGCGAGGGCCGAGGGCGCCAGCGTGCCCAGGTCCACCCCCTCGACGGCCACCCGCCCCGACGTCGGGCGGTCGAGCCCGCCCGCCAGGGTCAGCAGGGTGGACTTGCCGGAGCCCGAGGGCCCCATCACCGCGACGAACTCGCCGGGCATGACGCTCAGGCTCAGGGAGCGCAGCGCGTGCACGAGACCCGCTCCGCTTCCGTGGTCGCGGGAGACCTCCCGCAGGTCAAGCACGCTCATGGGAGGGCTCCGGGGAGTATTCGGGGGAGGGGGAAGGAGAGGGGGAGAGGCCGCGCAGGACGACGGCCTCGCAGTGGTCGAGCCAGCGGATCTCGGCCTCGGCCTGGAAGATCATGGATTCGAGGACGAGCCGCCACGCGGGCTCGGCGTCGCCGGACTTCAGCCGGGTCAGCTCCTGCATGGAGCGCATGGTCGCCGTGCGCTGGTTCTGCACGACGGTCCTGACGTCGGCCTCCGGGCTGGTCAGGGCCAGCGCGAGCTTGATGGCCAGCTCGTCGCGGGGCCGCTCGTCGCGCAGCAGCGGGGTGGTGAACCAGCGCCGGACCTCGGCCAGCCCCTCGGGGGTGATCTCGTAGGAGAACCTGCCGTCGGGGTCCTCGGCGCCGCGCAGCGCGAGGCCGTCGCGCTCGAGGCGGCCGAGGGTGGTGTACACCTGCCCGATGTTCAGCGGCCAGGTGTTGCCCGTGGTCGCCTCGAACTCCGCCCTCAGCTGGTAGCCGTACCTCGGTCCCTGGGCGAGGAGGGCGAGCAGGCCATGACGTATCGACATGCCTACCGAGTATGCATACCGAGTATGCCCAAGGCAAGGGGGCCGACGGAATGGGCATCGTGTCGGTCCGCCATCACGGGGCGTCGCGCCTCTACCGTTCAAGGTTGTCCACACGCCCCCGGGGGAGCACCTGCGATGACACCACCGACCCTGAGCATCACCCGAGAGATCCTGCGGGTCTACGACCAGCGGTTCCTCGACGTCGAGCCGCCCGTCCGCCGCAAGCTGGCCGTCGCCACGAAGTCCATGCTCGACGGCCTCCTCACCGACGACGTCCGCAGGGGTCTCGCCGAGCCGCACCGGCTCCGCGCCTTCTGCATCGAGAACGACCTGCACGACGAGCTGGAGCGGCTGATCGCCGACGAGGCCGCGGGCCGCAGGGAGGGCGCGGTCGTCGTCGGCGGCCGGGTCTACGCCGTCTACCCCTATCTGCGCGGCGTCCCCCGCCAGGACGCCGACATCACGGCCGAGGTCGGCGTCGACCACCGCCTCGACGCCCTGGCCTGGGACAAGACCGGCCGCCTGAAGGTGAAGGGCGCGGCCGGGATCGCCCGGGTCGAGGCGCGCGGCCCCGCGGTGACCCTGATCCTCGCCGCGGGGGAGGCCGAGCACCGGTTCCCCGTGACGCCCGCCGACGGCGGTTTCGAGGCCCTGGTCGAGATTCCGCCGGGCGGCCCGTGGAACTTCCGCGTCGAGGTGTCCGTTCTCGGGGTGACCAGGACCGCGCCGTTCGGATCCGTCCGCCACGCGGATTTCAAAGAGCCCAAAATGCGAGAAGGATTCACATTGAGGCTCGACGGCTGCCTGGAGGTCGCGTCCGAGGGATCGGCCGCCCCCGCCGGGAAGCGGCGGTTCTGGGAGTTCCGCAGGGCGAGTCAGGGCTGACCGTCAGCGGATATAGACTCGACCCAGGCGCGACACGAGGGCGTGACTCGCGGCTCCACCTGCAAAGATCTCACCCCAAGGATTTCCAGTTGAGCAAGCCAGTCGTCCTCGTCGCTGAAGAGCTGTCCCCTGCCGGGATCGCGGTTCTCGAAAACGACTTCGAAGTCCGCTATGTGGACGGCGCCGACCGCGCCGCCCTGCTGCCCGCCGTCGCGGAGGTCGACGCGCTCATCATCCGCTCCGCGACCAAGGCCAACGCCGAGGTCTTCGAGCACGCCAAGAAGCTGCGGGTCGTGGCCCGCGCCGGCGTCGGCCTCGACAACGTGGACGTCGAAGCCGCCACCAAGGCCGGCGTGATGGTCGTCAACGCGCCGACCTCCAACATCGTCACCGCCGCCGAGCACGCCATCGCGCTGCTCATGGCCACCGCCCGGAACGTTCCGCAGGGCCACGCCGCGCTCAAGCAGGGCGAGTGGAAGCGCTCGAAGTACACCGGCGTCGAGCTCCAGGGCAAGACCGTCGGCGTCCTCGGCCTCGGCCGCATCGGCGTCCTGGTCGCCCAGCGCCTCGCCGGCTTCGACATGGAGATCGTGGCCTACGACCCCTACATCCAGGCCGCGCGCGCCGCCCAGCTGGGCGTCAAGCTGCTCCCGCTGGACGAGCTGCTCCAGGTCTCCGACTTCGTCACGGTGCACCTGCCGAAGACCAAGGAGACCCTGGGCCTCATCGGCGACCGCGAGCTGCACCTGGTCAAGCCCGAGGTCCGCATCATCAATGCCGCCCGCGGCGGGATCGTCGACGAGAACGCCCTCGACATCGCCCTCAAGGAGGGCCGCGTCGCCGGCGCCGGCCTCGACGTCTTCTCGACCGAGCCGTGCACCGACTCGCCGCTGTTCCTGCACGACAACGTGGTGGCCACCCCGCACCTGGGCGCCTCCACCCACGAGGCGCAGGAGAAGGCCGGAACCCAGGTCGCGCAGTCGGTCAAGCTGGCCCTGTCGGGCGAGTTCGTGCCGGACGCCGTCAACGTCCAGGGCGGCGCCGTCGCCGAGGACGTCAAGCCGGGCCTGCCGCTGACCGAGAAGCTCGGCCGCATCTTCACCTCGCTCGCGGGCAGTGTCCCGGTCCGCCTGGACGTCATCGTCCGCGGTGAGATCACCGCCCACGACGTGAAGATCCTGGAGCTGGCCGCCCTCAAGGGCGTGTTCGCCGACGTCGTCGAGGAGTCGGTCACCTTCGTCAACGCCCCGCTGCTGGCCGGTGAGCGCGGCATCGAGGTGAGCCTCAGCACCAGCGAGGACTCCCCGAACTGGCGGAACGTCATCACCGTCAAGGGCACCATGGCCGACGGCGAGATCGTCTCGGTCTCCGGCACCCTGTCGGGCCCGCGCCACCTGGAGCGGATCGTCGAGATCAACGGGTTCGACGTGGAGCTCAGCCCCGCGCCGCACATGGCGATCCTCGGCTACATCGACCGTCCGGGCGTCATCGGCACGATCGGCAAGCAGTTCGGCGACCTGGGCATCAACATCGCCGGCATGCAGGTCGGCCGGGACGAGAAGGGCGGCAAGGCCCTCACGGTCCTGACCGTCGACTCCTCCATCGACCAGGGCGTCCTCGAGACCATCGCCGGTGAGATCGGCGCGGGCCTCGCCCGCCGCATCGAACTCACGGACTGATCCTCCGGAAAGCGAGCGCTCACTTCGATGTGGGCGCTTCTTTCTTTTCCGTGATATCCAGAGGGACTCGGGGCAGGGGGAAAGGGAATCTTGTGACGACCACCGCGAGCTCCACGGCGCTGCTACGGGTGATCAACGAGAGGGCCGCGCTCGAGCAGATCAGGGAGCACGGCCCGATCTCCCGGCCGGAACTCGCGAAGAACACCGGCCTGTCCAAGCCGACGATCTCGCTGGCGCTCGCCGACCTCGAACGGGTCGGCCTTGTGCGGACGGTCGGGCAGCGCACCGGCGGCGCGGGACGTTCGGCGATGCTCTACGAGGTCAGCCCGGAGGCGGGCTGGGTCGTCGGCGTCGACGTCGGCCGCGAATGGGTGCGCGTGGCCCTGGCGAACATCGCCGGTGAGGTCGTGACCAGGCGGGACGTCCGATCGCAGGCCAGGAGCGCGGCGGCGCTGATGGACCAGATCGGCGAGCTCGTCGCGGAGCTCGCCGGCGGCCGGGAGCTCACGCACGTCGTGCTGGCCACCCCCGGCATCCACGACCACGAACGCCGCCGGCTCCAGCTCGCGCCCAACATCCCCGGCTGGCAGAAGCCCGGGGTGGTCGACAAGCTCGCCGAGCGGCTGCCGTGCGCGTTCACCATCGAGAACGACATCGCTCTGGCCGCCCTCGGTGAGCAGGCCTACGGGCTCGGCCGCGGGCTGCAGAACTTCACGTTCGTGTCGATCGGCACGGGTCTCGGCATGGGCGTCGTCCTCGGTGGCAGGCTCTACCGGGGTTCGCGCGGCGCGGCGGGGGAGATCGGCTTCCTTCCGCTGGGCGGCGGTCCCGACCATCCCGGAGGCCAGCTCGAGAGCGTGCTGTCGGGGCCCGGGCTGGTCGCCACGGCGCAGCGGTACGGGATGAAGGGCCGCTGGACCCCGGAGACGATCTACGCCGCCGCGCGCCAGGGCGACGAGAACGCCCTCCAGATCGTCGGCGAGGAGGCGGCCAACATCAGCCGCGCCCTGGCCAGCGTCATCGCCGTGCTCGATCCCGAGCTCATCGTGCTGGGCGGCGGGCTCGGGCACACCGGCGCCGACCTCCTGCTCGAGGCGGTCCGCGACCGGCTCGAGTCGATGACGCCGCTGCCGCCCCCGCCGGTGGAGCTGTCGGCGCTCGAAGGGGAGGCGATCGTCCGCGGCGCCGTCGCGACGGCCCTCGGCATCGCCCGCGACGCCCTCTTCTCGCGTGCCGTGGCCGAGCCCGTCGGCGCGGTCTGAGCCCGGTGGAACCGGAGCGGGATCTCGGGGCGGCGCTGGCGGACGTCGCCGGGCTGGGCCCGTATTTCCTGCTGGAGACCGGTCCGGCGGAACCGGGCTGGCTGCCGCTCGGCGAGGGCCTCGGCGAGCTGGTGACGCACTACTGCGAGCGGCTCGGCACACCGGACCGCAGGGTGGCGGGGTCGATCCTGTTCCAGGGGCTCGCCTCGCGGATCTGGTCGCCTCTGATCGGCTGCGCGGCGGCCCACGGGAGCGTCCCGGATCTGACCGGGCTGCGGTGGCGGTGGGCGGAGGGCGCGCCGATCGGCCTGCTCGCCGCGCGGGCGCGGCCGTCGGACATGCCGCTGTTCGAGACCGCCATGGCCGTGCTCGGGCCGCTGCGCGAGGCATGGCCGGTGAAGCTCGCCGACGGCCTGGTGTGGGGGAACGCCGCCTCGGCGCTGGCCGGGACCCGTCACGCGGCCCGCGTCCGGCCGGAGCTCGGCCCGCGGATCTCCGGGCTGGTCGGCGAGCTGCTGCGGCGGCCGCCGCTGCGGGGCGCGCTGGAACCGGTCACGCTGCGGCGGCGCAGCTGCTGCCTGTACTACAAGGTCCCGCCCGGCGGCGGGACCTGCGGCGACTGCCCCCTGTAGGAGGTCAGCCGGCGACCCAGTTGCCGTGGAAGCCGGCCGGGACCCGGGCGGGGATGTGGACGGCCGCGACGGTCTCCAGCGTGGCGGCGTCGAGGACCATCAGGTCGGTCGTCCCGGACGGCAGGTCGCTGACGAGGCCGAGTAGCAGCCCGTCGTCCTCGGCGCCCTCCGGCGTGGACGGCTCGAACACGAACTCCCCGGCGCCCTTGCCGTGGCCGAACGAGCGCGTGAGGGTCGTGCCCCGGTCGAGATCGTGCTTGAGGAGGGTGTCGTCGGGGGCGACCCCCTCGCGGATCTGGACGGCGTAACCGTAGCGGTGGCGGTGCCCGGTGCGGCGCTCGTCGACGCGCGGGAACTCCTGGAAGCGGTCGTCGAGCCGGGACTCGATGACCTTTCCCGCGCGCGGGTCGACCGTCCAGCGGTCGAGGGTGGTGGCGCCCTCGTTCGGGCCGAGCGGGTCGGTGGCGAACATCCTGGGGTGCCGGACGACGTCCAGGACGATCGTGTCGCCGTCGTCGTAGGCGTTCAGCGGGTGGAAGACGTAACAGGGCTCGACCTCGAACCAGCGGACGTCGGCGTCGCCGCCCTCGCGGGGCATCACGCCGATCCTGGCCGGGTATCGGGGGTTCCAGCTGTAGGGCAGCCCCGTCCCTCCGCTGGTGACGGCGCGGGCGGCGATCGGGTCGGGCACCCTGACCCGGCCGATGAGGGCGTCCATGACGAGCCGCGCCGGGGCGGCCAGCGGCGCGGGCACGGCGGAGGGGACGGCCTTGCGCGCGTCGAAGGTGACGGGCAGGTCGTAGAAGACGACGTGCTTCTCGGTCAGGGAGAAGTCGTGCATCATCGGGCTGCCCGTGACCTGGATGTCCACCGTCCTGCGGGCCCTGCCGAGCACGTCGATGACCGAGTACTGGACCCGGTTGCCGCGCGCGAAGGAGTACGAGACCGCGTGGAGCTCGCCGGTCACCGGGTCGTGCTTGGGATGGGCGGTGTAGCCGCCGCTGAGCGTGCCGCCGAAGTCACAGGCGCCGACGGTGCCGAGCTCATCGTCGAGTTCGTAGGGGGCGAGGCCGCCCTCGATCAGGGCGATGGTGCGCCCGGCGTGGCCGATGACGCTGGTGTTCGGGCCGACGACGTCGAACCCCGCCGCGCCGGGCGCGGGCGGCTCGGGCTCGCCCAGCCGCCGCGCGGCGACGGGACCGCGCACCCAGCGGTTGCGGTACCACTCGGCGCGGCCGTCGCGCAGGCGGATCCCGTGGACCATGCCGTCGCCCATGAACCAGTGGTAGGTGGCGGGATCGACCTCGCCGATCGGGTTCGGCCCGTTGCGCAGGTACCGGCCGTCGAGGTGGTCCGGCAGGGTTCCGGTGATCTTGAGGTCGGTGAGGGTGAGCTCCTCGTGGACCGGGGCCAGTGCGCCTTCGAGGTAGTGGCTGCCCATGGTTCCTCGCTCTGTCCGGGATGGCATAACGCCGTTATGTTTCATGTATAACGCCGTTATGCCAGACTGGCAAGCATGGGAACGCGCGAACTCCTGCTCGAGGCCGCGCTGCGCCGCCTGGCCGAGAGCGGCCCCGAGGCGCTGCAGGCACGGAAGCTGGCCGCCGAGATCGGCGCCTCCACCATGGCCGTCTACACCCACTTCGGGAACATGACGGGGCTCGTCCAGGCGATCGCGGCCGAGGGCTACGACCGGTTCGCCGCCCACCTGTCCGCCGTCCCCCGGACCGGCGACCCCGTGGCCGACCTCACCGCCATGGGCCTGGCCTACCGGGACTTCGCGCTCGCCAACGCCCACCTGTACGGGGTGATGTTCGGGACGACCGAGCCCGGCGGCCACCGGCTGCGCGCGCCCGACCTCACCGAGGCGGACCCGCTGTTCCTGGCGGGCAAGGAGGCGTTCTCCCTGCTGGTCGCCGCGGTGGAGCGGGCGGGCGAGACGGGGCGGCTGGAGGGCGAGTCGGCGGTGGAGGTCGCCGCCCAGATCTGGAGCGTCGCCCACGGGTACTGCCTGCTGGAACTGGCGGGCTACTTCGGCCCGGACGGCGAGGGCGTGCGGTCGGTCCTGCTGCCGCTCTGCCGCAAGCTCCTGGTCGGTTCCGGCGACGCTCCCGAGGCCGCGCGGGCGTCGGTGGAACGCGCCGCTAACGATTGAGACCGAGCCCTTTTCAACCGCCCGGCACGGGGGGATCGATGCCCGTAGAGTCGGTTCGACGAACCCCGCGCAGGTACTGAGCGTCACACGGATCAGTGGGCGGGACGGGCCCGGGGACGAGTGGAAGAGTTGAGGGCTGGTCGTGACGCGACGCGGAATCTACGCTCCTGGTGTGGTGACGACTTGGCCGTTCGTCGGCCGTGAGGGCGAGCTGACCGCGATCGTCGAGACGACGGGGATAGGGCTGCTCGTGACCGGCGCTCCCGGCGTGGGGAAGAGCCGCCTGCTGGCCGAGGCCGCGGGCCTGGCCCCCGACGAGGTGACCGTCCTCGACGCGCGGCCGGGGCAGGGGCCGAGTGTGCCGTTCGGCGCCTTCTCCCATCTCCTGCCGGTGCGCGTGCCGGTCACCGACGTCGCGCTCGCGGTCGAGACGATCCTGGCTCGCGGGGGCTCGGGACGGGTGCTGCTCGTCATCGACGACGTCCACCTGCTCGACGACGACTCGGCGCACCTGGCCAGAGCGCTGGCCGGAACGGGCCGGGTCACGCTGCTGGCCTCGGGCGTGCTCCCGCAGCCGCTCAGCCCGCTGGTGCTCACCTCGCTGCCGCTGGCCCCGCTGACCGACGTCCAGGAACTGCTCGACGGCACCGTCGACGAGGCGACCGCCGCCCACCTCGCCGCCCTGTCCGGCGGCGACCTGCGCTACCTGCACGAGCTGGTCCGCGCGGCCCGCGCCACCGGCGTGCTGGACGACGGCCACTGGAAGGACGCCCCCGTCCCCGTTCCCGCGCCGCGACCGGCCGAGGACACCCTGACGACCCGGGCCGAGCCGCTGCCCGCCGCGCCCGAGACCGTCGCGGCCCCCGGCCCGACCGAGCTGGGCGCCTGGGCGGAGGAGCCCGCCGGGAGCCTGGAGGAGGCCCTGGCACGGGCGGCGCTGCTGGCCTCGCTGGGCCGAGCCGCCGAGGCCGAGACCGAGCTGGGCGGGGCCCCGCGACGCCCCGAGGACCGGGCGAGGGCGGCGCTGGCCTCGAAGCGGGCCGCGAACCTCGCCTACGGCCTGGGGCGGCCCGAGGAGGCCGACCGGGTGCTCGCGATCGCGCTCGAGACCGTCACCACCGAGGAGTCGCGCCAGCGGCTGATGGTCGAGAAGGCGTTCGCGGCTTTGCACCGCGCCGCCAGCCGGGAGGCCCTCGACCTCGCCGACGACGCCGCCGCGATCACGACGGCGGGTCCGGTGACGGCCGCGCGGATCCACGCGGTCGAGGCGGTGGCCGCCGCCCTGACCGGCCAGTCGACGGCCGGGCTGGACAAGGTCCGCGCCGGGCTCCAGCACATCGGCGCCTGGTCGTCCCAGGCGCCCGAAGTCGGGGCGCTGCTGGAGTTCGCCCGCTACAGCGTGTGGATGTCGGTCGGCGACCTCGACGCCGCGGGCGAGGAGGGCGCGCAGGAGGATCCCGTCGCCCGCGCCGCCGCCCAGGCCCGGGTGCTGCGGGCCCGCGGGCAGGTGCAGGCGGCGCTGCGCGAGGCGTGGAACGGCGCGCGGCTGCTGTCGCGCGGCCACTCGCCGTTCGCCGGTCCCTGCCTGGGCGAGCTGGCCCACGCCGCGGCGCTCGCCGGAGACCTCGAGACCGCCCGCGACGCCCTGGAGGCCGCCGACAAGCGCGCGCTGCCCACGCTGCGGGCCCTGTGGTTCCCCGTCGCGCTGGCCAGGCCGTGGTACCTCGTGGCGCAGGGCGCGGTCGGCGCGGCCGTCCACGGCCTGCTCGATGCCGCTGCCGCCGCCGAGGCCCTGGAACTGCGCCCCTACGCGCTCGCCGCGCTCCACGACGTGGTGCGGCTCGGGGCGGCCGGAGTCGTCGCCGACCGGCTGGCGCAGCTCGCCGAGGACGCCGAGGGCGATCTCGCCGCGCTGTGCGCCCGGCACGCCGACGCCGCCGCGGCGGGGGACTGGTCGGGGTTGATCGGCGCCAGCTTCGAGTTCGAGGAGCTCGGCATGGCCCTGCACGCGGCCGAGGCCGCCGCGCAGGCCGCCGAGGTCCACTGGGACAAGCAGCAGGCGGCCGCGGCGGGGACCAGGGCCTGGGTGCTGGTCCAGCGCTGCGACCAGGTCAGGACGCCCGCCCTGCGGACGGCGGCGGTCCCCGACCTCAGCCGCGTCCAGTACGAGATCGCCGAGCTGGTGGCCGCCGGCAGCAGCGAGCTCGACATCGCCGAACGGCTCCAGATGCCGTCCCGGACGGTCGCCGAACAGCTCGTCGAGATCTGCTCGAAGCTCGGCGTCTCGGGTCCGGAGCGGCTGGCGGTCCTGCTGTCGCCTTCCGTCTGAATTCTGGCGAGGCGGGGTGATACGTCCGTGATCTATGAGAGAGTTCAACTCCCGGATCACCGAGAGGTCACGCCCGCATGGCACACACACGCCGGTTCCTGGGGATCGCCGCGGCCCTGCTGACGGTCACCGTCGCGGCCACCGCCTGCAGCGACGGCGGCCCCGCCGCCGTCGTCACCCCGAGCCCGGACAAGCGGTCGCAGGCCCCGGGCGGGGACAAGGAGGAGAAGGCCACCGCCGACACCCCGGCCGCCGCCCTGCCCGACCCGACCGCCATGCCGGTGCCTCCGCTGCTGGCCAAGCGCACCGCGCCGCTGAAGAACGGCGGGAACGGGAACACCCCGGCCTCCATCCCGAAGTCGGGCAACTGCCTGAAGGGCGTCGGGACCTGGGGGCTGACCGCGGGCCAGAAGGCGCTGACCGGATCGGGAGCCTGCTGGTTCTACACCTGGAGCCCCAACGACTGGTTCGGAGCCCCGCCCGGTGTCGAGTTCGTGCCGATGATCTGGAGCGGGCGCGACATCGGGAAGGTCGGCGAGGTCCGCGGGAAGACGCTGCTGGGCTTCAACGAGCCCGATCTCGCGGGCCAGGCGAACATGTCCGTCGAAGAGGCGCTGAACCTGTGGCCGCAGCTGCAGAAGACCGGGATGCGGCTCGGCAGCCCCGCCCCGGTGTGGGGCGGCGACATCCCCGGCCGGTGGCTCGACCAGTTCATGACGGGCGCCCGGCAGCGCGGCCTCCGCGTCGACTTCATCGCCCTGCACTTCTACACCAAGAACTACGACACGGCGACGGCCGTCAACGAGCTGAAGACCTACATCCAGCGGGTGCGCGCGCGGTTCGGCAAGCCGATCTGGCTCACCGAGTTCGCGCTCATCAACCACGACAACGGCATGAGCTACCCGCCGGTGGGGCAGCAGGCCGCGTTCGTCAGGGCCGCGACGTCCATGCTGACCGCCCTGCCCTACGTGGAGCGCTACGCCTGGTTCGCGCTGCCCAACACCCGTGGCAACGGCACCGGCCTCATGACCGACGACGGCACCCCCACCGAGCCGGGCCGCGAGTTCCAGCGGGCGCCCCGCACCAGGTAGCGGGTGGCAGGGCTCGGGGCGGCCCGCTGAACGGACCGCCCCTCGCCCTTCTTCTCCTACACGCCGACCTCGGTGGCCGCGGGGGCCGTCCGGGAGCGGCGGGCGTCGCGGACGCCCAGGTAACCGAAGGCCGCGCCGAGGAACGTCCAGAGGATCGTCGACGACGCGGCGGCGAGCACCCGGAAGTCCCACAGCAGCCCCGCGGGCACCGGCAGCGGATCAGTGTTGTCCGGCAGCAGGAACAGCAGGGCGGTGGCCACCACGACCAGCGCGACGGCCGCCGGCTGGCGGACGTGCTTCGGCCGGTCGGCGAGTGAGGTGGCGAGCCGCCAGGCGACGAAGACCGTGATCAGGCCGATCGCGATCGACGCCGTCCACCCGTACTCGCGGGAACCGAGGGACTCGGGGTCGCCGACGCCGGGCGGATTGGCGGGGTAGCGGATGAAGGGCAGCAGCCAGAAGCCCGTGAAGACGGCGCCCGCCAGCCCGAGGGAACGTTCCCAGGGCCGGGTGGCCGCGGTCCGGTGGAAGAGCGCCCAGTACATCACCGAGAACAGGACGCCGAAGGCGATGCCCGCGCCGACCGTGGCGAGGATCAGGCCCAGGTGCTGCTCGGAACGGGTGAACATCTCCTCCATGGCCTCGGGCGTGATGCCCGCGGCCTTGTCGGCGGCCTCGGAGCGCCGTCCCTCGAGCTCGACGGCACGGTCCATGACGGGTTCGGCCACGAAGAAGGCGAATCCGCCGGAGACCAGGCCCGCGAGGGCACCGCTCAGGACGCCCCGGCCGATCAGGCGGGGCAGGATCTCGTTGCTCATCAGTGGCAGGGGGCGCCGAGGAGGTGACGGCCGTCGTGGGCCAGTTCGTGCAGGACCGTCTGGGGCGCGTAGAGCAGCGCGTAGATCGTCAGCAGGGAGAACAGGACGGCGACCGCGATGATCGCGTAAGTGCGCAGGTCGCCGACGACCGGTCGGACGTCGGCATGCGGCTGGTCCAGTGCGGACATGTGGGGGTCTCCTTTCGGGGTGCCTCGCCCCGATGGTGGGAGGACGACGGATCAGTCTCCTGACTTCCAGGCCCGGGAAGGCCTGGTCACAGTGGCGGGACCGTCCCGGAATCGCACCGGGTTCCTGTCTGCCGTCGCCTCGTTATGAACTTGTCCCCCTGAGACTCCCCTGGCGGGAGCCACCGCGTCAAGCACGGGATCCGGTACCATGTCCTAACATGTGAGATGGACGCCCGAACGGTGAGACAGATGTACTAAGCTGCCCGCCATGGCATCACGTACCGTCCGTCTCGCAGTCGTCGCAGGTGACGGCATCGGCCCCGAGGTCGTCGCCGAAGGCCTGAAGGTCCTCGATGTGATCGCTGGTCAGCACGACCTCGTGTTCGAGAAGACCGAATACGATCTCGGCGCCGCCTTCTGGCACCGGACCGGAGAGGTCCTGCCGGACGCGGTCCTGGCCGAGATCAAGGGCCATGACGCCATCCTGCTCGGCGCCATCGGCGACCCGACGGTGCCGTCCGGCACGCTGGAGCGCGGGCTGCTGCTGCGCCTGCGGTTCGAGCTCGACCACTACGTCAACCTGCGTCCGGTCAAGCTCTTCCCCGGCGTCACGACCCCGCTGGCGGGCGTCGGCCCCGACGACATCGACATGATCGTCGTCCGGGAGGGCACCGAGGGCCCCTACACCGGGGTCGGCGGCGTGATCCGCAAGGGGACCCCGCACGAGGTCGCCACCCAGGAG
The DNA here is from genome assembly GCF_039534125.1 of Actinocorallia longicatena. Classification (NCBI taxonomy): domain Bacteria; kingdom Bacillati; phylum Actinomycetota; class Actinomycetes; order Streptosporangiales; family Thermomonosporaceae; genus Actinocorallia; species Actinocorallia longicatena. The sequence continues at coordinate 277,739 of NZ_BAAAUV010000002.1, read as the reverse complement.
AGCGTGAACACCGCCTTCGGCGTGGAGCGCGTCGTGCGCTATGCCTTCGAGCTGGCGAACGCCCGTCCGCGCAGGAAGCTGACCCTGGTCCACAAGGACAACGTCCTGACCTTCGCGGGCGAGCTCTACCAGCGGCTGGTCAAGCAGGTCGGCGCCGAGTACCCCGGCGTCACCACCGACTACGCCCACGTGGACGCCGCGACGATGTACTTCGTCAACGACCCCGGGCGCTTCGACGTGATCGTCACCGACAACCTGTTCGGCGACATCATCACCGACATCGGCGCCGCGATCGCCGGCGGCATCGGGCTGGCGGCGTCCGGGAACGTCAACCCCGACCGGACCGCCCCGTCGATGTTCGAGCCCGTCCACGGCTCGGCCCCCGACATCGCCGGACGCCAGAAGGCCGACCCGACGGCCACGATCCTCTCGGTCGCCATGCTGCTGGACCACCTCGGCGTCCCCGAGGCCGCGCGCAAGATCGAGAAGGCCGTCGCCGAGGACCTGACCGAGCGCACGGGCCACCGCCCGACCGCCCAGGTCGGCGACGCCATCGCCAAGCGAGTAGCGGGGTAGGCGGCAGCCTGCCCCCCTTCGAAGAAGGCGTGCCGCGAGAAAGACCGCGGCACGCCTTCTTCGCGTGCCGCGGAAGGTGAGATACAGCCCACAATGGAGTTTGCCGGTATCGTCCATACCGGTGATCCGGGAGAGGTACTACAGACATGATCGAGTTCGACGTCAAGCTCGCTGACCAGCGCAAGCCCGCCGGGGAGCGGGAGGCCCTGCTGGCCGATCCGGGCTTCGGGCAGCTGTTCACCGAGCACATGGTGACCATCGAGTGGACCAAGGGGGAGGGCTGGCACGACGCCAGGCTCCGGCCCTACGGCCCGCTCGCGCTCGATCCGGCGACCAAGGTCTTCCACTACGCCCAGGAGCTGTTCGAGGGCCTGAAGGCCTACCGGCAGCCGGACGGCTCGATCGTCTCCTTCCGCCCGTACGCCAACGCGGCCCGCTTCAACATCTCCTGCGACCGCATGGCCATGCCGCGGCTGCCGGAGGAGACCTTCGTCCAGGCCCTGGAACTGCTGGTCGACGCCGACCGCGACTGGGTGCCGACCCGCGAGGGCCACAGCCTCTACCTGCGGCCGTTCATCATCGCCACCGAGACGGGCATGGGCGTCAACGCCCCCTCCGCCCGGTACCTGTTCTGCGTGATCGCCTCGCCGTCGGCGGCCTACTTCTCCGGCGCGATCAAGCCGGTCTCGGTGTGGCTGTCGACCGAGTACACCCGGGCGGCCCCCGGCGGCACCGGTTTCGCCAAGTGCGGCGGCAACTACGCCGCGGCCTTCGTGGCGCAGCAGCAGGCCGTCGAGGAGGGCTGTGACCAGGTCGTCTGGCTCGACGCCGCCGAGCACCGGTGGGTCGAGGAGATGGGCGGGATGAACCTGTTCTTCGTCTACGGGTCCGGCGCCGAGGCCCGCCTGGTCACCCCGCCGCTGACCGGCACCCTGCTGCCCGGCATCACCCGCGACTCGCTGCTCAAGCTCGCCCCCGACCTGGGCATCCCCGTCTCGGAGGAGAAGATCAGCGTCGAGCAGTGGCGGGACGACGTCGCCTCCGGCGCGCTCACCGAGGCGTTCGCCTGCGGCACCGCCGCGGTGATCACCCCGGTCGGGCGGGTCAAGGGCGCCTCCGGCGAGTTCGTGATCGGCGGCGGAGCCATGGGCGCGACCACCGCGAGGCTCCGCGAGGAGCTGGTCGGCATCCAGTACGGCGACAAGCCCGACCCGCACGCCTGGATCACCAAGCTGGCCTGATCTCAGATTCCGAGACCGATGTGACGGCTGAGCAACCGATGTGTAACACTGGCCGTGTTATGAGCACCGGCCTGATCATTATCGGACGGCGCGTCGGCACCTAGTCTGTCAACCACGACACACGCCGGCGCGCAGACCTTCCACGACTCGTGGAGGGTCTTTTTGTTTGCCGGGGTCAAAGGGGATTTCACGATGAACGACGGCTTCCACGTCTACGACACCACCCTGCGGGACGGCTCCCAGCAGGAGGGGCTCAACCTGAGCGTGCAGGACAAGCTGGTCATCGCCCGGCACCTGGACTCGCTCGGGGTCGGCTTCATCGAGGGCGGCTGGCCGGGCGCCAACCCCAAGGACACCGAGTTCTTCAAGCTCGCCCAGTCCGAGCTTGATCTCAAGCACGCGCAGCTCGCCGCGTTCGGCGCGACCCGCCGGGCCGGCCTGAAGGCCGCCGACGATCCCCAGGTGGCCGCCCTGCGCGAATCCCGCGCGCCGGTGGTGACACTCGTGGCCAAGAGCCACGACAGGCACGTGGAACTGGCCCTCCGCACGACCCTTGAGGAGAACCTCGCGATGATCCGCGACACGGTCTCCCATCTGCGTGCGGAGGGCCAGCGGGTCTTCGTCGACGCCGAGCACTTCTTCGACGGCTACAAGGCCAACCGCGCCTACGCCCTGGAGATGGTCCGCACCGCCGCCGAGGCGGGCGCGGACGTGATCGCGCTGTGCGACACCAACGGCGGGATGCTCCCCGACGAGCTCGCCGACGTGGTCCACGACGTCGTGTCCGCGGGGGCGCGCGTCGGGATCCACTGCCACGACGACTCCGGCTGCGCCGTGGCCAACTCGCTGGCCGCCGTCAAGGCCGGGGCGACGCACGTCCAGGGCTGCGCCAACGGCTACGGCGAACGCTCGGGCAACGCCAACCTGTTCACCGTCATCGGCAACCTCCAGCTCAAGCGTGGCATGGAGCTGGTGACCGGCGACCAGCTCGCCGAGATGACCCGGATCGCCCACGCCGTCTCCGAGGTCACCAACGTCACGCCCGCCTCCCAGCAGCCCTACGTCGGGTACTCGGCGTTCGCGCACAAGGCCGGCCTGCACGCCTCGGCCGTCAAGGTCGACCCCAACCTCTACCAGCACATCGACCCGCTGCTGGTCGGCAACGACATGCGGATGCTCGTCTCGTCGATGTCCGGCCGGGCCTCGGTCGAGCTGAAGGGCAGGGAGCTGGGCTACGACCTGTCGGGCGAGAAGGCCGCCGAGGTCGTCGCCCGGGTCAAGGACCTGGAGTCCAGGGGCTACACCTTCGAGGCCGCCGACGCCTCCTTCGAGCTGCTGCTCCGCGAGGAGCTGGCCGGCACCCCGACGCGCTACTTCCGGGTCGAGTCCTGGCGGGTCATCGTCGAGCAGCGTCCCGACGGCGTCCAGGTCAGCGAGGCGACGGTCAAGGTGCACGCCAAGGGCGAGCGGATCGTCGCGACCGGTGAGGGCAACGGACCCGTCAACGCCCTCGACATGGCGCTGCGCTCGGCGCTCGACCGGCTCTACCCCGAGCTGGCCGCCCTCGAGCTGGTCGACTTCAAGGTCAGGATCCTGGAGGGCTCGCACGGCACCGACGCCGTCACCCGGGTCCTGATCGACTCCTCGGACGGCAAGGCCGAATGGGGGACGGTCGGCGTCGGCGAGAACATCATCGCCGCGTCGTGGCAGGCGCTCGAGGAGGCCGTCACGTACTGCCTCCTGCGCGCCGGATACGACGCGTCCTGAACGGGTAAGTTCATGATCATGTCTGAGGTCACGAACAACACCGCGCGCTCCCGCTACGAGATCAGCGTCGACGGCGCGGTCGCCGGCTACTCCCAGTACGTGATGAAGGACGGCGCCGTCGTCTTCACCCACACCGAGATCGACATGGACTACGAGGGCCAGGGCCTGGGCAGCAAGCTGGTCCGGGGCATGCTCGCCGACGTCCGTGAGCGCGGGCTGAAGATGGTCCCCCAGTGCCCCTTCGTGAAGGAGTACGTGAAGAAGCACCCGGAGTACGCCGACCTCCGCGCCTGAAGGGGGCGAACCCGGATCAATGCGGGCGGGAAGGGGCGGTGGCGGGGCAGTCTGGCGGGGATCGGTCCGCCGGGCAGACGGGGGCTCGGCGGACCGTCCTGGGAAGAGGGGGAATGCCGTGATCGACGCAGCGATCGCCCGGGCCGGACTGATGATCGTCCAGGCGAGCGGCCTGGACGATCTCGACCAGGCGCTCGAACGGCTCGACGCGGTGCTCTCCGAGGCCGCCGACCCCACCGCCTGCCTGCACCTGATGGCCTCCGCCGCCCAGACCCGGTTCCGGCTGACCGGCTCGGCCGCCGATCTCGGCCGGTGCAACCGCTACCTCGAGGAACTGCTGCTCCTCTACGCGCCCGGTGATCCCCGGCGGCCCGCCACGGAGGCCTGGCTGGGGCTGAATCTCGCCGACGAGCCCGGCTCCAGGGAACGCGCGATCCGGCTGCTGGCCCGTGCGAGGAGGACGGCCGCCGACCTGCCTCCGGAGATCGCCGACCGGCTGCCCTGGACGCTCGGCAGGCTGCTCGCCGAGGCGGCCGACACCGTCCTCGGGCCGCTCAGCGGGCCCGCGGCCGCCGGCGCCCTGACGGAGGTGGCGCTGATCCTCGCCGACGACGCCGGGCCCGTTCCGGAAGACCGGCTCGCGGTGCTGACCGCCCTCGCCGAGACCGTCCCCGCCGAGGACGTCCACGGGGCCGCGGCCAGAGGCCTGTCCTCCCTGGTGGACGGCGCGGACGGCGGCGCGTGGCTCGACCGTGCCACGGCGGCCCTGACCCCGGACGATCCGCTGTACGCCGCGCTCATGGCCGCCAGGGGCACCCATTTCGCCCGGCGGGGCAGGGCGGGCGACGCCGCCGCCCTCGTCCGCGCGGAGCGGTGCTACCGGGCGGCCGTCCGGCTGCCGGTCCGGGCCGGGGTCGGTGTCCTGCGGGCGGCGAACCTCGTCGTCAGGGCCAGGCGCGAGTCGCGGACCGACCTGGCCGACCGCGCCATCAGCACCCTGGAATCGGTGCTGGCCGCGCTCTCCACGACCGACCTCTGGCACCCCAGGGCCCTGCGCGCGGCGGGCGAGGCCTGGACGGTCCGCGGCACCCTCTGCGGCGTCCCCGCGGAGATCGTCCGCGGCTGCCAGCTCATCATCGCCGCCGCCGAGGCCACCCCCCTCGCCCACCCCGACCGCCCCGAACTCCTCGCCGCCGCCATCCGCGCCCAGGACGTCCTGGCCACCCGCAGCCGGCCCTAGGAGCCGGAGAGCTCGGCGAAGGCGGCGAGACCCGGGAGGTCGCGGATCATGACGCGGCCGCGGCGGTTCTCGACCAGGGCCGGGAGGTGCTCGCCCTGGGCCAGGGCCTTCTGGACGGTGCCCTCCTTGGCGCCGATCAGCATGGCCAGCTCGGACTGCTTGAGGTCGAGGAAGAAGAAGCCGTCGGACTGGTGGGCCATCCGCTGGCCCTGGTAGAGCAGGGCGCGGGCGACCCGGACCTCGACAGGGTAGGCGGCGGCGTCCGTGCGGTAGGCGTGGGCCTGCATCAGCCGGTCGCCGGTGATCGCGCTCAGGGCGAGCGCGGCCATCGGATGCTCGCCGAGGAAGCGGACGAACTCGTCGCCGGGGAGGGTCAGGAGCGTCGTCTTGACCCGGCCGACGACCGTCGCCGCGCGCGGCTCCGCACTGATCACGGCCATCTCGCCGATGAGGTCGCCGGGATAGCGGATCGCCAGCAGCGACTGCGTGCCGTTCTCCGCCACCTTGGTGACGTTGACCCTGCCGTCGAGCAGCAGGTAGGCGACGCCGCCGGGATCCCCCTGGCGGATGAGGGTGGCGCCGGGATCGAGCAGCTGGGTGTGGCCGAGGGCCAGCAGTCCCTGCTGTGCGGGTTCGGGCAGCCGTCCCATGAACGAGCGGCGGTACCAGGTCGGGTTGTCTCCCATGGGGCCTCTCCCATGCGCGCGGATCAGGCGGGGGGTCGGTGCCGGGCGCTCCAGGCGGACATCGCGGTGTCGTGAAGCGGCGCCGACAGTCCGTGACGCAGCAGGACCTCAAGTATGACGTTTCCCTCCCGGACCTCGATGGCGGCTTCGCGTTCTTCGTCGAGGAATCGGGGGAGCCGGACGGGCTCGACCCTCGCCAGCGCCGCGGTGAACAGCCGTCGCACGGCCTCCGGATCGCCGGCCCGCCGGGCCAGCACGACCAGCGGCCGCGGGCTGGCCGGCCAGGCCCTGGCGGCCTCGCCGAGCAGCCGGTCGGCGAGGGCGGGATCGGCCGGGTAAGCGAGCTCGGACAGCGCCACCAGCAGGTCATGGGCCACCCGGTCGGGCTCGGCGACACGGTCGGGCCGCTCCCGCACGAGGGTCAGCCCGACCCGCAGATACCGCACGGCGTCGTTGGGGTTCCCGTCGCGCGCCTCCGCCAGCCCGCGGCGGAGCGCGGCCTCCGCCCCGGCCGTTTCGTCCAGATCGTCAGGCATGGGGAAATCGTGCGGCCCCATCGCCTCCTGCCACCCGCACCAGTGCGGGCAGCGCCTACTTCGGCGAAGCCTGCTGAATCACCTCGAACGACCACACCTCGGCCGCGCTGGACGCGGGGCCGCCGTGCCCGTGGCCGTGCCCATGGCCATGGCCGGTGCCCGCACGCTCGGCGTCGGCCGCCGCCTTCGCGTGCCCCTGCGCGAACGCCTGCGACTTGGTCCAGGCCTCGAAGTCCTCCTCGCTCCGCCACCGCGTGTAGACGAGGTACCGGTCCTGCCCGTCCACGGGCCGCAGCAGCTCGAACCCCTCGAACCCGTCCGCCCCCTCCACCAGTCCCGCCCGCCCGGCGAACCGCGCCTCCAGCGTCTCCTTCATCTCCGCCGGAACCGTCAGCACATTGATCTTCACAACGCTCATGCCGCTCCTCCTCCACCGCAAGCCTCGACCAGGCCCGCGCCCGGCCCCCACGCTACTGCGCCGCCCCCCGGAGGCCAGGGCGCGCCCTCCGTGTCGCCGGTCTGCCAGAACCGTTCGAGGGAGGGCCACCAGGACGGGTGGCCGTCGACCAGTTCCCGGAGGATGGGGGGCTGTGCTCGTCCTCTGCCCCGGCCGGGCCGCTTCTTCGGGCCGGCGTCACAAGCGGGGCGAACTCGGCAGGGGGTCGGAGCGTCGGATTCAGTGAGATCGCCTTCAGTGAGATCGCTGATGCTTGGAGGGACCACCATGAACGCCGACGAGGGACAGCCGACCGCCGAGGTCGTGCGGCCGGGGGCGCCCGGCGCCAACGTGCGGCCGGTGCGTCCCGATGTGCGGGTGGCGCCCGCGACGCTCACGGACGGGCCGGGGATCGCCATCGAGGTGGGCATGGCGACGGTCACCGACGGGGAGGGCCCCGGCGTGACCGGTGCCGGGCCGGAGAGCGCCGGGGACCGGCACATGGAGACCGTCACCGATGCGCCGGTCGTGCCGCCCGCGGCGGAGGCCGCGGACATCGGGGACACCGAGGAACTGCTGCGGCCCAAGCCGGACGTGATGTTCGCTCCAGTGGTGGAGGGGCCGGGCGACAGCCCGGTGGGGGCGTCGTGGGGTGGGGCGCACGAGGTGACGGGGCCGCAGGCCGCGGTGGGGGCCGACGGGCTGCCGGTGGGGGACGAGTCGCTCACCAAGCCCGTCGCGGTGGTGCGGGCCGAAGCGGCCCAGGCGGGGCAGGCCGCGTTCGCCGCCTTCCCGCCGCCGCAGGGCGCCTACCTGCCGCCGCAGAGCGGGTTCGCGGCACCGCCGCCTCCCGGGGGCGCGGTGTATCCGCCGCCGGCGGCGGCCGGAAGGGGGGCCCGGCGGAGCGTGCTGGTGGCGATCGTCGCCGTGGTCGGGCTGCTGGCCATCGGGGCGGCCGCGTACATGGTGTGGCCCTCGGGGGAGAAGAAGCCGGTGCACCAGGCGGCGCCGGTGGTCAGCGCGGCGCCGACCACGCCGGGGGGCGAGGCTCCCGGGAGGGCGGCGCCCACCGGGACGGCCGCGCCCTCGGCTTCGGCCTCGCCGGGCGCGTCGGGGTCGGCCGCGCCTTCGGGGACGCCGCAGGGGACTCCCGCGCCGGTCACCGGGACGACGGCCGCCGGAATGGGGATCAGGTACGAGACGTCCGAGGTGGCACCGGGCTACTACGAGGGGTCGTTCACGCTGACGAACAACTCCGGGACGGCCCTGAACGCCTGGACGATCACCTTCAGCGTGCCCGGATCGGTCATCGACAACGTCTGGGGCGGAACCCTCACCAGGACGGGATCCGACGTGGTGATCACCCAGGACGGGACGACCGCGCCGATCGCCCCGGGGGAGTCGGTGACCGTCAGGTTCGGCGGCGCGGGAACGCCCGCCACCCCGGGGGCGTGCCGCCTCAACGACCAGCCCTGCGGGTGGTGACGTTAGGCTTGGGGGGTGCTTATCGCGAGGTTCTCCGCAGGTGAGGAAGTGTCCTTCGGCGTGGTCGAGGGGGAAGAGATCGCGGCCGTGGCCGGGCATCCGTTCCTCGGCGAGGTCCGGTTCACCGGGGCCAGGCACGCCCTGGTGGACGTGCGGGTCCTCGCGCCGATCCTGCCCAGCAAGGTGATCGCCATCGGCCGGAACTACGCCGACCACGCCCGCGAGATGGGGTCGGAGCCGCCGGTCGAGCCGCTGTTCTTCAGCAAGCCGTCCACGTCGATCATCGGCAGCGGCGAGGCGATCCAGTACCCGGAGAAGCTGTCGCAGCGGGTCGACTTCGAGGGCGAGCTGGCGGTCGTCATCGGCCGGCTCTGCCGCGACGTCCCCGTCTCCCGCGCCCATGAGGTGATCTTCGGCTACACGTGCGCGAACGACGTCACCGCGCGGGACCTGCAGAAGAAGGACGGCCAGTGGACCCGGGCGAAGGGCTTCGACACCTTCTGCCCGCTCGGCCCGTGGATCAACACCGACCTGGACGCGTCCGACCTGGCGATCCGCACCCTGGTCAACGGCGAGGTCCGCCAGGACGGCCGCACCTCCGACATGATCCACGACATCCCGAACCTGATCGCCCACATCAGCCAGGTCATGACGCTCCTGCCCGGCGACGTCATCCTGACCGGCACCCCCGCCGGCGTCGGCCCGCTCGACATCGGCGACTCGGTGACCGTCGAGCTCGAGGGCGTCGGGTCCCTCACCAACCGGGTCATCGCCCGCGACTGAGACACAGGAGGAAGGGCCGGAACCCGCGGGGGTTCCGGCCCTTCCTCACGCGTCGGGCTACTCCGCGAGCGCCTGCGCGAACTGGGCCGCGTAGAGCCGCGCGTAGGCCCCGTCCCGTTCCAGCAGCTCCGTGTGCGTGCCCTGCTCGACGATCTGCCCGTTCTCCATGACCAGGATCAGGTCGGCGTCCCGGATCGTGGAGAGCCGGTGCGCGATCACGAAGCTGGTGCGCCCCTCGCGCAGCGAGTTCATGGCCCGCTGGATGAGCACCTCGGTGCGGGTGTCGACCGAGCTGGTCGCCTCGTCGAGGATCAGGATCGCCGGCGCCGACAGGAACGCCCGCGCGATCGTGATGAGCTGCTTCTCGCCCGAGCTGACGGTGCCGGCCTCGTCGTCCAGGACGGTGTCGTAGCCGTCCGGGAGGGTCCGCACGAAGTGGTCGACGTGGGTGGCCTTCGCCGCTGCGACGATCTCCGCACGGGTCGCCGAGGCCGCGCCGTAGGCGATGTTCTCGGCGATGCTGCCGCCGAACAGCCACGCGTCCTGGAGGACCATGCCGGTCTTGGAGCGCAGGTCCTCGCGCGTCATCGACGCGATGTCGACGCCGTCGAGGGTGATGCGCCCCTTGTCGAGCTCGTAGAAGCGCATCAGCAGGTTGACCAGGGTGGTCTTGCCCGCTCCGGTCGGGCCGACGATCGCGACCGTCTGCCCCGGATGAACCGACAGCGACAGGTCCTCGATCAGCGGCGTGTCGTCGGAGTAGGCGAACGCCACGTGCTCGAACTCCACCCGTCCCTCGACCGCGGCCACGGTCGCGGCGTCGGCGGGCTCGGGATCCTGCTCGTCGGCGTCGAGCAGGGCGAACACCCGCTCGGCCGAGGCCACGCCCGACTGCAGCAGGTTCGCCATGGAGGCGACCTGGGTGATCGGCTGGGCGAACTGGCGCGAGTACTGGATGAAGGCCTGCACCTCGCCGAGCGACAGCGACCCCGACGCCACCCGCAGCCCGCCGACGACCGCGACCAGCACGTAGTTGACGTTCCCGATGAACATCATCGACGGCTGGATCAGCCCCGAGATGAACTGGGCCCGGAACGAGGACTCGTAGAGCCCCTCGTTGTGCTCGTCGAAGGTCTCCGCCGACTCCCGCTGACGGCCGAAGACCTTCACCAGCGAGTGCCCGGTGTACATCTCCTCGACGTGCGCGTTCAGCTTGCCGGTCGTGCCCCACTGCTTGATGAACTGGGGCTTCGCCCGCTTGCCGATCTGCGCCGCGACGTACATCGAGATCGGGACGGTGATGATCGCGATCAGCGCCAGCAGCGGTGAGATCACCAGCATCATGACCAGGATGCCGACCAGCATCAGCAGCGACGTGAACAGCTGCGACAGCGTCTGCTGCATCGTCTGGGAGATGTTGTCGATGTCGTTGGTGACCCGGCTGAGGATCTCGCCGCGCGGCTGCCGGTCGAAGTAGCGCAGCGGCAGCCGGGCCAGCTTGTTCTGGCACTGCTCGCGCAGCCGGAACATCGCCTTCTGCACGATGACCGCGGTGACCCGGCCCTGGAAGATGCCGAACACCGCCGAGACCGCGTAGACCGCCAGCACCCACAGCAGGACCTGGCCGACCGCGCCGAAGTCGATGCCCTGACCGGGGTGCAGGTCCATCGAGTTGAGCATGTCGGCCTGGGTCGTCTCGCCCTTGGCCCGCAGGCCGTCGACGACCTGCTGCTTGGTCGCGCCCTCCGGCAGCCCCGAGCTGATGAACCCGGCGAAGATCAGGTCGGTGGCGTGGCCGAGGATGCGCGGGCCGAGCACCGACAGGGCGACGCTGATGGTGGCGAGCGTCAGGGTGAGGTACATCAGGTAGCGCTCGGGCCGGAACAGCCCCAGCAGCCGCTTGCTGGAGCCCTTGAAGTCCATCGACTTCTCCCCGGAGGGCCCCGCCATCCAGCGGGCCGGGCCCTGGGCCGGGGTGGCGGGCCCGGGTCCGCGCGCGGGCGACGGCTTCTCGAGTTCCTTCGCCATCAGGCCGCCTCCGCCTCGGTGAGCTGGGACAGGACGATCTCGCGGTAGGTCTGGTTGCCGTCCATGAGTTCCTCGTGGGTGCCGATCCCGCAGACCCGGCCCTCCTCGAGCACGACGATGCGGTCGGCGTTGCGGATCGTGCTGACCCGCTGGGCGACGATGACGACGGTCGCCTCCGAGGTCTCACGGGACAGCGCGGCGCGCAGGGCGGCGTCGGTGGCGTAGTCGAGGGCGGAGAAGGAGTCGTCGAAAAGGTAGATCTGCGGGCGCCTGACCAGGGCCCGCGCGATCGCGAGGCGCTGGCGCTGGCCTCCGGAGACGTTGGTGCCGCCCTGGGCGATGTTCGCCTCGAGGCCGCCCTCGAGGTCGCGGACGAATCCGGCCTGGGCGATCTCCAGGGCGTGCCAGAGCTCCTCGTCGGTGGCGTCCGGACGGCCGTAGCGCAGGTTGGAGGCGACGGTCCCGCTGAACAGGTAGGGCTTCTGCGGGACGAACGCGACGAGCTCCGACAGCGTCTCGGGGTCGAGCTCGCGGACGTCGACGCCGTCGATCAGCACCCGCCCGCCGGTCGCGTCCATCAGCCGGGGGATGAGGTTCAGCATCGTGGTCTTGCCGCTGCCGGTCGAGCCGATGACGGCCGTGGTCTCCCCGGGCCGCGCGATCAGCGAGATGTCGCACAGGACCGGCTCCTCGGCGCCGGGGAAGCGGAACTCGACGCCGTCGAAGTCGAGGTGGCCGTGGGTCTCACCGCCGGGCCGCACCGGCTCCCGCGGCGGGACGACGCTGGTGCCGGTGTCGAGGATCTCCTGGATGCGCTCGGCGCAGACCTCGGCCCGCGGCAGCATCATGAACATGAAGGTCGCCATCATGACGGCCATCAGGTTCTGCATCAGATAGCTGATCAGGGCGGTGAGCTGGCCGACCTCGAGGTCGCCGCTGTTGATCTGGTGGCCGCCGACCCACAGCACGCAGATCGTCGCGATGTTGAACACCAGCATGACGACGGGGAACATGAACGCCATCAGCCGGGTCACGGCCAGGCCCACGTCGTAGACGTCGGTGTTGGCGACGGCGAAGCGCTTCTCCTCGGCGTCGTCGCGGACGAACGCGCGGATCACCCGGACGCCGGTGATCTGCTCGCGCAGCACCTGGTTGACCCGGTCGATCCGCTCCTGCATCGTGCGGAACAGCGGGCGCATCCGGGCGACGACGAAGCCGATGAACACGCCGAGGATCGGCAGGACCGCGACCAGGATCCCGGTCATCGGGATGTCGAGGCGCAGCGCCATGACGATGCTGCCGACCATCATGATCGGCGCCGCCACCATCATGGTGAAGGTCATCAGGACCAGCATCATGACCTGCTGGACGTCGTTGGTCGTCCGGGTGATCAGCGAGGGGGTGCCGAAGCCGCCGACCTCACGGGCCGAGAACGCCTGGACCCGGTGGAAGATCGACGCCCGGACGTCGCGGCCGAGGGCCATGGCGGTGCGGGCGCCGAAGTAGACGGCCCCGCCGGTGCAGACGATCTGGATCAGGGCGACGGCGAGCATGATCCCGCCGAGCGAGATGATCCGGCCGATGTCCCCCTTGACCACGCCGTCGTCGATGATGTCGGCGTTGAGGGTGGGCAGGAACAGCGACGCGAGCGTCTGGACGAGCTGGAGCAGGACGATCAGGGTGATGTCCCGCCGGTACGGCCCCAGATGGGACCGAAGAAGTCGGATGAGCACGGATTCTCCCCCGGGTGATGAGCGTCACCACGGTAACGGATCACAGTTAACGGTCGTTCACCAGGGCTGTGGACGGCCCGGGCGGACATCTTGCCCCTGTCCCGGCCGAAATCCCAAGGGTTTTCGCGCTCAGCGCTATGCCTGCGCCCTGCCTAGGCTGGTGGGATGATGTTCACAGGGTTTCCGGACGAGACGTTCGAGTTCTTCGAGGGGCTGGCCGCCGACAACTCCAGGAGCTACTGGCAGGCCAACAAGCACGTCTACGACGCCTGTGTGGCGGGGCCGCTGCGGGCGCTGTTCGGCGAGCTGGAGGAGGAGTTCGGAGAGGCCAAGCTCTTCCGGCCCTACCGCGACGTCCGGTTCGCCAAGGACAAGTCGCCCTACAAGACCCACCTCGGCGGCCTGGTCGACGGCTACTACTTCGGGGTCGACGCCGGCGGGATCACCTGCGCGGGCGGCTTCAGCGCCCAGGAGCCGGACCGGCTGGCCCGCTACCGGGCCGCGGTGACCGCCCCCGCCTCCGGGCTCGCCCTGGAGGAGATCCTGGCCGCCCTGACGGCCGAGGGGCTCCGGATCGAGCACTTCGACGCGGTCAAGACCCGGCCCCGGGGGGTCCCCGCCGATCATCCCCGCGTCGATCTCATGCGCTACAAGATGATGTACTGCGGCACCGGCTGGCCCCCGGAGGACTGGGTGACCACCGCCGAGGCCGCCGACCGGGTCCGTGCCACTTGGCGGCTGCTGACCCCCCTCGTGACCTGGGGAAGAACTCATCTGGGCGACCCTGAGGGCAAACGGTTTGGGTAGCACTCCGAAAGTCCTGTAAGCTTTCCGACGTCGCCAGGAACGGCCCCGAAACGGGAAGCTCCTCAGCGCGATGGGGTATGGTGTAATTGGCAACACGGCTGATTCTGGTTCAGTTGTTCTAGGTTCGAGTCCTGGTACCCCAGCTGTAGAAGCCCCCCGGAAAACCATCTCGGGATCTTCTCTGTCCTGCCTCCGTCGTCTAGTGGCCCAGGACGCCGCCCTCTCAAGGCGGTAGCGGCGGTTCGAATCCGCTCGGAGGTACTGAACGTTTCCGGACGTGCAATACGTTCTCGGACGTACAATTGAATGAGCCTGCCTCCGTCGTCTAGTGGCCCAGGACGCCGCCCTCTCAAGGCGGTAGCGGCGGTTCGAATCCGCTCGGAGGTACTCGGTGTTGGTTGAGACACCAGTGAAAGAGCCCCGGCTTATGCCGGGGCTCTTTCCGTTTTCCTGCTCAGGCCTCTGACGCGACGGGGGCCGCCGCGACCACGCGGAGATCGGACGCCACCAGCCCCAGCAGGACCGCGCCGGTGAGCACCGCCGAGACGGCCAGCGCGTAGCCCGTCCCGTCCGCCGGGCCGTAGGAGGCGACCAGGGCGCCGAGGACCGCCACCCCGAGCGCCCCGCCGATCTGCCGGACCGCGTTGAACAGCCCGCCCGCGGTGCCCCCGGTCCCGGCCGGGGCCGCGCCGACGAGCTGGGCGGTGAGGGGGACCATCGAGAACGGCACGCTCCAGCCCATGACGATCATCGCCGCGATCAGCAGGGGGAAGGGCGCCTCGGTCAGGACAGCCGCCGCGATCAGGGCGTTGCCGGCGACGGTGAGGGTCAGCCCGGTCCTGACCAGGCGGCGGGCCCCGAGCCTGCCGGTCAGCCTGCCCACGGCCGGCGCCAGCATCGGGCCCACGGTGAGCGGCACGAAGGCGAAACCGGTCTCCAGGGCGCTGAAGTGGCGCGCGTCGAGGAAGTACAGGCCGAGCACGAACAGCCCGCCGACCATCTGGAACTGGATGAACACGCCGATCGTCAGGGCCGTCCTGATGTCGCGGATCCGGGTCAGGACCGGCGGGAACGCCGGGGCGGGGCTGCGCCGCTCCGCCGCCACCAGCGCGGCGGCCGCGACCACGGTGAGCAGCCCGGGCACCAGCGCGCCGCCGTGGGGGAGCTCGATGACGGTGTCGGTCAGCAGCGCGAGGGCGGCGATCGCGGCGAGCTGGCTGCGCGGATCGAGCCGGGTCGGCTTGCCGGGCGTCTCGACGCCCAGCCCGCGCGAGAGCAGCAGCCCCGCGACGGCCACCGGCAGGTTGACCAGGAAGACCGTCCGCCAGCCGCCCGCCTCCACCAGGATCCCGCCGAGCATCGGACCGGCGGCGAAGCCGATGCCGGTCAGCGCGGCCCACAGCCCGACCGCCCTGGCGCGCTCCCCAGCCTCGGGGTACATCAGCCCGAGCAGTGCCAGCGTGCTCGCCGGGACGGACGCGGCGGCCGCCCCCTGCACCGCCCGCAACGCGATGAGCAGCCACAGCGAGGGGGCCAGCGCGCACAGCAGCGAGGCCGCGGCGAAGGCCGCGATGCCGAACCGGAACACCCGGGTCGCGCCGAACCTGTCGGCGACCGCGCCGCTCGACAGCAGCAGCGCCCCGAACGCGAGGGCGTAGGCGCTGACGGTCCACTGCTGGGAGGTGACGGAGCCGCCGAGGTCGCGGGAGATGTCGGGGAGCGCGACGTTCAGGATCGTCGCGTCGATCATGACCATGAAGTAACCGAGGGAGATCCCCACGATGCGGGGCGACATCAGACGCTGAGTGTGCATGGGGCCAGCCTCCGCCGCGGAACCCGTCCGGCTCGACCGGAACAATCGCAGGGCCCGTTCGGTTCTTCCGAACGTGGAGATCCGGCAGCTGCGCACGTTCCTCGCGGTGGTGAGAGAGCGGACCGTCACCGACGCCGCGAACGCCCTCGACCTCGCCCCGTCCTCGGTGTCCCAGCAGATCCGGGTGCTCGAGGCCTCGCTGGGGGTCTCGCTGTTCGCGCGCTCGCCCGGCGGCATGACGCTCACCGACGCGGGGCGGCGGCTGCTCGGCCACGCTCCGCGCCTGCTCGACGACCTCGACCGGATCCGCCGCGACGTGTCGGGGGTCCGCGAGCGGCTCCGGTTCGGAGCGCTGGAGACCCTGCTGGCCACCCAGGTCCCCGCGCTGCTCGCCCGGATGTCCAGCGAGCATCCCGAGCTGCGGATCGAACCGGCCAAGGGGGCCTCGCGCGCCGATCTGCTCGACGACCTGGTCGCGGGCGACCTCGACGCGGTCCTGGTCCTCGACGCCCCCGGCGAGCTCGGGGCGCTGGGGTTCGATCCGCCGCCGGACGCCGACGTGCTGGCCTACGTCGATCTCGAACCGTGCCCGGTCGTCCTCGCCGCCCGTCCCGGACATCCCCTGGTGGGCCGCACGGATCTGACGGTCCGCGACGTCCGCGACCACCCCCTCATCCTCGGTCCGAAGCTGTGCTCCTTCCATCTCGCCGCCGACCGGATCTTCGGCCCCGGTGGCGCCCGCATCGAGGTCCCGAGCATCTTCGTGGCGACGAGCTGGGCCGTCCAGGGGGTCGGCCTGGTCTTCCTGCCCGAGTTCGCGATCGCCGAGCAGCTCCGCGCGGGCAGCCTCGTCCGGCTCGACCTGGTCGTCGAGCCGGCCGAGGTCTGGCTGCGCCTGGTCTGGCGCAGGGACCGCGAGCAGGAACCCGACCTGCGCACCCTGCTCTACGGCGCCACCCGTATCAGCTCCGCCGTGCTCTAGGTCCCGCCGTGCTCTAGATGGTGAATCCTCCGTCCACGGTGAGGACGGAGCCCGTCAGGTAGGGGGCGGTGCAGGCGTACAGGACGGTCTCGGCGATCTCGGCGGGCGTCGCGTAGCGGCCGGTGGCGGTGAGGGCGGCGATGGTCGCGGCGGCGGGGCCGCCGGCGGGGTTGGCGTCGGTGTCGGTCGGTCCGGGGTTGACCAGGACGACCGTGATCCCCCGGGGGGCGAGGTCGCGGGCGAGGCCCTTGGTCAGGCCGGTCATGGCGGACTTGCTCATGGCATAGGCGGTGAGGCCGGGGAAGGGCAGGCGGCCGTTGAGGTTGCTGCCGATCGTCACGATCCGCCCGTCCCCGGTGAGGTGCCGGGCCGCGGCCAGGGAGGTCAGGTAGGGGGCCCTGACGTTGACGTCCAGGGTCCGGTCGAGGGCGTCGAGGTCCAGGTCGCCGGTCAGGAAGACCGCGGCGTTGTTGACCAGGACGTCGAGCCGCCCGAACGCCGCGACGGTCCGCTCCACCGCCTCCGCCGCGGACGCGGGGTCGGCGGCGTCGGCGCGGATCGCGAGGCCGCGGCGGCCGGTCTTCTCGATCAGTGCGACGGTGCGGTCCGCGGACTCCTCGTCGGCGGTGTAGGTGAGGGCGACGTCGGATCCGGCCTCGGCGAGGCGGAGCGCGACGGCCGCGCCGATGCCGCGGCTTCCGCCGGTGACCAGGGCTGCTGTGGTCTCGTTCATGATCCGATCGTCGCGTGGACGGCCCCGGATCACCGGCGGGGATCGGACGTCAGGTCTGGAGGGCGAGCGCGGCGTCGCGCACGTCGGTGAGTTCGGCGGTCCAGTCGGCGGGCCGGTGGACGGGCGCCAGCACGAACTTGGAGATCCCCTCGTCGGTGAACCGCCGGAGCCGGTCCTCCAGGGCGTCGAGGGAGGGGACGCGCTCGTCGGCCGTGCCGTCGCCCCGGTGGTAGGGGACGACCGCCCCGAAGTGCTCGGGGTCGATCTCGCGGCCGTGCTCGGCGGCCGTCGCGGTGATGAGCTCGCGGGCCCGCCCGGCCTCGGCGGGGGTGGTGTAGGCGGCGAGCCAGCCGTCGGCGAGCCGGCCGGTGCGGCGCAGCTCGGCGTCGGAGGTCCCGCCCATCCACACGTCGAAGCCCTTGACCGGCTTGGGATTCACCCCGACGTTCTCGAAGGTGAAACGGGGCCCGCGATGGGTCACCGAGTCCTCGGTCCAGAACCGGCGCAGCAGCGGCAGCAGCTCCTCGAACAGGGCGACGCGCTCGCCGCGCTCGACGCCGTAGGCCTGGTGGTCGGCGGCCCGCCGCGACCCGAGCCCGAAGGCCGGGAGCAGCCGCCCGCCGGACAGGTGGTCGAGGGTGGCGAGCTGCTGGGCGAGCAGTGCGGGCTGCCGCCCCGGCAGGACGGTCACCGCGGTGCCGATCTTGATCCGGGAGGTCAGCGCGCCCGCGTGGGCCATCAGGGCCACCGGGTCGCCGCCGGGCCCGGTCGCGGACTCGGTGACCCACAGCGAGTCGAAGCCCAGGTTCTCCAGCCCCAGGACCAGGGCGGAGAAGTCGTCACGGCGCGGCTCGCGGGCGCCCGGCGCGTACCCGATGCGAATCTTCACCCTTGCGACGCTAACTCCTGAACGGCCCGCCGCGAAGGGCGGCCCTGATCTGTTTTCCGCCGGGGAAGGTGTGGACGCTGATCTCGGCGAGGGCGTCGGCGACGGTCAGGCCGAAGCCGCCGTCCTCGTCGCCCGCCCGGGGCAGGGGCGGTTCGGGGCTGCCGTCGCTGACGCGGATCTCGACCCGCTCCCGCTCGATCGCGAGGGTCAGCCGGACGGGCGGCTTCCCGTGCCGGACGGCGTTGGTGACGAGCTCCGAGACCAGCAACTCCGCCGTGTCGCGGAGATCGGAGAGGCCCCATCCGCCGAGGGCCGTGACCACGCCGCGGCGGGCGAAACGGACGGGTTCGTCCTGCTGGTCGAGATTCCAGGTGTGGAAGCGGGGAAGCATGCCGGCTCCTTCCGAGAGTCACCCCTATCGACGCGGCGGGGACGCGGTCATGACGCGGGAAGGCCGGAGAGGCTCAGGATCCCCCCTCTCAGCGGCGGCTGATCGTGCGGGCCGCGCCCGCCGCGATCGTGGTCGCCAGCACCCAGCCCGCGGCGACCAGGAGGTAGGAGAACCACTGGTCGAAGCCGTTGGGGTTGAAGGCGTGCTCCTGCCCGAGATCGACGATCGGCAGCAGCAGGTCGAAGGTGTAGAACAGCGCGTTGAAGTGCGGCGCCTCCTCCATCTTCAGCGGCTGCGGCGGCGAGATCGCGAAGACGGCCGTGCCGACGCCGAGCAGCAGCGCCAGCCAGAGCGCGGCCCAGCCCGGCTTGTAGCCGTAGCCGACGGTGTGGTCCTGCATCCGGCCCCAGATCCGGCCGGTCCGCGGCAGGTTCTCGCGCTGGCGCCGCTCCTTGGCCAGCAGGACGGTCTGGGCGTACCGCTGCTGGCCGAGCCGCGTGTAGTGGGCGGCGAGCTGCTCGTAGGGCTGGGGCTGGAAGCCGCCGGGGATGTGCCGCAGCCATTCCAGCCGGCGCTGCGGCGGCAGGCCGAGGTCGAGGTTGTCGTAGACGAACCCGTTCATGCCGAGCTCCTGCGGCCAGTCGCCGTCGGTGTCCTCCAGGATGCCGACCCTGGCGTGGTCGAGCTCGATCTTGCCGTACACCGACTTCGGCTGGAAGCGCAGCCAGGCGGCCTGGAGTTCGCGCGCCTGGACCGAACTGCCCGCGGGCGCCTCCCGCTCGTCGCCGCCGGGGCCGCGGACCGTCACGCTCCGGCCGAAGTCGAGGGTGGCCTCCCGCAGGTCGAACATCCGGCCGACCCTGGCGCCCGCCGCCCGCAGGGTGCCGTGGACGGTCGCGCGCTGCAGGAACACGTCGCCGGTGATGTCGGCCAGGGACAGCCGCAGGGCCACCTCGCCCGGATGGGAGAAGGTCGCCCGCTCGCCCCTGAGCTGGTCGACGATCCGGGCGGTCCGCAGCCGGACCTCGCCGGTGATGTGGGCGTCGTCGAAGACGATCCGGCCGGCGGTGATGCCGTTGGCGATGACGGCGGGCAGGCCCGCGCGGGCGACGACGGTGATCCCCTCCATCTCCAGCTGCTGGAGGATGACCGCCCCCCGGGCCGACAGGCGGCCGGTGACCACGGCCCTGGCCAGGTTGACGCGGTCGGCGCTCAGGCCGTCCAGGGCGAGGGCCTTGCCGTCGTCGCGGCCGGTCAGCCGGGCGTCGCACCCGGCGACCGCGCCGCCGACCCGGGCGCCGACGAGGGAGAACCTGCCGTCGACCGTGACCCGGTCGAAGAGGATCGTGCTCGCGGTCAGCCCGTCGCCGACGAGGGCGCGGCGGCCGTGGAACTCCGCCCGCAGGCAGGACAGGTCGCCGCCGATCTGCGCGCTGGTCAGGAACGTCTCGGCGGCGGCGACGGCGTCGTCCAGGACGATGTCGCCGAGGACCTGGGCGCCGCGCAGGTCGATGCCGCCGGCGACGGCCGTCCCGGACAGGTCGACGCGGCCGGTCGCGATCTGGGCGGCGACGAGGTCCCCGCCGATCGTGCCGCCGGTGAGGATCACGTGCCGGTCGATCCGGGCGCCGTGGAGATGGACGAGCCCGGCGATCCGGAGGCCGTCCCCCGAGACGCTCTGCGCGGTCAGCGACTCGGCCGAGAGCCCGCCGAGCACGGAGCCGCGCAGCTGGAGCCGGCCGCTGAGCCGGGCCCGGTGCAGGACGACCTTCCGGTCGGCGGCGGCGTAGACGAGCCGGACGTTCGCGGCGGCCAGCCCGTCGGCGAGCAGGGCGTTGCCGTCCTCGTCGCCGTTCAGCCCGGTGCGCTCGGCGTCCACGTCGCCGATGACCTGGCCGTCGGTGAACGACAGGAGGCCGCCGAAGACCGTGCCGGCCATCCGGACGGACCCGCTGACCACGACGCCGCGGAAGGAGGCCGCCCCGGTGAGGCGGGCCGCGCCCAGATGGATGTCGGCGGCGGTGATCGCGTCGCAGGTCAGCACCCCGATCGCGGTCTCGTCGAGATGCAGGTCGCCGCGGAGGATCGCGCCGTGCAGGTTGATCTCGCCCTCGACGGTCATGCCCCGGCCGCGCAGGCCCTGCGTGGTCAGGGACTCGCCGTACAGGCCGCCGATCCAGGCTCTCCTGAGCAGGAGGCGGCCGCCGATCTGAGCGCGGGGGATCCGGACGTTCCCGGCGACGGTGCCGTCGACGAACCGGAGGTTGTTGCCGACGGACACGGCGTCGGCGCGGAGGGACTCGCCCTGCATGTCCCCGCGGAGGGCGGCCCCGTCGAAGTCGGCCGTCCCGGTGATCTGGGCGGCGACCATGGCCACGACCCCCTCGATCACGGCGTTCTCGGCGGAGACGAACCCGGCGGCGAGGGTGTTGGCCTGGAGGGAGACGGCGTCGGCGGGGGAGCGCAGCACCGCCGAGGTCAGCAGCACCCCACCGGTGACCGTCGCCTGCCGGATCGAGATCCGCCCGGTGACCTGAGCGTTTTCCAGGGCGAGGGTGCTGGTGGACAGCCCGTCTGCGAGCAGCGCGATGCCGCCGGGGCCGCCGTCGAGCGAGGCGCCGGTGAGCAGGAGCCCGCCGGGGACGACGGCCCCGCGCAGCGAGGCGGGCCCGGTGATCCGGGCTCCGCTCAGGAGCATCTCGTTCGCGGTGAGCGCGTCGCCGACGAGGGCGGCCAGTTCGGCCGCCTCGGCGTGCAGAGCGGCGGTGACGGTCGCGTCGCGCAGCGAGAGCTGCCCGGCGACGCTCGCGCGGGGGAGCTGGATCTCGCCGGCGGTGAGGGAGTCGAGATCCAGGGCGCCGCCCAGGACGGCCTCGTCGAGCTGGAGGGCCCGGACGATCGTCGCCCCCTGGAGCGACAGCGGCCCGGAGATCCGGGTGCGGGCCAGCCGGACGTCCCCGGCGCCGAGCGAGTCGAGGTCGAGGCCGTCGGTGAGCCGCAGGCCCTCGCCGAACAGGGTGCCGGCGATCGCCGAGCCGCGCAGCGAGATCCGGCCGGTGACCTCGGCTCCGCTGAGATGCAGCTCGCCCGCCGCCAGGCCGTCGGCGAACAGGGCGAGGCCGTCGTCCGCGGCGGTGAGGACGGCGGACTCGAACCGGACCGAGCGGCCGACGGAGGCCCCGAGCAGGGAGATCCGGCCGGTGACGCGCGCCCGGCCGAACCCGGCGGAGGCGGCGGTGAGGTTGTCGGCGCGCAGGGCCAGGCCGTTCTCGCGGGCGGTGAGCGCCGCGCCGTTCATGTGCAGGGTGCCGGTCAGGACCGCGCCGCGCAGCGACAGCGTGCCGTCGATGACCGTGCGCGGCAGGCGCAGATCACCGACCGCGAGGTTCTCGGCGGTCAGGGCGATGCCGTCGGGACCCGCGGTGAAGGCGGCGTCCTCCGCGCCGATCGCCCCGGAGATCCGGGCGTCCTGGAAGCAGACCCGGCCGCGGGAGCGCATCGAGGACAGGTCGGCGAAGGCGGCCGACAGGCCGTCGGCGCGGAACTCGGCGATCTCGGCGCCGCGCAGGTAGAGCCCGCCCCCGATGACGGCGCCGCGCAGCCACAGATGGCCGGTCAGGACCGTCTCCACGAGATGGACGCCGCCGGCGGTCAGCGCGTCGGCCTGGACCGAGGCGCCGTCGCCGCCGGCGAGGAAGGTGGCGCCCGAGGCGTTGACCCGGCCGGGGACCGCCGCGCCGTGCAGGGTGACCAGACCGGTGACGCGGGCGTGCCTCAGGTCCAGGTCGCCCGCGCCGAGCGCGTCGCCGAGCAGGGCGGGGCCGCCGGAGGGGGCGGTCAGCACGGCGTGGGCGAGGTCGAGGGGGCCGGAGACCGCGGCGTCGCGGAGCGACAGGGTGCCGTTGATCTCGGCGGAGGTGAGGTCGAGGGTGCTGGTGGTCATGGCGTCGGCCAGCACCGCGACCCCGGCGGGATGGACGAAGGACGCGTTGTCGAGGTGGACGCCGTTGGTCGCGGCCACGCAGCGCAGCTCGGTGGCGCCCGTCACGGACGCGTTCCGCATCCGCAGGGAGCTGGTCTGGAGGTCGTTGAACCGGATCGCCCGGCCCTCGGCGTCGGCGACGATCGTGACCTCGTCGAGGCGGACCGTGCCCGCGACCCGGGCGCCGCGCAGCGAGGTGCGGCCGGTCAGCTCGGCCCCCGCCAGGTTGACGCCGCCCGCGCTCAGCCCGGAACCGGAGAACGCGCGGCCGTCGTCGCCCGCGGTGATCCGGGCGCCGCGCAGGTCGATGTAGCTGGTCAGGGTGGCCAGGGTCAGCCGGAGGGAGCCGTCGGCGACCGTGATGCCGCCGGCGTCGAGGGTCGACAGGCTCGCGTTCTGGAAGTTGACCACGCCGCCGGTGACGGTCGCCCGCTCCAGGCTGACGTTCGAGCCGAGCTGGGCGCCGATGAAGCGGACCTCGCCGATCGCGGTGAAGCCCAGGTTCATCCAGACCGAGCCGTCGATCCGCATTCCGCCGGCGCCGATGGCGACCCGGCCGGGGCAGCTCACGAGGGTGCCGCGGAGCGTCATCGATCCCTGGACGTGGGTGTTGTTGAGCAGGAGGGCGCCCCATCTGGCCCCCGCGGTGAAGCTCGCCCTGGCGAGGTTGAGCACCCCGCCGAACCGGGCGTGGGTGAGCACGACCTGGCCGGTCGCGGTGAAGCCGTTGCTGAGCGCCGCCGTGCCGGAGACCGTCAGGCCCTCCGCGGTCAGGGCCTTGCCGTCGGGGTCGTCGCCGACCGTGACGCCGCCCATCCGCAGCTCGCCGTCGATCTGGGCGTGGTCGAGCATCAGGCGTCCGGGGATGGTGCTGCCGGTGAGGTCGAGGACGCCGTTCAGCCGGATCCGCGAGAGGTTGAGCGAGGGCAGATGGCAGCGGGAGATCCGGACGGTCCTGGTGATGGCCTCCATGAGCTGGGGGGCCTGCTCGAAGTGGCAGTCCTCCAGGACCAGCGAGTGCTCGAGGGTCGAACCCCGCAGCGACAGCCTGCCCTCGATCCGGGCGCCGTACAGGCGCAGTCCCGGGTTGCTGCCGGGTTCGGCCTCGGCCGCGCCGAGCAGGAGTGCCGCCACGACGCTCGCCCGGACGGTCCGCTCCCGCGGCCAGGACCCGCCCCGGGCCGGATCGTCACCGGCAACCCGCAGGTCGACGGGGGATCCTCCGGAGAAAGCGGTCCATAGTCGATCTTCCACCGCATTGAGATCATCGGGCCGCATGCCCCCATAGTGCCGCGATCAACGGCCGATGTGATCAGATCCGGTGGGTGATGTGATCGGGAACCGGAAGATCGTGCCTGAGGGCGGGATCGGTGACCGGCGCGTCGAAGACCTGGCGCACCGGCAGGACGCCCGCCCAGACCGGCAGGGCGTGGTCCGCCGCGTCGTCCTCCGGGGGGCCGGTGCGGACCTTCACCGAGGCCTCCTCGAGGGAGAGCGCCAGGACGATCGTCGCGGCCATCTCCTTGCGGTTCGGCTTCCGGACGGTGTCCCACTGGCCGGGGGCGAGGTTCTCGGTGAGCGCGCGCAGGCCTTCCATGCGCTCGGCCTCGTCGGTGACGAGCCGGGGCGTTCCGTAGATCATCGCGGACCGGTAGTTCAGCGAGTGGTGGAAGGCCGACCGGGCGAGCACGACGCCGTCGAGGTGGGTGACGGTCACGCAGATCTGGCCCTCGCCCCCGGCGCGCAGTGAGCGGGCCGCGGAGGAGCCGTGCAGGTAGAGGGTGTCGCCGATGCGTCCGTAGCCGGTCGGGACGACCATCGGGAACGCGTCACCGGACGCGTCGTGGATCACGCCGAGGTGGCAGATCATCCCGGCGTCGAGCACGGCGTAGAGATCCTCACGTCCGGTCAGTGCCCGGTTGGACTTGCGCTGGGTGGTGCGTTCCGTGGTGGAGAGCATGGCTCGAGCCTAGGATGAAGTGGATACCTCCAGTAGGTCCACTTCTCGATGATAGTGAAGGACCACTTTGGCTCGCCGCGCCGCTGACCTGCCGCTGTCCATCGACCGTGCCGCCGAGGCGCCGCTGACCGTCCAGCTCGTGACGGCCCTGCGCGACGCCATGTGCGGCGGCTCGCTCCACGCGGGGGAGCGGCTGCCCGCCACCCGTGCCCTGGCCGCCGACCTGGCCGTCAGCAGGACCGTGGTGACCGAGGCCTACCAGCAGCTCTATGCCGAGGGCTGGCTGGAGGGCAGGCACGGTTCGGGCACCTTCGTCGCCGGTCACGCGCCGCCGCCGGCCGTCGCGGAGACGCCGCCCGCGCCGCCGCGGGGCGGGCCGTCGCGGGCGGAGGCGCGCGCACGCGAGCTCGTCGACCTGCGGCCCGGTACCGCCTGGACGCCCGGCATCGACGAGGCGGTGTGGCGCCGGGCGCTGCGCGCCGCGGGGACGCTCCGCCCCGACGTCGGGCCCGACCCGCACGGCCTGCCCCGCCTGCGCGAGCTGGTCGCCGAGCATCTGCGCCGGGCGCGGGGGGTGCGGGTCGGACCGGAGAACGTGCTGATCACCCGCGGTACCGGCAACGGCCTCGACCTGGTGGCGGCGCTGTACGCGGCAGGGCGGCGGGCCGGGGTGGAGGAGCCCGGCTACCGGGTCGCCCGCAACGTCCTGGCCGCGCGCGGCGCGACGGTCGTGCCCTGCCCCGTCGACACCGAGGGGATCCTGGCCGGCTCGCTCCCCGGCGATCTGGCGCTGCTCTACACGACCCCGGCGCACCAGTGGCCGCTGGGCGGGCGGCTCCCGATCCCGCGCAGGGAGCGGCTGCTGGCCTGGGCGCGCGAGCACGACGCCCTGATCATCGAGGACGACTACGACGCCGAGTTCCGCTACGACGTCGCCCCGCTGCCCGCGCTGTACGGGCTCGACCCGTCGCGGGTGATCCTGCTCGGCACCCTGTCCAAGACGCTCGCGCCGGATCTGGGCATCGGCTGGCTGGTCGCCCGTCCCGGGGTGATCGGCCGGGTCGCTGCGCTGCGCGGGGACCTCGCCGACCGGACCCCGGGGCCGTCCCAGCTCGCCGCGGCGCACCTGCTGGCCGGGGGAGACCTCGACCGGCACCTGCGCCGGATGCGGCTGGAGTACGCGCGGCGCCGGGCGCTGGTCGTCGAGTTGCTCGGCCCCCACCTCACCGGCGACACCGCTGGCCTGCACGTCATGCTGCCGCTGCCGGACGCCGCGAGCACCGCCGCGCTGGTCGGGCGCGCGGCCGAGCGGGGGATCCTGCTGGAGGACACCGTCCGGCACAGCCATGCCGCGCCGACCGCGCACGGGGTGATCCTCGGCTACGGCTCGGCGTCGCCGACCGATCTGCGGCGGGCCTGCGTCGTTCTGGCGGGCCTGCTCAGGAGTCCATGACGGCCATCGTGAACACGCACGGCGCCGTCGAGGTGTTGGCGTAGCCGTGCGGACGGTCGCCGACCAGGACGGCGGCGGTGCCCTCGGGGACGGTGTGGGGATGACCGTCGACGAACACGGTCAGCGTGCCCTCGGTCGTGTGCACGATCTCCCGGGTGCCCTGCGGATGGGGTTCGCTGTTGCGAGCCTCACCCGGCAGCAGGCGCCAGGTCCACAGCTCGACGGTCGGGAGGCCGTCGCTGCCGGCCAGGAGGGTCCCGGTGCCGCCGGACGGGCCGTGCCACAGGGTGACCTGCCGGTCGGGCGGGAAGAACCTGATGACGGGCTCGTCCTCGGTCGAGACCAGCCGGGTCAGCGGGATCCCGAGCGCCTCGGAGATCTTGATGAGGGTGCCGAGGCTGGGATTGCCGCGGGCCTGCTCGAGATTGACCAGGACGCCCTTGCTGACGCCCGACCGGGCCGCGAGCTGGTCCAGGCTCCATCCGTGGGTGGCCCGCCCGGCGCGCAGCGTCCTGGCCACCGCCTCGGCCACCGCATCGTCGTTCATGTCCGACCACCCTACCGACCCACCCCGGTCGTTCTGTGGAACTGCGGAGTTCAGTAGAATGACCGCCATGACGCACCTTACTCCCCTGCCGTCCCCCCGGCCCCGGTCATGGTGACCCTCCTGGCGCTGGGCGCCGCCCTGTTCTACGGCGTGGCCGACTTCCTCGGCGGCGCCGCCTCGCGGCGTGCCTCGGCCCTGTCGGTGCTGCTGGTCAGCATCCCGATCGGGCTGTCGGTGCTGGCCGTGGCCGCGCTGGTGGAGGGCACCGGGCCCGGCGCGTCCGGGCTCGCCTGGGGCGTGGGGTCGGGGCTGGTCAGCGGGGCGGGGTTCCTGACCTTCTACCGGGCTCTGGCCAAGGGGCCGATGAGCGTCGTCGCGCCGGTCTCCGCGCTGGCCGGGGCCGTGGTCCCGGTCGTGGCCGGGCTCGCGCGCGGCGAGAGCCTCGACGGGCGGGTCCTCGCCGGGGTGCTGCTGTGCATGGCGGCGATCGGGCTCGTCTCGATGGAGCCGGGACGCGCCAGGGCGGACACCGGACGCCACGTGCTCGACAACGGCCCGGTCCTGGCCGCCTTCTCCGGCACCATGTTCGGCTGCTTCTTCGTGCTGGTCAGCCAGGCGGGCGACGGCGGCGGGCTGTGGCCGCTGGTCGCCTCCAGGGTCGGCGTGCTCGTCGTGATCCTCGGCGCGGTGCTCGTGCTGGCGGCCCGCGGGGTGCAGAAGATCGGCTTCGGGGCGCTGCGCAACCGGGTGACGATCTGGATCGTCATCGGGGCGGGCGCCCTGGACGTCGTCGCCAACATCGCCTACTTCAAGGCCTCCAACGCCGGGCTGCTCAGCGTCGTCGCCGTGCTCACCTCGCTCTACCCGGCGATCACCGTGCTGCTCGCCAGGATCGTGTACGCGGAACGGCTCCAGGCCGTCCAGCGGATCGGGATGCTCATCGCGCTGACCGGAGTGGCCCTCGTCACGACGGGGTGACTCCACGCCTCCGACGTAAGTGATGGTTTACTACGGCGGAGGCGAGCAAAAGGAGACAGCCCGGGATGACGCAGTTCGATCTGGCCACCCTGTTCGACGCCGTCGCCGCGACCGTCCCCGACCGGGTGGCACTGGTCTGGCGGGAGCAGCGGCGGACCTTCGCCGAGGAGGCCGACCGGATCGGCCGCCTCGCCGCGGTGCTCGCGGCCCACGGGCTCGGCCGCCGTGCGGAGGCGGCCGAGCCCTGGGAGTCCAACCACGATCACCTGGCCCTCCACCTGCACAACGGCCCGGAGTACCTGGAGGGGCTGGTCGGCGCCCACCGCGCCGGGGTCGCCCCGTTCAACGTCAACTACCGGTACGTCGACGACGAGCTGGCCTACCTGTTCGCCGACGCCGGACCGGCCGCGATCCTCTACCACGAGGCCTTCGCGCCGCTCCTGGCGCGCGTGCTGCCCGCGCTCGGCCGCCCGCCCCTGCTCCTCCAGGTCGCCGACGGGTCGGGCCACGCGCTGCTGCCCGGCGCCCTGGACTACGAGAGCGCGCTGGCCGCCGCCGAGCCCGGCCCCTTCGAGGCCTCGCCCGACGACCTGCACATCCTCTACACCGGCGGGACGACCGGGATGCCCAAGGGCGTCCTGTGGCGGATCGGCGACCTGGTCGAGGGGCCGCTCGGCGTGGCGCGCCGCGACGGCCGCCCGTACGCCGACCTCGCGGAGGCTCTCGCGAACGTCCACCGCGTGGACGCCCGCACCCTGGTCCTGCCCCCGATGATGCACGGCTCGGGCACCTGGACCTCCCTCGGCGGCTGGCTCGGCGGCGCCACGGTCGTCCTGCCCGACCGGGTCGACGGCCTGGACCCGGCCGGGGTGTGGAAGATCGTCGAACGCGAGCGCGTCACCCGGATCCCGCTGGTCGGCGACGCCTTCGCCCGCCCGCTCGTCGAGGAGCTGGAGCGCGGGGCCTACGACACCTCCTCGCTGCGCCACCTGCTGAACTCGGGGGCGGCCATCAACCCGGCGACCCGGCGGCGGAT
The DNA here is from genome assembly GCF_039534125.1 of Actinocorallia longicatena. Lineage (NCBI taxonomy): Bacteria > Bacillati > Actinomycetota > Actinomycetes > Streptosporangiales > Thermomonosporaceae > Actinocorallia > Actinocorallia longicatena. Next base: position 249,363 of record NZ_BAAAUV010000002.1, on the reverse strand, counting down.
CGGGGAGCTGCTGCCCGCCGTCCGCCTGATCGACGTCGTCGGATCGTCGGAGAGCGGATTCCAGATCACCAGGATGGGGAACGATCCCTTCCGCGCCAGCGCGGGAGCCGGCGTGCTGTCGGCGGACCGGACACGGCTGCTGGAACCGGGGGAGCCCGCGGTGGGCGAAGAGGAGCTGGGCTGGCTGGTGAAGTCCGGCCTGATCCCGCGCGGCTATCTGGGCGACCCCGACAAGACCCGCGGCACCTTCGTCACGTTCGGCGGACGCTCCTACGTGATCCCGGGCGACCGGGCGAAGCTGCTCGCCGACGGCACCGTCGAGATGCACGGCCGCGACTCCATGACGATCAACACGGGCGGCGAGAAGGTCTTCGCCGAGGAGGTCGAGGCGGTCGTCCGGGCGCTGCCGCAGGTCGCCGAGGCCCTCGTGGTGGGCCGGGCGAGCGAGCGGTGGGGCACCGAGATCGTCGCGGTGGTCCGTCCGGCCCCCGGCTCGGAAGAGGTCCCGGACGAAGTTCTGAAGACCGCTTGTGCCGAGCACCTCGCCCGATACAAGATCCCCAAGGCCTTCGTCCGCACGGACGCCGGTCTGCGTCTCCCCAACGGCAAGGCCGACTACGCGACCGCCAGGAGGCTGGTCGCCCCATCCCAGGAGCCGACTTGAGCACCCCCGACACCCTCGTCGCCGCCTTCCAGGCGACGGCCGCCCACGATCCCGCCGCGGTCGCGCTGCGCATCCCCGGCGGCGAGGTCAGCTATACCTGGGGTCAGTACGCCGCCGAGGTCGAACGGCTCGCCCGCGCCCTGCACGGCCTCGGGGTGCGGCCCGGTGACACGGTCGCGCTGATGCTCGCGAACCGGCCCGAGTTCCACCTGCTCGACACCGCCGCGCTGCACCTCGGCGCGATCCCGTTCTCGATCTACAACACCAGCTCACCCGAGCAGATCGCCTACCTGCTCGGCCATGCGGGAGCCCGGATCGCGGTGTCGGAGGAGCAGTTCCTGCCCCGGCTGCGGGCCAGCGGGCTGGAGCTGGACCATCTCCTCGACGTGGCGGACCTGGACGCCCTGGAGCCCGACCCGGGATTCGACTTCGCGGCGTCCTGGAAGGCGATCGAGCCCGACCGGGTCGTCACGCTGATCTACACCTCGGGCACGACGGGCCCGCCCAAGGGCGTCGAGATCACCCACCGGACCGTCCTGGACAACGCGGTCGCCCTCCAGCACGGCTACGCCGTCCACCGCGGTGACCGGATCACCTCCTACCTGCCGTCGGCGCACGCCGTCGACCGGATGGCCTCGCACTACCTCCAGATGCTCTACGGCACCCAGGTCACCTCGATCGCCGACCTCAAGACGATCACCTCGGCGCTGACCGAGGTCCGCCCGACGGTCTGGGCCGCGGTCCCGCGCGTCTGGGAGAAGATCAAGATCGGGATCGAGTCGCTGCTGGCGGCCTCCCCGGACGAGGAGAAGCGCCGGGCGGCGGCCTGGGCGTTCGAGAAGGGCCGTGCGAAGGTCAGGCTGGAGCAGGCGGGCGAGGAGGTCCCCGCCGAGCTCGCCGGGGAGTACGAGCTCGCCGACCAGCTCGTCTTCACCACGATCCGGACCCTGCTCGGCCTGAACGAGCTCCGCTACGCCTTCTCCGGCGCCGCGGCGATCGCGCCCGCGACCCTGGAGTTCTTCCTGGCGATGGGCGTCCCGGTCGTCGAGGGCTGGGGCATGTCCGAGCTGACCACGGTCGCCACGGCCAACCCGGTCGGCCGGACGAAGATCGGCTCGGTGGGCGTCGCCCTGCCGGGGGTCGAGCTGCGGATCGCCGAGGACGGCGAGCTGCTGGTCAAGGCCTCCTACGTGATGAAGGGCTACCGCGGTGACCCGGTCAAGACCGCCGAGGCCATCGACCCGGACGGCTGGCTGCACACCGGCGACGTCGCGACGATCGACGATGACGGCTACGTGACGATCGTCGACCGCAAGAAGGAACTGATCATCAATGCGGGCGGCAAGAACATGTCGCCGACCAACATCGAGAACACGATCCGATCGCACACGCCGCTGCTCGGCGGAATCGTCGTGATCGGCGACAACCGCCCCTACAACGTCGCCCTGCTCGTCCTCGACCCGGACGCCGCCGCGGCCTTCGCCGCCCAGCACGGCCTGCCGGACGACCCCGCGGTCCTGAGCAAGGAGCCCACCCTCCAGGCCGTGGTCCAGGCGGGCGTGGACGCCGCGAACGCCCAGCTCTCCCGGGTGGAGCAGATCAAGAAGTTCGCCGTCCTGCCCGGATTCTGGGAGCCCGGCGGCGACGAGCTGACACCGACAATGAAATTGCGGCGGCGTCCGATTTCCGAGAAGTACGCAACCGAAATCGAGGCACTCTACGCCTGACAAAAGTCAATAACGCAACTTCATGGACAAAACCGGTTAACCGGGGTTCTACTGCGCCATGGCCTCAGTAGCCCTCGACGCGGTCAGCAAGATCTATCCGAACGGATACCTCGCCGTCGAACACCTGGATCTTCAGGTCGCCGACGGCGAGTTCCTCGTGCTGCTGGGCCCGTCCGGCTGCGGGAAATCCACCGTCCTGCGGATGATCGCCGGGCTGGAGGAGGTCACCAGGGGCACCGTCTTTCTGAACGGCCGTCCCGCCAACGATCTGATGCCCAGCCAGCGCGACATCGCGATGGTCTTCCAGAACGGCGCCCTCTACCCGCACTTCTCCGTGCGGGAGAACCTCGCCTTCCCGCTGCAGATCGCCAAGGACGACCACGAGGCGATCCGCGGCAAGGTCGTCGAGCTGTCGCGGGCGCTCGGCATCGACCAGACCCTCGACCGCAAGCCCGCGACGCTCTCGGGCGGGCAGCGGCAGCGCGTGGCCATGGGCCGGGCGATCATCCGGCAGCCGTCGGTGTTCCTGATGGACGAGCCGCTGTCCAGCCTGGACACCGCGCTGCGCACCGAACTCCGGCTGGAGATCGGCTCGATGACCCGTGAGCTGGGCATCACCACCCTCTACGTCACGCACGACCAGGTCGAGGCGCTGACCCTGGCCGACCGGATCGCCGTCCTGCGCGACGGCGTGCTGGAGGATCTCGGCACGCCCGGCCAGATCTACGACGACCCCGCGACGGCCTTCACCGCGGGCTTCCTCGGCACGACCCAGCTCAACCTCGTCGTCGCCCAGGTCCAGCGGTGCGCGGACGGGGTTCTGCTCGACCTCGGCAACCAGCGGCTGCTCGTCCCGTGGGCGGACCCGCGGGCCCGCCCGCTGCTCGGCCACTTCCAGCAGCAGGTCATGGTCGGCATCCGCGTCGACGACCTCGTCCCCACCGACGACCCGCGCCCCGGCATGTTCCTCGACGGCAGGGTCGTCACGCTGGAGTACCAGGGATCGTCCTGGACGGCCCTCGTCGACGCCGGGATCACGACCGCAGAGTTCGTGCCCCGCCCCAGGCCGAGGCCGCGCCGCAGATCGGGCGGGTTCTTCCGGCGGCCCACCCTGGAGGACGCCGCCCCCGCCCAGGAGCACGTGGGCATCCACCGGCGCTCGCACCTGATGGCCCGGATGCCGTCGGGGATGAAGTGGCAGCGCTCCACGCCGGTGCGGCTTGCGGTGGATCCGTCCCGTTTGCTGTTCTTCGGCGCGGACGGTCGGCGCGTCGATCCCGTGATTCGCTGAACTGATCATTACGCATCGTGTACGAATCAGTGCATGACTTACACGCAGCGTCAGCGTTCGAGCCTCGCCTACCAGCTCCGCTACGCGGTGAAGAATCCCACCAAGATCGGGCCCTATCTGAGCCGGTACGCCAGGGACACGATGCTGCGTGCGGGCTCCGCCGACCACGTCGCCTACTACCGCGAGGTCATGCGGTCGGACGTCAAGGAGAAGAGCCCCTACGACGCGGTCGGCAGCCGCAGCCACGATCACTGGCTGAAGAACGGCAAGCGGCAGTTCGACTACCTCGTCACGCACGGCCTGCGCCCCCACCACAACGTGCTGGAGATCGGCTGCGGCAACCTGCGGGCCGGCTGGCGGATCATCGATCTGGTCGGCCCCGGCAACTACCACGGCATCGACATCTCGCCCGACATCCTGCTCGCCGCGAACGACACGATCGTCCAGTACGGCCTCCAGGACAAGCTCCCGCATCTGATGCTCGTCGGCGACCTGACCTTCTCGGGCCTGCCGGACGCGCGGTTCGACGTGATCAACGCCCACAGCGTCTTCTCGCACACCCCGCTGGAGGTGATCGAGGAGTGCTTCTCCCACATCGGCCGGATCCTGCGGCCGACCGGCTTCTTCGACCTCACCTTCGACCGGACCGAGCGGGCCGAGCACCAGGTGCTCCGCGAGGACTTCTACTACCGCACCGAGACGCTCCAGGAGCTGGCCGCCGCCTACGGGCTCGCGGCGACCTTCATGGACGACTGGGAGGCGACCCCGCACAAGCAGTCCAAGCTGCGCATCTGCCAGTCCTGAGCCGCCGGCGGGGCCGCCTCGCCCGGGGCCGCGGGAAGGGGCCGCAGTAGGGTGGGCCCCGTGGCGGATATCAGGGAGCGCCGGGGCTACGCGGTCGGCGACGCGCGCCGCGCCCGCATCCTCGCGGCCGCGACCGGCGAGTTCGCCGCGCACGGCTACCGGGCGGCGTCGCTGTCGCGGATCGCCGAGCGGGCCGGGCTCTCCCAGGCCGGGCTGCTGCATCACTTCCGCACCAAGGAGACCCTGCTCATCGCGGTCCTGGAGCTCCGGGACGCCCAGCACGCCGCCCGCTTCGTCCGGCCGGACGGCTCCACCCTGGCGGGCCGGGAGATGCTGGAGGAGCTCTGCTCCCTGATCGACAGGAACGCCGAGACCCCCGACCTCGTCCGGCTGCTGGCGGTGATGACGGCGGAGGCCGTCGCCCCCGGCCATCCCGCCCACGGCTGGGCCCTGAACCGCTACCGGCAGCTCCGCCAGTACACGATCGAGGCCCTGACCACGGGCGTGGCCAACGGGGAGTTCGACCCGGGTCTCGACGCCGAGGCCCAGACCGACCGGCTGATCGCCCTGATCGACGGCCTCCAGCTCCAGTGGCTGCTGGACCCGTCCCGGATGGATCTCGCCGGGGTCTTCCGGGGGTATGTCGCCGATCTGCTGGCCGTCCGGGGGTGATCCCCGGTCAGGCGCCGCGCCGCATGGAGTCGCTGATCTTCTCGGCGGCGGCGACGACGGGACCGGCGTGGACGCGCCCGGGGGAGCGGGTGAGGCGCTCGAGGGGCCCGGAGACGGAGATCGCGGCGATCACCCGGCCGCCGCTGCCGCGGATGGGCGCCGAGACCGAGCCCACGCCCGGCTCGCGCTCGCCGATCGACTGCGCCCAGTTGCGGCGGCGGACCGAGGCGAGGGTGGCCGCGGTGAACTTGGCACCGCGCAGGCCGCGGTGCAGCCGGTCCGGCTCCTCCCAGGCCAGCAGGACCTGGGCCGCGGAGCCCGCGGTCATCGGGAGGGCCGCCCCGACCGGGACGGTGTCGCGCAGGCCGCTGGACCGTTCCGCCGCCGCCACGCACACTCTCACGTCGCCCTGGCGCCGGTAGAGCTGGGCGCTCTCGCCGGTCAGGTCGCGCAGCTGGGTCAGGATCGGCTGGGCGATGGCCAGCAGGCGATCTTCCCCCGCGGCCACGGCCAGCTCGGCCAGGCGCGGCCCGAGGATGAACCGGCCCTGCGTGTCGCGGTGCACGATGCGGTGGTGCTCCAGCGCGACGGCCAGCCGATGGGCCGTGGGACGGGCCAATCCGGTCGCCGTGACGAGCTGTGCGAGCGACGCGGGACCGGCTTCGAGCGCGTTCAGAACGAGAACGGCTTTGTCCAGCACGCCGACTCCGCTAGAGTTGTCCATACCTCGATATTGCCGTCTCAAACGGTGAGACGCAACTCGGGGAAGTACTGAGACTCGATGGAGAGGGTGAGTGCGATGGGTCGCACACTGGCCGAGAAGGTGTATGACGCCCATGTGGTGCGTCGGGTCGAGGGCGAGCCGGACCTCCTCTACATCGACCTGCACCTGGTGCACGAGGTCACGTCCCCGCAGGCCTTCGACGGCCTGCGCATGACCGACCGCAAGGTCCGCCGCCCCGACCTGACGATCGCCACCGAGGACCACAACGTCCCCACGCAGGACATCCTGCTGCCGATCGCCGACCCGGTCTCCCGCACCCAGGTCGAGACCCTGCGCAAGAACTGCGCCGAGTTCGGGGTGCGCCTGCACCCGATGGGCGACGCCGGCCAGGGCATCGTGCACGTGATCGGCCCGCAGCTGGGGCTGACCCAGCCGGGCATGACCGTCGTGTGCGGCGACTCCCACACCTCCACCCACGGCGCGTTCGGCGCGCTGGCCTTCGGCATCGGCACCTCCGAGGTCGAGCACGTCCTGGCCACCCAGACGCTGCCGCAGATCAAGCCGAAGATGATGGCGATCACGGTCGAGGGCGCGCTGCCCGAGGGCGTCACGGCCAAGGACCTGATCCTCGCCGTGATCACCGAGATCGGCACCGGCGGCGGCCAGGGCTACATCGTCGAGTACCGGGGCGAGGCCATCCGGGACCTGTCGATGGAGGGCCGCATGACGGTCTGCAACATGTCGATCGAGGCGGGCGCGAAGGCGGGCCTGATCGCTCCCGACGAGACCACCTTCGCCTACCTCGAGGGCCGCGACCACGCCCCGAAGGGCGAGGAGTGGGACACGGCCGTCGCCTACTGGAAGACCCTGCGCACCGACGACGACGCGGTCTTCGACAAGGAGGTCGTGATCGACGCGACCACCCTGACCCCGTTCGTCACCTGGGGCACCAACCCCGGCCAGGGCGCCCAGCTCGGCGCCGTCGTGCCGAGCCCGGAGGACTTCACCGACCCGATCGAGCGCCAGGCCGCCGAGCGGGCCCTGGAGTACATGGGCCTCACCGCCGGCACCCCGCTGCGCGACATCAAGGTCGACACCGTCTTCGTCGGCTCCTGCACCAACGGCCGGATCGAGGACCTGCGGGCCGTCGCCGAGGTGCTGAAGGGCCGCAAGGTCGCCGACGGCGTCCGGGCGCTGATCGTCCCGGGCTCGGTCAAGGTCAAGATCCAGGCCGAGGCCGAGGGGCTCGACGCGGTCTTCACCGCGGCCGGCGCCGAGTGGCGCGAGGCGGGCTGCTCGATGTGCCTGGCGATGAACCCGGACAAGCTGGCCCCCGGCGAGCGCGGCGCGTCCACCTCGAACCGCAACTTCGAGGGCCGCCAGGGCAAGGGCGGCCGCACCCACCTGGTGTCCCCGGCCGTCGCCGCCGCCACCGCCGTCAAGGGCCGCCTGGCCGCCCCCGCCGACCTGTAAGGAGCGTTGGATCATGGAAAAGTTCACCGTGCACACCGGCCGGGCCGTCCCGCTCCGCCGCAGCAACGTCGACACCGACCAGATCATCCCGGCCGTCTGGCTGAAGCAGGTCTCCAGGACCGGCTTCGAGAAGGGCCTGTTCTCGGCCTGGCGCGAGGACCCGTCCTTCGTGCTGAACAACACGGTCTACGAGGGCGCCTCGATCCTGGTCACCGGCCCGGACTTCGGCACCGGCTCCTCCCGTGAGCACGCGGTGTGGGCCCTGCAGCAGTACGGCTTCCGCGCCGTGATCGCCTCCCGGTTCGGCGACATCTTCCGCAACAACAGCACGAAGATGGGCCTGCTGCCCGTCATCCTCGACGAGAAGATTGTTGAGGAGCTGCAGAACGCGGTCGAGCACGACCCCGCCACGGAGATCACCGTCGACCTGGAGCGGCGCGAGGTCCGCTGCGGCGATCTGGTCGCCACGTTCGACCTCGACGACTACACCCGCTGGCGGCTGATGGAGGGCCTGGACGACATCGGCCTGACCCTCCGCCACGCCGACGACATCTCCACCTTCGAGACCACCCGCCCGGCCTGGCTCCCCGCGACCGTCTAGGGAGCCGGCCGACCCCGAACTTGGCCCGCATCAAGGCCGAGCGCGGCCGTCCCGGTCACGAGCCATGGACGGCCTGAACAACACCGCGTGCCCCCGGGACAGAACCTCGCCCGGGGGCACGCGCACGCAGCCCCATGAACACGAGGAAGCCGAGGCCCGCCAGCAGGTAGGCGTTGGCCGCGACGGTCATCGCCCCGTGGAACCCGTACCTCGGATGCGGGGTCAGCCACATCGGGGCGAGCACGAACAGCGCGACGGCCGCCCCCGCCGCGATCCGGTGCCCGTCCCTGACCAGGACGGCCAGCGCCGGGATCACCCACACCCAGTGGTGCGTCCAGGAGATCGGCGAGACGAGCAGCCCGGTGCAGCCGGTGACGGCCGCCGCGGCGAGCCAGTCCCCGCGCCGGGCCCGGAGCGCCGCGACCGCGATCCCGGCGCAGCCGAGCGCCGCGGGCACCACCGGATACCAGCCGCCGACGCTCCCCGCCCCGCCGAGCACCCGCAGCAGCGCCCCGAACGGCGACTGGTTGCTGATGTAGGGAGCCCCCACCCGGCTCGTGTCGTAGAAGACGTGCGTCCAGTAGTGCCACGAGGCCTCCGGAGCGACGAGGAAGGCCGCGACGCCGCAGCCGAGAAAGGCCCCCGCCGCGACGAGGGCGTCCCTGACCCTTCCGGCGAGAAGGAGCAGCACGACGAAAATGCCGGGCGTCAGTTTGACGGCCGTGGCGATGCCGATGCCGATTCCCGCGCGACGCCCCTCGCGAAGGCGCCGCACATCGGTGAGGACCATCGCCAGCAGGAACAGATTGATCTGCCCGAGGAACAGCGAGTGCCACACCGGTTCCAGCAGCAGCCCGCCGGAGACGGCCGCGGCCAGCCGGACCGGGGTCACCCGCCATCCGGCGATCCTCGCGGTCTGCGCGCAGGCCCACCCCAGGGCCGCGACCGAGCCCAGCTCCCACAGCAGGCGCGCCGCGGTCAGCGGCAGCAGCGACAGCGGAGCGAAGGCCACCCCGGCGAAGGGCGTATAGGTGAACCAGTGCGCGGCGAGCTCCTCGGTGTAAAGCCGGGTCCCGTCCGCGACCACTCGCCCGCCCAGCGCGTAGATGCGGAAATCGAGTGCGTCCCACGCGATGGCGAACACCGCGACGGAAACGAGCTGAAAGGCCAGCAGCCGGTAGACCCATGTGCTTTTCACGTCACCATTCCCTCCGTCAGGAGAAATCAATGGTGGCGATCGGGCTCACGGGCGCACATCGGGCCGCGGGCTGCATTACCGGGGACGCGGGAGGGCCCGCGGGCGTACGCCCGCGGCCCCTCTCCCGCGCCGTCCGTCAGGCCGGGGGAGCCCCCAGCGTCCACAGGGTCTCGAACTGGGCGATGCGGGCCTTCAGATGCTCGGCCCTGCGGATGATGCGGGTCGACAGGAAGGTGGGCGCCCCGGAGTGGGAGGGCGCGGGGATGAGCTCGTAGCTCGCCGCCCGGTCGAACACGACGAAGTCGATCAGTGAGCTGCGCAGGGTCAGCGGGACGGACTCGCGGTCGGTCACGCGGACCTGGATGTCGGCCGCGGTCTGTGAACGGCAGATGCTCAGGAACTCCGGACGCCCCGCGTCGGCGGTGCTGTCGAGGATGAACAGCCGGCGGACGGTGACCCCGCGGCGGACCGCGTCGGTCTGGGCCCGCAGGTAGCGGTGGCCGAGGTCGCCGGTCCAGAAGCCGCCCTTGAAACCGCGTTCGAGCCCGTCGACGACCAGGGTGCTCGTGGCGTCGATCGAGGCGGTGGAGGTCCGGGCGAGGGACAGCATCCAGTCGCGGTCCTCGCCGTCGTCGTAGGCGGCCTCCCCGTCCGCGAGCTGCCGCAGGAACCGGGCGACCCGGTGCAGCTCCGCGTCGGCGATGCCCTTGACCAGCGGTGGAACCGGGCCCTCGAACCGTTTGACGCTCTCCAGGAGCGCGGCCAGGGCCGAGGCGTCGAGCGCGGAGTCGGCCATCTCGGGGCGGGGCTCTTGCCGCATGGGTCATCCGTCCGGGGGGTGGGGGGCTGGTGTCCCTCCAGATATACCCGGACTCGGCCGGACCATCTCAGGATGGAACCCATTCGTGCCCGGCCGCCGCAAAGCAGATGCGCATTCGTCACCGGAGGGTGGGGTAACAATGCCGTTTTGCACACGCGGTCAGGGGATAAGGGCGAGAGCTTCCGGGTGCCGGACCCGCGCGGCAGGGGTGCTCGCACCCGCTTTCCGGGACCCTTCCGATCGATGAAACCGCAGGTCAACGCCACTCCCCAGGGGTCGCGTCGGGGAGCCGATCCGAGGGCCGTTCGCAGGGGTGCGCACGATCGCGGGCTGGACCGAAAACGGGCGCTCACGGAATCGGCTCCGGAGTGTGATCGTGCGAGCACTGCCGGTTCTTGAATTCACCCCCTGCGGCGATCGGCCCGAGGTTATGTTTGATCTCGTTGCGGAGTTGTCCAAGCACACACAGTTGCCTTATCGGGTGTACGCCAGGGAGTGGGCATGGCCGGGCGGTATTACGCCTCTATCGCGGGCGATCGGAAGTTTCGGTTGCTGCGAGGGAGGTCCAGACGGTTGATGGTGGCCGTGGTGGCGATGTTCCTCGGTTGGTACTTCGTCTATATCGGGCTGTCGGCGTTCGCGCGCGACTTCATGGCGCGGCCCGTCATCGGGAACATCAACGTCGCGTTGGTGTTCGGGGTGCTGCAGTTCGTCTCGACGTTCCTGCTCGCCTGGTACTACTCGCGCTACTCGCGCACCTGGCTCGACCCCCTCTCGGCGCAGCTGCGGACCGAGGCGGAGTGGCGGCAGGCCGAGTACGAGCGCGCGGCGGCCGAGCACCGCAGGACCCAGGTGCCCGGCCAGGCCCAGCGCATCGCCCGGTCGCAGGGACGGGGCGAGCGCCGGCTCGACCCGCAGTGGTGGGGGGAGAAGTCATGACCGGTGGCGGCAGGTCGCTGACGATGGTCCTGTTCGTGCTGTTCATCCTCAGCACGCTGGCCATCACGTTCTGGGCGCGCAGGAACACCCGCGGAGCCGACGACTTCTACGCGGGCGGACGCGCCTTCAGCGGCGCGCAGAACGGGGTGGCGCTCGCCGGTGACTACATGTCGGCCGCGTCCTTCCTGGGCATCGCGGGGATCATCGCCCTCAGCGGCTACGACGGGTTTCTCTACTCGATCGGATTTCTCGTCGCCTGGCTGCTCACGCTGCTGTTCGTCGAGCTCATGCGGAACGCCGGCCGGTTCACGATGGCCGACGTCCTGTCGTACCGGGCCAAGAAGCAGGGCAAGGTCAGGACGGCCGCGGCCATCTCGACCGTCACCGTCTCGGTGTTCTACCTGCTCGCCCAGATGGTCGGCGCGGGGGCCCTGGTCTCCCTGCTGCTGGGCATCCACCCCGGCGAGACCTTCCACGGGGTGTCGGCGGCGTCGGCGCGGACGCTGACGATCGTCGTCGTCGGCGTGATCATGATCTTCTATGTCATGTTCGGCGGGATGAAGGCCACGACCTGGGTGCAGATCATCAAGGCCGTGCTGCTCATCGGCAGCACGATCGTGCTGACGGTGCTCGTGCTCAGCCGGTTCGGCTTCAACGTCAGCCACATGCTCGGCGACGCCGCCGAGGCCAGCGCGAAACCGGCGGGCTTCCTCGAACCCGGCGGGAAGTACGGCAAGGACGTCGCGGGCGACACCTGGCAGACCGTCGTCAACAAGCTCGACTTCATGTCGCTGGCCCTCGCGCTCGTGCTGGGCACGGCGGGCCTGCCGCACATCGTCAGCCGGTTCTTCACCGTCCCCGACGCCAGGGCCGCCCGCACGTCGGTCAACTGGGCGATCGGCCTGGTCGGCGCGTTCTACCTGATGACGCTCGCCCTCGGGTTCGGCGCCGCCGCCCTGGTCGGCCACAAGGCCATCTCCGAGCAGGACCCCGGTGGCAACACCGCGGCCCTCCAGCTCGCCTACGAGCTCGGCCGCCACCTCGGCGGCTCGGTCGGCGGCGACATCCTGCTGGCCTTCGTCGGCGCGGTCGCCTTCGCGACGATCCTCGCGGTGGTCTCGGGCCTGGTCCTGGCCTCCTCGACCTCGCTCGCGCACGACTTCTTCGGCCACGTCCTCATGCTGGGACGCCCCCGGGAGTCGCAGGAGGTCGGGTTCGCGCGGTTCGCCGCGGTCCTGATCGGCACCTTCGCGATCATCCTCGCGGTGGTGGCCCGCAACCTGAACGTGGCGTTCCTCGTGGCGCTGGCGTTCGCGATGGCGGCCTCGGCCAACCTGCCCGCGATCACCCTGTCGCTGTTCTGGCGGCGCTTCACCACCACGGGCGCGGTCGCCGGGATCTACGGCGGGCTGTTCGGCTCGTTCGTCCTGGTCGTCTTCTCGCCGGTCGTGTCGGGCAAGGTCGACCCGGTGACGGGCAAGAGCCTCTCGCTGTTCCCCGCGGGGATCGACTTCCACTGGTTCCCGCTGGAGAACCCCGGCATCGTCTCCATCCCGTTCGGCTTCGCCTGCGCCGTCGCCGGGACCCTGCTGGGCAAGGAGAGGCCCGTCCAGGAGAACTACGAGGAACTGTCCGTGCGCTCCCTGACCGGCATCGGCGCCCACCGGCCGCCGAGCCGGGCCGCCCGGCACCGCTCGGCCTGACACCGCTCGGCCTGACACCGGGGCCGGAACCGCCGCGGCGGTTCCGGCCCTCGCGCGCTCCAGGGGCGGCGGCGGGGTGCCGGAGGCCGGGCTGAGAGAATGTGCGGATGACCAACGAGCCGCAGTGGGAAGATCCGGGGCTGACTCTGCTCGCCCAGCGGCTCAGGACGGCCCATCAGCGCATCGCGCCCTTCCCGGTCGAGATGCGCCAGCGGCTGCACCGGCATCTGCTGGCGATCACCGATCTGGCCAAGCGCGACCACGAGCTGGCGGCCCGCCGGCTGGCCGTTTTCCTCGACGAGCTCGACAAGGGCGCCGATCCGGTCTGACGACATTTCCCCCCGATCCCGTCAAATCCCTCCATCTAACAGCCATGACATGGGAAAACTCGCGGAGAGGTGATTGTGTCGGTGCCCTCGCGCCCCTAGTTTCAGGGGCGCAACGGGGGAACCGGAGGAGTAACCCAAATGAACAAGCGTGAGCTCGTCGATGCGATTGCCGAGCGCCTGAGCGGCAGCAAGAAGGACGCTGCTGAGGCGGTCGACGCGATTCTCGACACGATCCAGAGCACGGTGGCGAAGGGCGAGAAGGTGGCCATCACCGGCTTCGGCTCTTTCGAGAAGGCGGACCGTCCCGCCCGCACGGCCCGGAACCCTGCTACCGGGAAGACGATCCAGGTCGCCGCGACCTCTGTGCCTAAGTTCAAGGCCGGGGCCGACTTCAAGAACCTGGTCGCCGGCAAGTAGGCGTCTACGTGAACGCCCGTCTCCTCGGAGGCGGGCGTTCTCGCTTTTCCGCTCGGGCTCGCTTCTCCTCAGGGCAGCGGCAGCGTCGACAGGGTGATCGCGGTGATCGACTCCCCGTCGTAGGCGATGTTCACCCGCTGGCCGAAGCGGAGCATCCGCAGCCCGCCCGCGTCGAAGGCCTCGGTGCCGAACGGGACCGGGGTGCCGTCGTCGAGGAGCACGCTCCCGCTCCGTGTGGCCGCGTCGTAGTCCTTGACCGTTCCCTGCATGACCGCAGCCTACTGCGGACGTCCCCGGCCGAGGATCAGCCGGGCCACCCGCTCGGTGCGGGGGCCGAGACCGAGCGCCAGGGCCTCGCGGAGATCGTCGGCCGTGTCGACGTCGCGGCGGACCGAGGGGATGTCCGGCAGGTCGATCTCCTTGACGCCCAGCGCCACGTGGCGGTCGCGCGAGCCGTTCCCGAACGCCGGGGCGAAGACGACCCCCGCCGAGGCCGTGTAGAGCGTCGTGCCGGTGCCGGCGAGGTCGGGCACGAAGGCGTTCTCGTGGTCGGCGGCGGCCGTGAGGGCCCGGGTGAGCTCGGCGGGGCGCAGGGCGGGCAGGTCGGCCGAGAGCGCCCCCACCGGCACGGGGCCGTCCAGCCTGGCCCGGCCCGCCCCGTGGACCAGCGCGGGGTTGAGTCCCCGGTCGGGCTCGTCGGGCACGATCCGGGCCCCGGCGGCGGCCAGTTCGGCCGCCGCGAGGGCGTCGTCGGTCACCACGACGACCGCTCCGACCAGCGGGCAGGACAGGGCCGCGGCGACGGTGTCGGCGGCCACCGCGAGGGCGAGCGCCTGCCGGTGCGGCCCTGCGGCGTCTGCGATCCGGGACTTGGCCAGGGCCAGCAGCTTGACCGGAACGATCAGGGACCAGGGGTTAGTTGCCATAGCGAAATCGACAATAGGTGCTCGGAGCGACGACACTGGGTATCACCCCCGGCCCGCGCCCACCAGGAAGAACGTCAGACATGGTCGACCGCTGATGGCTTACCGTTACTCGAGAGGCTGGCGCCTCTTCACGATCGGACTGCTGCGTCCCCCGCTGTTCCTGCTGCTCCGGCGGAACTGGCGGGGCCAGGAGAAGATTCCCCGCACCGGCGGGGTGATCCTGGCCTGCAACCACATCTCCGAGGTTGATCCGTTCGCGATCGCCCACTACGTCTACAAGGCCGACCGGTACCCGGTGTTCCTGGCCAAGGAGGCGGTCTTCCGCATCCCCGTGCTGGGCAGGATCGTCGGCTGGGTCGGGGAGATCCCCGTCCTGCGCGGCTCCTCGGACGCCTCCAGGGCGTTCGACGGGGCCAGGGAGGCGCTCGACGCGGGGCAGTGCGTGATCTTCTATCCGGAGGGCACCTGCACCCGCGATCCGGAACTTTGGCCGATGGTTGCCAAAACGGGCGTGGCCAGGCTGGCCCTCGAGACCGGCGCTCCCGTCATCCCGGTGGCGAACTGGGGTGCGCAGGAGCTGCTGCGTTACGGCAGCTCGAAAGTGAACCTGTTCCCGCGCAAGGTGATGAACATCGCGGCCGGAGATCCGGTCGACCTGACCGCCCATTCCGGCCCGGAGCCGGACGCGGATACTCTCAGGGCGGCTACGGAAGCCATCATGCGGTCGATCTCGGCGCTGCTCGGAGAGCTGCGCGGACAGACTCCCCCCAAGGAGATCTACGACCCTCAGAAGACGGCCGTTGAGGAGCGCAAACAGTCGTGACGCGAGTAGTAGCGGTGATGGGCGCGGGTTCCTTCGGCACCGCGATGGCCAAGGTCGTCGCGGACGCCGGGAACAAGGTCGTCCTGTGGGGGCGCAGGCCCGAGGTCGTCGAGGAGATCAACTCCCGGCACCTCAACGAGGAGTACCTGCCCGGCATCGCGCTGCCCGAGGGGCTGCGGGCGACCACCGACCCGGCCGAGGCGCTCGCCGGCGCCGACTTCGTCTGCCTGGCCGTGCCCTCCCAGACGCTCCGCGAGAACCTCGCCGGCTGGCTGCCGCTCTTCCCCGACGGCGCCGTCTTCGTCTCGCTCATGAAGGGCATCGAGATGGGGACGGGCCTGCGCATGACCGAGGTGATCGCCGAGGTCACCGGGGCGGGCCCCGAGCGGATCGGGCTGCTGGGCGGCCCGAACTTCGCGGTCGAGATCGCCCGTGGCGAGCCGGGGGCCTCGGTGGCCGCCTGCTCCGACGAGGAGACCGCGCTCAGGCTGCAAGAGATCTTCATGACGCCCTACTTCCGCGTCTACACCTCGACCGACGTCGTGGGCTGCGAGCTGGGCGGTGCGGTCAAGAACGTCATCGCGCTGTGCGTGGGGATCGCGACCGGGCTCGGCTTCGGCGACAGCACCCGGGCGCTGCTGCTCACCCGCGGCCTCGCCGAGATCATCCGGCTGGGCGTGGCGCTCGGCGCGGAGGAGCCGACCTTCGCCGGGCTCGCGGGCCTCGGTGACCTGGCCGCCACCTGCACCTCGCCGCTGTCGCGGAACCGCACGTTCGGGGAGAACCTCGGGCGCGGCATGTCGCTGGAGGAGGTCATCGCGGTGACCAAGCAGACCGCGGAGGGCGTCAAGTCGTCCGAGGCGGTGCTGGCGCTGGCCCGCAAGCACCTTGTCGAGATGCCGATCACCGAGGTCGTGGCGGCCGTCATGCACCACGGCGTCCCGATCCAGGAGGCCTACCTCAAGCTCATGACGCGATCGCCGAAGCCGGAGCGCTACGGCGTCTGAGCACGGCGGCCGCTCGGGGCGGAGTCACCCGAACGTCCTGCGTCAGACTGCGCTCTGTGGTCTCATGGTGACGATGCGTAGAAGATTCAAGGGTGAGAACACGCGCGCCGTGCATCTGCCCGCGCCGCCGGTTCCCGCCCAGACGCCCACGGCGCCGCCGGTCTGGCGGACGAGCGGTTTCGCGTTCGCGGGCGCGCAGGAGCACGCCGACCTGGTGCACCAGGGCGGCGGCTACCTGTACTCGCGGGTCGACAACCCGACCGCCGACGCGTTCGCGCAGGCCGTCGCGGCGCTGGAGGGCGCCACGGTCGCCGACGTCGCGGCCCAGGCCTTCGCCTCGGGCATGGCGGCGGTCAGCGCGGTCTTCCTCGCCTTCACCAAGGCGGGGGCGCACGTCGTGGCGCCGCTCGCCCTGTACGGGGGCACCTTCGACCTGCTCCAGGAGATCTTCGGCCGCTTCGGGGTCGCGGCCGATTTCGTCGACATGACGGATCTCGAGCAGGTGCGGGCGGCGATCCGGCCGACGACCCGCGTGGTCTGGGCCGAGACGTTGTCGACGCCGACGATGTCGGTGGCCGACCTGCCGGCGCTGGCGAACCTGGCCCACGCGCGCGGGGCGCTGCTGGCGGTCGACTCGACCGTCGCGACACCGGTCCTGTGCCGGCCGCTGGAATACCACGTGGACCTGGTGGTGCACTCGGCGACCAAGTACTTCGGCGGGCACGGGGACGCCACCGGGGGCGTGGTCTGCGGGCGGCGCGAGCTGGTCGAGAAGATCCGCCGGGTACGGATCATGACGGGCGGCCAGCTCGCCCCCGACGAGGCGTTCCTGCTGCGCCGGGGCCTGGAGACCCTGCCACTGCGGGTGCGGCGGCAGTGCGACTCGGCGTCGCAGTTCGCGGCGGCGATCGCCAAGCATCCGGCCGTCAAGGCGGTCGACTACCCGGGGTTGACCGGGCATCCGGGGCACCGGCTGGCCCGGCGGCTGTTCGACGAGGGGCCGGAGGGCACGAGGTTCGGGGCCGTCGTGACCGTCACGCCGCACGGGGGCCGTGACGCGGGGCTCGCCTTCGCCGACGCCCTCCGGCTCGCCCGCTCGGCGACCTCACTGGGCGGCACGCACACCAGCGTCGGCCACGTGGGGACGACCTCGCACGCGGGCCGCGACGACGCCGCCCTGCTCAGAGCCGGGATCGACCCGGGCGCCGTGCGGTTCTCGATCGGCCTCGAGGACGCGGCCGACCTCATCGCCGACGCCACCGACGCCCTCGACGTCGTCGCCAGGGTGACCGCGCGCCGCGCGGAGGCGCCGATCGGCGCGTGACCGGTAGGGTCATCCATCATGTCCGAGGAGATCACCCAGAAGAAGATCAGGGTTGCCGTGGTGTTCGGCGGCCGCAGCTCAGAGCACGCCATCTCCTGCGTCACCGCGGGCAGCGTCATGGCCGCCATCGACGCGTCGCGCTACGAGGTGCTGCCGATCGGGATCGCCCGGGACGGCCGGTGGGTGCTGCCCCCCGCGGACGCCCGGCTGGCGATCTCCGACGGAAGGCTGCCCGAGGTCGACGGGACCGGCAGCGCCCTGGCCCTGCCCTTCGACCCGGACGCTCCCGGCCTCATGGTCGTCGAGCCGGGTGAGGTGCCCCGCGCGCTCGGCGGCGTCGACGTGGTGCTGCCGCTGCTGCACGGCCCCTACGGCGAGGACGGCACCATCCAGGGCCTGCTGGAGCTCGCCGGAGTCCGTTATGTCGGGGCGGGCGTGCTGGCCAGCGCGGCGAGCATGGACAAGGGCTACATGAAGCTGATCTGGCAGGCCTGCGGGCTTCCGGTCGGCCCCTACGTGATGATCACCGATCGTGAGTGGCGGCTCGAGCGCGACCGGAAGCTCGACGAGGTCAAGCAGCTCGGCCGCCCGGTGTTCGTGAAGCCGGCCCGCGCCGGATCCAGCATGGGGATCACCAAGGTAACCCGCGACGAGGACCTGGCGGCCGCCATCGAGGAGGCCCGCACCCACGACCCGAAGGTGATCGTCGAGGCGGGCGTCGAGGGCGTCGAGGTGGAGTGCGGCGTGCTCCAGGGCGTCGCGGACGGGCCGACCGAGGCCAGCGTCCCCGCCGAGATCGTCATGCTCGGCGAGCACGACTTCTACGACTTCGAGACCAAGTACCTCGACGGCACCTCGCGGCTGGAGATCCCGGCGCGGCTGCCGCAGGACGTCGTGGACGACCTGCGGGCCACCGCGATCCGCGCCTTCGAGACGCTGGACTGCGAGGGCCTGGCCCGGGTCGACTTCTTCGTCACCCCGGACCGGCGCCTGATCCTCAACGAGATCAACACGATGCCGGGCTTCACCCCGACCTCGGCGTTCCCGCAGATGTGGGCGGCGACCGGCGTCCCCTACGGAGAGCTGGTCGACCGCCTCATCCAGACGGCCCTCGCCCGCCCTCTCGGCCTCCGCTAGAGCCCGATCCAGGCGAGCTTCCGCAGGGTCGCCGCGTCGTTGACCTGGACGCCCTTCGGGGAGACCGTCCACAGGGCGTCGCCGATGAGGACGGCCCGCTGGAGCGTGTTCTCGTAGGCCCTGCCGGGGTGCCGGATCGTCCCGACCCGCTTGACGGTGTCGCCGGAGACGGTCAGGACGAGGGCGCTGCCCGCTCCCTCCCTGTCCTGGACGGGCACCACGGTGAGACCGGTCTTCGGCCAGTAGAGGAAGGCGTGCGGGTCGTACTCGGCGGCCGGGCCCCACATGCGGGGGAAGACGAGCCGGTCGAGGAGCTTCGGCCCGGTGACGTCGAACAGCGAGACCTGGGCGCCCTGCGGGGCGCCCTTGGCGTCGGCCTCGACGCCGACGCCGATGAGACGGCCGTCGGCGGTCGGGTGCAGGTAGGCCGAGTAACCGGTGATCTTCAGCTCGCCGAGGGCGACGGGCTTCGCGGGATCGGCCAGGTCGATGGCGTACAGCGGGTCCATCTGCCGGAAGGTCACGACGTAGCCCTTGTCGCCGAGGAAGCGGACGCCGTAGATGCGCTCGTCCTTGCCGAGGTGGTCGATGCCGCCGATCCTCTTCAGGGTGCGGCCCCGCGGGGCCAGGACGGTGACGGAGTTCTCCTGGCGCGGGGTGTCGATCGACGTCGCGACCCGCAGGTTCCCCTGGTGCTCCGAGAGGGAGTACTGGTTGAGCAGACCGCCTTTGACCTCGCCCGAGGCGACGTAGGCGGGACGGTCCGCCCCCGTCAGCGTGAACTTGTGGACCTGGGTCACGGTCCGGCTGGGACGCCAGTCACGGAAGCGGCCCTCCCACGGCTGCGGCCCCGGGGCCCAGGGGGTGGCGGCGATGTAGAGGCTCGCGCCCGTCCCGTAGACGGTGTCGCCGTCGGCCACGACCGAGACCGGAGCGCCGTCGCCGAGGTCCTGGGCGAGATCGACGGTCAGCACCGAGACCATCGAGATGTCGTCGCTGCCGGCCGGGCGGCTGATCTGCTCGCAGGGCGTCACGACCTTCCGGCCGCCGACCTCGAACGTCGGCTGGAAGGCCTCGATCCCGGCGTTCCGGACGACCTCCCGGTTGGCCTCGACGGCGGGCTTGGCCCACTTCTCGTAGGGTCCCTTGCCGTTCCAGTCGCGCGGCCGGAAGGCGATGTCCGGCCGGGTGCGGACCACGACCCTGGCCACCGAGCCGCTCTGCCGGGCGTCGACGAAGTCGCCCTTGGCGGTGATCTCGCCGAGGGTCTTCCCGGTCAGGAGGTCGATCTGGAGGATGCGCAGGCCCATGTACGAGGGCGGGGCGAAGCCGGGCTTGAGCTTCTCCTTGAACACGCGCCCGTCGAATCCCTGGACGAACACGAGGACCCGGTCCCCGCTCATCAGCAGCCCGGAGACGTTCGCGTACTCCTCTGCCAGGCGCACGGTCCTGGTGACCCGCCGGGTCGCCGTGTCGATGATCTTCAGATCTCGGCCGGTGACCATGACGATCCGGTTGCCGTCGTTCTTGACCAGGTCGGGCTCGTCGGCGCCGGCCTCGTGGACGTTGGTCCCGGACGACTCGGGGGCGGCGGCCTTCGCCGCGGAGGGGGCCTGTCCGGCGCCCAGCCTGACGTCGTCGAGGGCGCGGTAGGGGCTGTCGAAGCCGAAGGGCCCGACGCGTTTGACGGCCGAGGCGCGCAGATCGTCGAGGAGGGCGTCGCAGTCGCTGTAGGAGACCAGGCGCATGGGCGGGGCGTCGACCACGACCGGGGGCTTCTCGGCCGGGGCGGAGGTGCAGGCGGCGGCGAGGCCCAGGACGAGCGGGCCGATCAGGAGGGTGGAACGTCGCATGGACTCTTGACGGGCGCGGCCGCCTCCGCCGTTGCTCGGCCGGTCAGGAATTACCGGCGCTTAAGCGTTATGAAATCGGTCCGAAACAGGCCACGCGGCACTATCTAGCAAGTTACTTTCTTCTGCCGTGAGCCTGAAAGGAGCAGCCGTGGTCCTGTCGCCGGCACTGCCGTACCGCAGTGCGCAGACCGTGCCCGGACACACCCGCTGGCACCCCGAGATCCCCGCCGTCGCCGAGGTGATCTCGGGTGGTTCGGTGCGGATGGAGTGCCAGGGGACGTGGGGGAGGGACGCGCTGCTGTGCGGGCCCCTCGCGGTCGTCGGCGCGGAGCCGGGCGACCTCATCGTCGTGGACGTCCTGGCCATCGGCCGCCTCGACGGCGGCCCCAGCGGAGACTCCCATCCCGGCGTCATCGGGTGCGCGCCGGGCGACGAGGACCTGCCCTCGCCGGGAGAGCTCGACGGCTCGCTTCTCGGCCGGGTGCGGCCGGGACTGGCCGCCTACCAGCCGGTCGCGGCGCGGGCCGTGCGCTCCTCCGCGCGCGACGACATCGGCTCCTGCGCCGAGGTCAGGCTGACGGCCGGATCCCGGATCGTGCTGCCCGTCCAGGTGCGCGGGGCCAAGCTCTCGGTCGGCGACCTGCACTTCGCGGGCGACCCGCTCCAGGGCTGCCGCACCCTCGACGGCTGGATCGACGTCCGCGTCAACCTGACCAAGCGGGGCGTCGAGCGCTTCCAGGTGACGGGACCCCTGCTGATGCCCGCCGCCTGACTCAGAAGGCCTTGCCGGGGAGGACGGGGAGGGTGCTCAGGGGGGCCGTGAACTCGGTGAGGACGTCGCCCGCGGGACGGCCCTCGGGGGTGTACTTGCCGGGGATGGTGATCTCGACATAGGCCTTGCGGCCGACGAGGGTCCAGGTGGCGGGGCGGTCGCCCTCCTCGGGCATCCACTGGAGGCCGTTGATCTCGACGACCTGGCCGATGAGGCCGTCGGAACCGGAGGGGCGGGGGACCCCGCAGCGCAGCGCGATCGCGGGCGACCCCCAGGCGGCGACGTAGGGCGACGCCGGATCGGTGTCGCGCCGCTTCTGGCCGTCCACGGAGGAGGGCAGCTTCAGGCCGTCGCAGAGCGAGGCGGCCTCCGCCTGAGGGGACGGGGCGGGCACCTTCACGGCACCGCCGGAACACCCCGACGCCAGGAGGGCGAAGGCGGCCAGGGCTGCGGCTTCTCGGATCACAGATGCACGATAGGGCACGTCAGAGTGCGGGTGATCCCGGTGACGACCTGGATCCTGGCGACGACGAGTCTGCCCAGGTCGTCCATGTTCGGGGCTTCCGCTTTGACGATCACGTCATAGGGACCGGTGACGTCGTCGGCCTGCGTCACGCCAGGGATCTTGTCGATCGTCTGGGCGACGTCGGCCGCCTTGCCGACCTCGGTCTGGATCAGTATGTAGGCCTGCACCATTGCATCTCCCCAGGTTGGGGTGGGGGAACAGCCGTCCGATCAATCACCGTACCGTGGATTGCCCGGAACGAGAGAGAGGGGTCGTCATCGACATCGGCGAAGTCGGGGAGTTCGGTTTGATCTCGCGGATCGTCGCGCGGTTCCCGCAGGGGCCCGAGGTGCTGCTGGGGCCGGGCGACGACGCCGCGGTGCTCGCCCATCCCGACGGCAGGTCCGTGGCGACCATGGATCTTCTGGTCGAGGGGCGTCACTTCCGGACGGACTGGTCCGGCGCCTACGACATCGGCAGGAAGGCGGCGGCGCAGAACCTCGCCGACGTGGTCGCCATGGGCGCCCGCCCGACGGCCCTGCTGATCGGCGTGGGGCTGCCGGGCCGCCTCGACGTGGCCTGGGCCGAGGCGCTGGGTGACGGGCTGCGCGACGAGTGCGCCGTGGTGGGGGCCTCGATCGTCGGCGGCGACACCGTGTCGGCCGAGACGATCACGGTGGCCGTCACCGCGCTGGGCGATCTCGGCGGGCGGGCGCCGCTGACCCGGTCGGGGGCGCGGCCGGGTGACGTCGTGGCCGTGCGGGGCGGCCTGGGCCGCTCGGCGGCGGGGCTGAGGCTGCTGCTGGCGGCCCCCGTGGGCGCGGGGGAGGCCGGGGCGTTCGAGGAGTGGATCGGCGGCCTGCCGGAACGGGAGCGCGCCCTGGTGGCCGCGCACCGGCGGCCCGCTCCGCCCTATACCGCGGGGGAGGAGGCCAGGACGCTCGGCGCGACCGCCCTCCTCGACGTCAGCGACGGGCTCGTCCAGGACCTCGGGCACATCTGCCGGGCCTCGGGCGTGGCGATCGAGCTGGCGGCCTCGGCTCTGCCCGCGGCCGGCGGGGTGACCGCGGAGGACCTGCTGACCGGGGGAGAGGACCACGCCTTCGCGGGGACCTTCCCGGCGGAGGCCGCCCTTCCGGCGGAGTGGCGCGTGGTCGGCCGTGTGACGCGCGGAGCGGGCGTGACCGTCGATGGGAACGTTCCGGGACGCGGCGGATGGGACCACTTCGGGGTGTGATTCCTGCTTGTCTTGCTAGTCCGGTAGGCAGTCTTGGTGTCGTTTTGGTATACATCCCTGGGACGAAGAGGATGGGATGGGACGACACAACAAGCTCGACGGTGGCGTGGACTGGCTCGAATCGGAGACAGATCCGGCCGGAACCGCGGTCGTTCCCGCGCAGGCGGCGAGAGCCCGGAGAATGGCCTGGATCGGCAGGACGCCGCTGATGCCGGTCCTCGCCGGCATGGCCGCGGTGGGCGTCGTCGCGGCGGCTTTCAGCACCCAGCAGATCTCGCTGAACTTCTCCAACAGCCCCGGCGACTCGGGCTGCGTGGGCTGCCCGTCCGCCGCCGAGGCCACGGCGCCCGAGCGGCCCTCCGCCAAGGCCGTGACCCGGGTCGTGCGGGTGGGCAGGTGGACCTTCCGCCCGTCGGCGGCCGTCGCGGGCGGCTTCACCGGCAGCGTCGTCGTCGCCAACACCGGGACCAAGCCCCTGGCCGCCTGGAAGCTGCGCTTCCGGATCCCCAACGCCGTCGTCACCGGAGCCCGGGGCGCCACCCTGAGGACCGCGGGCCGCAAGGGCGGCGACGTCTACTTCGTCGGCGGAACCGCCATCGCCCCTGGAAAACGCGTCGTCATACGCTTCACCGCCCGCGGCGCCTGGTCCAAGCCCACCTTCTGCAGGATCAACGGATCGGCCTGCGGCTGAAACAGACCCTAGGCTGGGGGCATGGCTGCTGCTCCCCCTCGGGTTCTGACCGTCGCCGGCTCCGACTCCGGGGGAGGGGCGGGGATCCAGGCCGACCTGAAGACCATGCTCGCGCTCGGGGTCCACGGGATGAGCGTGATCTGCGCGGTGACGGCCCAGAACTCGCTGGGGGTCCAGGGGTACTGGGAGCTGCCGCCGGAGGCCGTCGAGGCCCAGCTCGACTCCGTTCTGGACGACATCGGCGCCCAGGCGATCAAGACCGGGATGCTCGCGTCCTCGGTGCTCGTCGAGACCGTGGCGGCGAAGCTGGCCGGCCGTGGCATCCCGGTGGTCGTCGATCCGGTCGGGGTGTCCAAGCACGGCGACGCCCTCCTGGCCCGTGACGCCGTCGACGCGGTCCGGCACAAGCTGCTGCCCGTGGCCTCGCTCGTCACGCCGAACCTGTGGGAGGTCGAGCTCCTCACCGGGGTGCGGGTCGAGTCCGAGGCCGATCTTCCGCGCGCGGCGGAGGCCGTCAAGGCCTTCGGGCCCCAGTGGGTGCTCATCAAGGGCGGCCATCTGCCCGACCGCCCCGTCGATCTGCTCTACGACGGCACCGACACCTTCACCTTCACCGCCGAGCGCCACGACAACCGGCACACCCACGGCACCGGCTGCACCCTGGCCTCCGCGATCGCCTCCCACCTGGCCCTCGGCCTGGCCCTGCCCGAGGCCGTCGCGGCCTCGAAGGAGTACGTCACCGGCGCCATCGCCGCGGGCTTCCCCCTGGGCGCCGGCATCGGCCCGGTCGACCACGCCTGGCGGACCCGCCGATAATCCTGTTGCCCGTGGACGGCCGGGGCTGGCACGCTCCTCTCATGCGCACCCTCCAGCGACTGCCCCAGGCGTCCGCGGCCCGCTCCTCTCACTGAGGAGCCTCAGGCCGCGTGACGCCCCACTTCCACGCGGCCCTACCCCAACAGGCAGAGGGACCCCGTTCAGGACGGGGACGCTATGGGTTCGAATCCCATGGGCCGCACTGAGCCCTCATAGCCCAACCGGTAGAGGCGTCGCCTTGAGGAGGCGGAGGTCGCGGGTTCGAATCCCGCTGGGGGCACTGCGAGGCGGCGCCGGAGCGGGAGAGCCGGGCCCGGCTGTAAACCGGGTGCATCGCTGAGTGGGTTCGAATCCCACCCGCCTCACGCGAATCCATGGAGAGAACGACGGAACCCGGGCCCCCGTGTGGAGGGGCGCCCGGGTTCCGGTGTGTCTGAGATCTAGCGGGCCAGGGGGCGCGTGATCTTTCCGGCCTTGAGGCAGGAGGTGCAGACGTTGACGCGCTTCGTGGTGCCGCTGATGACGGCGCGCACGCGCTGGATGTTCGGGTTCCAACGGCGCGGGGTGCGACGGTGCGAGTGGGACACGCTCATACCGAAGCCGGGACCCTTGCCGCACACTTCGCAGTTGGCAGCCACGGTAACTCCAAACAAAGATCGGGAACTGAAGACGCCCGACGGGGCGCTTCACATGGAAAAAGTCCCCGCGGAAGGGGGACGCTCCGAACAGGGTAGCCGACCCGGTGGGGGTAGGCGAATCAAGCTGGGGAAGGGTCGCTCGGAGCGGGCGTGAGCCTGCGTCCACCATACTCTCATCGGGGTGTGAGGGAGGCGCTGTGCTGGACGAACTGGACGCGGCGGCCGTGCGGCGCTGGGTACGGGCCGCCGCGGACGCGCTGGGCGACAACCGGCGGGAGATCGACGTCCTGAACGTCTTCCCCGTGCCCGACGGCGACACCGGGACGAACCTGCACCTCACCGTGCTGGCCGCGGCCGAGCGCGTCGAGGAGCTGCCGGCCGGGGCGGTGGCCCGCGAGGTGTGGCAGGCCCTGGCCCAGGGGGCGCTGCTCGGGGCCCGCGGGAACTCCGGGGTGATCGTCAGCCAGGTCCTCCGGGCGCTGGCGGAGATGATGGGCGGCGAACGGGCCGACGGGAACGTCCTGGAGGACGCCCTTGCCTACGCCGCCGAGCTGGCCAGGGCCGCGGTGGCGCATCCGGTCGAGGGGACGATCCTCACGGTCCTGTCGGCGGCGTCGGAGGCGGCGACGGGCGATTCGCTCGGCGCCGTGGCCAGGACCGCCGCCCGCGGGGCCCGGCTGGCGCTCAGGAAGACCCCCGAGCAGATGGACCTGCTGTCCCGCAGCGGTGTCGTGGACGCGGGCGCCGCGGGCCTGTGCGTCCTCCTGGACGCCCTGTGCGCGGTCGTCACCGAGGAGTTCCCCGAGCACTACGACGTGCCGTCCCGGGCGGAGACCGGGGCCGTCACCCGGCTTCCGCGGCCCGAGCAGCACAAGGACCACGGCTACGAGGTCATGTTCCTGCTGGAGACCGACGACGGGAGCATCCCCGAGCTGCGCCGCGCCCTGGACGCCCTGGGCGACTCTCTCGTGATCGTCGGCGGCGACGGCCTGTGGAACGTCCATGTGCACGTCGACGACGCGGGGGCCGCCATCGAGGCGGGGCTGGTCGCGGGCCGGGCCTACCGGATCAGGGTGACCTACCTGGCCGTGGCGAACACGCCGCAGCCGCCCTGCACGGGCAGGGGAGTGGTGGCCGTCACCGCGGCGGACGGGCTCGCGGCGCTGTTCGAGGGGGCGGGCGCGACCGTCGTGCGCAGGAGGTCCGGGGGGATGCCGCCCCTGGCGGTGCTGGTGGAGGCGATCCTGCTGGCGGGAGACGAGGTCGCCGTCCTGCCGAACGAGCCCGAGGTGCTGGCGCTGGTGGAGGCCGCGGCGGCCAGGGCCCGCGACAGCGGGGTGCGGATCGCGGTGATCCCGACCAGGGCGTCGGTGCAGGGGCTGGCGGCGCTGGCCGTCCATGATCCGCTGCGCCGGTTCCACGACGACGTGATCGCGATGGCGGGCACCGCGCGGGCGACCCGGTTCGGCAGCCTGGTCATCGCGACCGAGGAGGCGATGACCAGCGCCGGCATCTGCCAGCCCGGCGACGTCCTCGGGCTGATCGAGGGCGACGTCGTGATGATCGGTTCACAGATGAGCGAGGTCACCCGTCAGGTGCTGGCCCGCATGCTCTCCGGTGGCGGCGAGCTGGTGACGCTGGTCACCGGGGTGGGGGTGCCGTCCGGCCTCGTCGCTGAGGTCGAAGGGGAACTGCGGGCGCAGCGTCCTGATGTGGAGCTCACCGTCTATGACGGCGGCCAGGTGCTCTATCCGATCCTGCTCGGCGTGGAGTGAGCGCCGAGGACCCGGCGGATGCTGTCGGTGGCGGCGTCGATCTCGGTGGTGGAGGCCACGGGGTCGCCCCATGACCACCAGAGGGCGCCGTCCTCCAGCCGGATGTTCTCTTCGAGCCCGGGAGCCGAGGGGTTGCTCACGTGCAGGGTCGGGGGGCGTCCGATGGGCTGGTCGAGCCGGGCGCAGAGCCCGTGCTGTTTCAGCCTGTCGGCCAGTTCCCGCAGGCATTCCGCCGCAGTCATGGTGACCATGGGGTAAATCTCCACTTCTTTGTGGGTGATTTAGGACACTTAGTGGAGCGTGCCCTGTTTTTACCTGAATAGGCAAGTCGGGAGACAAGATCTTTACCTTGCCGTCTCCGTCGTGCCCCCGATCAGTGTGATCGTCAACGAGTGTCCTTGTCATCGGCTTCAATGGGTTCGTGCTCGAACTCGGCGGAGACTTGCGGAAGGTCTTGGGTCCCAAGACGGCCAAGGTGCTGGACGAACGCCTCGACGTCCGGACCGTCGGCGATCTGCTGCGGCACTACCCGCGGCGCTATGTCAGGCACGGCGAGCTGACCGATCTCGCCTCGGTGGCCGAGGGCGAGCACGTGACCCTCATGGCCGAGGTCGAGAAGAAGACCGGCCGCGAGCTCGCCAAGCGGCCCGGGTATCTGCTCGAAGTGGTGGTTAAGGACGCGAACGGGCAGCGCGTCTCCCTGACCTTTTTCGGGCGTCCGGGGGCGTCGCGGCCCAACCGGGAGCTCCATCCCGGCACCCTCGCGATGGTCGCGGGCAAGGTCTCCTTCTACCGCTCGGCCGCGGGGCTGAAGATCCAGCTCACCCATCCGGACTTCGAGGTCATCCCGACGGGCAGCACCACCGAGACGGCCGAGGAGTTCGCCCGCCGCCCGCTGCCGATCTACCCGGCGACCAAGGAACTCCAGTCCTGGCAGATCAAGAAGGCCGTCGGCACCCTCCTCGACATGCTGCCCGGCCTCCCCGATCCCCTCACCCCCGAGCTCCGGGCCCGCTACCGCGTCATCCCCCTCGCCGAGGCACTGGAGAAGATCCACCGCCCCGACGACACCGAGGACCTCGCCCCGGCCCGCCGCCGTCTCAAGTGGGACGAGGCCTTCCTCGTCCAGCTCGCCCTCGCCCAGCGCCGCCGCGCCGCCGAGGCCCTCCCCGCCACCCCCCGCCCCCGCCGCCCCGAAGGCCTCCTGACCGCCTTCGACGCCGCCCTCCCCTTCACCCTCACCGAAGGCCAGCTCCAGGTCGGCCACGAGATCTCCCAGGCCCTCTCCCTCTCCCACCCCATGCACCGCCTCCTCCAGGGCGACGTCGGCGCCGGGAAGACAATCGTCGCTTTGCGGGCGATGTTGCAGGTGGTGGACGGTGGGGGGCAGGCGGCGTTGCTGGCGCCCACGGAGGTGCTGGCGCAGCAGCACTACCGGTCGATCGTGGGGATGCTGGGGGAGCTGGGGCGGGCGGGGCAGCTCGGCGGGGCCGACAGGGCCACCCGGGTGGCGTTGCTGACCGGGTCGCAGGGGGTCAAGGTCAAGAAGGCGGCGCTGCTGGAGGCGGCGTCGGGGGGCGCGGGGATCGTGGTGGGGACGCATGCGCTCATCCAGGAGCACGTGCAGTTCGCCGAGCTGGGGCTCATCGTCGTGGACGAGCAGCACCGGTTCGGGGTCGAGCAGCGTGACGCGCTGCGGGAGAAGGTCGCGGGCGGGCGGCCGCACGTCCTGGTCATGACGGCCACGCCGATTCCGCGGACCGTGGCCATGACCGTCTTCGGGGATCTGGAGACCTCCGTGCTCGGGCAGCTTCCGGCCGGGCGGTCGCCGATCGCCACGCACGTGGTGCCGGGGGAGAAGCCCGCCTACCTCGCGCGGACCTGGGAGCGGATCCGCGAGGAGGTCGGGCAGGGGCGGCAGGCCTACATCGTGTGCCCGCGGATCGGTGAGGCGTCCTCCGACGACGACGCGGCCGCGCCCGGCGAGGCGGAGGAGGGGCGGCGGCCGCCGGTGGCCGTCCTGGAGCTCCAGCCGATGCTCGAGGAGGAACTCCTGCGCGGGCTGCGGATCGGGGTCCTGCACGGGCGGATGCACCCCGACGACAAGGACTCGGTGATGCGCAGGTTCGCCGCGGGTGAGCTGGACGTCCTGCTGGCCACGACCGTCATCGAGGTCGGCGTCGACGTCCCCAACGCCACCGTGATGACGATCATGGACGCCGACCGGTTCGGCGTCTCGCAGCTCCACCAGCTCCGCGGCCGGGTCGGCCGTGGCCGGCTCCAGGGCCTGTGCCTGCTGGTCAGCGACGCCCCGCCGGACAGTCCCGCCCGCGAGCGCCTCGCCGCCGTGGCCTCCACGACCGACGGGTTCGAGCTGTCGCGGCTCGACCTCGAGCAGCGCCGCGAGGGCGACGTGCTGGGCGCGGCGCAGTCGGGGGCCAGGTCGTCGCTGCGGCTGCTCACGCTCCTGCACGACGAGAAGACGATCCTCAGGGCCAGGGAGGCCGCGACGGCGCTGATCGCCGAGGATCCGGAGCTGGAACGCCACCCGGCGCTGGCGGCCGAACTCGCCGAGATGCTGGGCGAGGAGCGCGCGGAGTACCTGGAGAAGACCTGACCGGAGGAGAATTGCATACTAAACCGGTTGACTTACCCGACAATCTGACCGACCATCGGTCCATGAGCTTCCTGGTCCAGCGCCTGCACGTCGATCTGCGACGGCAGGCGAGCGCGCTCTGTCGCCGTCGGTAGACCCAGCGTCCCGACCCGTCCAGACCCGCCAGGAGACCAGGCATGAACGACTTCCACATGATCGAGGAGTACCTCCGCGACCCCGACCCGCGCGTCCGGCGCGCGGCCGTCGCCCTCCTCGCCGAGACCGGCCCCCGCGGCACCGGCGACGCCCTCGCCTGGGCCCTCGCCGACGAGGACCCCGACGTCCGGGCCACCGCCGCCGAAGGGCTCGGCGCCACCGACGCCTATGTGAGCGACGACGGCATCGCCGCGCTCGTCCTGGCCGCGGCCAAGGGCGCCGACGCGACGGTCCGCGCCACGGCCGCCGCCCTGCTGGCCGCCCTCGCCGCCGCGGCCCGCGAGCAGTACGCCCAGGGCCTGGCCGACGGCGAGCCCCAGGTCCGCGCCCACGCCGTCCTGTCCCTGATCGCCCTGCGCGCCGTGGAACAGGTCCGCGAGGCCGCCGACGACCCCTCGCGCGACGTCCGGGTGGCCGTCGCCGACGGGCTGGCCAAACTCGGCACCGCCGACGGCCTCGACCAGCTCCTGTCCGACCACGATCCGGTCGTCCGCCTCGCCGCCCTCGACGCCGCCCAGATCCTGGGCCTGCCCACGCCGCTCACCGGCCGCGTCATCGCCTCCCTGGCCCACCCGAGCTGGCAGGTCCGCAAGCGAACCGCGGCCGTCCTCGCCCTGGCCACCCCGGAGGACGCCCTGAACCCGCTGATCCGCGCTCTGCGCGACCCCACGGTCGACGTGCGGCGCGCGGCCGTCCGCGCCCTGGAGCAGTGGGCCGCCCACCATCCCTCGGCCCTCTCGGCCCTCACCGAGGCCCTCGCCGACCCCGACCCCGGAGTCCGCACCCAGGTCCGCTGGGCCCTCGCCTGAACCCGCCGAACACCTGAGCCCGCTGACGCCTGACCACCCGAAACAGAACGCCCGGACTCCGCCATCGGTCCGGGCGTTCTTCGGCGTCCCCGGTCAGCCGGGGGTGGAGGCGTAGTGGATGGTGGCCTCGCCGTACTTGCGGGCGCGCTCGGCCGTGAACCCCTCCGGCCAGGAGAACGGCGGCCGGGTCCTGGTGGCCCGCTCGACCGCGACGAGGGCCGCCGGCGCCAGCCAGGCGTTGTCGCGCAGCGCCTCCAGCAGCGCCGTGACCTCCTCGGCCGGGACGGCGTAGGGCGGGTCGACGTAGACGAAGTCGTAGGGCTCGTCCGGCTCCTGGGACGCCACCCGGTCCGCCCGGTCGGCCGCCAGCTCGGCACCGGGCAGCGCGAGCACGGCGATGTTCTCGCGGATGGCCTTCGCGGCCCTGGGCGCCGACTCGACGAGCAGCGCGTGGGCGGCCCCCCGCGAGAGCGCCTCCAGCCCGACGGCCCCCGATCCGGCGTAGAAGTCGGCGGCGCGCAGGCCGTCCAGGGGCCCCAGGAGCGACAGGACGGTCGAGAACAGGCCCTCCCTGGCCCGGTCGGCCGTGGGCCTGGTGTCCCTGCCCTCGGGCGTCACGAGGCGGCGGCCTCCGGCTACTCCTGCGATCACCCTCGTCATGGGTCCATTCTCGCGTGCCCGGTGCCGGGAAACGCCGGGTGAGCAAGGTCACTCCACGGATCTTCACGGCGCCGGCCCGCCGGTCACGGCGCCGGAGGCCCCGCCCGCCGGGCGCCGTGGGCGGGGAGCGGACGGGGAGGAGGCCCCCGGGGGCCGGTCTACGGGCCGGGCCGACGCGGTGATCATGAGGGCGCTGCCGAGACCGTCTTCAGCGATTTGGTACGGTCGCGCCGTTCAAGCGTGAAAGGGATGGAACGTTGCGCCGAGTCGTCTGCCCGGGCTCTTTCGACCCGGTGACCAATGGGCATCTGGACATCATCAGCAGGGCCTCCCGTCTGTACGACGAGGTGGTCGTGATGGTGTCGATCAATCTGGCGAAGAAGGGTCTCTTCTCCGTGGAGGAGCGGGTCGACATGATCCGCGAGGTCACGAAGGAGTACGGCAACGTGAAGGTGGACTCCTTCCGCGGCCTGACCGTCGACTACTGCAAGTCCGAGGACATCCCGGTGATCGTCCGCGGGCTGCGCGCCGTCACCGACTACGACTACGAGCTCCAGATCGCCCAGATGAACCACCGCATGTCCGGGGTGGAGACTCTGTTCATGGCGACGGCGCCCGATTACTCGTTCTTGTCCTCCTCCTTGATGAAGGAGGTCGTAAAGTGGGGCGGAGACGCCTCGGGACTGGTCCCCGAGCTCGTCCACCAGCGCCTCATCGAGCGGCTGAAGGACGAGTGAAGTTGGGTTGACCCCCGGCAACCGGCTATCCTTGGCGTTCGGCCATGCCTGACGTGGCGATCTGTCCATGCCATGACCACCTCACCCGTAGTGTTGGTCGGAGAACCTGGGGGAACCCTGTCCAGCCTCGATCCCAAAGCGCCGCTCGTGCTCGATACGCACACGCTCGGCCGCCGTCCGGGATCGATGAAGGAACAGCGGATCACCGTGGTGGCACCGGAGGGTCTAGGCGTCGAGATGGTCGGCGTTCCCAAGGACGCCGAACTTGAGCTGGACCTGCGGTTCGAGTCGGTGATGGAGGGCGTGCTCGTCTCGGGCACGGCGGACCTGCCCATCGAGGGCGAGTGCGCACGCTGCCTGGACGAACTCGACTTCTCCATGGAGGTGGAGTTCCAGGAACTCTTCGTCTACGACGACACCCGTTCGGGGTCGGGCGCGGACGAGGAGGAACACCGTCTCGACGGGGATCTCCTCGATCTTGAACCGGTGCTCAGGGACGCGGTGGTGCTCGCACTCCCGCTGTCCCCCCTGTGCCAGGACGACTGTCCCGGCCTCTGCACGGAGTGCGGTGTGAGACTGGCGGACGCCGGTCCCGACCACTCGCACGACGCTGCCGACCCCCGGTGGGCGGCGCTGCAGGGGCTTATCGAAACACGAGTAGAAGAAGGCTAGGAACCATGGCCGTCCCGAAGCGGAAGAAGTCCCGCAGCAACACCCGTCACCGTCGCTCTTCGTGGAAGACGCAGGCCGTGGCCCTGGTCGAGTGCCCGCAGTGCCGCGACCCGAAGCAGCCCCACATCGCGTGCCCGACCTGCGGTGTGTACAACAAGCGTCAGGTCGTCGAGACGGCCTGAGCAAGATCTTGATGGTTCCGGGGGAGGTCACAGGTATGTGGCCGCCCCCGTAGCCGTCTCAACGGGTTAGCCCCACGCCCCGAGGCCGTGGTGCACGCCGGACTGGCGCATTCGCGCCGGCGCGCACCTCGTCTTCTGGGTCACCGCCCCGCGGGTCGCCGGCCCGTCCGGCCCTGGAGACTAGGAGCCATGGCATGACCGTTCCCACCAGCGACCTCGAGACGCGTATCGCGCTCAAGCTCACCCCCGATCTGCTGGAACGAGCCCTCACCCACCGCTCGTTCGCCTACGAGAACGGTGGCCTGCCGACGAACGAAAGGCTGGAGTTCCTCGGAGACTCCGTGCTCGGCCTGGTCGTCACCGACACCCTCTACCGCGGCCACCCCGACCTGCCCGAGGGGCAGCTCGCCAAGCTGAGGGCCGCGGTGGTCAACATGCGGGCCCTCGCCGACGTGGCCCGCGGGCTCGACCTCGGCGCGCACATCCGGCTCGGCCGCGGCGAGGAGGGGACGGGCGGCCGCGACAAGGCCTCGATCCTCGCCGACACGCTCGAGGCCCTGATCGGCGCGGTCTACCTCGACCTCGGCCTCGACGAGGCGTCCGGCCTGGTCCACCGGCTGTTCGACGGGCTGATCGCGCGTTCGGCCAGCCTCGGGGCCGGCCTGGACTGGAAGACCTCCCTCCAGGAGCTCACCGCCGACGAGGGGCTCGGCGTCCCCGAGTACGTCGTCACCGAGAGCGGCCCCGACCACCAGAAGACCTTCCGGGCCTCGGTGCGGGTCGGCGCGTCCTCCTACGGTGAGGGCGAGGGCCGCTCCAAGAAGGAGGCCGAGCAGAAGGCCGCCGAGGCAGCCTGGACCGAGATCAAGACCAAGCTCACGGTCGCCGAAGAGGCCGGCGGGAGGTAGTCGCCGATGCCCGAGCTCCCCGAGGTCGAGGTCGTCCGGCGCGGTCTGGAGACCTGGATCACCGGCCGGACCGTCGACACCGTCACGGTCGAGCACCCGCGCGCCGTCCGCAGGCACCTGGCGGGCGGCGCCGACTTCGCCGCCCGGCTGGCCGGCCGCACGCTGGAGGCGCCGCGCCGGCGCGGCAAGTACCTGTGGATCCCGTTCGGCGAGGGCGCGGTCCTGGCCCACCTCGGCATGAGCGGCCAGCTCCTCGTCGGCGCGGCCGACGCCGAGCGGCAGAAGCATCTGCGGGTCCGGCTCACCTTCACCGACGGCGGCCCCGACCTGCGCTTCGTCGACCAGCGGACGTTCGGCCACCTGATGGGCTCCGACCTGGTCCCCGACCCGCACGGTGGGCAGGCCCCCGTCCCCGCGATCATCGCCCACATCGCCGCCGACCCCTTCGAGGAGGTCTTCGACGACGAGGCGTTCCACCGCAACCTCAAGAAGCGCCGGACGGGCGTCAAGCGGGCGCTCCTCGACCAGTCGCTGATCAGCGGCGTCGGGAACATCTACGCCGACGAGGCGCTCTGGCACGCGCGGCTGCACGGGGAGCGGCCGACCGCCCGGCTGACCCGGCCCCAGGCGGGCCTGCTGCTGGCGGCGGCGCGCGGCGTGATGGGCGCGGCGCTCGACGCGGGCGGCACCTCCTTCGACGCGCTGTACGTCAACGTGAACGGGGAGAGCGGCTACTTCGACCGTTCCCTCAACGCCTACGGCCGCCGCGACGAGCCGTGTGGCCGATGTGGGACGCCGATCCGCCGCGAGGTCTTCATGAACCGGTCGTCCTTCTCCTGCCCGCGCTGCCAGCCGAGGCCCCGCGGTGCCTGAGCGCGCGGTCCCCGAACACGCGGTACCCGGATCCGAGGCTGTGGAGGGTCCCGTCCGGCTGACGGCCTGGGTGCGCGGCGATGTCCAGGGTGTCGGATTCCGGTGGTGGACCCGGGCCCGGGCGCTTGAGCTGGGCCTTGTCGGATCCGCCGCGAATCTGCGCGGCGGACGCGTCGAGGTGAACGCCGAAGGACCGCGTGAGAATTGCGAGAAACTGCTCGCCGTTCTCCGTTCCGGGAGCGGTCCAGGGCGTGTCGCGGGCGTATCCGAGCGGTGGAGCGAGGCGCGCGGTAACGTGGCCGGTTTCGTGGAAATGTAGGCCCGCTGGGTATTCGGCGACCAACCTGCTAAACTCTGTGGAACAAGGTTGTTACGGGTCTGTGATGTCCGGGTTGACCGACTCACCGGCCGGTGCGACTCTAGATGAGTCGAATACGTGCTTCATCCAGTCAAGGGTGAAGTGTGATCTCTGCTGGTTACTCAGCGTGGAGGACCCTCAATCATGGCGAAGGCTCTACTCGGCCACGTCGGCGGTCCCGACCCCCGGATGGTCGCGGAGATGCGGCGTCTGCAGCGGCGTGTTCGGGATCTGGAAGCCGAGCTCGTTCGGCTCCAGGAAGAAAACGACTCGCTGGCCACGGCTACAGACGGCGTGACCGTGCATTCGGTAAAGGACCGCGAGCCCGCTCTCACCTGAGCGCAGGCTCATGCTCGACCCGACCTCCGGGCGGGCACTGACAGATCCAGGGACGTCTTCACCGGCGTCCCTTTTGTCATTCCGGACGTGACCCCCCTGGCCAGCGGTAAGGTGCTGCCCACGGTTCGGTTGTAGCGGGTTCGGGGGAGGGGGCGTCCGCGCGTGTACCTCAAGAGCCTGACCCTGCGCGGGTTCAAGTCCTTCGCCTCGTCGACGACCCTGCGGTTCGAACCCGGCATCACGTGTGTCGTGGGTCCCAACGGGTCGGGCAAGTCCAACGTCGTCGACGCCCTCGCCTGGGTGATGGGCGAGCAGGGGGCCAAGTCCCTGCGCGGCGGCAAGATGGAGGACGTGATCTTCGCGGGGACCGCGAACCGCGCCCCCCTCGGCCGGGCCGAGGTCATCCTCACCATCGACAACACCGACGGCGCCCTGCCGATCGACTACTCCGAGGTGACGATCAGCCGGCTGATGTTCCGGTCGGGCTCGTCGGAGTACGCGATCAACGGGGACCCCTGCCGGCTCCTGGACGTCCAGGAACTGCTGTCGGACTCCGGCATCGGCCGCGAGATGCACGTCATCATCGGCCAGGGCCAGCTCGACATGGTCCTCAACGCCGGTCCCGAGGGGCGCCGGGCGATCGTCGAGGAGGCGGCGGGCGTCCTCAAGCACCGCAAGCGCAAAGAGAAGGCGCTGCGGAAGCTGGACGCGATGCAGGCGAACCTCACCCGCGTCCAGGACCTGACCGCCGAGCTGCGCCGCCAGCTCAAGCCCCTGGGCAAGCAGGCCGAGATCGCGCGGCGGGCGGCCGTCATCCAGGCCGAGCTCCGCGACGCCAAGCTGCGGCTGCTCGCCGACGACCTGATCACGCTCACGACCAAGATCGACCAGGAGGCCGCGGACGAGGCGTCCGTGCGGCGCCGCAGGGCCGAGGTCGAGGAGGCGCTGACCACCGCGCAGAGCCGCGAGGAGGAGCTGGACGCCGAGTCGGCCGCCGCGGCCCCCGTGCTCGCCCTGGTCCAGGAGACCTACTTCCGGCTGTCCTCGCTCAAGGAGCGGCTGCGCGGCCTGTCCGATCTGGCCGCCGAGCGGCACCGCAACACCAGTGAGGTCGTCGAGGAGGACCGGTTCGGCCGCGACCCCGAGGAGCTGGAGCGCGAGGCCGAGGAGGTCCGCGCCCAGGAGGACATCCTCGCCGAGAAGCTCGACGAGGCCCAGGAGGCGCTGAACGAGGCCGTCCAGGAGCGGGCCGGCGCCGAGGGCGCGCTGGCCGCCGAGGACCGCCGCCTCCAGCAGGCCGCGAAGGCCGCCACCGACCGGCGTGAGGCGCTGTCCCGGCTCCGTTCGCAGGTCGAGGCCGTGCGCAGCCGGCTCCAGGCGGCCGAGGCCGAGATCGGCAGGCTGGTCGAGGCGCGCATGTCCGCCGAGGACCGGGCCGAGTCCGCCCAGGCCGAGGCCGGCGCCTTCGAGTCCGCCAACGCCGTCGATCCGCAGCTCGCCATGGACCTGGAGATCGCCGAGGAGGCGCTGGGCGGGGCCAAGGACGCCGCCGCCGCGGCCCGCGCCGCCGTCGAGGCGCCCCAGCGCTCGCTGAAGGCGGCCCGTGACCAGGTGGCGGCCGCCAGGACCGCCGACCACCGGGCCCAGAAGGACCTGACCGCGCTCCAGGCCCGCATCGAGGCGCTGGAACTGTCGCTCGGCACCGCCGCCGACGGTGGCGAGGTGCTGACGAAGTCCGACCTGAGCGGCATCCTCGGCACCCTGGCCTCCATGCTGACCGTCCAGCCCGGTGCCGAGACCGCCGTCGCCGCGGCCCTGGGCGCGGCCACCGAGGCCATCGCGGTCGCGGGCCTCGACACCGCCACCTCCGCCCTGACCCTGCTGCGCGCCGAGGGCGCCGCGGCGGGCCTGCTCATCGGCGCCGCCTCGGCGGGCGGCGGTCCCGGCACCCCGGTGAAGGCCGGGACGGCCGGCCGCGGGAACGCTCCGGAGGGAGTCTGGGCGGGCGAGCTGGTGACGGTTCCCTCACTTCTGGGTGAGGCCGTGGCCGCGCTGCTGTCCGGGGTGCTCGTCGTCGAGAACCTGGAGTCCGCCCGGCGCGTCGTCGCGGCGGATCCCTCGGTCAGGGCCGTCACCCGCGACGGCGACGTGCTCGGCGCGCACTGGGCGCAGGGCGGCTCGGCCGGCGGGCAGGGCCTGCTGCAGATGCGCGCCACCCTCGACGCCGCCGTCGCCGCGCTGGCCGAGGCCCAGAAGTCGGTCGAGCTGACCGCCGAGGCACTGGAGGCCGCCGGGACGGCGGAGGCCGGGGCCCAGGGCGTCCTGGAGGAGACGCAGGCGCAGGTCAACCAGGCGCAGGCCGGGGTGAACCAGGCGCAGACGGAGCTGGACCGGGTCAGGTCCCGGGTCCGCGAGGCCGACGCGGCCGCCGCCCAGGAGGCCAAGGCCGAGGCCAGGCTCCAGGCCGCGGCCCAGGCCGCCCGGCAGGAGTGCGAACGGCTCGGCGCCTCGGTCCGCAGGGCCGAGGAGAACCGCGACCGCGACGCCGAGGGGCTCGCCGCCCTGGAGGAGCGCTTCGAGACCGCCTCCGCGGAGGAGGTCGACGAGGAGATCGACACCGAGATCCGCGACGAGCTCGCCGAGCGCGTCCAGGAGCTGCGCGGGCTGGAGATGGAGTCCAGGCTCCAGGCGCGCAGCGCCGAGGAGCGGGTCCGGGCCATCGCCGGCCGCGCCGACGCCCTGGAGCGCCAGGCGCAGACCGAGCGGCGTGACCGGGCCGAGGCCGTCGAGCGGCGGCGCAGGCGGGTCCGCCAGGCCAAGACGGCCCAGGCCGTCATGCACGGCGCCAGGACGGCGCTGGAGCGGATCGAGACCTCGCTGGCCGTGGCCGTCGCCGGACGCGAGTCCGCCGAGCTCGCCAGGACCGGACGCGAGGAGGAGCTGAAGGTCGTCCGCGGGCGGGTGCGCGAGTACGGCACCCAGCTGGAACGCCTCGTCAACGCCGTCCACGGCACCGAGGTCGCTCGCGCGGAGCAGCGGATGCGGCTGGAGCAGCTCGCCGCCAAGGCGCTGGACGAGTACGGCATGGAGGTCGAGGGCCTGGTCGGCGAGTACGGTCCCGACCAGCTCGTCCCGCCGCAGGACCCCGAGGCGATGCCCGAGCCCTACGACCGGGCGGTCCAGGAGAAGCGGGCCAAGGCCGCGGAGCGGCAGATGACCGCGCTCGGCAAGGTCAACCCGCTGGCGCTGGAGGAGTTCGCGGCGCTGGAGGAGCGGCACGCCTTCCTCACCTCGCAGCTCGAGGACCTCAAGAAGACCCGCAAGGACCTGTTCGACATCGTGAAGGACGTCGACCAGCGCGTCCAGGAGGTCTTCGCCTCCGCCTACGCCGAGACCGCCGAGCACTTCGAGGGGATCTTCGGCCGGCTGTTCCCCGGCGGAGAGGGCTCCCTGTCGCTCACCGACCCCGACGACCTGCTCGGCACCGGCATCGAGGTGTCGGCCCGGCCGCCGGGCAAGAAGGTCAAGCGGCTGTCGCTGCTGTCCGGCGGGGAGCGGTCGCTGGTGGCCATCGCCTTCCTCGTCGCGGTCTTCAAGGCCAGGCCGTCGCCGTTCTACGTCCTGGACGAGGTCGAGGCGGCCCTCGACGACACCAACACCCAGCGCCTGATCTCGGTGTTCGAGGAGCTCCGCGAGTCCTCGCAGCTCATCGTCATCACCCACCAGAAGCGGACCATGGAGGGCGCCGACGCCCTCTACGGGGTCAGCATGCGCGGCGACGGCGTCAGCCAGGTCATCAGCCAGCGGCTGCGCGAGCACGAGCCCGCATAAAGAAATGACTCCCTGAGCATGACGTCCGGATGACCGGACATAGGGGATCAACAAGCTTGTCGTCGGCATCTGCAAGACTGGACGTGCTATGGAATATCTGATTCTCGGTATCGTGCTGCTCGTCCTGTCCGTCGTCGGCGGATCGGTCATGTTCCTGCGGTCCCGTACGGGCCGCACCCTGGAAGCGCCGCCGCGGCCCCCGGTCATCACCCGGCCGTCCGGCACCGGCACGGACGAGGCCCCGTCGGCCCCGGCGGAGCACGTCCCCGCCGACGTGATCCCGGTGCCCGAGATCGAGGTGCCGCCGCCGTCGGCCGGCCGTCTCCAGCGGCTGCGGGCACGTCTGGCCCGCTCCCAGGGCGCCCTCGGCCAGGGCCTGCTCGCGATCCTGTCCCGCGACTCGCTCACCGACGACGACTGGGACGAGATCGAGGACACCCTCATCACCGCCGACGTGGGCGTCACCCCCGCGCGGATGATCGTCGACGAGCTGCGCACCCAGCAGAAGGTGCTGGGCAAGCTGTCGCCCGAGCAGGTCAAGACCATGCTCCGCGAGCAGCTCCTGGCCCAGATCGGTCCCGATCTGCCGCGCGGGCTGCACGTCCAGCGCAAGGCGGGCGGCGCCCCGGCCGTGATCATGGTCGTCGGGGTCAACGGCACCGGCAAGACCACCACCACGGGCAAGCTCGCCCGCGTCCTGGTCGGCGACGGGCTGAAGGTCGTGCTGGGAGCGGCCGACACCTTCCGCGCCGCCGCCGCCGAGCAGCTCGCCACCTGGGGGGAGCGCGTCGGCGCCGAGGTCGTCCGGGGGCCCGAGGGCTCCGACCCGGCCAGCGTCGCCTTCGAGGCGGTCAAGCACGGCATCGCCGCCGACGCCGACACCGTCATCATCGACACCGCCGGGCGCCTGCACACCAAGACCGGCCTCATGGACGAGCTCGGCAAGGTCAAGCGCGTCATCGAGAAGCAGGCGGCCGTCGACGAGGTCATCCTCGTCCTCGACGCGACCACCGGCCAGAACGGCATGACCCAGGCACGGGTGTTCGCCGAGGTCGTCAACATCACCGGCATCGCCCTGACCAAGCTCGACGGCACCGCCAAGGGCGGCATCGTGATCGCCGTCCAGCGCGAGCTCGGGGTCCCGGTGAAGCTCGTCGGCCTCGGTGAGGGCCCCGACGATCTGGCGCCCTTCGACCCCGAGGCCTTCGTCGACGCCATCCTCGACTAGCTCTTGGCGCGCTGATGGGCCGCCGCTTTCCTTTCCGGTGATTACGTAGCAATTAAGGTCAATTGCCCACGGATCGGGGAATCGAAGTGGCGGCACCGACTTTTGAGAACCACGAAACGGCCCAGCACCACGAGGGGCTCCGGCCTCCTGACGGCTCCGAGAAGGCGACGGGTGGGGCCACGGCCTGGCCGCCGCCCGTCGCGGAACCGCCTTCCGGCCCGCTGATCGCGGGCAAGGACGCGAGCGTCCGCACGCAGGAGCGGGCCGCCCGTTACGCCTCGATCGCGTCGGCCGTGCTGGTCGTCGGGACCCTCCTGCCCTGGATGAGCGTGACCTTCCTCACGTCCGCGTCGCTGACGGGCGTCCGGGTGGCCGAGGGCAGGTTCACCATCGCGCTGGCCTTCCTGGCGGGGCTCTTCGCCGTCACGGCCCTGTTCATCGACCGCCGCCGTGCGGCCCTGGGCGCGGCCGCGGTGTTCGGGGCGCTGTCCCTGATCCCGATCATCGTCTTCGCCTTCCGCTTCCACGACGCCCTCGACCTGAGCGGGCTCGAGGCGGGCGCGCAGATCCAGGCGATCGCCGACGCCGGGACGGCCCTGGAGTCCGGCTGGTATCTGTCGCTGGTCTCCGCCGCGGCGCTCACCCTGATCGCGCTCTGGGGCTTCTTCTCCGTCAAGGTGTCCGACGCCTACCACGGGTCCGCCGCGCCGTCCGCCGAGATGCCGCCCGCGACCTGACCGCGGGAGTGAACGGCATGACGTGACGGACATCACGGGTCCGGGCCGGGAGCGGCCGGTGTGACGGGGAACTTCTCCCGGTGCGCCTGAATCGGGCGATAACTCCCGGCCCCTTGGAACGGTGCCAGGGCGGAAACACTTCGGAAACAGTGCTGTGGGATGTTTCACACGTCGGAAACATCGGTGCCGTTTGGGGGAAACGGCGGAGTCAGAGTCTTCTCGGCGACGCAACACCGCCGCCTAGAGGAGGGCGCTCTCCCCATGACGATTGATACCGGAACCACAGCCTGGATGATCGCGGCCACCGCGCTCGTCCTGCTGATGACGCCTGGCCTGGCGTTCTTCTACGGAGGAATGACCCGCGCCAAGAGCGTTCTGAACATGATGATGATGTCCTTCGTCAGCATCGTCGTCGTGTCGATGGCGTGGGTGCTCTACGGCCACGCCTTCACGTTCGGCACCAACGGCAACGAGACGGTGAACAAGTTCGTCGGCGGCATCAAGGAAGTCGGCCTGCAGAGCCTGGTCGGGACCGTCCGCCCCGGGCTCGAGGGTGACGGCGACAACATGCCCGACCTCGTGTTCTCCGCCTTCCAGCTGACCTTCGCGATCATCACCGTGGCCCTCATCTCCGGCGCCATCGCGGACCGTGCCAAGTTCGGCTCCTGGGTGCTGTTCGCCCTCGGCTGGGTCACCCTGGTCTACTTCCCGGTCGCGCACTGGGTCTGGGGCGGCGGCTGGCTCGCCACCATGGGCGTCGAGGACTTCGCCGGCGGCACCGTGGTCCACATCAACGCGGGCGCCGCGGCACTGGCACTGGCCTTCGTCCTGGGCAAGCGCAAGGGCTGGCCGAAGGAGCCGATGCGTCCGCACAACCTCGGCTACGTCCTGCTCGGCGCCGGCATCCTGTGGTTCGGCTGGTTCGGCTTCAACGCGGGCTCCGAGCTCGCGGTGGACACCACCGCCGGTCTCGCGTTCATGAACACCCAGCTCGCCACGGCCGCGGCCGCCGGTGCCTGGCTGCTCGTCGAGCGCTTCCGTGACGGCCACGCCACCTCCCTGGGCGTCGCCTCCGGCGCCGTCGCCGGTCTGGTCGCGATCACCCCGGCCTGTGGCTTCGTCGACCCGTGGGCGGCCGTCGCCCTCGGCTTCGTCGCCGGTGCGATCTGCGCCTACGGCGTGGGCCTCAAGTACAAGCTGGGCTACGACGACTCCCTGGACGTCGTCGGCGTCCACCTCGTCGGCGGTGTCGTCGGCGCCATCTCCCTGGGCATCATCGCCCGGTACCCGTTCGCGGACACCGAGCAGGGCCAGGGCGTCATCTACGGCGACCACTCGTTCAAGCAGCTGGGCCTCCAGGTGCTCGCCCCGGTCGTCGTCGGTGTCTACTCCTTCGTCATCGCCTTCATCCTGGGCAAGGCGATCGACCTGACCATCGGCTTCCGGATCGACGAGGAGGACGAGGTCAACGGCATCGACATCGCGGTTCACGCCGAGAGCGCCTACGACCTGGCCCCGTCCCACGCGGGCACCGGTACGCTGGCCAGCGTCGCGACTCCGGTCGCCACTGACTCGAAGGTTGAGGCGGACGCATGAAGCTGATCACTGCGGTCATCAAGCCGTTCAAGCTGGATGACGTGAAGGCCGCGCTCGAGACGTTCGGCATCAAGGGACTCACCGTCTCTGAGGCCAGCGGCTACGGGCGCCAGAAGGGCCACACCGAGGTCTACCGGGGCGCCGAGTACAAGGTGGACCTGGTTCCGAAGCTCCGCGTCGAGGTCCTCGTCGACGACGAGGACGCCGACGAGGTCATCGACGTCGTCGTCAAGGCCGCCCAGACGGGCAAGATCGGCGACGGCAAGGTCTGGTCGGTTCCGGTCGACACGGTCATCCGTGTCCGCACCGGCGAGACCGGCGCCGACGCCCTCTAGGGCGAAGAGCGTTCGGGGGAGAGCGCTAGGGGCGTTCCGGGTCCATCCCGGGGCGCCCCTTAGTCTTGTCCGGAGCGAAGGGATCAGGGAAATGCGGAGTTTCGCCGCCGAACGGGCCGAGCGGATCGAGGAGCTCGACGCCTGGCTCGCCTCGCTCGTGGGGGACGAGAAGGACGTCGCGCTGGTCGCCGTCGGCAGCCTCGGCCGCCGCGACCTGACCCCGGGCGGCGATCTCGACCTGGTGCTGGTGCACCGGGGCAGGGACGACGTCGCCGAGCTGGCCGAGAAGGTCTGGTACCCGGTCTGGGACCGGGGGCTGAAGCTCGACCACTCCGTGCGGACCGTGGCCGAGGCCGGAGCGGTGGCCCGCGACGATCTGAAGGCCGTCATGGGGATGCTGCACGGCCGCTGCCTCGCCGGTGACCGGGCGCTCGCCGACGAGCTGCGCACGACCGTCCTGGGGGGCTGGCGGGCCTCGGCGAAGACCCGGCTGCCGGAGCTGCTGGAACTGACCAGGGAGCGGTGGGAGCAGCTCGGTGAGCTGGCCTTCCTGCTGGAGGGCGACGTCAAGGACGCCAGGGGCGGGCTCCGGGACGTCCATGTGATGGAGGCCGTCGTCGCGACCTGGGCGGTCCCCCCGTTCGGCGCCCGCGTCCGCGCCGCCTACGACCAGCTCCTCGACGTCCGGCACGCCCTGCACCAGGTCAGCGGCAGGTCCAGTGACCGGCTGATCCTCCAGGACCAGGACGCCGTCGCCGGGCTCCTCGGCCTCGAAGACGCCAACGAGCTCCTCGGCCTCGTCGCCGAGGCCGCCCGCACCATCACCTACGCGGCCGACCACGCCTGGCGGCATGTCGAGCGCTACTGCGCGCCGCACTCCAAGAGCGAGCGGACCCCGCTGGCCGACGGCCTCGTCGAGTACGCGGGCGAGGTGGTCCTGGCCAGGAGCGCCGACGCCGGAGACCCCGCCATGGTCCTGCGCGCCGCCGCCGCTGCCGCCCAGGCCGGGCTGCCGCTGGCGCCCGCGACGGTCGACAGCCTGGCCAAGGCCCACCGCGGGCTGCCCGTCCCCTGGCCGGAGACCGCGCGGACCGCGCTGGTGCAGCTCCTCGGCGCGGGGCCGGCCGCGATCGGGGTGTGGGAGGCGCTCGACCAGGCGGGCCTCGTGGTCCGGATGCTGCCGGACTGGTCGCGGGTGCGGAACCGGCCGCAGCGCAACGCCGTCCACAAGTACACCGTCGACCGGCACCTGGTCGAGGCGGCGGCGGGCGCCGCCGCGCTGACCCGCGAGGTCGCCCGCCCCGACCTGCTGCTGGTCGGGGCGTTCCTGCACGACATCGGCAAGGACGGCTCCGGCCGCGACCATTCGGTGGCGGGCGCCGAGTACACCCTCGACATCGCCAGGCGGCTCGGCTACGACGACGAGGACGTCGACATCCTCCACCGGATCGTCCTGCACCACCTCCTGCTGCCCGACACCGCCACCCGCCGCGACCTCGACGACCCGCGCACGATCGAGCACGTCGCCGAGGCCGTCGGCAGCGGCGTCGTGCTGGAGCTGCTGCACGCCATCGCGATCGCCGACGCCGGGGCGACGGGCCCCGCCGCGTGGGGCGGCTGGAAGGCCCGGCTCATCAACGAGCTGGTCCGCCGCACGAACAAGCTCCTGGAGGGCGACGCCCCGCCGCGCACGCCCGCCCCGACCAGCTCCCAGCTGGCCCTCGCCCGGCACGACGGGGTCGCGATCCGGATCAGCTCGACCCAGGTGCGCGGCTCGTGGGCCAAGCACACCGGGGGCGCCCTCACCGTGACGGTCGTCGCGGGCGACCGTCCGGGGCTGCTGTGGCAGGCGGCGGGCGTGCTGGCGCTGCACCGGCTGGTGCTGCGGACCGCCCGCACCTTCTCGGCGCCGCCGTCCGGGGGAGCGGCGGGCAACGCCGTCATCGAGTTCACGGCGCTGCCCGAGTTCG
The DNA here is from genome assembly GCF_039534125.1 of Actinocorallia longicatena. Taxonomy (NCBI): domain Bacteria; kingdom Bacillati; phylum Actinomycetota; class Actinomycetes; order Streptosporangiales; family Thermomonosporaceae; genus Actinocorallia; species Actinocorallia longicatena. The sequence goes on along the minus strand of NZ_BAAAUV010000002.1, from coordinate 204,450 downwards.
GCAGCCCGCCCGACCCCGCCTCGGTCGAGGCCGACCTGCGACGGGTGCTGGCGGGGCGGCTGGACGTCACGGAGCGGCTGGAGAAGCGGGCGGCGGCCGTCCGGGTCAGGAAGGGCGTGCGGGTCCCCCCGCCGCGGGTCACGATCGTCGAGGAGGCCTCCAGCACCGCGACGGTCGTCGAGGTGCGCGCGCACGACCGTCCCGGGCTGCTGTGGCGGATCGGCCGGGTCCTGGGCGAGGCCGGTCTCCAGATCCAGGCGGCCAAGGTCGACACGCTGGGCGCGGAGGCCGTCGACGTCTTCTACTGCGTCGCCGAGGACGGCCGTCCGGTGACCGATCCGGAGACTCTCACGAGCATCCAGGAAAAGGTCATCATCGCGCTCTCCTGAGGACATCCTCCGTTCGTTTCGGGCGAACATCGTTTCCTCCCGCGAGCTGAGTGGCTCGCCGGTGGCGAGAAGGCCGCCGAAGCATCTTCGCGGAGGAAGCATGCTCAAGAAGATGGTTCTCAGTGCGGCGCTCGCCGCCCTGGCCGTCTCTGCCGTCCAGGTTCCGGCCCAGGCCGACCCGGGCTTCACCCCGGCCAAGACCGACATCGTCGGCGTCGGCTCGGACACCACCCAGGACGTCGTGAACGCGCTCGCCACCGCGTACAACAAGACCAAGCCCGCAGCGAAGATCGCGAGCTGGAACGCCACCGGGTCCAAGCAGTTCACCCCGAAGGCGGGCTTCGCCAAGCGCGACCGCGTCGTGGGCTCCAGCGCCGGCATCAAGGCCCTGCTGGCCGACGCCGACGGCGCCTACGACTTCGCCCGCTCCTCGCGCGCCAAGAAGAACGACGGCAGCGAGGCCGGCCTGACCTTCTTCGCCTTCGCGCAGGACGGCGTCACCTGGGCGACGAACTACCAGACCTACGCCCCGAAGAGCCTGAAGAAGTCGCAGCTCGCGAACATCTTCAAGTGCTCGGCGAGCGCCCGTTACTGGGACCAGGTCGGCGGCTCGAAGCAGAAGAAGGGCAAGAAGAAGGTCCGCGTCGCCATCAAGCCGTGGCTGCCGCAGACCGGCTCGGGCACCCGCTCCTTCTTCCTCGGCGCGCTCGGCCTCACCGACGCCCAGGTCGGGTCCTGCGTGAACCAGAGCACCAAGAACATCGAGAACGACGGCAAGAAGATCGGCACCAACAAGGCCGTCATCGCGCCCTACTCGATCGCGCAGTGGATCGCCCAGGCCGTCAACCACAAGGCCGACCGGCACGGCAAGGTCGTCCTCGGCAAGATCAACAAGGTCTCGCCCTACACCGGCAAGGTGACCATCACCAAGAAGGGCGCGGTCAAGGCCAAGGGCGTCCGCCTGAACTCCGGCGACTTCCCGCGCCAGTTCCTGCGGCTGGTCTACAACGTGGTCCGCAACGCCGACGCCGCCAAGTTCGAGCCGATCTTCGGCACGACCGGCTTCGTCTGCGACCAGACCTCCACCATCCGCACCTACGGCTTCGAGCCGATCGGCGGCGGCTGCGGCGCCACCTCCTGACCCCTTCTCGCTGAAGGGCCAGGCAGTCAGCAAGTGAGCCGAAGGTGACCGGCGGGCCCGGTCACCTTTCGGCCGTTGAACGAGAACGGCGCACATGTCCCCAACAACCGGCGACCTCCCCCACGAGACGCGGCGGCGGTTCACCGCCCGGTTCAGCGCGCAGGACGCCGCCTTCCGCAACGCGGTGCGCGGATCGGGCGTCTCCCTGCTGGTCATCCTCGGTTTCATCGCCCTGTTCCTGTCGATGCGCGGCTTCACCGCGCTGAACAGGGCCGGGTACCACTTCTTCACCGAGGCGACCTGGAACCCCGAGGGCGGCGAGTACGGCATCGCCTCGGTCCTCACCGGGACGATCGAGATCGCCGTGACGGCCCTGTGCGTCGGGGTGCCGATCGCGGTGCTCGCGGCCCTCTACATCAGCGAGTACGCGGCTCCGCGGGCACGGAGGCTGCTGATCTCGCTGGTCGACCTGATGGCCGCGATCCCCTCGATCCTCTACGGGCTGTGGGGCGTGACCTTCCTCCAGCCGCGGGTCATCGGGATCTCGCGGTGGCTGTCGGACCACGCGTCCTGGCTGCCGTTCTTCGAGGTCGGCACCGACCACGCCGACCCGGGCTCCTACACCTCCTCGCACTTCATCGCGGGGCTGGTGGTCGGCATGATGGTCATCCCGATCTGCTGTTCGCTGTCGCGCGAGGTGTTCTCGCAGGCACCGCAGGCCGAGCGGGAGGCCGCCTACGCGCTCGGCTCCACCAAATGGGGGATGATCCGCACGGTCGTGCTGCCCTTCGGGCGGGGCGGTGTGATCGGCGCGGCGATGCTCTCCCTGGGACGCGCGCTGGGCGAGACCATCGCGGTCGTCCTGATCATCTCGCCGAACTTCCTGGTCACCGGGCACATCCTCGAGGGCGGCGGCAACTCCATCTCCGCGCTCATCGCGCTGCGCAACGGCGACGCCAGCGAGTTCGGCCTGTCCGCGCTGATGGCGGCGGGCCTGGTCCTGTTCGCCGTGACGCTCGTCATCAACTTCTTCGCCGCCATCATCATCAGCCGCAGCCGCTCCGGCGCTTCGACCGAGGCCTGAACCCCTATGAGTACGACCGACACCGCCGTGGACCTGCGCCCGGTGAAGCCCGTCCGGGGGCGCTTCCGCCCCGGCGGGGACCTGAGAGAAGACCTGTTCTCCCTGATCGGGGCGGGCGTCGCGGCCCTGGCGCTGGTCTGGATCCTCTACACCAGGCTGCTGCCGTTCAGCGGGGCGTTCGGCTTCGCCGTCTGCTGGTACCTGGCCTTCCTGGTGCTCTACGCGATCATCGTGACCCACGAGCACGGCCGGCTCGCCGCGACCGACCGGCTGGTCAGCGTGCTGGTGCACAGCGCGGGGGCGCTGGCCGTCACGGTGCTGGCCGTGATCCTCGGCTTCACGGTCGCCCGGGGGGCGACCGCGTTCACGCACTCCAACTTCTTCACCCAGACGATGGCGGAGACCGGCCCTCTCGACCCGCTGACCAGCGGGGGCGTTCTGCACGCCGTGGTCGGGTCGCTGATCCAGCTAGGCATCGGGGTGTCGATCGCGGTGCCGCTGGGGATCGCGACCGCGCTGTTCCTGGTCGAGGTCGGCGGCCGGCTCGCCAGGCCCGTCCGGCTGATCGTCGACACGATGAGCGCGCTGCCGTCGGTGCTGGCGGGCCTGTTCATCCTGGCGGCGTTCATCATCACGCTGGGATTCGAGCGGTCGGGGTTCGCCGCCGCGCTGGCCATCGCGGTGATGATGGTGCCGATCGTGACCCGGGCCTCGGAGGTCGTGCTGCGGCTCGTGCCGGGCGGGCTGCGCGAGGCCGCCTACGCGCTCGGCGCCGGGCAGTGGCAGGTCGTGTGGCGGGTCGTGCTGCCGACCGCTCGGCCGGGACTGGCGACGGGCATCGTCCTGGCGATGGCGCGCGGGGTGGGGGAGACCGCCCCGGTGCTGCTCACGGCCGGGTTCGCGCGCGGCATGAACGCCGATCCGACCGCGGGCCCGATGACCAACCTGCCGCTCTACATCTACAACTACGTCAAGTACCCGCAGCCGGACATGGTGTCGCGGGCGTTCGGGGCGGCGCTGGTGCTGGCCATCGTCGTGCTCGTGCTCTTCACCGTCGCGCGGCTGCTGGGGGGTGCGGCGCCCGGGCAGATGTCGCGCCGCGCCCGCCGCAGGCTCGCGGCCGAGGAGCGCGCCGCCGCGCCGCTCCCGCAGCGACTCACCACCGAGGAGACCGAATGAGCCGCCCCCGCCCGCTCCGGAGACAGGGCGCGCTGCTCCTGGCGTCGCTGCTCGTGCTGGTCCACGTGATGACGGCCCCCGCGCACGCGGAGGAGTACGTCCCGGTGACGGGCAGCGGCTCGACCTGGAGCCAGGTCGCGATCGACCAGTGGTCGCGCGACATCAAGAAGAACGGCATCACCGTCAACTACACCGGCTCGGGCTCGTCGGCCGGACGCACGGACTTCCGCAACGCCCAGACCGACTTCGGCGTCTCGGAGATCCCGTTCCAGCTCCACCCCGAGGACGGCAGCACTCCCGAGACGACCACCCGGCCGTTCGCCTACATGCCGATCGTCGCCGGCGGCACCTCGTTCATGTACCACCTGACCAGGAACGGCAAGCGGGTGGAGAACCTGCGGCTGTCCGGCGAGACCATCGCCAAGATCTTCACCGGCAAGATCAGGAACTGGAACGATCCGGCGATCACCAGGGACATGAACGGCATCGCCATGCCGAACAAGAAGATCACCCCGGTGACGCGCTCCGACGGTTCCGGCACGACCGCCCAGTTCACCCTCTGGATGGACACCCAGTACCCCGACCTGTGGCGTCCGTTCTTCAAGAAGAAGGGCCTGACCTCCTTCTTCCCGACGCTGCCCGGAGGCAAATCGCAGAACGGGTCGAACGGCGTCGCCGGTTACGTCGCCGCCAGCTACGGTGACGGCGCGATCACCTACGTCGAGTACGCCTACGCGCTCAACGCGAACTACCCGGTCGTCAAGGTGAAGAACAAGTCGGGCTACTACGTGCTGCCGACCGCGTCCAACGTGGCGGTCGGGCTCACCAAGGCGGAGATCAACAGCGATCTCACCCAGAAGCTCGAGGGCGTCTACGACAACGCCGACAAGCGCGCCTACCCGCTGTCCAGCTACTCCTACATGATCGTGCCGACGACGACCGCGGCGCCGTTCACGAGGGACAAGGGCAAGACGCTCTCGACCTTCATCGACTACTTCCTGTGCGCCGGCCAGCAGAAGGCCCCCGAACTCGGGTACTCGCCGCTGACCAAGAACCTCGTCCAGGAGGCCTACAAGCAGGTCGCCAAGATCCCCGGCCACATCGAGGTCGGATCGGTCGCGCTGGACAACTGCCACAACCCGACCTTCGAGGGCGGCAAGAACGTCCTGCTCGAGACGGCGAAGTTCCCCGAGGCCTGCGACCAGGACGGCAAGGTGCCCTGCGGCGAGGCCGGGGCGGGCAGCACCTCGCCGACCACGAAGCCGACGACCTCCGCCGGTCCCTCGGCGGGGCCGACCGCGGGCGGGAACCTCCCCGACGTGGCGGCCCAGGAGGACAGCACCGCGTTCGCGCAGCCCGTCGAGGTGGCCTCGAAGAGCGGCTACGGCCTGGCCCTCGGGGCCGTGTCGGCGGGCGTCCTGCTCGCCGCGCTGATCCTGCCCCCGCTGTTCACCGCCCATCTCCGCGGTCGTCGCCGCCGTGAAGGAGGCTTGTAGCATGCGGGTCCTCCCGGCCGCCCTGGCGGCGCTCGCCGTCGCGGCGGCACTGACCTGTGCGACGACGGCCTCGGCCGACACCACTCCGACCGGCGCCCCGGCCCCGGCGCCGTCCGCGACGCTCCCCACCGCGGCACCGACGACGCCCGCGACGCCCGGTCCGACCCCCACCGGCGGCGCCACCCCGACGGCGCCGCCCGGCCGGCCGGGCAACACCAAGGGCAAGGTGACCCTCGACCAGTCGGCCAACCTGGTCAACCAGGTGATCCGGGTGAGCTGGAGCGCCTTCGAGCCCAGCTCCGACGGTTTCCTGAGCGACAGCACGACCCATGTCGTCCGGGTCTACCAGTGCCGCACCAAGGATCCGAAGGCCGTCTCGGAGTGCTACGGCTCCGGCAAGTACACCTACGAGAGCCAGGCCAAGGGCGGCACCGTCCTGCCCGACGGCCCGACCAACGCGATCACCAGCATCACCCAGCCCAACGGCAGGGGCTTCGCCGACATCGAGGTCCGCACCCTGCGCGAGAGCGCCAGCCTCGGCTGCAAGGGCGTCCGGGACTGCTCGGTCGTGGTGATCCCCAACGACGGGGACCCGGCCCGCCCCGAGCTGGAGAACCAGCTCGCCACCCAGGCGAACATGGACTCCGACTGGGCGTGGGCCAACCGGATCGTCGTGCCGATCTCCTTCTCGCCGTCCGCGGCGGCCTGCGCCCTCGAGGACGCCGACTTCAGGATCAGCGGCTCGGCGCCGTCCCGGCGGCTGATCGAGCAGTGGCAGCCGGGACTGTGCACGTCCAAGAAGCCGGTGGACGTCGACTACACCTCGCTCGGGGAGTCGCAGGCCAGGTCGGGCTTCCAGCAGAAGGGCACCGACGTCGCGCTGACCACGCGCCCCGACGACGCGGTTCCGGTGCGGCCCTTCGGCTACGCGCCCATCGGGATCTCCGGCATCGCGATCGCCTACCGGATCGACGACATCGACACCGGAAAGATGATCACAAATCTGAAGTTGACGCCGCGGCTGGTGGCCAAGCTGCTGACGCAGTCCTACGGCATGAGCGCGACCTGCACGGTCGGCGTTAAGGACTGCAACAGGGCCGTGAAGGGCAACCCGCAGGACATCTTCCAGGACCCCGAGTTCCTCAAGCTCAACGGCGAGGACCACTCCTGGCCCAGCTCCGGCTGGCCGACCGTCGTGTCGGGCGACAACGACCTGGCCTACGAGCTGACCCGCTGGCTGGGGGAGGACCCGCAGACCCGGCAGTACCTCGCGGGCGGCGCGGCCCCCGGCGGCATGAGGATCAACAAGTACTACAAGGGGATCAGGTACCCGGCGGGCAACTTCGAGATCCGCGACCCCGACAAGCGGTTCGCGCACGGGTTCATCCCCGTCCTGGGCCTGTCGGAGGTCGCGCGGTTCCTGGTCACCAACCGGGACAACAGCGAGAACTACGTCAAGGACCAGTACGGCAACTACGTCAAGACCGCGCCCTACGCCGTCGGCAACCGGGGCCTGATCGCGATCGTCTCGACCGCCGACGCCGCCGCCCTGCGCTTCCCCACCGCGAAGATCAAGAACGCGGCCGGGAAGTTCGTCGCCCCCTCCGACGCATCGATGACGGCGATGCTGAGGCATCTGAAGAAGAACAAGGACGGCGTCACCCAGTCGCCCGACTACACCGCCCGCGACGCCAAGGCCTACCCGCTCACCGGCGTGCACTACGCGCAGGTGCCCACCAGCGGGATCGAGCCGGTCAAGGCCAGGAAGATCGCGGACTTCCTCGCGCACGTCGCGGGCAAGGGCCAGAAGCAGGGCGTCTCGCCCGGCACCCGGCCCGTCGGCTACGTCGCCCTGACCCCGGCGATGCGGCAGCAGACCAGGAAGGCCGCCAAGGACGTGCTCGCCCAGAAGGGGAAGCTGCCCGCCACCGCGACGCCCCCGCCGCCCGCCACGCCCGGACCGGACGACCCCGGCCCGGTCACGTTGCCGACCATCCCGGGCGCGCTGCCCGCCCCGATGGGCGGCCGCCTGTCGGCCGACGCCGCGTCACTGCTCGGCTGGCTGCTCCCGGCCCTGCTCGCGCTGGGCGTCGCGGCGGGGCTGATCGGGCCGGGGCTCTACGGAGCCGGACGGTTCGGGCTGAAGGCGCCGCCGCTGCGCCGCCCGGTGATCGTTCCCGGGGCGTGGAAGCCGGCGGCGTTCCGGAACAAGAGCGGAAAGAGGCGCAAGTGACGGCCGTCGAAGTACGTCCCGCGGCCGAGGCCGCCGAGGAGACGCCGCCCACGCCGCCCGAGGGCCGGGGGAGCGCGGTGCTGCGGATGACCGGCGTCAGCGTGAGCCTGCTCGGCGTCCTGCTGCTGGGGTTCGTCGGCTACCTCGCCCTGCTGTCGCCGCTCCAGCACGACCGCGACCAGGTGACGCTCTACGCCGACTTCCGGTACGCCCTCGCGCAGGGCACCGCCCCGGTCGGCGCCGACATCGACCCCGGCACGGCGGTCGCGGTGCTGACCGTTCCCCGGCTCGGGCTCAGGGAGGTCGTCGTCGAGGGCACCTCCTCCGCCGAGCTCGCCCACGGCCCCGGGCACCGGCGCGACACCCCGCTGCCGGGCCAGCCGGGCGTCAGCGTCCTGCTGGGCAGGGCCGGGACCTACGGCGGCCCGTTCGGCGGGATCGGACGGCTGCACAGCGGCGACGTGATCACGGTGGCGACCGGGCAGGGCCTGGCCAGTTATGTCGTCAACGGGCTCGGCCCGCAGATCATGACGCCGCCCGCAGGTTCCTCGACCCTGGTCCTCGTCACCGCCGACAACAGGGTCGCCCCTACCGGCGAGGTGCTGGTCACGGCGTCGCTGACGTCGCAGCCGGTGCCGGGGAACTCCGCGAAGCGGCCCGTCATCGGCGCCTCGGAGGTCGGGCTGACCTCCGACACCGCGGCCGTGGTCCCGCTGATGCTGTGGGCCGAGGCGCTGCTGCTGGCCGTCGCCCTGACCACCTGGTCGTACCTGCGGTGGTCGCGATGGCCGACCTATGTCACGAGCACCCCGGTGCTGCTGGCGATCCTGTGGAACATCTTCGAGTGCGTGGCCCGGCTGCTGCCGAACACGCTGTGAGGCTGACATGAGTGAGAAGACCCTGACCCTGGAGACCCCCCACCGCACCGCCGGAGGGCTCGTCGCGACGGGAGTCTCGGCGTGGTTCGGCGAGCGCAAGGTGCTCGACCGGGTCGATCTGGTCATGGAGCCGGGACGGGTGACCGCGCTGATCGGCCCGTCGGGCTGCGGAAAGTCGACCTTCCTGCGGATCCTCAACCGGATGCACGAGATGATCCCCACCGCCTCGCTGGCGGGGGAGGTCGCGCTCGACGGCGAGGACATCTACGGGCCGGGAAGGCGGCTCACCGAGGTGCGGCGCAGGATCGGGATGGTCTTCCAGAAGCCCAACCCCTTCCCCACCATGTCGATCTACGACAACGTGACGTCGGGGCTGAAGCTGTCGGGGATGCGGGTCCCGGACAAGGACGCCCTGGTCGAGCAGTGCCTGCGCCGCGCGGGCCTGTGGAACGAGGTGAACAAGCGGCTCAAGGCGCCCGGCGGCGCCCTGTCGGGCGGTCAGCAGCAGCGGCTGTGCATCGCCCGTTCGCTGGCCGTCTCGCCGGAGGTCCTGCTGATGGACGAGCCGTGCTCGGCGCTCGACCCGACCTCCACCCGGCGGATCGAGGAGACCATCGGGGAGCTGGCGGCCGAGGTCACGATCGTGATCGTGACCCACAACATGCAGCAGGCCCAGCGCGTCTCGGACACCTGCGCGTTCTTCCTCGCCGAGCAGGACACCCCGGGCCACATCGTCGAGGCGGGGCCGACCACGGATGTGTTCGAACGCCCGGCGGACCCGCGCACCGCCGACTACGTCAACGGCCGCTTCGGCTGATCGCACGGAAGGGCCCGGACGGCGGATAGGCTTGGCTGCGTTACTTTTCCCCACGTCGTGCTAGGACGGGTCGTGTTCGAGAATCTCTCCGATCGGCTGACATCGGTCTTCTCCAACCTGCGCAGCAAGGGCAGGTTGTCGGAGAACGACATCGCCGCCACGGCGCGGGAGATCCGGGTCGCGCTGCTCGAGGCCGACGTGGCGCTGCCCGTGGTCAAGGACTTCATCGAGAAGATCAAGGAGCGGGCGCGCGGCGCCGAGGTCTCCCAGGCGCTCAACCCGGCCCAGCAGGTCGTCAAGATCGTCAACGAGGAGCTCATCGAGATCCTCGGCGGTGAGACCCGCCGGATCAGGTTCGCCAAGAACCCGCCGACCGTGATCATGCTCGCGGGCCTTCAGGGCGCCGGCAAGACCACGCTCGCGGGCAAGCTCGCCCGGTGGCTGAAGGAGGAGGGCCACACGCCGCTGCTCGTCGCGTGCGACCTCCAGCGTCCCAACGCCGTCACCCAGCTCCAGGTCATGGGGGAGCGGGCCGGGGTCCAGGTGTTCGCGCCCGAGCCCGGCAACGGCGTCGGCGACCCGGTCCGGGTGGCGCAGGCCTCGATCGCCGAGGCCAAGCGCTCCCTGCACGACGTGGTGATCATCGACACCGCGGGCCGTCTCGGCATCGACACCGAGATGATGCAGCAGGCGATCGACATCCGTCAGGCCACCCAGCCCGACGAGATCCTCTTCGTCGTCGACGCCATGGTCGGCCAGGACGCGGTCAACACCGCCCAGGCCTTCATGGACGGCGTCGGCTTCGACGGCGTGGTGCTGACCAAGCTCGACGGCGACGCCCGCGGCGGCGCGGCCCTGTCGGTGCGGCACATCACCGGGCGTCCGATCATGTTCGCGTCCACGGGCGAGAAGCTCGAGGACTTCGACGTCTTCCACCCCGACCGCATGGCGGGCCGCATCCTCGACATGGGTGACATCCTCACCCTGATCGAGCAGGCCCAGCGCACGTTCGACGAAGAGCAGGCCACCAAGATGGCCGGCAAGCTCGCGTCGGGCGAGGACTTCACCCTGGACGACTTCCTCGACCAGATGATGATGATCCGCAAGATGGGCCCGATCGGGAACCTGCTGGGCATGCTGCCCGGCATGGGCCAGATGCGGCAGCAGATCGACCAGATCGACGACAAGGACCTCGACCGGGTCGCGGCGATCATCCGCTCGATGACGCCGGGCGAGCGCGCCGAACCGAAGATCATCAACGGCTCGCGCCGCGCGCGCATCGCCAAGGGCTCCGGCGTGACGGTCGGCGAGGTCAACTCCCTGGTCACCCGCTTCTTCTCGGCGCAGAAGATGATGAAGCAGATGGCCGGCGGCATGGGCCTGCCCGGTATGCCCGGCGTCCGCCGCAAGCCCGGCAAGCAGGTCAAGGCCAAGAAGGGCAAGCGCGTCTCCGGTGACCCCCGCAAGCGCGCGATCGGCGGGGGCGCGGCACCGGCGGAGGGTTCCCCGCAGGGCCAGCCGTCGGCGTTCGGCCTGCCCGGCCAGCTCCCTCCCGGCTTCGACCTCGGTGATCTCGGCGACCTGGGCGGCTTCGGTAAGAAGAAGGACTGACCCGGGTGAGGTTCTTCGCACCTTCCGGTCCGGCGATCTCGACTTACGCTGAGCAGTGAAAACTACTCAGCGTAGTCGGGAGTCATGCATGAGGGTGAAGAACCTGCGGTTCCGGGTGGACGGTCTCGACCGGCAGACCGCGGCGCTCAGGGAGAACGAGGCGGCGCTCGGCGACCTGTGCTCCGGGCTCCGTGCGGACGTCGACCGGGTCGAGGACCGCGCCGGGCGCACCGGCGAACGGGCCGACGCGATCGACCGGCGCCTCGAGGGTCTCGACGGCCGTCTCGAGGGCGTCGGCCGTGCGGGAGCCGCCGCCGACGCCCGGATCGGCGCCCTGGAGGCCAGGCTCGGCGGGGTCGAGGGCGGGCTGGCGGCCCTGGACTCCCGGCTGGCCGTCGTCCTGGCCGAACTGGCCGAGATGGGACGCGGGCTGCGCGCCCTCCAGGCCGAACGCCCCGAGCTGAGGGACGGCCTCGCCGACCTCGGCGGGCGCGTCGCGGGACTGCGCGGCAGGCTGGAGGGCGTCGAGACCGACCTCGGCTGCCTCGGGGGCCGGGTCGGCGCGCTCGAACGCGGCGTCACCACCCTCCTCGACAACGACTGGATCCTGCTCGGAACCCCCGCGCAGGCGGCCGTCCCCGCGCCCGCCAAGGGCGACTGAGCGGGCAGCGGTTTCGGGTGCTTCGGGTGTGGCGTGACGGAGCAGTCACCGGGATCTGGCAGAATGGCTTGCTGGAAACCCAGTCGGTCAGGCGCCCTCTCATCGCTCTGGCGCGGCAGGAAGTCCATGAGCCGGAATGTCCGGGTCCCCACCTTGGGCACGAGCGGCTCTCCTTTTACGAAACCGGAGTTACCACACCCGTGGCTGTCAAGATCAAGCTCAAGCGTCTCGGCAAGATCCGTAGCGCTCAGTACCGCATCGTCATCGCCGACTCGCGCACCAAGCGCGACGGTCGCGCGATCGAGGAGATCGGCCTGTACCACCCGAAGGAAGAGCCCTCGCTCATCCAGGTCGACACCGAGCGGGTCCAGTACTGGCTCGGCGTCGGCGCCCAGCCGACCGACTCCGTCGAGCGGCTGCTGAAGATCACCGGTGACTGGCAGAAGTTCAAGGGCCTGCCGGGCGCCGAGGGCACCCTCAAGGTGGCCGAGCCCAAGGTCAGCCGGTCCGAGACCTTCGCCGCCGCGGCGAAGGAGGCCGCCGACCTCGGCGACGCCCCCACCCCCAAGGCCAAGAAGGCCCCCAAGGCCGCCAAGGCCGAGGAGCCCGCCGCCGCCGAGGCCAAGGCCGAGGAGCCGGCCGCCGAGACGACCGAAGCCCCGAGCGAGGCCTAAGTGCTCGAAGAAGCGCTCGAGCACCTGGTCCGCGGCATCGTCGAACACCCCGACGATGTCCAGGTGAATGCCAAGCGGATTCGTGGTGGCCGGGTTCTCGAGGTTCGCGTGAACCCCGAGGACCTCGGCAAGGTCATCGGCCGGAGCGGGCGCACCGCGAAGGCCCTCCGCACGGTCATGGGGGCGCTCTCGGGCGGCCGCTATGTCCGCGTGGACCTGCTCGACGTCAACGAGGTTCGCTGACCAGTGCAACTGGTAGTGGGCCGCATCGGCAAACCGCACGGCATCCGTGGCGACGTCACCATCGACGTCCGTACGGACGACGCTGACGCCCGGTTCCATCCGGGCGCGGCGCTCGTCACGGATCCGGCGGACGCCGGACCCCTGACGGTCAAGAGTGCCAAGTGGCATTCGGGCCGCATGGTCGTCCGCTTCGCCGGGGTGGACGACCGGAACCGCGCCGAGGAACTGCGCGGGATCTGGCTCGTGATCGACTCCGCGGAGATCCTTCCCTCGTCCGATCCGGACGAGTTCCACGACCAGCAGCTCATCGGCCTCGCCGTGGTCACCACCGACGGCCGCGAGATCGGCACGGTCAAGGAGATCCTGCACCACGCGCAGGACCTGATCGTGGTCGACTCTCCCGCCGGAGACCAGCTCGTGCCGTTCGTGGCCGCTCTCGTCCCGGAAGTCGACCTCGAGGGCGGACGGCTTGTCGTCGACGCCCCCGAGGGTCTTTTCGAATGATGCGCTTCGACATCATCTCCATCTTTCCGGAGTACTTCGCCCCTTTGTCGGCCTCCCTGCTGGGGAAGGCGTCCGACAAGGGGCTGCTGTCGTTCGGCGTCCATGATCTTCGTGACTGGACCTACGACCGTCACCGGACCGTGGACGACACGCCCTACGGAGGCGGGCCCGGCATGGTGATGAAGCCCTCACCCTGGGGTGAGGCGCTGGACGACGTGCTGACCCCGTCGGCCCGGCTCGTGGTGCCCACGCCGTCCGGGCGGCCGTTCACCCAGGCCGTCGCGGCGGAGATGGCCGCGGGGGACCACCTCGTTTTCGCCTGCGGGCGCTACGAGGGCATCGACTCGCGGGTCATGCGGCACTACGCCCCGCTCGTCCGGGTCGACGAGGTCTCGATCGGCGACTACGTCCTGGCCGGGGGAGAGGTCGCGGTGCTCGTCATGATCGAGGCGATCTCGCGGCTGGTGCCGGGCGTGCTGGGCAACTTCGAGTCCGTGACCGACGACTCCTTCGCCCCCGGACGGATGGAGACCCTGGTCGAGGGGCCCGTCTTCACCAAGCCCAGGGACTGGCGCGGTCAGGCCGTGCCGGACGTCCTCATGTCCGGGCACCATGGCAGGATCGCGCGCTGGCGCCGGGACGAGGCCTTCCGGCGGACCGCCGCCCTCCGTCCCGACCTGCTGGCCAGGCTCGACCCCGCCGGGCTCGACAAACATGATCGCAAGCTGCTGGAATCGCTCGATTTGGCCGTCGACCCTGGTCGTGTGGCAAAATAGAACGTCGCCCTTGTGGCGCGTGCCCGGATCTCGGTCCGGGAGCCGCCGGACTCCCCGCGAGACCGGTGGCCGGACGGGCCGCGAGGCCCTGACCGGCACGGACGGAGCCGCGTGCTCCGGCCGACACGTCCGGGTCTGACGATCCGGCCGATCTGAGGACGCGACGCCCCCATCTCCACCCGGGGCCTCTCGACGTCCGTGACGCTTAAGGATTCATCAATGCACACTCTGATCCGTGAGATCGAACTGGCCGCCGTGCGGTCCGACCTCCCCACCTTCCGCCCCGGTGACACCGTCAAGGTGCACGTGCGGATCACCGAGGGCAAGGTCAGCCGTATCCAGGTCTTCGAGGGCGTCGTCATCCGCCGCCACGGCGGCGGCAACCGCGAGACCTTCACCGTCCGCAAGGTCAGCAAGGGCGGCTACGGCGTCGAGCGGACCTTCCCGCTGAACCTGCCGGCCATCGAGAAGCTCGAGGTCACCATCCGCGGTGACGTGCGCCGCGCCAAGCTCTACTACCTCCGCAACCTCCGCGGCAAGGCCGCCCGCATCAAGGAGAAGCGCGACTTCTAGTCGCTCCTCTTCTGAGCAGGCTCAGAACGGTGAACGGGCGGTCCCTCCGCAGGGGGCCGCCCGTTCCCGTGTTCGCGCCCGGATCACGGCCGGCCGTCGCCCGCCTGGCCGAAGCCCTTGACGATGAAGAAGGCCAGGGTCGCCGCGGGGACGAGCCCGAGGGCCCAGGAGTGGACGACCAGGCTGAGAAGGCCGCAGGCCAGCCAGACCGCGAAGCAGATCCCCATACCTCTCGGCATTCCAGCCTCCACGGTCGGTGTTCGGGACCGTCCACGCTAGGAAGATGATCACGGCGCCGCAACCCTGGAATTCCGGGGTGGACAAGACCGGAGGACGGCCGCAAAGTGCCCCTGTCCGGCATCGGGCGGAAGGTAGCGTATGTCCGCGGATGAGGGGTGCCCGTACGGCTTCCCCGGGGGACCGGTCGTTTCGTCATTCTTGGGGACACCGTGGCCTTCCGGGTCCGTAATCACGCGGCCGCGCCGCTAGGCTCATCCTCTGATGACTGACGAGGACCGCGGCCAGGCCACCAGTTCGGGCCCCGCGAACGATCGGAGTGAAGTGCGATCCGACACCGAGGGCTCCGCCCCCGAAGAAGTCCTGCCGACCCCGGTCACGTCATCCCCGTCCGATCCCCGGCCGGAGACCGGCGACGCGCCGGCCGCCGAGGCCGTCGACCTCACCAAGGAGCGGGGAGACGAGCAGCCGGGCGTCCATGACGCCCCGGACGCTCCGGACGTCCCCGCGACGGCTGCCGGCGACGCGGGCTCCGGCGAGGGCGGCGACGGCTCGCCGGAGGAGCCGCCGCGCAGGCAGCCGTCCTTCTGGAAGGAGCTTCCGCTCCTGATCGGCGTGGCGCTGGTCCTCGCGCTGGTGATCAAGGCGTTCATCGTCCAGGCCTTCTACATCCCGTCCGGCTCGATGGAGAACACCCTCCAGGTCGGCGACCGGGTCCTGGTCAACAAGGTCGTCTACCGCATCCGCGACATCACGCGCGGCGACATCGTCGTCTTCAACGGGCTCGACAGCTGGGACCCCGAGGTCGAGTACGAGGAGCCGGGCAACCCGATCAGCAGGCTCCTGCACAACGTGGGCACGGCCTTCGGCGTCGTCCCGGGTGAGAAGGACTACATCAAGCGCGTCATCGGCGTCCCCGGCGACCGCGTCGTCTGCTGCGAGCCCGGCACCGGCCGCATCACGGTGAACGGCCACCCGCTCGACGAGACCTCCTACCTGTTCACCGACCCGGACACCGGCGAGCAGAACGTCCCCTCGGACAAGAAGTTCGACATCACCGTCCCCACGGACCGCCTCTGGGTCATGGGCGACCACCGCGACGTCTCCTACGACTCCCGCGGCCACAGCGCCGACAAGGGCAACGGCACCATCCCCATCACCAGCGTCGTCGGCCGCGCCTTCGTCGTCGTCTGGCCGATTCCCCACTGGCAGGTCCTCGACATCCCCGCCACCTTCGCCCAGCAGGGCCTGGCCGCCGCCCTGCCCCACGCCCCCCTCCCGCTCGCCTTCGCCCTGGCCTTCCCGCTGACCCGTCTGACCCGCCGCCTCCGCCACCGCTGACCCCGGGGGCCGGACCACCCGCTCCCTGCCCATGCACAGATCTTCGAGCCTCCCGTGCTGGCGAGCTTGCTCCGTGAACGCCAGGCCCTCGCGCCGCGCTGTCCTCGAAAGCGCTGAGCCCGACGCTTATCGCCCGAGGACTGCCCTTCGCGGACCGTCGTCTCGAGCGGGTGACGAGGCTCGGTTCCGTGTTCTCGCGTTCTTTGATCTCGGCCTTGGTCTTGTCCGACGTGGTCTGCCCAGGACGAAAGGCGTCCAGATGACAGCCTCGGGGGCGGAGGGCGCCTTGGGCCGGTCGGCGGCCGACGCCGGGCCTCCCGGGGTTCGATGAAGCAGAGGACCGGCAGGGATCGCCATCTGGACCCCGCCGAGTTCGACGCGGCACTGCGCAGGGGCGTCGCCCTCGGGCTGACGTCCCGGCCGAAGACCCTGGCCGGACGTCACGGAGGGGCGAAGATCCATGAGGTGCGGGCCGGTCTTTTCCGGCGGATGGTCGGGGGCTGCGCTTGTCCGGGTTGGGTGATCTTGAGGGTTGCGGGTTGCGGGGGATGAATGTCGGTCCGGGGGCGTAGGGTGCCGGTATGTGCTGCTGCCTCGGTGTTCGAAGGTTCGGGGGCGGTCCCGAGCGGGGGCGCCGGTGATTCCGGGCGTCAGGAGGCCCGTGCGGTTCACGCCGCGCCGGGACGCGGGGCTCTACGGGTACGAGCGGGCTCTGGCCCATGGCGGGTTCTCGCTGGTCGCGGGCGTTGACGAGGCCGGGCGAGGGGCGTGCGCCGGGCCGCTGGTCGTCGCCGCGGTGATCCTCGGCGGGCTGCGGATCGACGGGCTCGCCGACTCCAAGCTGCTCACTCCCGCCAGGCGCGACGCCCTGTACGAGGTGATCACGAAGAAGGCGATGTGGCACGCGCTGGTGATCCCGCCGGGCGAGATCGACACCGTCGGCCTCCACCGGAGCAACATCACCGGGATGCGCCGGGCGCTCGCCGCCCTGCCCGTGCGGCCGTCCTACGTCCTGAGCGACGGTTTCCGCGTCCCGGGCCTCGAGGCCCCGACGCTGCCCGTCATCAAGGGTGACCGGGCGGTCGCCTGCATCGCGGCGGCATCGGTCGTGGCAAAGGTCACCAGGGATCGGATCATGGAGGCGCTCCACGGGGACCATCCGCAGTATGGTTTCGACGTCCACAAGGGGTACAACACCCCGGAGCACATGGCCGCGCTCACCTTGCACGGCCCCTGCCGGGAACACCGCTTCTCGTTCGTGAACGTACGTTCGAGGCTGGTTCCTGCCGCGGGTCCCGTGGTCGGCGTCGGCCCGGCTCCGGCCATGGGGAACAATGGACTGGTGGGAGGGGAAGATGAGCGCTGAGGATCTAGAGAAGTACGAGACCGAGATGGAGCTCCAGCTCTATCGCGAATACCGTGACGTGGTCGGCCTCTTCACTTATGTGGTGGAGACCGAGCGCCGTTTCTACCTGACCAACACGGTCGACCTCCAGGTCCGCAGCCTGGAGAACGGCGAAGTCTACTTCGAAGTGACAATGGCGGACGCCTGGGTCTGGGACATGTACCGCCCCGCCCGCTTTGTCAAGAACGTCCGAGTGGTCACCTTCCACGACGTCAACGTCGAAGAACTGGCCAAGCCCGACCTCCAGCTCCCCAACTGACCCCCGCCCGCCCCCTCGCCGCCCGCCTCCTTCGGCCCCTCCGCCGCCCCCTCGTCCGGGTCCCTCCCACGCCCGCGACCCCACCGGCTCGCGCCGGGCCGGCGCTCAGGCCCTGGCTGCCGCCCGAGCCAAGCGGTGGCATCGTGCCAGGCGGTGTCTCGAAGCCGGCCGGCTCAGTCGCCGCAGAAGACCAGGTACCGGTGAGGACGGCGTTCGATGGCCTCGCAGAGCGCCAAGATCTCCGTCCCGGCCTGTCCTTCTGCCTCAGGGGCCTGGGCTGCGAGCCTGTTGCAGCTCAGGAATGATCTTCCGCATCTGAGACCGGCTGAAGACGGTGTCACCTCAGGGATCGACGTAGCCGTGCAGCGGCAGGCCCAGGCTTGCGCGGGGAGCCGCGCACACGCGTAGGGCGGCCGGTCGGCCAGTGGGGTGGCGAAGAAGTCGGTGCCGGATGCGGCGGGTTCTGCGTGGTGCCCGGCGATCTGGGCCGGTAGGGGTTCGGCACTTCGGCACTCCGTTCTTGGTCGAGTCTCTCCGTGGGGGTCGGTGACTTCGTCGTCTTATGCGCCGGCCGGTCTTATTCAGATGCTCGGAATGGGGTGCTCTCCAGCGAACGTCCCTTTGCCTGCCTCCGGCAGGGCGGAAGGTCTCGCTGCGGGCGGAGAGCTCGGCGGCGCGCGGATGCTCGACGGCCGCCGTGGCAGATCTTGCGGAGCTCAGGGGCGCTGTAGTTCCTCGGGGCGGGGGTGAAGCGGGGGCGGAACTCGACCTGGTCGACCGACGGGACGCGGGGCATTGGTTCTCACCTGTACAGGACCGTGCAGCAGGTGCGGTTTGAATTCCTCCTGGCGACACGGGCGGACGCGCGGCGGAGATCGCCGTGAGGATTCGGCGGCTGGGCGAAGGACGCGGAGCCGGGTCGTGGCCTTGATCTGAGAGGTGGGATCGTGCCGGGCCGATCGGGACCGAGGGGGAATCGGCTCCGGGTGGGTTTCGGGTTGAGGGTGAGGGCGCCGGCCCGGGGTGGCCGGAGGTCAGGGCTGGGGGTGGCCGGGCGGGGCTTTGCGCAGGCGCCAGCCGGTCCGGGTTCGTTCTATGAAGTTCATGGCGTGGAGGAGGGAGAGGCGGCTGCGGGCGGTGATGAGGTCGACGGAGGCCGCGGTGGCTATCTCCATCGGGGTGGCGCCGCCGCCGGTGGCGGGGACGGCTTCCAGGACCTGGCGCGAGTCGGGATCGAGGGTGTCGCGTGGATAGGTGGGACGGTCGGGACGGGTCAGGCCTTCGCCGATGCGGCCGACCTCCTCGATGACCTCGGTGGAGTTGGTGACGAGGCGGGCCGGCGGAGTGGAGCGCAGCAGGTCGTGGCAGCCGCGGGACATCAGCGAGGTGACGTTGCCCGGATAGGCCATCAGGTGCCGGCCCAGGGAACGGGCGTGGTTCGCGGTGTTCAGGGCTCCGCTGCGCAGATCGGCCTCGACGACCACGGTTCCCGTCGTGAGAGCGGCGATGACGCGATTGCGGACGAGGAAGCGGGGACGGGTCGGATGGGTGCCCGGCGGCCATTCGCTGACGATGAGGCCACGGGCCGCGATCTCGGCCAGCAGCCCCGAGTTACGCGGAGGGTAGGCGAGATCGATGCCGTTGGCGAGGACGGCGACCGTCAGCCCTTCCGCGGCGAGGCAGCCGCGGTGCGCCGCCGCGTCGATGCCGAGGGCCGCTCCGCTGACGACGGTCCAGCCCTGCTCGGCCATCTCGGCGCCCAGCTCCTGCGCGACGCGTTCGCCATAGGGGCTGGCCAGCCGGGCGCCGACGACGGAGACCGACCTGAGGCAGATCTGCCTCAGGTCAGGGCCGCCCCTGACCCACAGCGCTATGGGCGCGGCCTCGCGAAGATGCCCCAGCGTCGACGGCCACTCCAGGTCCCCCGGGCACAGCAGGCGCCCGCCGACCTGCTCGCAGATGAACATCGCCGCGTCGGGATCGGCGGCCGCCACCCGCATCCGCCACCCGTCGAGCCTCCGCTCGCTGATCCCCAGTCCGTCCGGAACGCATCCGCGCCGCACCGCTTCAACGGCCCCGACCGCCCCTTCCTGCGCCACCAGCCGATACATGAACCCGTCACCGGGCTCGCCGACCGCACTCAGCCAGGCCCGAGCCCACCGCTCCCGCTCACCCTCACCGCCCCCCACGCCGCCACCCCTCCCTCCCACAGGACCTCCCGGCCCCACCACCAGCCGAGTCCGGACTTCCCGTCGAGCCCTCGATGCCGGCCGGCCCCGCGCCTACCGCCGCGCCCTCGATGTGGGTCCGCCCGCTACAGCCGATGCGTCGACGGGGCCGCACCCGTCTCTGCTCCTCGGCCTTCTGCTTCGAACCGGGTCGTGATGGGACGGGAAGCGGAGGCGCCGCAGGACGGAGCCGTGGCGCAGGCGAGCCGTCGCGGGCCCGAGACCAGGAGACGCCCCGGCCCGGGAGCGGCTCAGGACGAGACCCCGTGCGCGTCGGCGGAATGTCCCGGGTCTGGATAGCGCACTCCGAGCAGCGGGACTCCGCGCCTTCCCGGCGGCCGCTGGGGAATCCGGCCTCGGATGACCAGGGAGAAGGCGAGGCGGTACCGGCCCGAGTGAGGCGAGGGAGCCGGGCCCTGAGCGCGGTGGTCGCCCTGACGGCAGCCGACAGCGGACGGGAGGACGCCGCCGAGCCGCGCGCCAGGCGACGCCCACTTCGACGACCGCCGCCCAGAACCCGCGGGAGCGACGGCTCGGCCGCCGCGATCCCGCTCTCCGCCGCGAGGCCGGCACCCACTGCCCGGCGGAGGATGCCGACGGAGAGGACCCAGGAGACCCCGAGGGCACCGAGACCGCGGGGAGGCATCGGGCTGGTCGATACCGGGCTGGTCGATACCGGGCTGGTCCGGCTCGACGGGGCAGGCCGAGTCCGGCGGGCCTTCAGATCCTGCCGATGGCCGGCGGGCGAGCCGGGATCGTCGGGCCAGTGGACCCGGGCCGGGGCTTGGCTCGGGCTCGCTGGAGAAACGAGGTCGTTGGAATGGGGGGCTGGGGCGGGGGCCGGGCTGGTGGCGTCGGGGATCCAGGAGATGCCGGGTCGGTGCAGGGTGAGGGTTCTCGGGCGGGTGATGCCGAGTACCGGGCCGGGTTGGTGCAGGAGGCCGAGAAGGGCTCGGTGGGAGGACGTCGGAGGGGCGACGGGGCGGGTGAGCTGGGGGATCATGGCTGCCTTCCTGAAGAGGTAGCGGAGTGGAGTCGAGGTCGTTGTCTGGGGAGTGGAGGGGATGGCCGGTCGGCCGGGCCGCGCGATGGGAGTTCGAGATCGGAGCCTGGAAGGGAAGCGGCGGCGGAGTTCGGGCCGGGGGCGGTGACGGGGTGGTGGTGCGGGCTGGGTCGGGTCGGGAAGTCGGTGGTGGGCGTCGGGAGGGCGGGCTTGGGTCAGGGGTGGCCTTGCCAGAGGGAGAGGGCTTCGGCGGTGTCCCAGGGGGCGGGGGCGTCGCGGCCGGAGAGGTCGGCGAGGGTCCAGGCCGTGCGGAGGGCTCGGTCCATGCCTCGGGCGCTGAGGGAGCCGTCCTGGAGTGCGGCGTCGAGGGGGGCCAGGGCCGTCGCGGGCGGGGCGAAGCGGCGGCGGAGTTCGGGGGCCGGGATCTCGCTGTTGGTGCGCCAGGGGAGGTCGGCCATGCGGGTGCGGGCCCGGGAGCGGGCCTCCTGGACGCGGGCGGCGACCGTTTCGCTGGATTCGGCCTGGTCGAGGTCGTAGCGGAGTTCGGCTCGGGTGGCGGGGGAGAGGGAGAGCTTGAGGTCGATGCGGTCGAGGAGCGGGCCGGAGACGCGGGAGAGGTAGCGGGAGCGGACGGCGGGCGTGCAGCGGCACTGGAGGACCTTCGCCGCGGCGCAGGGGCAGGGGTTCGCCGCCATGATCAGGGTGAACATCGCCGGGAAGCGGGTGGTGACACCCGAGCGGTCGATGGAGACCTCGCCGTGCTCCATGGGCTGGCGGAGGGAGTCGAGGACGCCGCCCATGAACTCCGGGGCCTCGTCGATGAACAGGACGCCGTTGTGGGCGAGGCTGATGGCGCCAGGGCGGACCTGGCGGCTGGAGCCTCCGCCGATCATGGCGGCGCGGGTGGCGCTGTGGTGGGGGGCGTGGAACGGGGCGTGGGCCACCAGCGGCTGGCCCGCCGGGAGGGTGCCGGCGACCGAGTGGATGGCGGTCGCCTCCAGGGCCATCTGCCGGTCGAGAGGTGGCAGGAGGGTGGGGAGACGCTCGGCGAGCATCGTTTTCCCACAGCCGGGCGGGCCCAGCAGGAACAGGTGGTGACCGCCCGCGGCGCTGATCTCCAGGGCCCTGCGGGCGTCGGCCTGGCCCTTGACGTCGGCCAGGTCGAGGACGCCCCGGCGGGAGCGGGACGGGAGGTCGCGCAGGACGGGGTCGTGATCCTCGAGATCCTCCTCCAACGGGGGCGGCTCGCCGCGCAGATGGCACATCAGGGCGCGGAGCGAGCCGACGGCGATGACCTTGACGTCCGGGACGAGCTCGGCCTCGACGCCGTTCGACCGGGGGACGACGACCGTGCCGATGCCCGACTCGGCGGCCCCGAGCACGGCCGGGAGCACCCCGGGGACCGCGCGGATCCGGCCGTCGAGGCCGAGCTCGCCGAGCATGACCGTGTCGGAGCCCGCCCCGTGCGGCAGCGATCCCGCGGCGGCGAGGATCGACACCGCGATCGCGACGTCGAAGCCCGCCCCCGCCTTCGGCAGGCCCGCGGGGCCCAGCGCCACGGTCACGTGCCGGACCGGCCACTCCTCGCCCGAGTGCATGATCGCGGCGCGGACGCGGTCGCGGGCCTCGCTCAGCGCCGTGTCGGGCAGGCCGACCAGGTGGAGACCCGGGGTGCCGCTGGTGATCGCCGCCTCGACGTCGACGAGATGGCCTTCGACGCCGACCAGGCCGACCGATCTGGTCCTCGCGAGTGTCATCAGGCGATCTCCTTGAGATGGTCGATGGTGAAGCCCTCACGGCCGCCGCCGGTGAGGCCGATGAGGTCGATGCGCAGCGAACCGGCCCGGACGCCGTGCTGGTCGGCCCAGCGGCGGGCGAGCTTCCTTAAGCGCGACGCCTTGTCGACCGTGATCGCCTCGGCGGGGGTGCCGAAGGCGTGGGAGCGCCGGGTCTTGACCTCGCAGATGACGTGGTGCCGCCCGTCGAAGGCGACGATGTCGAGCTCCCCCTCGGGACAGCGCCAGTTCCGGTCGAGGACGGTCCAGCCCAGGCGGGTGAGGTAACGGGCGGCGGCGTTCTCCCCGCGGCGGCCCAGGTCCTGATTCGCGTTCATGACCCAAGCCTCATCCGGCCCGCACCGACATTTCGGACCCGAATCTCGTTCTGTGGATTTCCCTTCTCCGGGTGGCGGAACCGGGTCGCGCGGGGGAGGCGGGCGTAGTTTGGGAGGGTGGCTGAGGCGGGCGGGTTCGCGGTGGCGGAGTTCGAGCGGCATCTGCGGCTGGAGCGCGGGCTGTCGGAGCACACGGTGCGGGCCTATCTGGGCGATGTCGGCGATCTCGTGGTGCACGCCGCGACCCGGGGCGTCGAGGAGGCCGGTGAGCTGCACGTGGACGTCATGCGGGACTGGCTCGCGCGCCAGCACGGCGCCGGGCTGGCCAAGTCCACGCTCGCCCGCCGGACGGCCGCCGTCCGCACCTACACCGCCTGGGCGCACCGCAGGGGCCTGATCGAGGACGATCCCGGCGCGATGCTCGGGACTCCCAGGCTGGAGCGGCGGCTGCCGCGGATCCTGCGGCAGGAGGAGGCGCGGGAGCTCCTGGACGCCGAGATCGAGGGCGAACCCGAGGACCTGCGCGACCGCGCCCTGCTCGAACTCCTCTACGCGACGGGCGTGCGCGTCAGCGAGGTGTGCGGGCTGGACATCGGCGACCTCGACCGGGAGACGCGGACCGTCCGCGTGCTGGGCAAGGGGGACAAGCAGCGGACCGTTCCGCTCGGGACCCCCGCCCTGGCCGCGGTCGAGGCATGGCTGAGCTCGGGACGTCCCGTGTGGGCCGTCCCGGGGAGCGGCTCCGCCCTCCTGCTGGGCGTCAAGGGCGGACGCCTCGGCCCGACGATCGCCCGCAGGGTCGTCCACCGGCGCCTCGCGGAGGCCGGGCTCATCGACCTCACCCCGCACGGCCTGCGCCACACCGCCGCCACGCACCTGCTGGAGGGCGGCGCCGATCTACGGGCCGTCCAGGAACTCCTGGGGCACGCCTCCCTCCAGACCACGCAGCTCTACACGCATGTCTCACCCGAGCGGCTCAAACAGGTCCACACCCTCGCCCACCCGCGCGCCTGATCCTCCTGATCACCAGTGCGGCAGCAGCCGGACGGCCGGAAGCGAGATCAACGCGAACGGATCGAGGTAGGCGGAGCCCCGCCGCAGCCCCCAGTGCAGGCACGTCGCCGGGGCGCAGTGGCCGAGGTCCGCCTCCATCACCCCGATCGGTGTTCCGGCCGCCACCCTGACGCCGACCCGCACCAGGGCGGTGACCGGCTCATAGGTGGTCCGGAGCTGCCCGTGCGTCACCGTGATCACTCCCCGCCCCGCGAGATCCCGCGCGAACGACACGACCCCGGGCCCGCCCGCGTAGACCACGTCCCCGGCCCCGGCGGCGAGATCCACCCCCCGATGCCCGGGCAGCCAGGGAGCCCCCGGTGGCGCGTACCGCCGCAGCACCCGCACCGGCGCCTCCACCGGCCACCCCCAGCCCCCGGGTCCGGGCGGTGCCCCCTGGCCGGGGACGGCCGCTTCCGGAAGGTCCGGGCCGGACGCACGGAGCCCGGCCGCCCCCCGCGACCCGGAGAGGAGCGGCGGTGCCGCGATCACGCCGGAAGAAGGCTCCCGCGAGCCCGCTCCGGAGATCGGGAGGAGGCCCGCCGCCGGTGGGGGCCGTGCCGAGACCGCCGGTCCGGCACCCGGGACGGCTGCCGGCAGGAGCGCGGCGAGCAGGGAGAGAAGAAGGACCATGGTTCCGAGGATGCGCCCGGAAGGGTGATCGTCCCGGGCCGAACGGGATTCTGGGGACGACGCGGATTCGCGGGGTGTCGTGCGTTCGGTTCGGAGTAGCTGGGGGTTTCCCGTAGACTGGCCGCACGGCGTGGGTGGACTGTGTCCGCTCGCCGAATTCATGCGCCTGCAGCCGCCGGTTGGCGGGATGCGCTCCCGAGGTCCACTGAGGTGGCGGGGGTGTGTCCAGGTGCTGGTAGGTAACCGAACAGAAGAAGGAAGCACCATGGCTCCCGTCGTCACCATGCGACAGCTGCTCGAGAGCGGCGTCCACTTCGGCCACCAGACGCGTCGGTGGAACCCGAAGATGAAGCGCTTCATCCTGACCGAGCGCAACGGCATCTACATCATCGACCTCCAGCAGTCGCTGGCCCACATCGACCGCGCCTACGAGTTCATCAAGGCGACCGTCGCGCACGGTGGGACCATCCTGTTCGTCGGCACCAAGAAGCAGGCGCAGGAAGCGATCGCCGAGCAGGCGACCCGCGTGGGGATGCCCTACGTCAACCAGCGCTGGCTGGGCGGCATGCTCACCAACTTCTCGACCGTCCACAAGCGGCTCCAGCGCCTCAAGGAGCTCGAGCTCATGGACTTCGACGACGTCGCCGCCTCCGGCATGACGAAGAAGGAGCTCCTGGGTCTCAAGCGCGAGAAGGACAAGCTCGAGAAGACCCTCGGCGGTATCCGCGACATGGCGAAGGTCCCCTCCGCCGTGTGGATCGTGGACACCAAGAAGGAGCACATCGCGATCTCCGAGGCCAAGAAGCTGAACATCCCGGTCGTCGCGATCCTCGACACCAACTGCGACCCGGACGAGGTCGACTTCCCGATCCCGGGTAACGACGACGCCATCCGCGCCGTCAGCATCCTCACCCGCGTGGTCGCCGACGCCGTCGCCGACGGCCTGCTGTCCCGCTCGGGCCAGCGTGGTGGCGACGACAAGGCCGCCGAGGTCGTCGAGCCCCTCGCCGAGTGGGAGCGCGAGCTGCTGGAGAAGAAGGACGACGCCCCGGCCCCCGCCGCTGAGACCGAGGTCCAGTCCGGCGCCGAGACCGAGAAGGTCGCCGCCGCCGAAGAGGCCGCCGCTCCGGCCGCCGTCGCCGAGGCCGAGGCTGAGGCCGCTCCCGCAGCCGAGTAAGTACTGCGACTCGCCCCCGGTCTCGCAGCGGCCGGGGGCGTCCTGCGGACTACCAGACGAAGAAGACGAGAGAGAACGCAAAGATGGCGAACTACTCCGCCGCTGACGTCAAGCGGCTCCGCGAGCTCACCGGCTCCGGCATGATGGACTGCAAGAACGCCCTCGTCGACGCCGAGGGCGA
The DNA here is from genome assembly GCF_039534125.1 of Actinocorallia longicatena. Taxonomy (NCBI): domain Bacteria; kingdom Bacillati; phylum Actinomycetota; class Actinomycetes; order Streptosporangiales; family Thermomonosporaceae; genus Actinocorallia; species Actinocorallia longicatena. Next base: position 178,561 of record NZ_BAAAUV010000002.1, on the reverse strand, counting down.
CTTCGAGAAGGCCGTCGAGATCCTGCGCCTCAAGGGCGCCAAGGACGTCGGCAAGCGCGCCGAGCGCGTCGCCGGCAACGGCCTGGTCGTCGAGTACTTCGACGGCACCGCCGACGCCACGCTGCTCGAGCTCAAGTGCGAGACCGACTTCGTCGCCAAGAACGCCGGCTTCATCGCCCTCGCCGACAAGATCGTCGAGTTCGCGGCCAAGTCGGACGCCAAGGACGCCGAGGCCCTGCTCGGCCTCGAGATCGAGCCCGGCAAGACCGTCGCCAAGCTGATCGAGGAGAACTCCGCCACCATCGGCGAGAAGCTCGAGCTCGGCCGGTTCGCCCACTTCACCGGCGGCTTCGTGGCCAGCTACCTGCACAAGAGCGACCCGCAGCTCCCGCCGACCACCGGTGTCCTCGTCCAGCTGGACAAGGAGAACGCCGAGGTCGCCCGCGACGTCGCCCAGCAGATCGCCGCGATGGCGCCGAAGTACATCACCTTCGAAGAGATCTCCCCGGAGACGATCGAGAAGGAGCGCGCTCTCGCCGAGCAGAAGACCCGCGAGGAGGGCAAGCCCGAGGCCGCGATCGCCAAGATCGTCGAGGGTCGCGTGAACAGCTACCTCAAGGACTTCGTGCTGCTCGAGCAGGCGTTCGTCAAGGACGGCAAGAAGACCATCGCGAAGCTGCTCGACGAGGCCGGTGTCAAGGTCACCGCCTTCGTCCGCTTCAAGGTCGGCCAGGCCTGAGAGTCTCCTGGAAAACGGGAGAAACTTAGGGTAGTAAGTGCGTAACACCAAGGAGGCCGTCGTCGTGCCAGAAACCATCGATCCTGACGCGACGGCGGTCTCTTCGCCTGTCCGGGACGTGCCGAACCACGGGTGGAAGCGCGTCCTGCTGAAGCTCTCCGGCGAGGCGTTCGCCGGCGGCCAGCCGCTGGGCATCGACCCGGCCGTGCTCCAGCACATCGCCGAGGCGATCAAGACCGCGGTCGACGAGGGCGTCCAGGTCGCCGTGGTCTGCGGCGGCGGCAACATGTTCCGCGGCCAGCAGCTCGCCGAGCGCGGCATGGACCGGGCCCGCGGCGACTACATGGGCATGCTGTCCACGGTCGTGAACTGCCTCGCCCTGCAGGACTTCCTCGAGCGCCTCGGCCTCGACACCCGCGTTCAGACGGCCATCACGATGGCGCAGGTCGCGGAGGCCTACATCCCCCGCCGCGCCGTCCGGCACCTGGAGAAGGGCCGTGTGGTGATCTTTGGCGCCGGTCTCGGCCAGCCGTTCTTCTCCACCGACACCTGCGCCGCCCAGCGCGCCCTGGAGATCGGCGCGGACGCCGTGCTCAAGGGCACCCAGGTCGACGGCGTGTACGACGCGGACCCCCGCAAGAACCCGGACGCCGTGCGCTTCGACCGCCTGGACTACGTTGAGGTCCTGCGGCGCGGCCTGAAGGTCATGGACGCCACCGCGATCAGCCTGTGCATGGACAACGGCCTGCCCATCGTCGTGTTCGATCTGATGGGTCAGGGGAACATCGTCCGGGCGGTCCGCGGTGAGAAGATCGGAACGCTCGTCAGCCCCGCTGACGAATAAGTCCGTCGTCGACGGATGGTCCTTAGCCGGACGAGTAAAGGGACGGGAAAGATGATCGACGAGATCCTCCTCGAAGCCGAGGAGAAGATGGAGAAAGCCGTCTCCGTCGCCAAGGAGGACTTCTCCAGTATCCGGACCGGCCGGGTCACCCCCGCCATGTTCAACAAGATCATGGTGGAGTACTACGGCGCGCTGACCCCGGTCAACCAGCTGGCCTCCTTCCACCTGCCCGAGCCTCGCATGGTGGTCATCCAGCCGTTCGACAAGTCGAGCATGGCCGCCATCGAGAAGGCGATCCGCAACAGCGACCTGGGCGTCAACCCCGGCAACGACGGCTCGATCATCCGGGTGGTCTTCCCCGAACTGTCGGAGGAGCGCCGCCGGGAGTTCGTCAAGGTCGCCGGCAACAAGGCCGAGGACGCGAAGATCTCCATCCGCAACGTCCGCCGCAAGACCAACGACACGCTCGACAAGCTGATCAAGGACGGCGAAGCGGGCGAGGACGACGTGCGGCGTGCCGAGAAGGAGCTCGACGACGCGACGAAGAAGTACACCGCCTCGATCGACGCCATGCTCGAGCACAAGAAGGCCGAGCTCCTCGAAGTCTGATGGCCCAGATCGTTGAGGGACCCACGCCGTCGGGGTCCGAGAAGCCAGAATCCGGGAGGGTACGGCGCAATCCCGGCCGCAACGTCCCCGTCGCCATCGGCGTCGGGGTCGGGCTGGCCGCGATCGTCCTGGGCTCACTGCTCACCTACCGGCAGCTCTTCATACCGGTCCTGATCTTCTTCGGCGCGGTCGCGTTCAAGGAACTCCTCGACGCGTTCGCGACCAAGGACGTCCGGATCCCGCTGCCGCCGACCGCCACGGGCTCGGTCGGCATGCTTCTGGGCGCCTACTTCGACGGTCCCCGAGGGCTGATCATCGCCCTGTCCCTGACGGTCCTCGTCACGCTGATCTGGCGGATGAAGGACGGCCCGGACGGCTATGTGCGCGACGCCACGACCAGCGTCTTCACCCTGATCTACCTGCCGTTCCTGGCGGGTTTCGCGATGCTCCTGCTGGCCCCGGACGACGGCGCCAAGCGGATGATCGTCTTCGTCGCGGTGACCGTGGCCTCCGACATCGGCGGCTTCTTCGCCGGCGCCTACCTCGGCCGGCACAAGATCGCGCCGAACATCAGCCCGAAGAAGACCTGGGAGGGCTTCACCGGCTCCGCCCTGACCTGCATGGCCGTCGGCGCCTGGCTGATCGTCTGGCTGCTGGACGGCCAGTGGTGGCAGGGTGTGATCATGGGCGCGCTCGTCGTCTGCACCGCGACGCTCGGCGACCTCGTCGAATCCATGATCAAGAGAGATCTCGGGATCAAGGACCTCGGCAACTTCCTGCCCGGCCACGGCGGCGTCATGGACCGCCTCGACTCGCTGCTGATCACCGCTCCGGTCGTGTGGATCCTCCTCGAGTTGTACGCATGAGTGAGACTGGAAGCATGGACGAGCAGACCGAGGACACGACGGCGACCCTCCTGACCCTGGGGGAGACCGTGTCGGCCGACGAGGAGCCGCAGCCGCCCAGGCCCGGCGAGCTCGTCTTCAAGGGCCCGCGCCGGTCCAAGCCGCCCCGCCATCTCGCCGACCTGACCGTCGCGGAGCGGCGCGAGGCCGTGATCGCGCTGGGCGAGAAGGGTTTCCGGGCCGACCAGCTCTCCAAGCACTACTTCGAGCGGCTCGTCGACGATCCGGCGCAGATGCCGGACCTGTCGCAGCCGCTGCGCGACAAGCTCGTGCCGGAGCTGATGCCCCGGCTGCTGACCTCGATCCGGGACCTGTCCTGCGACGGCGGCAGGACCCACAAGACGGTCTGGAAGGCCTTCGACGGCGTCCTGTTCGAGTCGGTCCTCATGCGCTACCCCGACCGGGTGACGATGTGCGTGTCGTCCCAGGCGGGCTGCGGCATGAACTGCCCGTTCTGCGCCACCGGCCAGGCGGGCCTGACCAGGAACCTGTCGACGGCCGAGATCGTCGAGCAGGTCGCCGCCGGCCAGCGCGCCCTCAACCAGGGGAAGATCGCGGGCGGCCGGGGGCGGGTCAGCAACATCGTCTTCATGGGCATGGGCGAGCCGCTGGCCAACTACAAGGCCGTGCTGGGCGCGGTCCGGCGGATCACCGACCCGGCGCCGTCGGGGCTGGGGATCTCCCAGCGCGGGGTGACGGTCTCGACCGTGGGGCTGGTCCCGGCGATCGAGAAGCTGACCGCCGAGAACATGTCGGTGCGGCTGGCCGTCTCGCTGCACGCCCCCGACGACGAGCTGCGCGACACGCTCGTCCCGATCAACACCCGCTTCAAGGTCCGCGAGGTGCTCGCGGCGGCCTGGGGCTACGCCCGGCAGTCGGGGCGGCGCGTGTCGATCGAGTACGCGCTGATCAAGGACATCAACGACCAGGCCTGGCGTGCGGATCTGCTCGGCAAGCTGCTCAAGGGCAAGCTCGTGCACGTCAACCTGATCCCGCTGAACCCCACCCCCGGCTCGAAGTGGACGGCCTCCCGCCCCGAGGACGAGCGCGAGTTCGTGCGCCGGCTGGAGTCCCACGGCGTCGCCGTGACGGTCCGCGACACCCGCGGACGCGAGATCGACGGCGCCTGCGGCCAGCTCGCCGCCGCCACCAAGAGCTGAAGGGGTTGTGAGAAGGGCCTTCGCCACGCCAGTATCGGCGGGGTCGAAGGAGGTCGAGGTGGCACGTTTTCCGGTCGTCATGCGGGGCTATTTCGGCGAAGAGGTCGATGCCCTGATCGTCCGTATCGAGGCGACGCTCGGGCGCACCGAGGACGAGGTCCCCGAGGTCACCGCCGCGGAGGTCCGTGAGGCGCGGTTCGCGGCGGTGGTGCGCGGTTACGACCGGCACGCCGTCGACGAGGCGCTGACGGAGTACATCCGCGAGCTGGAGGCCTTCGAGCGGGGCGACGCCGAACCGTACGTGGAGACCGTCAGGGGCCAGGTGCCCTGGCTGATCCGCTGGATCGAGGACGCCGAGTTCTCGGTCACCCGGATGCGCGCCGGGTACGCCGAGAAGGACGTCGACGACTTCCTCGACCGGGTCGTCGGGGGACTGCGCGGTGAGGCCCCGCCCGTGTCGGGCCACGACGCCCGCACCTGCGTCTTCCGCTCGGCCTTCCTGGCGCCGGGCTACAGCGAGCCCGAGGTCGACCGCTTCCTCGACCAGCTCGCCGCCGCGCTCGACCACCTCACGGCCTGAACCCCGTCCCGCCCTCTCGGGTCCGCCTCCGGCCAATACATTCATGCGGAATGTATGTATGTTGGAGACATGAAGACCCTGAACCTGACCGCGGGACCGATCGCCTACGAGGACGAGGGGGAGGGGCCGCCGGTCGTGTTCGTGCACGGCCTCCTGGTGAGCTCCCGGCTGTGGCGCCACGAGATCGGCCCGCTGGTGGCCGCGGGCCACCGCTGCCTGGCCCCCACGCTGCCGCTGGGCGCCCACACCGTCCCCATGCACCCCGGCGCCGACCTGACCCCGCCCGGCCTCGCCACGCTCCTCGAGGAGTTCCTGGACGCCCTCGACCTCCGCGACGTCACCCTGGTCGGCAACGACACCGGCGGAGCCCTCGTCCAGATCCTCATGGCCCGCAGGCCCGAACGGGTCGGCCGGGTCGTCCTGGTCTCCTGCGACGCCCTGGAACGGTTCTTCCCGCCCCCCTTCAGCGCCCTCCCGGCCCTGACGAGGGTGCCGGGCTCGCTGTGGCTGACCGCCCAGCTCTTCCGGATCAAGGCCCTGCACCGGCTGCCGATCGCCCTCGGCTGGGTCGCCAAACGCCCGATCCCCGACGAGATCACCCGCTCCTACCTGACCCCGATCCAGACCAGCCGGGCGATCAGGCGTGATCTCGCCAAGGTCCTGCGGGGCGTGGACCGGCGGCACACGCTGGAGGCCTTCGCGACCTTCGGCGGCTACGAGCGTCCGGTTCTGCTGCTGTGGGCGGCGCAGGAGCGGCTGTTCCCGGTGGAGCTGGCCGAGCGCCTGGCCGGGCGGCTTCCCCGGGCCAGGCTGGAGCTCGTCGAGGACTCCTACACCTTCGTCCCCGAGGACCGTCCCGGTCTCGTCGCCGCGAAGGTCGAGGAGTTCGCGATACTGACCGGGTGAGACGCACCCAGGAGGACCGCACGCGCACGACCCGCGCGGCCCTCGTCGCCGCCGCCAGGACCCTGTTCGCCGACCACGGCTACGCCGCCGTCTCCGCGGAGCAGATCGTGACGGCGGCGGGCGTCACCCGGGGCGCCCTCCAGCACCACTTCGGCGACAAGAAGGCGCTGTTCCGCGAGGTGCTCGAACAGCTCGAGATCGAGCTCGGCGCCCGGATCCTGGTGCCGGCCGACGACCCGTGGGCCGTGCTCACCGGGGGCATCGGAGCCTTCCTCGACGCCTGCGAGGACCCCGAGATGGTCCAGATCGCGCTCCGCGACGCCCCGGCCGTCCTGGGCTGGCAGGAGTGGCGCGAGGTCGAGGCGCGGCACAACCTGGCCCTCATCGAGGCGGCCCTCACCCTGGCCCTGGAGGCGGGGGTCCTGCGCCCGACCCCGGTCAAGCCCCTGGCCCACCTGCTGCTCAGCGCCTCGATCGAGGCCGCGCTCCTGGTCGCCTCCGGCCATCCCAGGGACGAGGCCGAGCAGACCCTCCGAACGCTGCTGGACGGCCTGCACGCCTGACCCGGGGCGTCACGGACCCCCGGGGACGGTCCCGCTCGGTTACCCTGCGATGCCATGGGTTCGTGTCTGTTCTGCAGGATCATCGCGGGGGAGCTGCCGGCGACCCTCGTGCTCGAGGAGAAGGACTGCGTGGCCTTCCTCGACACGCGGCCGCTGTTCAAGGGGCATGTGCTGCTGGTGCCGCGCGAGCACCACGAGACGCTCCCCGAGCTGCCGCCGGAGCTGGTGGAGCCGCTGTTCTCGACCGCGCGACGGCTGGCGAAGGCCGTCGAGAACGGGCTCGGGGCGGGCGGGAGCTTCGTGGCGATGAACAACAGGGTCAGCCAGAGCGTCCCGCATCTGCACGTCCACGTGGTCCCCAGGGTCAAGGGGGACGGCCTGCGGGGGTTCTTCTGGCCCCGGCACTCCTACGAGTCCGAGGCCGAGGCGGCGGATGTCGCCATGCGGATCACCGGGGCGCTCTGAGCCCCGTGATGAGGGGCCTAGTCGGTGGACAGGGCGCCGAGCATGGAGGTGAGGGGTTCCGACGAGGTCGGGTAGACCTCGTCCCAATCGGATCTGAGTGCGGCATCGGTGTAGATGTCGCGTTCGGCGCGGTCGAGGACCGCGCAGAGGATGTACTGACCGACCGTCCAGCCTTGGAGCTCCGCGGCTTTCCTGATGATGTTCGCCTCTTCCTCCGTCGTGCGGAAGCCGAGGTCGTCGTCGCGACGCTCTGAGGGGAGGTCTTGGTGAGCCGACACCGACATTCGGGTCTCCTCTCCTGACAGGTACCAAAGGTACGCCCGTAATGGGTTACCTGGTACCCCAGGAATACGTCTGCTTACGTAGCTTCAGGTAGACGAAGCTCTCCGTGCTGACGACGGTGGGCACGGCCCGGATGCGGCCGAGGAGCTCCAGCAGCTGGTCATCGGTCTCGGCGACCAGTTCGACGAGCAGGTCGAAAGAGCCGGCGGTGATCACTACGTAGTCGATTTCGGCCATGTCCGCGAGGTGGTCCGCGACCTCCTGGAGGTCGCCTTCGCACTTGATGCCGATCATCATCTGGCGGGAGAAGCCCAGCATGAGAGGGTCGGTGACGCCCACGATCTGCATGACGCCCGTGTCGAGAAGGCGCTGGACCCGCTGGCGCACGGCGGCTTCGGACAGCCCCACGGCCTTGCCGATCGCCGCGTAGGAGCGGCGGCCGTCCTCCTGTAGTTGCTCGATGATCTGCTTTGAGGTGTCATCGAGGTGGACGCGGCCGTTGCGGGGGTGGGGCTCGCTCATGTGGCCCATCCTTCCGGTTCGCCGGGGCTCGGAGAGCCGCATAGCCTCAAAGGTGCCGTACGGTACCGCAGCTCGCAACTGCATCGCGTCCTCAGGGCGGCCTCGTACAAGGGATTTCGTTGCGAAATGTGATCGTAACAACGGAATCACTTGTTAGAGAGGTTATGCTCTGCCAAGGTCAGTGCGACACAGGACACACTCGGAGGTCGAAGATGACCGGCAAGGCGCTCCTGCGCAACTTCGTCAACGGAGAGTACGTCGAGGCCAAGGACGGCCGTTACAGCGACGTGATCGATCCGAGCACCGGCGAGGTCTACGCGCAGGCACCGGTTTCGAGCGCAGCGGATGTCGACGCCGCCTTCCAGGCCGCCGCGGCGGCCTTCCCCGGCTGGCGCGACGCGACGCCCAAGGAGCGGAGCCTGGCTCTGCTGAAGATCGCCGACGCGATCGAGGCGCGGGCGGAGGAGATCGTCGCGGCGGAGAGCCGCAACACCGGGAAGCCCGTCCAGCTCACCATGGAGGAAGAGATTCCGCCCATGGTCGACAACATCCGCTTCTTCGCGGGCGCGGCGCGGATGCTCGAGGGCAAGTCGACCGGTGAGTACATGGCCGACCACACCTCCTCCATCCGGCGCGAGCCGATCGGGGTCTGCGCGCAGGTCGCGCCCTGGAACTACCCGATGATGATGGCCGTGTGGAAGTTCGCCCCGGCGCTGGCGGCGGGCAACACCGTCGTGCTGAAGCCGTCGGACACCACGCCCGTCTCCACGCTGCTGCTGGCGGAGATCGCGAGCGAGTTCCTCCCGCCGGGCGTGTTCAACGTCGTCATGGGCGACCGTGACACCGGCCGCGCCCTGGTCGAGCACCCGACGCCGCAGATGGTCTCCATCACCGGCTCCGTGCGCGCGGGCATGGAGGTCGCCGCCTCCGCCGCCCGCGACCTGAAGAAGGTCCACCTCGAGCTGGGCGGCAAGGCCCCGGTCGTGGTCTTCGCCGACGCCGACATCGCCTCGGCGGCCGAGGGCATCGCGGGCGCCGGCCTGTTCAACGCCGGTCAGGACTGTACCGCCGCCACCCGCGTGCTCGTGCAGGAGTCGATCGCCGAGGAGTTCACCGCCGCGCTGGCCGCGGCCGCCGCGGACCTCAAGACCGCGGGGCCCGACGACCCCGACGCCTACTTCGGCCCGGTCAACAACGCCCACCAGCTCGCCCAGGTCCAGGGCTTCATCGACCGCGTGCCCGCCCACGCGAAGATCGAGACCGGCGGCCACAGGATCGGCGACACCGGCTACTTCTTCGAGCCGACCGTCATCTCCGGCTTCAGGCAGGACGACGAGCACATCCAGAACGAGATCTTCGGCCCGGTCATCACCGTCCAGGCCTTCGACACCGAGGAGACGGCCGTCGAGTGGGCCAACGGGGTGCGCTACGCGCTCGCCGCGTCCGTCTGGACGAAGGACCACGGGACGGCCATGCGCATGACCAAGGCGCTCGACTTCGGCGCGGTGTGGGTCAACACCCACATCCCGTTCATCTCCGAGATGCCGCACGGGGGCTTCAAGCACTCCGGGTACGGCAAGGACCTGTCGCTCTACGGGTTCGAGGACTACACCCGGATCAAGCACGTCATGCACTACATCGGCAAGTAGCACCACCCGCTCCAACCCCTCCGCGGCCACCCCAGGGCCGCGGGGGGACCGCGCGAGACCCCCGAAGGACCAGTGGTAATGGCCGCAGAAGAAATCCCCGCCATCGAACTCAAAGGCGTCGTCAAGGAATTCACGGCGCACGGAGAGATCGTCCAGGCCGTCAAAGGCGTCGACCTGACCATCGCCCAGGGTGAGTTCTTCTCGCTCCTCGGCCCGTCCGGCTGTGGCAAGACCACCAACATGCGGATGATCGCCGGCTTCGAGGAGCCGACCCGCGGTGAGGTCTTCCTCTACGGCGAGAACGTCACCGGTGTCCCCGCCAACAAGCGCGACGTCAACATGGTCTTCCAGTCCTACGCGCTCTTCCCGCACATGAGCGTCCACGAGAACGTGGCGTTCGGCCTCAAGCGCAAGGGCGTCGAGAAGAACGAGATCAAGAAGCGCGTCGGCGAGATGCTCGAGATCGTCGGCCTCACCGGCCGCGAGAAGCGCCGTCCGCGGGAGATGTCCGGCGGCCAGCAGCAGCGCGTCGCGCTCGCCCGCGCCCTGGTCAACCGGCCCCGGGCCCTGCTCCTGGACGAGCCGCTCGGCGCGCTCGACCTCAAGCTCCGCCAGGCGATGCAGAGCGAGCTCAAGCGGGTCCAGCGCGAGGTCGGCATCACCTTCGTCTACGTGACGCACGACCAGTCCGAGGCCCTGACGATGTCGGACCGGATCGCGGTCATGTACGACGGGGCCATCGAGCAGCTCGGCACTCCGCGCGAGATCTACGAGGCCCCCGCCTCCAAGTTCGTCGCGGGCTTCATCGGCACGTCGAATCTGCTGTCCGGGAACGTGACAGGCGTCACGGACGGCGTCGCCACGCTCGCTTTCGGTGACGACGGCCTGATCGAGGTTCCGCTGCGCGACGTTTCCGTCGGCGAGGGCGCGACGCTCGAGCTGACCGTCCGGCCGGAGAAGATCGACCTCACCAAGACCAAGGTCGACAACTGCAGCTCCGTGCGCGGCACCGTCACCGAGGTCGTCTACCTGGGCACCTTCACCAACTACAGCGTCGTCACGGCCAAGGGCGAGGAGGTCGTGGTGTTCGTGCAGAACGCGAACAACCCCGACGACCTCGCCGCCCGCGGGGACGAGGTGTGGCTGTCCTGGGAGCAGCGCCACAGCTATGCGATCGGCGCCGCATGAGCCGCGGGGCGATGGACGCCGCCTTCCGGCGGGGCCTGACCCGGCCCCGGGCCTCGCGGCGCGACTTCCTCAAGCTGATGGGCGCGGCCGGCATCGTCGCGGGTGCCTCGGCCTGCTCGATCCCCGGCCAGGGCGGGCGCGGCAGCGTCACGCAGGCCCAGATCGACGCGTTCTGGAAGGGCAAGGTCAAGAACGGCAAGCTGAACTGGGCCAACTGGCCCGGTTACATGCAGGACGACCACTACACGATCAAGCAGTTCGAGAAGCAGACCGGCGTCTCCGTCGAGTACAAGGAAGCGATCCAGGAGGCCGGCGACTGGTTCGGCAAGATCCAGGCGCCCCTGGCCGCGAACCAGTCCATCGGCTTCGACCTGATGGTGATCACCAACGGCGTCCAGCTCTCGAAGTGCATCCAGCTCGGCTACCTGGCCCCGCTGGACCACAAGCAGCTGCCGAACTTCGACAAGTACTCCGGGCTGAAGAACCCCGCCTACGACCCCGGGAACGCCTTCACCGTCCCCTACCAGTCGGGCATCACGGGCATCGCCTACAACACCAAGTACGTCAAGGACCCGATCACCAGCATCAAGCAGCTGTGGGACCCGAAGTACAAGGGCAAGGTCGGCATGATGGCCGACTCCCAGGAGCTCGCGAACTTCGGCCTGTTCTACCTGGGCATCGACCCGGAGAAGTCGACCGAGGCCGACTGGAACAAGGCCGCCGAGGTGCTCAAGCAGCAGCGGCCGCTGGTGCGCAAGTACTACCAGCAGGACTACATCGACGCCGTGGCCAAGGGCGACGTGTACATCACGCAGGCGTGGTCGGGAGACATCTTCTCCCTGGCCAACGAGGACGTGAAGTTCGTGGTCCCCGCCGAGGGCGGCACGATCTGGACCGACAACATGTGCCTGCCGAAGACCGCCGCCAACCCGGTCGACGCGCTCATGATGGCGAACTTCCTGTTCGACCCCGTCAACCAGGGGCCGCTGGAGGAGTTCATCAACTACGTGACGCCCGTCCCCGGCGCCCGCGACGTCATCCTCAAGCACGCCGCGGAGTCCACCGGCGAGGACAAGCAGACGCTCGAGGACCTGGCCAACAGCCCGCTGGTGTTCCCCTCCGCGGAGGACATGAAGAAGCTGAAGACCTACCGCACCCTCGACAACACGACCGAACCGGTCTTCCAGAAGATCTTCCAGCCGATCGCACAGGGGGCGTGATGAGAAAGCGGCTCGCACCCTATTTCCTGCTGCTTCCCGGCGGCATCTGGATGCTGGCGTTCTTCGTGATCCCGCTGGTGTTCATGGCGTCGGTCTCGCTGATGACCGGCAACATCATCGACGGGTTCAAGCAGACCTGGCACTGGAACAACTACATCGACGGGTTCTCCACCTACAAGGAGTACTACGTCAGGTCGCTCTGGTACGGCCTGCTCGCCACGGTCCTGTGCATCGCGCTGGCCTACCCGGCGGCCTACTGGATCGCGTTCAAGTCCGGCCGGCACAAGTCGACCTACCTGTTCCTGCTGCTCCTGCCGTTCTTCGTGTCGTTCGTGCTGCGGACGGTCTCGTGGAAGCTGGTCCTCACCGACAACGGCCCGATCCTCGGCCCGCTGAAGGACTGGGGCCTGCTGCCGCAGGACTTCCACGTGCTGGACAGCGCGATCGCGGTCGTCACCGGGCTGACCTACAACTACCTGCCGTTCATGGTGCTGCCGATCTACGTGGCGCTGGAGAAGATCGACTTCCGGATCGTCGAGGCGTCCTACGACCTCTACTCCTCCCGGGCCGCCACCTTCTCCAAGGTGGTCTTCCCGCTGTCGCTGCCCGGCGTCTTCGCCGGCGTCATCATGACGTTCGTGCCGGTGTCGTCCGACTACGTGAACTCCGAGGTCCTGGGCGGCCCGAAGAACACGATGATCGGCCACATCATCAGGCAGGAGTACTTCGAGAACAGCGCTTACGCGGTCTCCTCGGCCCTGTCGTTCAGCCTGATGGCCATCCTGCTCATCGGCATCTTCATCTACGCGCGTGCCCTCGGCACCGAGGACGTTCTGGAGGCGGCGGGACGATGAAGAGGCTCAAGGGCAGAGGTCTGCACCTCTACACGCTGGTCCTGATCGCCTGGCTGATCCTCCCGATCGCCGTCATGATCCTGTTCGGGTTCAACGACACCCACTCGAAGCAGAACTTCGAGTGGGAGGGCTTCACCCTCAAGTGGTACCGGCACCTGTTCGACAAGTCGGACCTGACCGACGCGCTGGTCAACTCGCTGACCATCGCGGCGATCAGCACGGTCGTCACCACGGTCCTCGGCACGTTCGTGGGCCTGGCGCTGGGCCGCTACCGCTTCAAGGGCAAGGGCCTCACCAACCTCGTCCTGTTCGCGGCGATCTCGTCTCCCGAGATCGTCATGGGCGCGTCACTTCTGTCCATGTTCGTCACGCTCTCGGCTCCCCGCGGGTACTGGACGATCGTGATCGCCCACGTCATGTTCTCGCTGTCCTTCGTCGCCGTGACGGTCAGGGCCCGCGTTGTGGGCCTGGACCCGTCCGTCGAGGAGGCCGCGCAGGACCTCGGCGCGGACGCCTTCACCCGCTTCCGGCTGATCACCCTTCCGATGATCATGCCGGGTGTCATCTCCGGTGCGCTGCTCGCCTTCGTGCTGTCGGTGGACGACTTCGTCATCACCAACTTCACGAGCGGCTCCACCGTGACGTTCCCGTTGTGGATCTACGGATCCACGCGGACGGGAACACCACCCCAGGTCAACGTCATGGGGACGTTGATCTTCGCTGTCGGTGTGCTGATCGCGATCGTCAACGTGATCTCCGCACGCCGCCGCAAAACCTGAGAAGTGACCCTAGTGCCCGGCCGGAGGGCATCCGTCCCGCAGGGACGGACTCCGGCCGGGCGCCCAGGGGGCACAGGAGAAGGGAAATGTGAACGCGCTCAAGGCTCTCGCCGAGGCGGAGCCGACACCGTTCTGGCTGCAGGATCCGGCTCGTCCCGAGCCGCTGCCGTCGCTGGTGGAGACGACCACCTGCGATCTGGTGGTCATCGGGGGCGGTTACACAGGCCTGTGGACCGCGCTGATGGCCAAGGAGAGGAACCCCTCGCTCGACGTGGTCCTCGTGGAGAAGGACCGGATCGGGGGCGCGGCGTCCGGCCGCAACGGCGGCTTCTGCGCCGCCTCGCTGACCCACGGCCTGTGGAACGGAATGGACCGCTGGCCGGGAGAGATCGAGACCCTGGAGCGGCTCGGCCACGAGAACCTGGCCGAGATCGCCGCCACCGTCGAGCGGTACGGCATCGACTGCGACTACGAGCCGACCGGCGAGCTCCTGGTCGCCACCGAGGACTGGCAGCTCGAAGGCCTGGCCGAGGAGGCCGAGCACGGCGCCCGGCTCGGCCAGGACCTGCGCCTGTTCGACCGCGACCAGGTCCGGGCGGAGATCGACTCCCCGACCTACCTCGGCGGCCTGTGGGACGTCAACGGCGCCGCGATGCTGAACCCCGCCAAGCTGGCCTGGGGGCTGCGGGAGGCCTGTCTCTCGCTGGGGGTGCGGATCTACGAGCGCACCGAGGTCACCGGCCTGTCGGGCGGCCGGAAGGCCGAGCTCACGACCCCCTACGGCCGGATCAGGGCGTCGAAGGTGGCGCTGGGGACGGGCGTCTTCCCGCCGCTGCTCAGGCGGTTGAAGCACTACCTCGTCCCGGTCTACGACTACGCGCTGATGACCGAGCCGCTGACGCCCGCCCAGATGGAGTCCATCGGCTGGAGGAATCGGCAGGGCATCGGCGACTCGGCCAACCAGTTCCACTACTTCCGGCTGACGTCCGACAACCGGATCCTGTGGGGCGGCTACGACGCGATCTACCACTTCCGCAACGGGCTGCGTGAGGAGCTGGAGCGCCGCCCGGAGACCTTCGCGCTGCTCTCCAGCCAGTTCTTCACGACGTTCCCGCAGCTGGAGGGGGTCGGCTTCTCCCACAGCTGGGGCGGGGTCATCGACACCTGCTCGCGCTTCTGCGCCTTCTACGGCAAGGCGCTGAACGGCGACCTGGCCTATGCCGTCGGCTACACGGGCCTGGGGGTGGGCGCGACGCGCTTCGGCGCCAACGTCATCCTCGACAACCTCGGCATCGGCCTGAAGCCGGGTGAGACGACCGAACGCCTCCGCCTGGAGATGGTCAGGTCCAAGCCGTTCCCGTTCCCGCCCGAACCGTTCCGCTTCGGCGCCATCCAGCTCACCCGCTGGTCCATCGCCCAGGCCGACCGGAACGCGGGAAGACGCAACCTCTGGCTGCGCACCCTCGACCGCATGGGCCTGGGGTTCGACAGCTGATCATGCTCGGCCCGACCTGAGACGGGCGACGAGACGCGGCGGGCCCGCCCCCTTCCCGGGGGCGGGCCCGTTCGCGTTCGTCATGATCAGTCGGTGCCGAACTCCATGGCGGCGTGGTCGAGGAGCTCGTCGTGGTCGGGGCTCTTGCCGCGGGAGGCGATGGCCTCGGAGCCGCCCTCGGGCAGGACGTCGATGAGACCGGAGGCGCGGGCCGCGGGCACGAGCGCCTGGTGGGGGGTGCCGATGAGGCCCAGCCCGGCGTACAGCTCCAGCTTGGCGCGGGAGTCGGCGATGTCGAGGTTGCGCATGGTCAGCTGGCCGATGCGGTCGACGGGGCCGAACGCGGAGTCCTCGGTGCGCTCCATGGACAGCTTGTCGGGGTGGTAGCTGAAGGCGGGACCCGTGGTGTTGATCACGGAGTAGTCCTCGCCGCGCCGCAGCCGGAAGGTGACCTCGCCGGTGACGGCACTGCCGATCCAGCGCTGGAGCGACTCGCGGAGCATCATCGCCTGGGGGTCCAGCCAGCGGCCCTCGTACAGCAGCCGGCCGAGCTTCCGCCCGTCGGCGTGGTAGATCGCGAGGGTGTCCTCGTTGTGGATGGCGTTGACCAGCCGCTCGTAGGCGGCGTGCAGCAGCGCCATGCCCGGGGCCTCGTAGACGCCCCGGCTCTTGGCCTCGATGACCCGGTTCTCGATCTGGTCGGACATGCCCAGGCCGTGCCGGCCGCCGATGGCGTTGGCCGCGAGGACGAGGTCGACGTCGGAGGCGAACTTCTCGCCGTTGATCGTCACGGGGCGGCCCTGCTCGAAGCCGATCGTGACGTCCTCCGCGGCGATCGCCACGGACTCGTCCCAGAACCGGACGCCCATGATCGGCTCGACGGTCTCGATGCCGGCGTCGAGGTGCTCCAGGGCCTTGGCCTCGTGGGTGGCGCCCCAGATGTTGGCGTCCGTGGAGTAGGCCTTCTCCGTGCTGTCCCGGTAGGGCAGGTCGCGCTCCAGCAGCCACTCCGACATCTCCTTGCGGCCGCCGAGCTCGTGGACGAAGTCCTCGTCGAGCCAGGGCTTGTAGATCCGCAGGGACGGGTTGGCCAGCAGGCCGTAGCGGTAGAACCGCTCGATGTCGTTGCCCTTGAAGGTCGAGCCGTCGCCCCAGATCTGGACGTCGTCCTCGAGCATCGCCCGGACCAGCAGGGTCCCGGTGACGGCCCGCGCCAGCGGCGTGGTGTTGAAGTAGGTGCGCCCGCCCGACCGGACGTGGAACGCCCCGCAGGCCAGGGCCGCCAGCCCCTCCTCGACCAGGGCGGCCCGGCAGTCGACCAGCCGGGCGATCTCCGCGCCGTAGGCGGTGGCACGGCCGGGCACCGAACCGATGTCGGGCTCGTCGTACTGGCCGATGTCGGCGGTGTAGGTGCAGGGCACGGCCCCCTTCTCCCGCATCCACGCGACCGCTACGGAGGTGTCGAGCCCTCCGGAGAAGGCGATTCCGACACGAGCGCCGACAGGCAGGGAGGTGAGCACTTTGGACATGCGGATAAGTATCCATCTCGCCGCATGAACATGCAACCGCTTTCGCTCATTTACTCGCGGTGTCGAAGGAGATCCACGTGTCAGGGGGAAGATCGGACTGTCGCCGGTGCGCCGAGGTCCACCGGTCGCCCACGAGGGCGGTGGCGACGCGGGGCCAGAACCGGGCGGCGGGCAGGTTGTCGTCCTGGAAGGGGATCTGCCACGGGCCGGGATGGCGGGAGATCACTTCGCGGGCGGAGCCGAGGCCGAGGCCGGACCGGCGCGCGCCGCGCACGACGAAGAAGGCGCTGAGCACCCGGGCCCGCTCGCCGACGCCCCGGACGAGGGCGAACCCGGCCGGGAGAGCGCCGCTGACGACGAGGTAGGGGATCCAGCCGGGCTCGTCGAAGGCCGCGTGCAGCCGCTCGGAGCGGAACTCCCCGCCCGGCCCCGGCAGCAGGCCCCGCCACTCCGACAGGTCGTGCTGGAACAGCGGCCAGAGGCGTTCCACGACGGGACGGTCCTCGGGCAGGGCGGGGCGCACGGGCATGGGGGGCTCCTCGGAAATGGGAAAAGCCTCCCGTTCGGAGTCGAGTCCGAGCCGGGAGGCTTCGCAGAGGATCATCTTACCAAGGCACGTCCGGCCCGTCCGGCCGTCCGTCAGGCGGCGAAGAGGAGGGTGAGGCCGCCGACGGTGTAGAAGACCATGAGGAGCAGGAGGGGGAGCTGGCCGGTGAGGGCGTGCCTGCGGGGGAGGAGGGTGATGGCGCGGTCATGGGCGGCGAAGACGCCCAGGACATGGCCGAGGATCACGGCGCCGGCGCGGAGGAGGGCGCTGGTGGTGTTGCCGAGGATCTCGTTGTCGGGGAGCAGGTTCGCGGTGCCGAAGTAGTCCGCTCCCGTGCCCATCGGGTCCGACCAGAGGATCACGGCCTGCTGGCCGCCCGACAGCAGCAGCGTGAAGTAGTGGGCGACCACGTAGCCCGCGGCGATCGGGATCAGGGAGTGGGCCAGGGCCATCGGGCCCGAGCGGCCCATGGTGCGGGTGGCCAGCCAGTAGGTGAGGGCCACGAGCAGGATCAGGGCGAGCAGGCCCAGGGTGGAGGTCAGGCCGCGGGGGAGCGGGCCCGACTGGACCTTGTCGATCCACCAGGGGTTGCGGGAGAAGCCGTCGTAGGCCGTCGAGCCGAGCATGACCGCGACGACCGCGACCAGGCCCGGGGCCTCGGGGGTACCGGCCAGCCCGTTGAACGGGTTGCGGAAGACGAGATGGCCGTCGGGGTGGCGGCCGATCGGGGCGAGGCGGCCCAGCAGACCCGAATAGGTCTCGAAGGGATCGGCCTTGTCGAACCACTCCTCGCCGAAGACCGTCGAGGCCACGACGGTGACGGCCGCGTAGATCGCGAACCAGGTCAGCAGCACCGAGCCGTCGATGCGGTTCTTGGGGACCAGTTCCATCCACGTGAAGGCGAACAGTCCCACCGCGGCGGGCCAGTAGCCGATCCAGGACGGCAGGGCCGCCAGCGGCCTGCCGCCGCTGAGCAGCGCGATGCCCTTGTGGACGGCGCGCAGCGGGTTGAGCAGCTTCCAGACCGGGCCGAACAGCAGCGACAGCGGGACGATCCCGACCCAGAACAGGATGTAGATCGTCCAGGGGGCGGGGTTGGCGTTGCCGCCGGGGCCGAGCGCCGCCGCCCAGGCCGTCGCCAGCGTCATCAGGACGCCCGCGAGCAGCAGGACCGCGCGCGTCACCCGGGAGCCGGCGAACGCCTCCAGCCAGGCCGGGACGCGGCGCCCGGCGTCGGCGCGGAAGCGGGAGTCCTGCCAGACGAACCCGAGGGCCATGAACGAGATCAGGACGGCCAGAGCCGCCCCGGCCAGCAGGAACTCCATCGGGATCGGCAGGTCCTGACGCCCGCCGATCCCATGGGCCAGGACCATCAGGAGACCTCGAGCTTGAACAGCAGCAGCCCGCTCTCGTGCGTCTCGACCTCGAAGGTGCCGGTCTGGTCGGCGGTGAACTCGATGACGCCGGGCTGTCCCGCCTTGAGCTCCAGCGACTTGTCGAAGCCGTGGACGTGCAGCTCGTCGGCCTTGTCACTGGTGACGGTGACCTTGATCTTGGTGCCCTCGGCCACCTTGTGGGTGGACGGCCGCGGCGAGACCTTGCTGCCCGCGATCGTGACGTTGATCTCCGTGCCGTCGAAGGCGGGAGCGGCCGAGGGGCTCTCCGAGGCGGAGGCCGTGGCCGAGGGGGCGGCCGCGGAGCTGGTGGCCGGGGCCGCCGTGGGGGTCTCGTCCTTCTTCTCGCCGCCGCAGGCGGTCAGGAGGAGGGGGAGGGCCACGACGGGGACGATCAACCGGAGACGGGAGGACACGAGCGGGACTCCTGGGGCGGGACGGTCAGGTACCCGCACAGTGTAGGGAGCCCGCCGTAGCGGCCCCGTAAGAATCACTCCAGAGCCGTGGCCACCTCGAGCGCCGACGGGCGGGATCCGGGGTCCTTGAGACAGCTCGTCACCAGGTCGGCGAGGTCGCCGGGGATCTCCGGGGAGATCACCGGTGTGGTCGACAACACTGTACGGAGTGTCAGCAGTGCGTCGTCGGTGGGCAGCTTCCCGTACAGGCCCTGCCCGGTCAGCGCCCAGTGCAGCGACGCCCCGAGCGACCACACGTCCGAGGCGGGCGAGGGCTCGTCGCCGCGCAGCAGCCCGGGGTCGGTGAACTCGACCGAGCTGATCCGGCCCATTCCCGTCACCTGGACGCCCGGCGTCAGGGTCTGGGAGAGCCCGAGGTCCGACAGCTTCGCCCCGGTCGCGGTCAGCAGCATGTTGCCCGGCTTGATGTCGCGGTGCACGATCCCGGCGTCGTGCAGGGCCTGGGCCGCCCGCGCCGCGCAGGCCACCGCCCGGACCCCGGCCTCGGCGGAGACGGGGGAGGCGGGCTCGGCCAGCGAGCCGCCGGGCAGGTACTCCATCGAGTAGTAGAAGACGCCGCCCTGCTGCCCGGCGTCGTAGAGGGTCACCAGATAGGGGGACTGGACCACGGCGAAGGCTTTCAGCTCGCGGGTGGCCCGGCGGAAGGCGTCCTCTCCGGTGCCCCCGCACACCTTGACGGCCACCTGCTCGGCCTTCACCGGCAGCCTGGCCGGACGGCCCGCGAGGAAGAACTCTCCGTGGTTGCCCTGGCCCAGCGATCGGATGAACTCGTAGTCGGCGATGCCCTGCATACAGGCTCCAAGATCGATATGTGTCTATGGCGAGGGGATGAGGGGCCCGACGACCTCGTCGGGCTCGGCGGCGGACACGAAAGCGTCCAGCTCGCCCTCCGGATCGGCGCTGAACCGGGTGTGCACCTGGACGGGCAGCCGCGGTGTGCGGACCCGTGCGGCGGCGGACTCGAGGCGGCCGAGGATCGAGGTCAGCTCGGCGAGCTCCTCGGAGAGCCCGAGCCCGACCTCCAGCCGTTCCCCCGGATAGCGCGGCAGGTGGACCAGGACCAGCTCGGCCGAGTCGTGCTCGGCGGCGGCGGCCGCCCCCGCCGTGGCCAGCGCGTCCGCGTGGCCGAGGTCGGGGATCACCACGGCGACCCGGTGCACCAGATGCTCGCCGAGGGCGGCGCGCTCGGCCTCGGCGAGGTCCCTGGCGACCTGCTCGCGGGGGTAGACGAGGTTGAGCAGCGGCCCGGTCATGGCCGTGGTCACGAGCGCCATGACGACCATCAGGGAGTACAGCTCGGTGTCGAGCACGCCCTTCTGCAGCCCGACCGACAGGATGACGATCTCGGTGAGGCCGCGCGTGTTGATCAGCGTGGCGAGCCCGGCGCTCTCCTTGCGCGGCACCCCGAGGAACCGCGCGGAGACATAGGCGCCGGCCAGCTTCCCGACGATCGCGACGACGAGGATGCCCAGGAGGGTCCAGACGCTGGACGCCTCGAGCGTGGTCAGGTCGACGCTGAGCCCGGCCACGACGAAGAACATCGGCAGCAGCAGCAGGACCGCGAGCTGTTCGAGGCGCTCCAGGATCTCGTGGTTCAGCTTCTCGGCCGCGCCGCCGCGGGGCATCAGGGCGCCGAACAGGAACGCGCCGAAGATGAAGTGGACCTGGAGGTACTCCGTGGTCCAGGCGGCGCCGAACATGCCGAGCAGCACCAGGGAGAGCAGGTTGGGGGTGAGCCGCCCGGCCCGCTCGTAGGAGGGCACGAGGCGGCGCAGCAGCGGCCGGACCACGAAGATCATCAGTAGCCCGAAGGGGACCACGAGGACGATCTTCCACTGGCCCTCGCCCGAACCGGCGATGGCGACGACGGCCGCGAGGACCGTCCAGGCCAGGACGTCGATGACGGCGGCGCAGGCCAGCGCGAGACCGCCGAGGCGGGTGCGGTGCATGTTCCGGTCGGTGAGGATCCGGGCCAGCACCGGGAAGGCCGTCGCGGACATGGCGGCGCCGAGGAAGAGGACGAACGCGAGCTTCTTGTCCTCGGGCGCGTGGTCGTCGACCAGGAGCAGGGCCAGGCCGCAGCCGAGGACGAACGGCAGCGCCGTCGACCCGACCGACACCCCGGCCGCCACCCGTCCCTTGCCCTTGACCAGCCGCTGGTCGAGTTCGAGGCCGACCACGAACATGAACAGCACGAGCCCGACGTCGGCGAGGGCCTTGAGCGGGGACAGGATGTCCTCGGGGAACAGGTCCCGGCCGATCACGTCGCCCAGCAGCGACGGCCCGAGCGCGATCCCCGCGACGATCTCGCCGACCACCGGGGGCTGCCCGACCAGCCGGGCGCCGTAGCCGAGCAGCCTGGCCAGCGCCAGCACGACCACCAGGTCGAGCAGCAGGATGTCGACGCGCAGCATCAGCGCTTCCTGTTCGACTCGTAGCGGAACGAGCGTTGCGCCCCCACCTGGATGACGCTGCCGGGCGGGACCATGACCGTCTCGCCGCGCTGGAGCTGCCGCTGCGGCATGTCGGGCTCCTTCAGGAAGGTGCCGTTGACGGAGCCGAGATCGGTGAGCTGGACGTCCCACTGGTTCAGCGAGATCTTGATGTGCCGCCGCGAGACCGAGCCCTCGGCGTCGGTCAGCCGGACGGGCCGCGCCCGGCCGGCGACGACCTCGGGCGCGGGCTCGGGCGACCGCCCGATCACGTAGTCGGTGTCGAGCCGCAGGGTCATGCCGTCGTCGAGCAGCAGCACCCCGAGCGGGGGCCGCGCCGACTGCCGGGGGATCAGCGACATCTGCACCATCGCGATGCCGCACACCCCGCAGTACTGCACGCGCGGGTCGTTGAAATGGCCGTTCTTGCAGTCCGCGCCCCACACCAGCGGCCGGGAGTCGGGCATCGGCGCGGCGGCGGGCGGGGCCGGGGCCGGCGGCTGCTCCGAGGGGATCAGCAGGACCGACTCGAACGGCTGCTCCCGGATGTCCTCGGCCAGCGTGACGTTCGCGACGACCTGGGGACGGCGCGGCCGCAGGTCGACGGGGGCGTCACCGATCCTGGGCGGGGCGTCGGGGCGGCCCGTGGGCCCCTCGACGTTCTGCGGGGCCCGCGCGGTCGGCCCCTCGACCTCGTGCCCGTGGCCGTGCCCGTGGCCATGGGCCGCGGGCGGATGCATGGGCGCGAACAGGCACTGGAGGCCGCCGCCGGGGACGATCCCGGAGTCGAGCCGCCAGCGGGTGTCGCTGCCGCCCGCGCCGGGCAGCCGCAGCTCGACCTGGTCGACCCGGCCGCCGATGAAGCGGTCGGTCCAGGTGAGGGCGTCGCGGCCGTCGAGCCTGACCTCGCCGCCGGGGCCGGTGACCATCGCGGTGGCGGCCCCGCTGACCAGCACGGCCACCCCGCCCTGCACCGGGCCGGCGACCGCGCAGGCGTGCTGCTCGGACATGTTCGAGGACAGCACCAGGGCGACCCGGTGGGCGAGGTCCCGTCCGCTGCCGCCGCGCGCGGCGACCTCGTTGAGCACGCCCAGGAGCTTCTCGGCGTCGGCGTCGGTGCCGTCGCAGACCATGAGCAGCCCGTTCTGCCGGGCCACGATGCCCTCCCCGCGCAGCGGCCGGACCACGGCGCCCGTCCCGTTGCTCACGGCCTGGTTCACGCGAGCCTCCCGCCGCGGAAGCGCCAGCGCACGAACGGCACCCGCATCGGGCCGTTGGCGAACAGCCAGACCGCCACCCAGACGACGGTGAAGTCGACCCAGAACGTGCTGGCCGACGGCGCGGCCGTGATCCCCGGGATCAGGTCGAGTCTCAGCAGGACGAACAGCAGGACGCCCTCGTTGATCAGGTTGAGCAGGCCGAACATCGACGGCCAGTCCTTCTCCCACCGGAACTGCATGAGCCCGTGGTAGACGAGCTCCCAGCCGACGCCGATGACGGCGACGGCCAGCAGCACGACGAAGGTCGTCCGGTAGACGCCGGACAGGGATCCGGAGGTGCCCGGCAGGACCGGGCCGATGATCGCCGTGACGAGGACGCCGACGGTGGCGAGGAGGAACAGCCGCGTCTGGATGCGGCCGAGGAGCGTGGGGACCATCGATCAGACCGCCTTGTTCCGTGCCCAGCGGAGCCACTGCGCGGTGGACCGGAGGGGACCCATCTTCTTCACGAACCTGCGCCGGCCCAGGTCGTCGGCGATCTCCTGGGCCGCGATCTGGAGGCCGAGGAAGGTGTCGACACCGGGGAAGTAGCCGCCGAGGGTGGCCGTCCCGGACGCGTAGAGCACCCCGTCGCCCGAGGCCGCCCCCTTCACCTCGAAGTGCCGTTCGACGTCGAGCCGGTTCACCGGGTTGCGCCCCGCACCGGAGTGCCTGAGCAGGTCGTCGATGACGCGGTGCTCGGCGATGTCGGCGGTCAGCCCGGTGCAGTCGATGATGAAGTCGGCCAGGAACTGCTGCTGCCTGCCGTCCTCGGAGCGCAGATGCGACACGAGCCTGCCGTTGGGCCCCGGCTCGACCTTGTCGACCACGCCCTGCATGTTGTGGTACCAGCCCTCGCGGCGGCCCTTCTTCATCTGGGACTGCCAGCGGCGGCGCTTGGGCGTGTTGGTGCCGCCCATGTCCTTGTACTTCTGGGCCCGCTCGGCTCCCTCGAGCTTGCGCATCTCGGCCTTGAGCTGGCCGCCCCACACCGACTTCGGGTAGTTGAAGCCCTGGTAGGCCCAGCCGTCACCGCCCCGTCGCCGCATGAAGACCGACGGCCCGTGCGCCCCGCTCACGAAGGTGCGGAAGGTGTGGACGATCTGCGTCTGGGTGCCGAACTTCTCGCGGTCGTCCATCAGCCGCTGCAGGATCCGCGAGGCCACGATCCCGCCGCCGCGCACCATGACGGTGCCGGGCTGGGTCTTGAGGAACTCGTAGATGTGCTCGTGCGGCTCGTAGGCGTTGACCACGTGGTGGTAGTCGTGGTGCTTCTCGCGGAACTCCTGCAGGTCGGGCAGGAACTTCAGCCCCGGGTACCCGATGGCCAGGTGCACGAACCGCGACCGGAACGCGATGCGCTTGGTCGGGGTCGCCCCGGCCGGGGGGGTGAGGATGGTGAAGTAGCCGCCGCCGTGCCGCTTGCGCACCATCCGGACGTTGCCCTTGGCGACCATCGAGAAGTAGTCGATCCGCTTGGCCTCGCGCTCCAGGTTCTTGAAGACGGTGCCCGCGCGCGGGGTCCAGTAGTCGTTGAGGATCGGCTCGGTGCCGATGTGCCACAGGTGCTTGAGCGACTTGTCCTTCCACGCCTCCTCCAGCGCGTAGGACGGGAAGCCCCACAGGTTGTCGGGGCGCGAGGAGGAGTCGGACCGGATCCGTTCCGTCCGGGGGATCTGCGAGCACCGGGTGAGGTACTCGTAGGTCTGCCACGGGTGGTCGATGTTGGTGAGCACCCGGATCTGGGAGGTCGGGACCCCGTAGATCCGCAGGTAGTCGACGGTGACGAACGAGCCGATGCCACCGCCGACGGTGACGAACGGGACGTCCACGACCGGGATGCCCGCGGCGGCGACCATCTGGTCGGTCCACTGCGAGGTGTGGAGGAGTTCTTGAGAGAGGTCTCCGTGAGTGGGGGGAGTTGTCACGTCACCTGGTCCCTGCGTGCAAATGTGAGGAGCTGATAACCCTTTGGATGCAGCAACCTTCGCCTCGGTTGGGTCCCGGCTGCAAGGGTTCAATGTCCCGTCCTCACCGGTGACCCGCATGAGTACGGGCTACCCGCTCACTCTCAGTCGTCGCCCGGGTCCTCGAGGCCGAAGATCATGGTGGACACCTCAAAGTACAACTGCTCCGGATACGGCATGAACGTGACATTCCGAAACGCTTGGTCCTGTCCGGCGGACTCCATGATGAACGTTCCGTAGTCGAGGAGCCTGCCCTGAAGCGGACGTTCCAGATTGATGTCGGTGACCTTCTTCAGGGGGATCATGCCGATCCGCCGGTCGATCAGGCCCCGGATGTACAGCAGCCGGTGCTCGGTGACGATGAAGTACTCGATCGACCAGGTCACGACCTTCCAGAGCAGCCGGCCGAGCAGGAACAGCCACGCGAGCCAGACCACGGTCATGCCGAGGCCGGGGCCGAGCCACTCCGAGACGAACCCGGCGAGGATGAGCCCGCCGAACACCTCGAGGACGTAGCGGAGCAGGGAGGCGGGGTGCCGCCGTACCGCGAGCACGCTCTGCTCGTTCGGCATCAGGTACTTCTTGAAGGCCTTGGCCCTGTCGATGTCGCGTACGACCATCACGTCGTTGAAGCCCACGGATCCAGCGTACCTTGAGCGCCCGTATACCTATATTTTCTACCAAGTTAGTGGTTAATATTGGGTCATGGACGCCGCACTCAAGGCCGTCGAAGGCCTCCCCGCCGACCAGGGACAGCTCCTCGGAGTCGTGCCGCTGGAAGGAACGGACACCGCGCTCGTCATCGTCGCCCACACCGTCAGGCTGGGGCGCGAACCGCAGGATCCCGTGGTCCACGAGGGACTGACCGTCGACGCGGTCTCCCGTTCCGCGCTCGTCGACGGGCGGAAGATCCCACTGACCTACCAGGAGTTCGAGCTGCTCGCCCACCTCACGGCCAGTCCCGGCCGGGTGCACTCGCGCGGGCAGCTCCTGCGCGCGGTATGGGGGTACACCGAGGCCGGATCGGTGCGGACGGTCGACGTCCACGTGCACCGGCTGCGCAACAAGCTCGGACCTTACCGTGACAGGATCGTCACCGTCCGGCGCCTGGGCTACATGTACACCCGGCGTTGACTATGCCTGACCTGACTGTTGGATTTGTCCTGGGTTGACCAGGTGTGTTTAGCGGACCAAGATGATGGCTCGTGGGGGCGGTGTGACGGCTATTACTTGGATTGCGTAGGTTCCTGATGTCGAAACCCCGTCCGACGCGGACACGTTCGGTACGCGCGCGGATCGCATTGCTTCTGGTCATCCCGCTGGTGTCCCTGATCGGCTTGTGGGGATTCGCGGCACAGCTCACGCTGAAGGACGCCCTGAACAAGTTCCAGATCTCGACGACGTACAACAAGATCGGTATTCCGGGACAGAATCTCGCGGGCGTCATCCAGTACGAGCGCAAGGCCAGCGCGGTCTTCATCGCGGCCGGACGCCCGACGGCCAAGCTCGCGAACGGCACGCCCAACGAGGCGCTGCAGGGCCTGCTGCAGATCCGCGGAATGGTCGACCTCGCGCTGAAGGAGTTCAAGGCCAAGGCCCTGAACGCCACGATCAACGACGAGTCCAGCGGCGCGATCGAAGAACAGCGCAAGAAGTTCGTCGAGGCGCTCGACAAGCTCCCCGAGATCCGCGACGCGGTCGACCGCGGCGGATTCGCCTACTCGCCCATCAGGGCCATCGAGGACTACAGCTCCGTCGTCGGCACGGGCATCAACCTGTTCGCCTCCCTGGTCATCGTCGACGACCTGCGCGTCTACCAGGAGGGCCACGCCCTCATCGGGCTCGGCTGGGCCCGCGACTTCATCATGCGCGAGGACACGCTGCTGACCGTCGCGATGGTCCAGCAGGGCAAGATGAACATGCGCGAGCACCAGATGTTCGCCGGCTGGGTGCAGACCAACCGCCACCTGCAGGACACCTCCTACCTCGAGCTCAGCGACAAGAACAAGATCACTGCTGACGGGGTCGTCGGAGGCCAGACCTACAAGGACTTCCTCGCGCTCGAGGATCGCATCAACGCGACCCAGGGACGCCTCACCCCCGACGTCACGCGCGACTGGCCGAACGTGTCCAACACGCTCATCGAGACCTGGTCCCAGGCGCTCAACAACTCCGGCGCCCAGCTCAAGGCCGACGCCGAGCCCATCGGCGACCGCATCGTCTTCCGCCTGGTCTTCGCCGGCGGACTCGGACTCCTCGCGGTCATCTTCTCGATCGTCATGACCGTCCTGCTGGCCCGCAACCTCTCGCGCGAACTGCGCGGACTCCAGGCCGCGGCCAGGGAGCTCGCCGAACAGCGCCTGCCCTGGGTCGTGTCACGGCTGCGGCGCGGTGAGAGCGTCGACGTCGCCAAGGAGATCCCGCCGCTCGACATCCCGACCCGCACCGCCGAGGTCGCCAAGGTCGCCGAGGCGTTCAACAGGGTGCAGCGCACCGCCATGGAGACCTCCGTCGGCGAGGCGCACCTGCGCAAGGGCATCAGCCGCGTCTTCCTCAACCTGGCCTGGCGCAGCCAGTCGCTGCTCCACCGGCAGCTCCGGATGCTCGACGCCCTCGAACGGCGCGCGCCCGACCCCGACACCCTCAACGACCTGTTCCAGCTCGACCACCTCACCACCCGCATGCGCCGGCACGCCGAGGGCCTCATCATCCTCTCGGGCGCCGCACCCGGACGTACCTGGTCCAAGCCCGTCCACATCACCGACGTGCTCCGCGGCGCCGTCGCCGAGGTCGAGGACTACACCCGGGTCGAGGTCATCTCCGACTCGCCCGTCGCCCTCGCCGGCGCGGCCGTCGCCGACGTCATCCACATGCTCGCCGAACTCGTCGAGAACGGCACCGCCTACTCGCCGCCCCCCACCGAGGTGACCGTCCACGGCGAGGTGGTCGGCAACGGCTTCGCCGTCGAGATCATCGACCGGGGAGTCGGCCTCACCACCGGCGAATTCATCGAACTCAACCAGCGGCTCGCCCAGGCCCCCGAGTTCGACCTCGCCGACACCGACCGCCTCGGCCTGTTCGTCGTCTCACGGCTCGCCGCACGGCACGGCATCAAGGTGACCCTGCAGCCCTCCGCCTACGGAGGCGTCAGCGCGGTGGCGCTCCTGCCCCACTCGCTGATCGTCCCCGAATCGGCCATCAACGACCCCATCGAGCAGCCGCGGCTGCCGCAGGCGGTCATGGCCGAGTCGGTCCACCAGCCGACGGGACCGCAACCGGTCACCGGGCAGCCGGTCGGCGGGCCACAGCCCGTCCCGGCCATCCCCGCCGAGGACGGCGGGCTGCCCAAGCGAGTCCGCCAGGGCAACCTGGCACCCCAGCTGCGGAACTCGGCGGACTCATCGGCCGAGAACCTGGCGGCACCGGTGCCGGTCGACGACGAACGCGCACCCGAAGACTCCCGCAACCTGTTCAGCTCACTCCAGGCTGGCTGGGAACGGGCCCGGGACGAGCACGAGGATGGATCATGACGGGAATGACGCGCGCCGCATCCGAACTGGGCTGGCTGCTGGACGACCTCGTCGACCGCGTCGGCGAGGTGAGCAAGGCCGTCGTCCTGTCCAGGGACGGCCTCGTCATGGGCGTCTCCCGCGGCATCTCCCGCGAGGAGGGCGACCACCTCGCGGCGCTCGCCGCCGGCCTGCACAGCCTCGCCGGCGGGGCCCGCGCGCACTTCGGCGCGGGCGAGGTCAGGCAGACGATCGTCGAACTCGACACCGGCCTGTTCTTCGTCGCCTCCGCCGGCAGCGGAAGCTGCCTGGCGGTCCTCTCCCAGGCGGGAGCAAACGCCGGACTGGTCGCCTACGAGATGTCGATGCTCGTCAAGCGGGTCCGGCGCCTGTTGTCGACCCAGCCGAGGCAGCCGGGAGCTCCCAATGGATCGGTTTGAGCCGCGCGCGGAACCCAGCAAGTTCGACGAACGCTGGGTAGACGAGGAAGCGGGCCCCATCGTCCGCTCCTACGCCATCGCGCGCGGCCGTACCCAGCCGCGCGGAGTCTCGCTGGACCTCGTGACCCTGCTCCAGTACACCGGCCACGAACCGCCCCGCGACTTCCGCATGACCCGCGAAGACCAGCGGATGATCGCCCTCTGCCGCCGGCCCTGCACCGTCGCCGACCTCGCCTCCGACCTCGACCTGCCCCTCGGCGTCGTCAAGGTCCTCGCCGCCGACCTCTGCCACAACGGCCTCCTCGAGATCCGCCGCCCCGGCAGACCCATGCAACACGCCGACCAACAGCTACTGCAACGCGTCCTGGACGACCTCCGTGCCCTCTAGGGGCGGCGGTCGCCCGCTCAGCGATCTCGCCGAACACATGTGAAGGGTCCTTCGGGTTAGGCTGCTTCGGCCGACCGGAGGAGAGTGCGTGCGGGTCAAGGTTCTGCGGGCCGAGATCGAGGTTCATGACGACGAAGGCCGCCAGGTTCCCCTTCAGCCGATGACGCGGGCGGCTCTGGCGGCCCTGGTCCTCGCCGAGGGAAGACCGCTCTCCTCGGCCAGGCTCAAGGAACTCCTGTGGGAGGCCGAGAGGGACGAGCGGAAGCTCAACAGCCGCCTCACCTCGGTGATGGCACGCCTGCGCGTCCTCCTCGGCCCCGAACGCCTTCTCACCGTCGGTGACGGCTACCGGTTCCTCGCCAACCAGTACGACTTCGTCGACCTTGGCGTCGCCAACGCTCTCACGGACCGCGGGCGGGCACTGGACCTGAGGGCCCGCGCTCTGCTCTTCGAAGGCGTCCTGGGGATGTGGGACCCGGTCGTCCTCATGGGCCAGCCCCGCACGCGCGCGATGTGCGACGAACTCGACCGACTTCGCCTGCGCCGCTCCCTCCTGGTCGAGGAGCACGCGGAGATCCTGCTGCGGCTCGGCTCCTCACGGGAGCTCACCGCTTCACTGCCGGAACTCGTCGCCGCGGACCCCCTGAACGAGTACCTGCGCGGCCTGCTGATGCAGGCGCTCTACCTGTCCGGCCGCAAGGGCGATGCCCTCCGGCTTTATGCGGAGGGAGAGACCGCGATCCAGGCGGAACTCGGCTCGAATCCCGGTGCACGACTCCAGGAGCTGGCGGCCTGGATCGACGCCAACGATCCGCGTCTCGAACCGCTGCCCGTGCCTCTCGACGAGGGTGACGCGCGGGTCGAGGCTTCGGGCGGGGATCCGCATCGCTCCTCCGCTTCCAGGATTCTCGGTGCGGTCCTCCAGCTGCCGTATCACTCCTACAAGGACAGGGCCGCGGCGCACAGCATGCTGGCGGCCGTTCCCGACGTCCAGGATCCCGCCTACGACGGCGAGCAGTTCGCGGCGAGGGTGGTGCGGCACGCGCTGAAGGAGGGCATCGACCAGATCATCGACATCGGCTGTGTGGCGCCCGGCCCGCACAGTCCCCATGAGGTGATCGACCTTGTGGCGCCCGGACGGGGACGTGTCGTGTACACCAGCCACGACCTGCCGTTGATCCGCTTCTCCGCCGAGCATGTCACCCGCGACTTCGTGGCCTTCCAGCACGCAGACCTGCGCGACCCGGGGTCCATTCTCTCCTCACCGGCCGTCGAGCGGCTCATCGACCTGGATCGGAGAGTCCTGGTGATGGTCAAGGAGCAGCTGAACTACATCCCGGACGAACAGAGCCCCGAGGTCCTGATCGGTAAGCTCGTCGACGCGGTTCCACGAGGCAGCTGGTTCGCCTTCAAGATCGCTGCCAGGGAAGGACTCGCCGACATCGTCGCCGAACAGCTCGCGTCCGTCTTCGATGGTCTGCCGCCCCTGGTGCTGCGCACCAAGGACCAGACGACCGCCCTGTTCGCAGGGCTCCGCCTGCTTCCGCCGGGCGTGACGGAGGTGAACGCGATCTGGACCGACCGCCCTCCGCGCGGAGGACGCCTCCGGGCTTATGGCGGAGTCGCGGTCAAGGACTGAAGTTTCCGGACGCCACGCGGGAGCCGAGCGCGCGATCGACGCGGGCCCTGGCCCGGTCGAGATCGCGCCGGTCGGCGCCTTCGAGCAGGTCGATGGCGATCACGAGTGGAGACGCCGCGCGCGTCTCGGGAGCGAAGGGCCACAAGCTTGTGGGGACCCGGAGAACGAGCCTGCCCTCGCCGGGAGTGGGGTTCCGCAGCCCGAAGCGCGAGATCAGCTCCTCGAAGAGTTCAGGCCGTGTGTAGGCCTCGAAGCGGGGATCGGCGAGGCTAGGCCTGGGACCGGAGGCCACGAGCCCGCGCGTCCGGCCGATGCGGTGCAGGACGGACGGATGGACGGTGAACTCGTGCGCCGTGGCCCGGTTCCGCACCAGCTCGGCCAGCTGGGATCCGTCCCGCACCTCGGCCGCGCGGCACCTGGTTCGATGCCGCTCCACCGGGTTCTCCCATGCCGGGTCGCATCCGTCGAGGTGGAGCAGCAATGCCCATGCGCCGCGTGGTGAGAGAGCCCGCGGGATCCGGCCGCGGAGGGCCCACGCCCGGACGGCGCCGGGTTCGAGGATCCAACGCCCGCCGATCTTGGTAGCTCCGAGCATCCGGGCCCTGATCAGCTGCCGGACCCGGGACTGGTCGAGCCCGAGCAACTCCGCGGCCTCCGATACGGACAGGAGACGATCGGCCAGATCCATGCGGAAGCCTCCGGTAAAGGGGTGAACGTGAGAGATACAGACGGTAGAAGATCCAGCTCGCTTCGCGATCACCGCAGGATCACCGGCGTCGGCCGCTCTCGGTTCCGGGAACCTGATGAAATCGGCTCATGTTCGTCTGGTGGTCCCATTGGCGAACTTCTCATCTGAGATTGCTCTCATTACGAGCGCATTGCTTGATGATCAAGCCCTGTTCGCGGCGGTATGAAGAAAGTTGTCATGGCAGCGGGAAAGTGGCGGAGGCCACTCCGGCGATCAAGTCGTTGATCGTCCGAGAGCGGCCTGGCGATACTCCTGGCCACGAGGCCGACCGCCCGGTCGGCCCCGACCTGACGAGGGAGACTCGGCCATGAACCGCGCGATCAAGTACGTGGCGGGCACCATGCTCGCCGTGGGCGCTTTCCTGCCGGCCGCGGGGGCGCTCGCCACGAGCGCCTACGCGCACGGCGTGCACTCCTGGGCCCCGGCCCAGAACGACCCCGGCAAGACGGCGGTCAAGGACACCAACGAGGACCAGTGGGTCAAGAACGAGTACAACCGGTCCTCGACCGGAACGCAGAAGTACACGCTGTGGAACAAGTCCGACGCCGGCACGACGGTCTACTCTGGTGACGGGTCGACCGTGACGAAGATCCACGCGTGCGAGGAGTACGACCTGGCACCCGACATCTGCTCGAGCTGGATCACCGTCTAGCACCTGCGCCTGGGGGCTGGACCGATCAGCTTGAGGATGATCGGTCCAGCCCTGTTGCGGATGGTAGTGCACCAGCGGTTCGGTCATGAGCGGAGTTCTTCGATGAGCGGGCAGACGGGTTTGCGGGCCAGGGGGCTCAGTTACGCGGTGGAAGGCAGGGCCCTTCTCGACGGTCTCGATCTGGAGGTCGAGCGGGGGGCGTCGGCGGCGGTCGTCGGGCCCAGCGGGTCGGGGAAGTCGACGCTTCTCATGTGCCTGCTCGGGCTGATCAAGCCGGATGCCGGGCGCGTCACGGTCGAGGGGCAGGAGCTAGGACGGCTTTCCGGTCGTGGGCTGGCCGCTTTCAGGAGAGAGCGGATCGGCATCGTGTTCCAGTTCGGGGAGCTTCTGCCGGAACTGTCGCCGACGGAGAACGTCGCGCTGGCGGGCCTGCTCGCCGGGATGGAGCGCCGGGAAGCGTACGAGAAGGCCGAGCAGTTGCTCGCCGGGCTGGGTGTTCCTGCGGAGGGGACCGCGACGGGGCAGCTGTCGGGAGGGGAACGTCAGCGCACGGCGGTGGCGCGGGCGCTCATCGGGGACCCGACGCTGATCCTCGCCGACGAGCCGACGGGGGCGCTCGACCAGACGGCCCGGGACGCCGTGGCGGATCTCCTGTTCAAGCTCCCGGCGGAGCGCGGGTGCGCGCTGGTCGTCGTCACCCACGATCATGGGGTCGCCGCCCGGGCGGATCGATGCCTGCGGCTGGACGACGGACGGCTTGTGGAGGCGGCTCGATGAGGGGCGGGACCTCGCTGCGGCTCCAGCTCGTCCGCATCGGCTGGGCCGCCGGGCGCGGCAGGCCGGGAGACCGCCTGCGTTTCTGGGCGCTGGCCCTCGCCTCGTCCGTGCTCGCGGCGACGCTGCTCGCGTGCGTGGTCTGTGCGGCGGCCTATTCCGGCAGGGACGAGCGCGACAGGGCCCGCGGGTTCGCCTGGCCGCTCAAGGGCCAGAAGACCGTGCTGCTCTGGCAGGAGGCGCAGGACTCCCTGGGAGAGATCTCCCACAGCGTGGTCAGGGTCGTGCCGCTGAACCCCGAGCTCGCACCGCCGCCGGGCCTCGATCGCTGGCCGGAGCCCGGTGAGGCGTTCCTGTCGCCCGAGCTGGTCCGGCTGGGCGGGGAGGACGGCGTTCGCGAACGCTATGGCCGGTTCGGCGGGCTCATCGGGGATGCGGGGCTGGCGTCACCGGTCGAGCGCCTGGCCTATGTCCGGCCCGCGGTCGCACCCGATCCGGCGCACGCCCAGAGCTGGATCCGCGCGGCGGGATACGGAGTGGCGTCGCCCTTCGGGGAGTCGGTCTACGCGCGGCCGCTGTTCCAGCTGCTCCTCACCCTGGGCGCCACGGCGGGGCTGGCCGCGATGGCGCTGCTGGTGATCGCCGCGAGATGCGGTTCCGCCACCCGTGACCGGAGGGGCGGCCTGCTGGCGGCGCTCGGGGCCTCGCGAGGGCATCGAGCGCTGGTCGACATCGGGGAGAGCGCGCTTCCCGCGGCCGTGGGCACGCTCGCCGGAACGCTTCCGGTCCTCGTCATGGCGTGGATGCCGATCAGGCTTCCGATCACCGGATACATCGTGGATCCCGTCTACGTGAGGGCATGGGCGGTGCAGCTGGCGTTGACGACCGTGGCCGCCTTCCTGGCCGTTCTCGCCGTGGTCGTGCTGCTGCACCGCGTCGACGGGTCGGGCCGCAGCACCCGACCGAGGGAGTTCACCGAGCGCGTGCCGAGCTGGCGGCTGTACCTGTGCGGACTGATGATCAGCATGATCGTGGCGGCCTCCCTGGCGTCGGGCCGGCTCGGCCTGATGCTCTTCGTCGCCGGGACGGTCGGAACGTGGGCGACGCTCCCCTCGGTCGCGGCGGTGCTCAGCCAGCGGCTCGGAAAGTTCCTCGGAGGCTGGGGCCGCCGGTCGGGCAGCTCGGGGCTGCTCATCGGCGGGCGGTGGACCACCAGCCATCCGGGCGTCGTCGTGCGGCTCGGCATGGCCTTCGTCATCGGGCTCGGCGTCGTCAGCCAGATGCAGCTGTGGAACAGCAGACTCGGTGGCGGTGCCGCAGAAGCCCGGCAGACCAACGCCCGGATCGGCGACAGCGTGATCATGATCGAGGCGAGGGGCCTGACCCCCGAGCGGGTCGCGGCGTTCCGCGACGGTCTCCCGTCCGAGCTGTCGGTCTTCGCCATCGGCCGGACATCGTCGCGTGCCGGTGAGCGATACACCCTTTCGGCCGGTTGCAAGGACATGAAGGGCCTGGGGCTGCCCTGTTCCCCGGCGCTCACGGGTCTTCCGCGCTCGGCTCCGGACCGGCGGGTCGACGCGATGCGCCGCTGGTTCGGGGGCGACACCCGGATGCGCACCGTCAACGCGGTTCCGGCCCGTCCGGCCGCACTGGTCGTCGTCGGCCCGCTCGGCGGCCCCTCCCCGATGGCGGCCGTGAAACAGGCGGGCTACCGGGAGCTCTCGGCCCTGCAGGTGGGCGGTCTCGGGGAGGGCTGGCTCATCGGCGCCGCGGACAGGGCGAGGCTGACCAACTGGCTGCTGCTGTTCGGCTGGACCGGATTGTTCTTCCTGCTCCTCGCCGGGGGGCTTAGCGCGGCCGCGGAGTTCCTGCGCTTCGGGCCGGCCCTCGCGCCCCTGAGCGTGGTGAGCGGACGCAGGCGCATCTTCGGCGAGGTCGCGTTCTGGCATCTCACCGTGCCGACGGCGCTGGCGGTGCTCCTGGCAGCGGCGTTCACGATCTGGCACGGCCTGTTCTTCGTGTCGGTGACGGGCGAGGGCAGTCTGTCGTGGATCACCCTCGTCGAGGCCGTCCTGGTGGCGCTCCCCGTCACGTTGCTCATCGGCCTGCTCGGCGGAGTCCAGGCGATGGTGGCCGCGCGCCGCTGGCGCCCGGTGGCGGACTGACGACGGCCCTGCGCCTCGGCCCGGAGACGCGACGTTTCTCGCGGTATTGGGGCACGGGGATGGATGAGAGTCCGCTCCGGGTGAGCCACGACGGTCAGGACCGGCGGGTGACCAGGTAGCGGGCGAGGAGCTCGAGGTCGGCGGTGGCGGGGGAGGGCAGGGCCGTGATGAGGGAGAGGGCCGCGTTCAGTTCACGTTCGGCGAGGGCCTCGGTGTGAAGGCGTCCGCCGTAGGACTCTATGAGGTCGGCTGTGCGGCGGGCTTCCCGGCCACCCGAGGGGCGTGCCGCCAGACGGAGGGCCAGCCCCGGGGCGCCGTTGACGAGGGCAGCTACGACCGGGAGGGTCTTCTTGCCCTGCCGGAGGTCGTTGTGGACAGGCTTGCCCGTGACGGCCGGATCGCCCCAGATGCCCAGAACGTCGTCGATAGCCTGGAAGGCAAGTCCCAGGTGGCGGCCGATCAGGTCCATGCGCTCGGCCCCCTCCTCGTCGCCGCCGCCCAGCAGCCAGCCGACCGCAGTGGCGCAGCCCAGGAGGGAGCCGGTCTTCGCCACGGCCATCGCGCAGTACTCGTCCGCCGTCACCGCGTCGGGGCCCGCCCAGGGGCGGGACTCGAAGGCGGTGTCCATGGCCTGGCCGTTGACGAGGTCGATCAGAGTGCGGGTCAGGCGGGTGATCGAGGAGCCCTTGGTCGCGTGGGCGAGTGTGTCCAGGGCCAGGGCGAGGAGGCCGTCACCGGCCAGGATGGCGGGTCCCGTGCCGAAGGCCTTCCACGCGGTGGTCCGGTGCCGCCGCGTCTCGTCGCCGTCCATGATGTCGTCATGGATCAGGGAGAAGGCATGGACGAACTCCACGGCCACCGCTCCGGGGGCGGCGTCCTCGGCCTTGCCCCCGGCAGCGCGGGCCGCCAGGCCGGCGATGGCGGGACGGATGCCCTTTCCCCCGCCCGATGAGCCCTTTCCCGCCCCGGTCGGTCCCTCTTGCTCCGGCCAGCCGAAGGCGAAGCCGGAGATGGTGCGGGGGCCGTCATGCAGGCGCGCGACCGCCGAGCGCATGGCCGGTTCCATCCATAGGCGGGACTCGGCGAGTAGATCCGTCACCCCGAGTGAGCAGGACACCGTGTTGAGCGTCATCACCAGTCTTCTTTCGACGAGGGCAAACCTCTCCAGAATCCCAAACAAATTGCCCGGTGCGTGTCATTGTCGTGAATTAATGTAAGCATCTTTCAATGACTGGCCAGTCGCGGAGTGTAGTAACATGAATTGAAGATCACTTAAAGTGGATCACCTATCACTCTTCGCAGTAAACGTGACTACGGTCACAGAGGCATGTCCACTTCGTGACACATAGAGCGGCTTGATCCGTTGCGGCCGATCATGCAAGACTCACTTTGTGCCGGGTTTGCCCCGGTCTGATCCCACCCTGGATCGCGCCAATTGAGCATTACGTTGAAGTGAGGCGTGACGTCGATGACCCTCGACACTGCCGTCCGGCCATCCGGGGAAGCGCGGAGCCTTCCCGTCTATCGACATATTCCTGCATTCAGGCGGGATTTGCTCGGCGCTATCTCCGATATGGGGATCAGAGCCAACGGAGAGATCGTCCGGCTGGATGCGAAGATCTTCAAGCCGTACCTGCTCACCCATCCCGACCACATCCAGCACGTGCTGAGGACCAATCCCCAGAACTACCTGCGGGACAGCGTCTTCTTCAGGCCCCTGTTCCGCATGTTCCCCCAGGGCATCCTGGGGGAGAGCGAGGAGAACTGGGACTTCAGCCGCAGGTCCATCCAGCCGATGTTCACCGCCCGGCACGTCCAGGTGATGATGGAGCGGCTCATCGAACTGGTCAACGAGGGTTTGGACGACGCCGAGGAGCCCGCGCGCACGGGCACGCCGATGGCGGTCCGGCACCTGATGGGATCGGTCGTCAACAAGGCGATCGTCGGCTTGATCTTCGGCGACCGCATTCCGCGCCAGAAGACCGACGATCTCGCCGTGGCCGCGGACACGATCGTCAAGACGATGGTGCCCCGTATGGTCACACCGTTCTTCCCCGGCTGGTTCCCTCGCCCGGGCGACCGGGGTTTCCGCAAGGCCGTCGCACTCTTTGACGAGACGATGAAGCCGCTGGCCCGCGAGCGGGACGTCGTCGAGGGCCAGGCCGACATGCTCTCGCTGCTGATCGGAACCCCGCAGCCGGATGGCAGCGAACCCACCGACAGCTGGCTGCGTGACAACTACGTCGGCATGTACACGGCCGCCACCGAGACCACCGCGATCGCGCTGACGTGGCTGTGGCCGGCCGTCGCCGCCCATCCCGAGGTGCTCGCGCGGCTGAAAGCCGAGGTGTGGGAGGTCGTCGGCGACGGCCCCGTCGCGGTCGAGCACATTCGCAAGCTCGTCTATACCCGGCAGGTGATCGATGAGACTCTCCGCTGGCGTCCTGTGGTCTGGCTGGTGACCCGTGGCGCGGAGCAGGATGACGTGATCGGTGGCGTCCGCATTCCGAAGGGTGCCGATGTGATCATCAGTCAGTGGGTAACCCACCGCAGCCCCCTGTTCTGGGATCGCCCCGACGAGTTCGACCCGGACCGGTTCGCGCCCGACGCGCCCGCCAGGAACCGCTACGCCTACTTCCCCTTCGGTGGGGGTGGCCACCAGTGCATCGGCAAGGAGCTCTTCCTCGCCGAAGCGGTGATCGTGGTGGCCAGCATGCTGTCGCGCTTCGACCTGGTGAAGATCGTGCCCGAGGACAACTTCACCCCCCAGCTCGCCGCCACCTTGCGTCCGAAGGACGAGGCGTACATGACCCTGAAGCCCAGGCGATGACGGCCGACGCTCTGTCCGCGGGCAGGATCTGCGCGGTCGCGGGCCAGGTCCAGCGCGAGATGCAGGGCTGGGCGCGGCGCTATCCGGAGCTCTACAAGGCTGAGGCCTTCGACCCCGCGCTGTTCTCCTCACTTGCGCTCGCCTACGCCTTCAGTGCCCCCTGGCTCGACGCCGCCGGGCTGCGCACGGTCAACAAGGTGTGCTTCTGGGCATTCGGCCTCGACTGGCTTGTCGACTACGCGGCCACATCCCGCGACGACCTGGACCCGCTCCTGGCGCGGGTGGCCGGGGTCGCGGCCGGGGACGGCCCCGTCGACGAGCTCACCGCCTTCCTGGTCGAGGTGCGCGACGATCTCGACGCCGCGGCCCCGCACCTGCGCGAGGTCTGGCGGGAGGAACTCGGCCTGATGCTGGGCGGCATGTCGAGGGAGTGGGACTGGAAGCGGTCAGGCGACCTTCCCGACCTCGACGGCTACCTCGCCAACGCCGACAACATCGGCTTCTCCTTCGTGTTCACGGGCCACTGGATCGGCACCGGAGGCGAGGGCGACGTATCCGCCGTCATCAAGGCGAGCCGGGCCGTCCAGTGCGTCCTGAGGCTCCTCAACGACCTCGGATCGATAGAGCGCGACCGGAAGTGGGGCGACCTCAACGCGCTTCTGCTGGGCGTGGAAGAGGACGTCGTCAGAGCCCGCCTGGCGGAGCTGACGGTGAGCGCCGAGGAGCTTCTGGCGCCCCTCCCGCCCGGGTTGGCCGACTACCTGCAGCGGCAGATGGAGTTCTGCTCCGGCTTCTACGGAGTCTCGGACTTCTGGGTCGCCGGGTGATCGAGGCACAACGGCTCGTCGAGAGCCTGCTCGCTCATCCCTGGGGCCAGGTCTCCCCGTCGGTCTACGAGACGGGCCGGGTCGTCGCGCTCGCCCCCTGGCTCGCCGGGCACCGGGACAGGGTCCGGTTCCTGGTCGGTCGGCAGCGTCCCGACGGCGGGTGGGGGCCGCCGAGCGGTCCCGGCTACCGGATCGTCCCCACGCTCAGCGCCGTCGAGGCGCTCCTCGGGGCGCAGGGGGAGGCGGGCCGCGCCGCCGAGCGGGGGCTGAAGTTTCTCCGCAGCGTTCTCAGTGACCTGCCGACGCTGCCGGACATGCCCGCGATCGAGCTGATCTCGGCTTCGCTGATCCACTCGGTCAACGCCAGGGTCGAGGAGCCGCTGCCCCTGCCCGAGGTCTTCGACGACGGCAGATTCGAGCTGGTCAGAGCGGCTTTCAGGGAGAGGATCGAGGTCCCGCGCAAGCTGCTGCACGCCCTGGAGATCGTCGGTGCTGAGGCTGCGGGGCTGCCGGGCATACGGCCTGAATACACCGGAACGGTCGGTGCCTCCCCGGCAGCGACCGCCGCCTGGCTCGGCACGGGCGAACCCGACGCCTTCCATCCCGGCCGCCGGTTCCTCGAGACCGCCGCACGGCCGCACGGTGGGCCCGTCCCGGTCGGCCTGCCCGTGACGGTCTTCGAACGCGGATGGGTGCTGGCGGGGCTGGCCCGCGCGGGGGTCGCCTTCGACGCGCATCCGGAATTGCTGCGCAGCCTCACGGAGCTGCTGGGCGCGGACGGGACCCCGGCCGCCGCGGGGTTGCCCGCCGACGCCGACACCACGGCGGGCGCCCTCTACGCCTCGGCCTTGCTGGGCCACCCCGTCTCACCGGACGTCCTGTGGCCCTACGAGGCGGAGACCCACTTCGCCACGTGGCCGGGGGAGGAGGGCAGTTCGGTCACTACCAACGCCCACGTCCTGGAGGCGTTCGGAGCATACGATGCGGTGCGCCC
Organism: Actinocorallia longicatena; assembly: GCF_039534125.1. NCBI lineage: Bacteria > Bacillati > Actinomycetota > Actinomycetes > Streptosporangiales > Thermomonosporaceae > Actinocorallia > Actinocorallia longicatena. Next base: position 139,231 of record NZ_BAAAUV010000002.1, on the reverse strand, counting down.
CGCGCCGCGCTTCCGGGCGGCGGTGGTCAAGACGGTGACATGGCTGTGCGGGCAGCAGAGCGCCGACGGCCACTGGACGGACCGCTGGCACGTCTCTCCGTACTACGCCGGCCATGCCGCCGCACTCGCCTTGCACTCCTATGGCGGCGACCAGGCGCGGCCGGCCGTGGAGCGGGCCGTGCGCTGGGTCCGCGATACCCAGCACCCTGACGGTTCGTGGGGCTGGTGGGGCGGCACCGCCGAGGAGACGGCCTATGCCGTGCAGCTCCTGGCCCTGACCGCCGATCCGACAGACGATGACCTCGACCGCGCGCTCGGACGTGCTGGTGCGTATCTTGCCAGCTGCGATGTCGAACACCCGCCACTCTGGCATGACAAAGACCTTTACACGCCGGTTGCCATAGTCCGGGGCGCCGTCGTCGCGGCGCTCGCTCTGCTCGGGGGAAGGCCTTCGGTAGGGGGAGTAGATGAAACTTCACCTACTAAGGGTGCAATTTCCGTGACTGGCTGACAATCTGCTCAAAGTTACCTGTTTACTTTGAGCAAACCCTTCGAAGTTGCTAGGGTTCTGCACGGCATCTGGTGTTGTTGCCGTACTTATCGCAATGCAGCGTGTTTCTGCTGTTAATGGCCTGTTAAGCCATCATTACAGGCTTCTCATAGAGCGTTGGAGCGGTTTCATGCGTCTCCGTAATGCCCGTGTCCGGACCAAGGTCACGGCGCTTCTGCTGTCGCTGGCTGCGCTCTGGACGTTCGCCGCGTGGGTCACTCTGCGTGAAGGGGTGAACATCCTCGGCGTCAGCAGGATGGACTCCGAGGTGTCCCAGCCCGCTGAGCCGCTGGTCGCCCAGTTGCAGCTCGAGCGTCGGCTTGCACTGGTACAGGCGGGGAACCCCACCGCCGACGGTAGGGACAAGCTCCGGGACGCCCGCGCCAGGACCGACGAGCTCCTGGCGGTCTACCGGAAGAAGTCGGCGGGCGGGTCGGTCAAGCTGGCCACCTCCAAGACCGCCGATCTCCGCATCGCGGAGTCGGTGCGCGCGACCGACGCTCTGATCAAGGCCCGCCCGAGCCTCGAGCAGAAGTCGGGATCGCTGAACGTCCTCGCCGAGCCGTACAACGCGGCCATCGACGCCTTCCTGCGCATGTACGACGCGCTGGCGACCCTCGACGACGAGAAGTTCGCCGCCGACACCCGGACCCTGATCAAGATGTTCCGGACCCGTGAACTCATCTCCCGCGAGGACGCCTTCACCGCGGGCCTGATCGCGAGCCGCAAGTTCAGCCCCGGCGACTACGTGAAGTTCGCCCAGTTCGTGGCCGTTCAGCGTTCCAACTTCGAAGAGTCTCTCGCCGACCTCAAGGACACGGACCTGACCGCATACAACGCGCTCAGGAACCATCAGGGAATGGCCGAGCTCGGGCTGCTGGAGAACGGGGTCATCGACCGGGGCGTCCGGGCGGGCGCGCTGCCCCAGCGGGTCGCCGGCCAGTGGAACCCGACCCTGACCGCTCTCCTCGTGGACCTCGACAAGATCATCCTTTCGGCGGGCGACCGGCTCGTCGAGCGCGCCAAGCCCATCGCCCTGATGGTCATCGTCCGGCTCATCATGGCCGGTGGCCTCGGCTTCTTCGCCGTCGTCGCCTCGGTTGTCCTCGCCATCACCACGGCTCGGCGCCTGGTACAGCAGCTCGAGCGGCTGCGGGACGCGGCGCACGAGCTGTCCGACGTGCGGCTGCCCAGCGTCGTGGAGCGATTGGGCGCCGGCGAACAGCTCGACGTCGCGACCGAGGCGCCTCCGCTGGAGTTCGGTGACGACGACATCGGGAAGGTGGGTCAGGCGTTCAACAGCGTGCAGGAGCAGGCCATCCGGACCGCGGTCGAGCAGGCCGAGTTGCGGCGGGGGATCCGGGACATTCTGCTGTCGCTGGCGCGGCGGTCGCAGGCGCTGGTGCACCGGCAGCTCACGCTGCTGGACGCCATGGAGCGGCGCGAGATCGACACCGAGGAGCTGGAGGACTTGTTCCGGGTCGACCACCTCGCCACCCGCATGCGGCGTAACGCCGAGAACCTGATCATCCTTTCCGGGGCCACGCCCGCCCGTGGCTGGCGGCGTCCCGTCGCGATGGTCGACGTGGTGCGGTCCGCGGTCGCCGAGGTCGAGGACTACACCCGGGTCACCGTGCTCCCCGTCGGAGAGGTCAACCTGGTCGGACGGGCCGTGGCGGACATCGCCCACCTGCTCGCCGAGCTGATCGAGAACGCCGTCTCCTTCTCGCCGCCCTACACGGTCGCGCAGATCTCCGGTCACCTCGTGGCCAGCGGGTACGCGATCGAGATCGAGGACCGGGGGCTCGGCATGTCCGACGAGAACCTGGACCTGATCAACCGGCGCATCGAGAACCCGCCCGAGTTCAACCTGTCCAGCTCGGTGCAGCTCGGGCTGTACGTGGTCGGGAAGCTCGCCGAACGCTACGGCGTCCAGGTGACCCTCAAGCGTTCCCCCTACGGGGGTACCACGGCCGTCGTCGTGATCCCGCGCGATCTGATCGAGGAAGGAGAGGGCGACAAGCCGTCCCAGCCTTTGACGGCCGTCGCCAGTGTCATGTCCGAACCTGTGCAGACCGACACCTTCAAGACCGTCGGCTCCGGAGAGACGCCCCTGGCCGCCCCCGTCGCCGCGGGGCGGACCGGGCCGACGCCCGTCCCCGAGCCCGTCGCCGAGGAGACCACCCCGGCCGGGCTGCCCGTCCGGGTGCCGCAGGCCAGCCTCGCCGCGCCGCTGCGGGAGGAGCCCGCCGAGCCCGAGCCCGTCGAGGAGGATCCGGGGCGTTCGCCCGAAGAGATCCGGCGAATCGTCGGTGCGTTCCAGATCGGTGCGAAACGCGGCAGGGCCGCCTCCGCCGAGAGTTCCGAAAGCGAGACCGAGTGATGCAGAAGACCGGGAACTCAGCCGATCTGGCGTGGCTGCTCGACGACCTGGTCAAGCGGGTGTCCGAGGCCCAGCACGCGATCGTCCTGTCGGCTGACGGGCTCCTCATGGCCCAGTCCGACGGGATCAGCCGGGAGGACGCCGAGCATCTCTCGGCGGTGTCCGCCGGGATCCAGAGCCTCGCCAAGGGCGCGGGCGAACGGTTCGGCGGCGGCGCGGTCCGGCAGACGATCGTCGAGATGCGCTCGGCGTTCCTGCTCGTGACCGTCGCGGGACAGGGCGCCTGCCTGGCGGTCCTGTCCAACGAGGACGCCGACGTCGGCCTCATCGCCTACGAGATGGCGATGATGGTGACCAAGCTGGGTCACCATCTGTCCTCTCCCGCCCGGGTATCGGAAAAGGCATGACCGAACCGCACGAACGCTGGCTGGACCAGGACGCCGGGCCGCTCGTGCGGCCCTACGTCATGACCAGCGGACGGCTGCAGCCCATCCGCGGGACCTTCGACCTGATCACCCTGGTCGAGGCGACGGGGCCCGCGCCGATGGTGGAGATAGGGCTCGGACCCGAGCATCTGTCGATCGTCAGGCTCTGCCAGGTCATGATGTCGGTCGCCGAGATCACGGCGCATCTCGACCTGCCGACCGGTACGGTCCGCGTCCTGCTCGGCGATCTGCTCGACAAGGGCCTCGTGACCGTCCAGGAACCCCAACCGGAGATCGACATGCAAGACCTCAGGATGTACCAGGCGGTGATCGATGGCCTCCGCGCCCTCTAGCCCCGACCTGCGACGCCGGATGCCGACCGCCATCAAGATCCTTGTGGCGGGCGGGTTCGGGGCGGGCAAGACCACTCTGGTGGGGGCGGTCTCGGAGACCAAGCCCCTGCGCACGGAGGAGGTCCTGACCGACCAGGGCGTGGGCGTCGACGACATGTCCGGGGTCGAGCGGAAGAAGACCACGACCGTCGCGATGGACTTCGGCCGGATCACCTTCGGCGAGGAGTTCGTCCTCTACCTGTTCGGAACGCCGGGCCAGGAACGGTTCTGGTTCATGTGGGACGAGGTCGCGCTCGGCGCGCTGGGCGCGGTCGTGCTGGCCGACACCCGGCGGCTCGCCGACTGCTTCCCCGCCATCGACTACTTCGAGCGCCGCGGCACGCCGTTCATCGTCGCGGTGAACTGCTTCGACGGCGCGAAGCGGTACGAGACCCAGGAAGTGCGGCAGGCGCTCCAGCTCAAGCCGGAGATCCCGATCGTGCTCTGCGACGCGCGGGCCAAGGAGTCCTGCAAGGACGTCCTGATCACGCTCGTCCAGCACGCGATGCGGATCCGCACCACCACCGGCCCGTAGGCCTCAGGAACAGCCTTCGAACTGCGGCACGGTCGTCGTCACCTCGACCCCGGTGGGCCCGAACCACCGCTTGAGGAGGCGTTCGGCCGTGCCGTCCTGGTACATGCCGGTGACGGCCCGGTTGACCTCCTCGCAGCCCCGGACGTCCGAGCGGTGGAGGCCGATGCCCCACTTCTCGTCGGTGAACTTGGTGTTGACCAGCCGGACGGCCTTCGGCTGCTGGAGGGCGAAGCCGGCGAGGATCAGGTCGTCGGTGGTGACGGCGTCGACCTGGCCGGCGGTCAGCTTGGTGAAGCACTCGCCGTAGCTGGCGGCCGGGACGAGCGTCGCGGGGATGCCGTGCTCCTCGGTGACGCGCAGCACCGAGTTCGAGCCCTGCGACTGGCACAGCCGCTTGTCCTTCAGATCGCGCAGGCCGGAGACCGAGGTGTCGTCGGCGCGGACCATGATGTCCTGGTGGGCGACGTAGTAGGGGCCCGCGTAGGTGACGATCGTCTTGCGCTTGGCGGTGATCGAGTAGGTGGCGATCACCAGGTCGACCTTGCGGTGCAGGAGGTAGTCCTCGCGCTGCCCCGAGGTCAGCCCGACGAACTCGACGTCCTTCGCCCCGAGCTTCGTGGCGACGTACCGCGCGACCTCGACGTCGAAGCCCTCGAAGGTGCCGTCGGGCCTGCGCATCCCGATGCCGGGCTGGTCGTACTTCACCCCGACCCTGAGGGTGTGCTTGCCCTTCACCGAGCGGGGCCCCTCACCCGCGCATCCGGTGAACGGCAGCAGCAGGGCCACGGCCAGCAGCGCCCGGCCGGCTCTGTGGGAGGGGGTCTTTCTCATCGGAACTCCGCCAGTCTGGGGCGCACCCCGAGCGCGATCAGGACGATCAGGACGGCCGCGGTGACGGGGAGGCCCCGGTGCCAGCCGTCGAGGGCGTCGTCGCCTTTCCGGATCTCCCGGCGGAACACCGCGTTCCGCTGCGAGATCAGCTTGCCGAGCTCGTCATCGTAGATCGCGAACGCGGGGGCCGCGTTGACGGTCCTGAACCTGACGGCCGCCGCCCGGTCCCGCGGCGCCAGCCGCCGCAGCTCGGTGTCGGACTTCTCCACGTCGCGGAAGCGGTCGAGCGCCACCGACGGGCCGCCGCCGAGGAAGCCCAGCTTGGGGTCCGCGGCGGCGAGGTTCTGGGCGTACTTGGGAAGGCTGCCGACGTCGTAGAAGGCGATGGCCTGGAGCTTGTCGAGGTAGACCTGCTCGTAGGTGTCGGCGCGCTCGGGGTCGAGCAGGTACCGGGTCTGGTCGCCCGCCGCGCTGTTGCTGATCGCGCGGGCCCGGGTGTAGGCGAGGGTGGAGTCGAAGCCGTCGATCTTGGCTTCGCGCAGGTGCGAGGCCGCCGACCCGAGGGCCAGCTCGGCGGTGACCGTCAGGGCCAGCGCCAGGACGGTCGTCAGGGCCAGCGCCGGATTGACGATCCGGCGGAACCTGCGGGTCAGGTAGAGCTGGAGGGCGACGAGCACGCCGAGCAGGGCCACCCCGGTGACGCCGACCGCGATCCTGGCCCGGGTGACGTTGGAGCGCTCGGCCGCGTAGGTCTCCCGGACGATCGCGGCGCTCTCCAGGGTCAGGTTGTAGGCCTTGGGCAGCAGGTCGAGCCGCATCAGGTCGGTGGCCTGCCGGTACAGCTCGAGGACCTGCTTCGGCGCGACCCCCGGCGGGTGCTTCGACTGCTCGTCGAGGACCAGGGCACGGGAGGCGAGCCGCTCGTAGCGGCCGAGACCGTCCAGGACGGACTGGACGGTCAGCCGCCCGGCCGGGTCCTTGCCCGCGATGTCGAAGGCCTCGAGGACGGCCCTGTCGGCCTCTCCGCGGCGCTGGTCGTAGAGGTGGAGGTAGGCCTCGCGGCCGGCCGGGTCGTCCCCGCCGAGGAGGGCGGAGGCGAGCTGGCCGTCCATGTCGCTGAGCGCGTAGTAGAGGTCGCCGGTGTGGACGACCTGGGGGCCGGCGTCGTGGCCGACGACGCGCAGGCCGTCGCGGCCGTTGCCGAGGCCGGACCGCACGGCCAGGAACAGCGCCAGGACCGCGACGGCCGCGAGCACCGCGCCGATCCGCAGGCGGGCGGGGACCGTCCGGGTGACGACCCTGCGGCGGGCCACCTCCCTGACCCTCGTGGCGGTCATGCGGTCCCCCTCCGGAGCTCGATCGTGGTCCACGCGCCGACGTGGACGCGGTCGCCCGTCTCCAGCGGGATCTCGGTGTTGACCTTGACGGGGTCGTCGGAGCCGTTGAGGCAGGTGCCGTTGGTGGAGCCGGGGTCGACCAGCAGCCACCGGCCGTCGCGGGCGAGCAGGACGGCGTGGACGTGCGAGACGCCGGGGTCCTCCGGCGGCCCGGCCAGGTCGATCAGCGGGGTGAGGCCGCGCGAGCCGCTGCGCCGGCCGATCACCGCCTCGGCGCCGGTGAGGACGAGGCTGCGGTCGGGGCAGTAGGGCGGGAAGACCAGATGGGCGGCGTCGGGGCCGCCGAGCTCGACGACCCGCTGGTAGTAGGCGCGGTCGGCGGTGATCACGACGTACCAGACCGCCTCGGCCGCGGGCTCGGGCGCGGCGGGACGGTCCCCGGCGGCGAAGTCGTGGCCGCACTCCTCGCAGAACCGGCCGGTCCGCGACGCCCCGCAGGACGGGCAGTACCCCGTCGGCGGAGGGGGTTCGGGCGCCTCGACGCGCTCGCCGCAGACGTCGCAGTAGCCGTCGGTGGCGGAGTCGTGCCCGCAGGCCGCTTCAGGCGTCATCGGCGGCCCGCCGGGTCCTGACGGTCCGCACCGAGCGGGTGTCGAGGGACATCTCGTCGGCCTTGTCGACCTGCCTGCGCAGGCGCACCGTCCCGCCCTCCCCGACCTCGACGACCTTGGCCAGCAGCTCCGACAGGGGGGTGTTCCCCGACTCCCCGGCCAGCCTGACCGCCCGGCCGAGCCGGGCCGTGGCGGTGTCCTCGTCGCCGGCCCGCCGCGCCTCCAGCCCCTCCTGGATCACCGCTGCCAGCTCGGCCTGCCCGGTGTAGTGGGCGACCCGCGGGTTGATCCGGGTCGACAGCGCCTCGTCGTCGGTCCACTCGGCCAGCACGTTCGCCGAGGCCTGGACCTCGCCGCCCGCCACCAGCTTGATCCACGCGGCCCGCATCTCGCGGCCGACGGCGCCCGCGGGCACCTCGACGCACACGTGGTAGTCGCGCGTCTCCCTGCCCCACGCCCCGGTCGGGTAGTCGCCGGTCTGCGCTCCCGCCTCGACCCGTTTGCCGGTGAGGTCGGCGACCGCGGGGAGCACCTGCTTGACGTACCTGAGCACGGCGTTCTGCGGGGTCCAGATCCGCAGCGCCACGTCGGCGACGGCCTTGCCCATCGCGTGCTCGGTCATCGCCCGGAAGTCGGCGGCGAGCCCGGCCGGGTCGGGGATGATGTCGACGGTCCCGAGCAGGGCGTCGGCGATCCGGCGCAGCTCGGCGACCTCCCAGTCGGTGCCGACGCCGCGGCAGTCGCAGACGAACCCGCCGGAGATCTCGGTGAGGATCCGGCCGAGCTGGTGCTCCGACTCGTGCTGGTTGACGCCGTCGGTGAGCAGGATCGCGTGCCGCAGCCCGCCCCTGCCGTCGAAGAGCTCGGCCGCCAGCCGCAGCCAGGTCCCCATCGCGGTGCCGCCGGTGGTGGTGATCTTGCCGATCGCCTCCTTGGCCTCCCGCCGGGTGGCCGGGTCGGAGCGGACGAGCTGCCGGGTGCGCGGATAGACCATCTTGGCCCGGTCGTGGCCGGCGACGATCGCGAACGCCACGCCGTCGCGCAGGCCGTCCACGGCGATCTTCGCGGCCCGTTTGGCGGCGTAGATGCAGTCGCCCGACATCGAGCCGGAGTTGTCCACGATGATCACTTCGGCGGCGTCGGGGCCGGCGGACGCGGCGATGCCGGAGGCCGTGCCGGTGACGGTCACGATGGCGTGGACCTCCCGGCCGTTCTCGGGCAGGTACCGGTTCTGGTCCACGGTCAGGCCGAACGCACCAGTGATCATCTTGAGGACCCGTCCACTAGAAGACCGCGTCACCCGAGATCGGGACGACGGCGACGGTGATGTTGTCGTGGCCGCCGCCGTTGAGCGCCGTCCTGACGAGCTCGCGGGCGACCGACAGGGGGCTGCGCTGGTTGCCCTTCGGCCCGGTCAGGGGGCCGGAGACCGGGTCGGCCAGGGGGTCGGCGAGCGCGGCGGCCAGGGCGAGCGGTGAGGCCATGTAGTTCCACAGGCCGTCGGAGCAGACCACGAGGACGCCGGGCACCTCGGGGGCGTAGACGAGCACGTGGACGTCGATGTCCTGGGCGTCGGCGCCGAGCCAGCCGACCAGCATGTGGGCGCGCCGGTCGGAGTAGGCCTCCTCCTCGGTCATCATCCCGTGCGAGACGACGTGCTGGGCCCAGGAGTCGTCCTCGGTGAGCAGCTCGTCGCCCGTCGCGCCGATCCAGTAGGCGCGGCTGTCGCCGACCCAGCCGACGACGATCGCCTCCTGGCCGTTGATCTTGCCGGTGACGGCCGAGATGTAGGTGCAGGCGGGCGCCTCGGTCGGAGCGGAGGCCAGTGACCGGACGGCCTTGGCGGCCTGGAGCGCCGCGGTCCGGGTGGCGTCGCGCGGGTCGACTCCGCCCTCCAGCTCGGCCAGCAGGACGGCCAGGCCGGTGTCGACGGCCGTCCGGGAGGCCTCGTCGGGCCGGGGAGAGGCCGAGACGCCGTCGGAGACCACGACCGCGACGCCGTCACCGTCGCGGTCGCCGTTCAGCCGGGCCATCGCCATCGCGTCCTGGTTGGTGGAGTGCCGCAGCCCACGGTCGCTGACCGCCGCGGCGACCTGGCCGAGATCGATCTCGACGTGGTCGCCGGCCGCGGGCTGCCGGAGGCCGCAGGCCGCGCAGTAGCCGTCGGTGATCTCCGTCCCGCCGCATCCCGGACAGGACTGGTCGAGGCGGCGTCCGCAGGCTTCGCAGAAGACGTCACCGTCGAAGACCGGGCTTTGGCACGAGGGGCAGGGCATCTGTATCCGTTCTGGCGGGGTCTAGAAGAGGGTCCGGGGACGGACCGCGTTGGCTTGTTCGACGAGGTGGTGGCGGTCGGGGCCCTCGTCCGCGTGACGGGCGAGGAAGCGGTAGGCGCGTTCGAGGCGGCCGCGCAGGCCGTCCACGGTCAGGGGGGCGTCCAGGAGGCGCTCGCCGGAGCCGTCGTTGCCCGCGGTCAGCCAGGCGAGGGCCGACCGGAGGATCTCGACGGCCAGCCGCCCGTAGCGCTCGGCGTCCAGGCCGAGGCCGGACAGGCGCTGGCCAGCGTCGAGCAGGTCGGCCTCGACGAGCTCGGCGGGGGCGCGGCCGAGGACGACGGCGTTGACGGCCGCGATCTGCGCGGTCACATAGTGGCTGGAGACGGGCGGGACGGCGTCCAGGGCCTTGATCGCGCCGAGCCGGTCGCCGCCGGCGAGCCGGACCCTGGCCAGGCCGAAGGCGGCGCTCACGAAGGTCTCGTCGGTCCGCCAGACGGCCTGGTAGTAGCGTTCGGCGGCGCCGAGGTCGGACAGCAGCTCGCAGCAGAAGGCCAGCCCGAGCTTGGGGGCGAGCTCGCCGGGGGCCAGGTCGTAGAGGTCGTCGAAGCGGCGGCGGGCGTCGGCGAGCTCCCCGGCGGCCAGCGCCGACATCGCCTGGTACCACTCGCCGCGCCAGTCCGACACCGCGCTGAGGATCTTGCGGGCGGTGACCTGCTCGCCGAGCTCGATGTGGACCAGCGCCCGCTTGAGGACGATGTCGTCGGAGTCATCGGGGGCGGCGGCCAGCGCGGCGAGCAGGGCGACGGGATCGCGGACGGTCAGGCTGGCCAGGAAGGGGGCGGCGGGGGCGCCGGCCGCGACCAGGGGGGTGGGCAGGGCGAGGACGGAGGCGCGGGGCGTCAGGGCGGTCGTGGCGGTCTTGCGCTCGGCGCTGAACAGGGCGGAGCGGGCCGGGCGCGGCTGGTCGTCCTGGGCGGCGAGGACCTCTCGCAGCACCCCGGTGAGCTGGTCGGCCATCTCCTGGGCGTCCTGGAACCGCTCGGCGGGGTCGCGGTGGGTGGCGCGGCGCAGGAACCGGTCGTAGGACTCGTGCTCGCGCAGGACCGGGATCTGCTCGCGCGGGGGCAGGCTCGCGGCCCAGGTGGAGGTGTAGCCGTGGAAGGAGAAGCTCATGACGGCCAGGGCGCGGCCGACCGTGTACAGGTCGGAGCTGACCGAGGGGCCGACGGTGGCGATCTCGGGGGCCTGGTAGCCGACCGTCCCGTAGATCGCCGAGACGTTGTCGTCCATGCGCCGGACCCCGCCGAGGTCGATCAGCTTGAGCTGCTCCTGGTCCTGGATGGCGTTGTCGGGCTTGAAGTCGCAGTACAGCAGGCCCAGGCCGTGCAGGTAGCCGAGCGCCCGCACCACCTCGAGGGCGTAGGCGATGGCCTGGCCGAGGGGGAGGGCGGTCTCCTCGCCGTGGGCCTTGCGGTGGTCGAGCAGGACGTCCTTCAGCGCGTGGCCGCCGACGTACTCCATGACGATGTAGCCGACCATCGTCAGGGTGCGGGGCTCGGGGTGCTGGACGAAGTTGTAGATCCGGACGATGTTCGGGTGCTCGACCTCGGCGAGGAAGGCCTTCTCCGCCGCGGCGACGGCACTGGCCTCGGGGTCGTCGGTGTCGAGCAGGCCCTTGAGGACGACCCAGCGGTGGGAGACGTTGCGGTCGCGGGCCAGGTAGATCCAGCCGAGCCCGCCGTGGGCCAGGCAGCCGAGCACCTCGTACTGGCCGCTGACGAGATCACCCGGCTTCAGCTTCGGGGTGAAGGAGTAGGAGGAGCCGCACTTGGGGCAGTAGCCGTCGGTGCGGCCGGGGTGGCCGTCGCGGCTGCGGCCGACGGGCTCGCCGCAGCGGCAGAACCGCTTGCGCTCGGCGACCATCGGGTCGGCCAGGACGGCCTCGGCCGGGTCGCGATAGGGGACCGGGGGGACCTCGACCAGGCCCGCGCCGAGCATCCCGCGGCGGGACCTCCCGCTGCTGGCGGCCGAGACGGTGGTGCGGCTGGCCCGGACCGAACCGGTGCGGGGGAAGCCGTCGGAGGCGTCTGCGCCGCCGCCCGCCGCGCGGGGCACGGACTGGGCCATCGAGCGGGACATCGACTGGGCCATCGACTGGGCCATCGACTGGGCATGGGTGAGCTGCTCTTCGGCGGTGGGGGCCATGCCGCAGACGAGGCAGTAGCCGTCCTCCACCGTCCCGGTACAGCCGGGCTGGGAGCAGTTCATGGAGCCGCCTCGGGGGAGAGCGCCTTGCTGAAGGCGGCCAGGGCGACGGTGGCCTGGCGGAGATCGCACGGGGAGGTCCAGAGTAGTGCGCGAGCGGTCTCTCTGTGCCCGGTGACCTCTGGTTTTTCCAGAAGGCCCAGTCTGCGGGCCTTCGCGGAGTAGGCATCGAAACGTCCGCGGAGCTCGGCTCGGCGGTCCAGAAGGCCCTGGAGCAGCTCGCGATCTTCGTGGGCGGTCGCCAGCGCCTCGCCGAGCCGGGTTTCGGCCTCCGCCAGGGCGGTGGCGAGCTCGCTCCACCGGGCTCTGGCGCCGAGCGGGGGGAGGGCGCCGATCAGGGCCGCCAGGGCGGCGTGGTCGGGGACCGTCGTGGCGGGCGGCCGGGCGATCTTGGCGTCGGCGGCGGTGCGCACCTCGGCCAGGTGGGCGGCCAGGTCGACGAGGCGGGCCAGGGCGCGGCGCAGATCCTCGATCCTGGCGTGGTGGCCCGCTCGGGCGGCCGCGGCCTCGGCCAGCCGGGCCGCGAGGGCCTCGAGCTCGGCCAGCAGGGTGCCGAGCCCGCCGGGGACGGTCAGGGGGTCGGCCCTGATCTCGGCCCGGACGATCTCCAGCCGCTCGGCGAGCGGGGCGATCGCGGGATCGTCGATCTCCTGCCGCAGGGCCAGGAGGTGGGCGCTCTCCGCGCGGTCGACCCTGGCCACGCAGCGTTCCCAGTCGCGGTGTGCGGCGGCCAGGAGGGCGGTGGCGCGGTCGTACAGGACGGTCATCCGCCGGACCGCCTCGGCCAGGCTCAGCCGGGTGACGGGCGGGCCCAGCAGGGTCGGGCGGGCCTGTTCGTCGACGAGGTCCACGGAGTCGAGGCCGTCGTCCAGGGCGCGGCCGTAGCCGTCGAAGAGCCGCCAGAGCTCGGTGACCAGGGTGTCGAAGGCCGCCGCGCGGTCGGCGGTCTCGCCCCGGGGCGCGGCGCCCTTGAGGAGCGGGTAGCCGGGGCGCTGGGGGAGGGCGAGGAGGCTGGCGGCGATGCGTTCGCGCTCGTCCGCCCGGCTCTGCACCGCTGACACCACCTTGCCCCGACTTTCCCCGATCCGCCCTGGCATATCACTATCAGCACCTTTGACGCGCCGAACAGTCCCCGGGTTCGGTGGGGAGCGGTTCAGGCCTTGAGCGCCTTGCAGAGGTAAGGCCAGATGCGGTCCAGCTCCCGGCGCCAGTACCGCCAGTTGTGGGTGCCCTTGGGGTAGAAGTGGGTCGTCACCGGGATCTTCAGGGCGTGGAGCCGGGAGACCAGAGGCTTGGACGTGTAGTAGCAGAAGGCCTCGGCGGGATCGACGGCCTGGGCGGTGGGGGGATCCAGGGGGCCCTTCACGCCGTTCTTGGCGCAGGAGATGTAGATCTTGGAGCCCCGAAGGCCCCTGGCCATGTAAACCGGGTCGTGGGCCTTCCAGATGTCCTCGTTGATCTGCGGCTGGCCCCACATCAGGAACTTCTCCGTGCCGGAACCGGGGATGCCGGTCAGCAGGACCTCGGCCGCGCCGTCGATCCGGGTGGAGCCGTAGCCGGAGAAGCAGGCGGTGAAGACGAACCGCTTGTGGTGGCGGGCGGAGTAGATCAGGGCGCCGTAGCCGCCCGCGGAGACCCCCGCGATGGCCTGGCGGCGGCCGGCCCGGTAGCGGGACATCAGGAGCGCGCGGAGCTCGACCATGTGGAAGGTCTCCCACTGCGGGCCGACCAGCCAGTTGGTGTAGCCGCCGCCCTCGCCGCCCTCCGGCATGACCACGATCATCTTCTTGCCCGCGGACTTCTGGATGATCTTGCTGTTCCTGGTCCAGGCGGTGTAGCCGTCATGGCCGCCGTGCAGCAGCCAGAGCAGGGGCCAGGAGCGCTTCCTGCTCCAGCCCTTCGGCAGGATGATCCGGACCTTCATGTTCCGCTTCATGGCGGGGGAGTAGACCGTCAGGTCGCGGACCCTGGCGCTCAGCTTCTTCTCCCCGACCACCCGGGCGCCGGCCGCGTGGGCGGCCTCCGCGGGAAGGGAGGCCAGCGCCGCCGCCCCCGCGACGCCCACCGTCGTCCGGATGAAGTCTCGCCTCTGCCACACGGGTAACTCCTCTGCGGATGTCGGACTCAGGGACGGTAACGTGCTCTGTCCGCCGGGTGTTATGCGGCGGGATCACAGTGATTTCTGATGATTTGTCAGATGGACGCAAAGTCGCGTCGTGTAAAGGGGACCGCGGTGCCGAATGTGCGGGTGGAGACAAACGGGCCTGTCTTTACGGTGATTCTGGACCGTCCGGAAGTGCGGAACGCGGTCGACGGCGCGACGGCCGCCGAACTCGCGGCGGCGTTCCGGGCCTTCGAGGAGTCCGACGACGCGGCCGTCGCGGTGCTGTGGGGAGCGGGCGGGACGTTCTGCGCGGGAGCCGATCTCAAAGCCGTCGGGACGGACCGCGGCAACCGGGTCGCCCCGGACGGCGACGGGCCGATGGGGCCGTCGCGGATGGTCCTGTCGAAGCCGGTCGTCGCCGCGGTGAGCGGGCACGCGGTGGCCGGCGGGCTGGAGCTGGCGGCATGGGCCGACCTGCGGGTCGCCGAGGAGGACGCGGTCTTCGGCGTCTTCTGCCGCCGCTGGGGCGTGCCCCTGATCGACGGCGGGACGGTCCGGCTGCCCCGGCTGATCGGCGAGAGCCGTGCCATGGACATGATCCTCACCGGGCGTCCGGTCTCCGCCGCGGAGGCCTTCGCCTGGGGCCTGGTCAACCGGCTGGTCCCGGTCGGCACGGCGCGCGAGGCCGCCGAGGAGCTCGCCCTGGAGCTCTCCCGCTTCCCGCAGGTGTGCATGCGCGGCGACCGCATGTCGGTGCTGACCGGCCAGGGTCTCCCGGAGTCCGTGGCCCTCGCCCGCGAGCTGACTTACGGCACCGCCGCCCTCGGGGAGGCGGTCGCCGGCGCCGCCCGCTTCAGCGAGGGCGCCGGACGCCACGGATCCTTCACCGGCCTCGACGACCAGGACGGCTAGGGGCTGTTTCAAAGTCGGCGCCCGTGGCGAGCGGCGTCCAGGTGCGTGCCTCGCGGGGGCGGAGGAGGGAGTCGACCTGGTTGGGTCGGCGACCGACGACAACCTCGCGAGGTGCGTGCCTGGGCGCCGCGCAGTAGGGCAGTTGACTTTGAAACAGCCCCTAGAGGGGGACCGCGGCGGCCATGGCGGCGGTGCCGGCGCCGTTGGGATGCAGGTGGTCGCCCTGGTCGTAGGCCGGGGCGAAGGCGCCGGGGTCGTCCGGGTCGGACAGGACCTCGGCGAGGTCGAGCAGCGGCAGGCCGCAGGCGCGGAGGCGCTCGTTGACCTCGGTGTGCACCGGGACGGCCTTCGCGGAGAAGTAGCCGGGGTGGGTGACGTCGCGGTACGGGGGGAGTGTGGCGAGGATCGGGGCCGCGCCCGCCTCGGTGGCCTGGGCGGCGAGGGAGAGCAGGCCCTCGACGATCTCGGCCGCGGAGTGCTTCGGCTGGTGGAACATGGCGGGCAGGCCCAGGTCGTTGATGCCGAGTTCGATGATGACGTGGGTGAGGCCCGGGACGCTCAGGGCGTCGCGGCGGAACCGGCGCAGTCCCGCCTGGCCGAAGCCGTCGCGCAGCAGGCGGTTGCCGCCGATGCCGAGGTTCAGCACGGCCGTCCCCAGCCGCCGCGACAGATGGTCGGGGTAGCGGAGGTTGGCGTTCGGGGCGGTGCCGGAGCCGTCGGTCAGGGAGTCGCCGAACGCGACGACGACCGGCTCGGCGCCGGGGTCGCGGAACAGGTCGACGCCGCCGACCCAGTTCAGGTTGAAGATCTTGCCGGGGGCGTCGAGGTCGCGGTCGGCGGTGGTGTCCCCGTCGGTGACGTAGCTGGTCTGCAGGGCGTCGGGATGGCCGGTGCACGGGCCGGACGGCCCGTCGACGTACAGGCTGACGGCCAGCTCGGCGTCGTCGGGAACGGCCAGCTCGAAGGCGTCGGTCAGCACCGCCCCGCCCGCCGGGACCACGACGCCCGGAGAGCCGTCGAACGTCACGGCCGTGTCCTCGCCCACCGAGCCCTTGCCGAGGTGCAGCCCCGCCCGGGCCGCGCCGAGCCGCAGCGGCCGCGTCCCGAACTGGTTGCTCAGCCGCAGCCGCAGCCGCTCACCGCCCCGGTGCAGGTGGACGATCTGCCGGACCGTCTGGTCGCGGAACTCGCGGGTTCCCGAATAGCTCAGCGCGTCAAAGGGGCTGACCATGGCGGCCCGGTGGCCAGCCGTCCACTTCTTCATGGTCCGCCATGAAATCAGAGCCCTGTTCCGTCCTCGACACCGCCTAGAGCTCCAGTTCGGGTTTCAGGCGGCCCATCGACCAGCGGCGCTGGTGGTGGACGACCAGGGTGAGGAGGGCGAGGGCGCCGCACAGGAAGAGGAACAGGACGACGGCGCACTGCCAGGTGATCGACGGGTTGCCGCCGGAGATCGTCACGCGGAGCGCCCGCACGAGGTAGGTCATCGGGATGAAGGCGTTGACGGTCTGGAACGGCTCGGGCAGCGTCTGGACCGGGTAGAGCCCGCCGCACGACACGAGCTGCACCATCAGCAGGACCAGGGCGACGGCGTCGCCGACCGCGCCGAAGGCCAGCCGGATCGTGTGCACGATCGCGCTGAACGCCGCGATGCCGAGGGCCATCAGGCCGAGCGTGCCCGGCAGGTTCACCGGGTCGAGGCCGAGCAGCAGGTCGACCGCCGCGAACAGCAGGCCCGCACCGGCCAGGCCCATCGCGATGACCGGGAACCAGGCCGAGAGCGCGACGGTCGGCGACGGCAGCCGGCTCGCGAGGATCCGGCCGGAGACGGGCTTGAGCAGCAGGAACGCCACGATGCCGAACACCCACAGGGCGATGGCGAAGAAGAACGGGGCGAGCCCGCGGCCGTAGAAGGTCGCCGGATGCGCGTTCACGGTCGAGATCTTCACCGGGTCCGCGAGGACGGCGGCGTCGGCGGTGCCGTAGGAGGGGATCTCGTCGGCGGCGGAGCCGAGCCGGTCGGCCAGCTCCCCGCCGCCCGCCTCCAGCCGTCCCGCGCCTTGGGAGAGCCGCCCGCTGCCGTCGGCGAGGGCTCCGGTGCCCCGGCGCAGCTCTCCGACGCCCTGCTGGAGGGCTGCGGTGCCCCTGTCGGCGGCGCGGATGCCGGTGGCCAGCGCCCTGGCGCCCTGGTCGAGCTCGGTGAGCTGCCCGGCGGCGGTGTTCAGCCGCCGCCGCAGGGCGGGGACCTCCCGGCGGAGCGCGCGGGCCTCGACGGCCACCTCGGTGACCTTGCCGTCGACCCTCACAGCGAGGTCGGCGATCTTGTTCGCGTCCCGGTCGAGGCGCTCGGCGAGGGCGAGCAGGTCCCGGTAGACCGGGTCGGTCCTGACCGTGTCGGGGAGGCGTTTGAGCAGGCCGGTGAGGGTCAGGTCGGCGAGCTCGGCGGCCCGGTGGACCCACGGGTAGGCGGCCAGGTTCCGCAGCGCGGGGTGCTCGGCGGCCAGCAGGTCCAGGCGAAGGACGAGGCGGCCCTCCCGGCGCTCGGCGGCGCGCAGGAGGTCGCGGTAGAGGGGATCGCTCCTGATCTCCGCGGGGAGGGTGCGGAGCCAGGCGGTGACCTGGTCGCAGTACTCGGCGAAGGTCGTCGTCCCGGCGGCGGTGAGCTCGGACAGGCGGCCGGCGGTGGTCGTCACGGAGACGGCCTTGCCGGCGAGGCCCGGCAGCGCGGCCGACAGCCGGCGGGCGAGCGGCACCTCGATCTGGGCGATCTTCGAGACGCCGGCCGACACCTGGTCACCGCCGCCGACCAGACGGCGGGTGCCGTCCCTGAGCGTGCCCACACCGGTCTGGAGCCGGGCCTCGCCCGCGCCGAGCGTCCCGATGCCGCCGGTGAGCCGGTCGGCGCCGTCCCTGAGCTCGGCGGCGCCGTCCTGGAGCCGTCCCGCGCCGTCGGAGGCCTCGGTGAGGCCGCTGCGCAGCTCGCCGAGCCGCCCGATCGCCGCGGTGAAGTAGGCCTTGTCGGCCGCGGCGGCGATCTGCCGGGTCAGCTCGGACTGGATCGTCTCGGCCATGATGCCGACGAGGAAGTTGTTGCCGTCGTCGATCCTGATCTGCATCGCCGCCTGCTCGGGCGAGCCGGACGCCCCGCTGGACAGCAGGGAGCTGAAGTCGCGGGGGACGGTGATGACCGCGTAGTAGTCGCCTTCGGCGAGTCCCTCCTCCGCCCGTTCCGCTCCGACGAAGCGCCACCCGAGCAGCGGGTTCTTCTTCAGCTCCGCGACGAAGTCGGATCCGGCGTGGACCTCCTCGCCCGCGGCGGTGACCGTCTGGTCCTCGTTGACGACCGCGACCGGGACCCGGTCGAGCCGGCCGTAGGGGTCCCAGTTCGACCACAGGTAGACGGCCCCGTACATCAGCGGGACCGAGGCGAGGAAGACCAGGCCCGCGCGCTGGAGCGGGGTGCGGAAGCGCTTCAGCTCGTAGCGGGCCAGCCGCAGGGCGCGGATCACAGCCGCACCACCGTGTCGGCGACGCCCTCGGCCGGGTCGGGGTCGGTGGTCGCGGCGATGACGACGGTCCCGCCGTCGGCGGCGCGCCTGGCGGCCTGCCACAGCCTCCGCTGGCCCGCCGGCGGCGCCCCGTCGTCGAGATCGTCGAGCAGGACGACCGGGGTCCGCTCCATCAGGGCGAGGGCGAGCGCCAGCAGGGTCCGCCGCTCGGTGGCCATGCCGCCGACCCGCTCTCCGGCCTCGAAGCGGGTGCCGAGCCGTTCACAGGCCGTCCCGAAGGGTTCCCGGCCCTTCCCGGCGATGATGCTCCGCTCGTTCACATGGTCCCGGACGGTCAGCTCGTCCTCGGGCTCGGCCGCGCCGCCGATCCGGCCGACCGCGACGAGCCCGCGGATCCGGGGCGGCGACTTCTGCTCGCACACCCACAGGTCGCCCATCGAGGGCCGCATCCGCCCGCCCAGCGTCAGCAGGAACGACGAGCGGCCGGTGCCGCCC
Source organism: Actinocorallia longicatena (assembly GCF_039534125.1). Classification (NCBI taxonomy): domain Bacteria; kingdom Bacillati; phylum Actinomycetota; class Actinomycetes; order Streptosporangiales; family Thermomonosporaceae; genus Actinocorallia; species Actinocorallia longicatena. The sequence continues at coordinate 120,606 of NZ_BAAAUV010000002.1, read as the reverse complement.
GCCCCGCCGACCGCGACCAGCTCCCCGGCCCCGGCCTCCAGCTCGATCCCGGAGAAGATCCAGCCGCGCCGTGTCCGCACGCCCAGCTCCTCGGCCACCACGACGGCACGCCCCACGGTTCCCCCTTCACCCCGAGGAGGCCACGATCCCGGTTCGCCGCCGGGCCGCGGGCCGGGAAGACGGGGCCTTTGCCCGGTCCTGCCCCGCCCGGGCACCGATCTTGAAGATGGTCTCTGGGTGAAATGTCGGACCCTCCCGTGAGAATGGCGGTCTGACCGTTCTTCGGGAGGGTTCGTGCCCAGTCCAAGAGCCACGCTGGCCGCCATCGCCGCCACCGCCCGCGACGCCTACGGCCCCGCGCACCACATGCGGGTCCGGGCGTCGGGGATCGTCCACGCCGTCACCCTCACCCGCTGGCTGGCGGGCGAGCTCCTGCCGGGCCCGGCCTGCATGGTCGGGGTCTCCGGCTGGGACCCCTACGCCGCCCACCCGGATCCGGGCGAGGTCACCTGCCGCCGCTGCCTGCGGCTGCGCACCCCCGAGCCGCCGGGCGTCGAGCAGCTCGAACTCTTCCCCGCCGCCTGAGCGCGGGGGATCCGCCCCGCGCGCCCGGCCTCCTCATCCCGCCGCGCGCAGGCGCGCGTTCTCGCGCTCCAGTTCCTCCACGCGGGTGCGGAGGGTGCCGAGAGCCTGCTCGACGGCGTCGCGGGGGAAGAGCTGCGGGATGTGCTGGGGGCAGTTCCAGTCGAAGCCCTCGACGTCGACGATCAGGGCGCGCTCGGGCCGTCCCGGGGAGCCCTCGGCGGTCAGCGCGGCCAGCAGGCCGGGATCGTCCTCGACGGCCCGCGCCCGGCCGAGGATCTTCAGCCGGGTCCGGTGGGCGTAGTCCATGAGGAACAGGGAGACCCGGTCGTCGTGGTCGAGGTTGCCGCGGGTGATGTACTGCCGGTTGCCGCGCAGGTCGGCGAAGCCGAGGGTGTGCTCGCCGAGGACCTTGAGGAACCCGGCGGGGCCGCCCCGGTGCTGGATGTAGGGCCAGCCGTTCTCGCCGACGGTCGCCAGGTAGAAGCTGTCGCGCTCCGCGATGAACTCCGCCTCGGCGGGCCCGATCGGATCGGCGGCCGCCGGTCCCTCCAGCATCCGCCCGTAGGCCCGGTCGCTGCCGTGCTCGTGCTGGTGACGCCGGACGGCGGGGGAGAAGGCGAGCTGCGCGAACCTGCGACTCATGACGGTCCTCTCTAACGGCTTATTCAAACATAAGCCGTTAGAGAGGCCCTTGATTCCCGCCGGAGGGCGGAACGGTCAGCCGTTGGTCGGGAAGCCCAGGTTGACGCCGCCGTGGGACGGGTCGAGCCAGCGGGCCGTCACGGCCTTGGTGCGGGTGTAGAAGTGGACGCCCTCGGTGCCGTGGGCGTGGGAGTCGCCGAACAGCGAGGCCTTCCAGCCGCCGAAGGAGTAGTAGGCCATCGGGACCGGGATGGGGACGTTGATGCCCACCATGCCGACCTCGACCTCGTTCTGGAAGCGCCGCGCGGCCCCTCCGTCGTTGGTGAAGATCGCGGTCCCGTTGCCGTAGGGGTTGGCGTCGATGAGGGCCATGCCCTCGTCGAAGGTGCTCACCCGGAGCACCGACAGGACGGGGCCGAAGATCTCGTCCTTGTAGCAGTCCATCTCGGCGGTGACGTTGTCGATCAGCGTGGGCCTGAGCCAGAAGCCGTCGCCCTGCGGGAGGCCCTCGCGGCCGTCGACGACGAGGTCGGCCCCCTGCTCGACCGACGAGGTCAGGTAGGTGGCGACCTTGTCGCGGTGGACCCCGGTGACCAGCGGGCCCATGTCGGAGGACGGGTCGTCGCCCGGCCCGGTCGTGAGTCCCTCGACCCGCTGCTTGATCTTGGCGACGAGCTCGTCGGCGATCGGCTCGACGGCCACCAGCGCCGAGATGGCCATGCAGCGCTCGCCCGCGGAGCCGAAGCCCGCGTTGACGGCGGCGTCGGCGGCCAGGTCGAGGTCGGCGTCCGGCAGGACCAGCATGTGGTTCTTGGCGCCGCCGAGGGCCTGGACGCGCTTGCCGTTGCGGGCAGCCGTCTCGTAGATGTAGTGGGCGATCGGGGTGGAGCCGACGAACGACACCGCCTTGACGTCCCGGTGCTCCAGCAGCCCGTCCACCGCGACCTTGTCGCCGTGCAGGACGTTGAACACGCCCTCGGGAAGGCCGGCCTCGGCCCACAGCTCCGCGATCTTGATGGCGGCGCTCGGGTCCTTCTCCGACGGCTTGAGCACGAAGGTGTTCCCGCACGCGATCGCGACGGGGAACATCCACATCGGCACCATCGCCGGGAAGTTGAACGGGGTGATGCCCGCGACCACGCCCAGCGGCTGGAGGATCGAGTAGGCGTCCACCCGGGTGGAGACGTTCTCGGAGAAGCCGCCCTTGAGCAGGTGCGGGATCCCGCAGGCGAACTCGACGACCTCGAGGCCGCGCGCGACCTCCCCCGCAGCGTCGGACTCGACCTTGCCGTGCTCCGAGGAGATGATCTTCGCGAGCTCGGCGGAGTCGCGGACCAGCAGCTCACGGAACGTGAACAGCACGTTCGCGCGCTTGGACAGGGAGGCGTCGCGCCAGGCGGGGAAGGCGGCCTTCGCGGCGGCGACGGCCTCGTCGATCTCGGTCCGGGAGGCGAAGTCGACGGTGCCGGAGACCTTGCCGGTGGCCGGGTTGTAGACGTCGCCTACCCGGTCGGACGTGCCGGTGAAGGGCTTGCCGCCGATCCAGTGGGTGATGTGCTTGGTCACGCGAGCGCCTTAAGGGAGTCGACGAGGATGGCCAGGCCCTCACGGGCCTCGGCCTCGGTCAGGGTGAGCGGGGGGGCCATGCGCATGACGTTGCCGTACAGGCCGCCCTTGCCGCCGAGGAGACCGCGACGCTTGGTCTCCTCCATCATCTTCGCGGCGAGCGCGGGCGCGGGAGTGCCGGTCTCCGCGTCGACGAGCTCGATGGCGAACATGAGGCCCTTGCCGCGGACGTCGCCGACGAACGGCAGGTCCCCGGCGGCCTCGCGCAGCCCCTCGATGATGATCCGGCCGGTGTGCGCGGCGTTGGCCTGGAGGTCGTGGTCGAGCACGTAGTCGAGGGTCGCGTTGGCGGCGGCCATCGAGATCGGGTTGCCGCCGAAGGTCGCCAGGCCGATCGCGTGCGGGGCGTCCATGAGGTCGCCGCGCGCCACGACGCCGCCGACGGCGTAGCCGTTGCCGAGGCCCTTGGCGAAGGTCATCGCGTCCGGGACCACGTCGTGGTTCTGGATGCCGAAGAAGCTCTGGCCGGTGCGGCCCCAGCCGGTCTGGACCTCGTCGGCGATGAACAGGATGCCGTGCTCGTCGAGGACCTCCTTGTAGGCGGCGAACAGGCCGTCGGGGGCCATCGTGAAGCCGCCGACGCCCTGGATCGGCTCGGCGATCAGGGCGGCGACGTCGCCGCCGGTCGCGGTCGCGAGCACATGGCGCAGGTCCTCGACGCAGACCTTGACGTAGTCGGAGTCCGACAGCCGGGCGAACTGCGGCAGATGCCGGTCGGCGCCGTGCAGGAAGTTGGTCGTGAACGGGCTGTAGCCGTTGTTCTTCCAGGCCCGGTTGGAGGTGACGGCCGTCGCGCCGAAGGACTTGCCGTGGTAGCTCTGGCGCATCGCCAGGACCTGGTTGCTCCTGCGGGCGTAGGTCGCCAGCAGGAGGGCCGCCTCGTTGGCCTCGGTGCCGGAGTTGGTGAAGAACACCTTCGCGTCCGGGATGCCGGACAGCCGGGCGATCTTCTCGGCGAGCTCCACCTGCCCCCGCAGGAGGTAGACGGTCGAGGTGTGCACGACACCGGTGGCGATCTGGCGTTCGACCGCCTCGCGGACCTCCGCGACGTCGTACCCGATCATGTTGGTCAGGATGCCCGCGAAGAAGTCGAGGTAGGAGTTGCCCTCGGCGTCGACGACGTGGTTGCCCTTGCCGCTGACGATCTCGATCGGCTGGTCGTAGTAGAGGGCCACCCAGTTGGGCATGACCGCCCGGTGGCGTGCGAGGAGTTCCGACATGGCCCTAAGTCTTTCCAGCTCAGCGTGGTGTAGGCCACTAGCGAAGTGTCGGCTATTTCAAGAATTGCTTTACACAGTGTTGAGGCGCTCGGCGAGGGCGAAGTCCTTCTCGGTGAGGCCGCCCGCGTCGTGCGTGGACAGGGTCAGGGTGACCCTGTTCCAGACGATGTGGAAGTCGGGGTGGTGGTTCGCCTCCTCGGCGACGGCCGCCACCTTGTTGACGAAGATCATGGCCTCCGCGAAGTCCTTGAAGACCCACTCCTGGATCAGTGCGTTGCCGGTCTCGGTCCAGCCGTCCATGTTTCCGCCTTTCCGGCGCATAGGATGCGCTCACAATGCTTCCCACCTTGGCCGACGTTCTCAGGCTCGACCCGGTGCGGCGCGGTCAGCCCCGTGTCGTGGCGGGCTCCGACCGTCTCGATTCCCGGGTTCGCTGGGTTCATGTCGCCGAGGTGACGGATGTCGCCCACCTTCTCAGAGGCGGCGAGCTCGTGCTCACCACCGGGATCGCCCTGCCCGACGAGGCCTCCCGGCTGCGCGAGTACGTCCGGAGCCTGGCCCAGGTGGGGGTCAGCGGCCTCATGGTCGAGCTCGGCCGCCGCTACAAGGGGGATCTTCCGCCCGCGCTGGTCGCCGCCGCCGAGAAGGAGGGCGTCCCGGTGATCATCTTGGGCCGGGAGACGCTCTTCGTCGACGTCACCGAGGCCGTCCACGCCCGGATCCTCGACGCCCAGCTCGAGGAGCTGCGGGCCTCGGAGCAGCTCCACGAGATCTTCACCCAGCTCTCGGTCGAGGGGGCGCCCCCGGCCGAGGTGATCCGCCAGGTCGCCTCGCTGGCGGGCCGTCCGGCCGTCCTGGAGAACCTCTCCCACCAGGTGCTGGCCGCCGACGCCGCGGGCCGTGACCCCGCCGAGCTGCTGAACTCCTGGGAGACCCGCTCCCGGGCCGTCCGGACCGAGATGCGCACCGCCTACGACGAGTCGGCGGGCTGGCTGGTGACGGTCGTCGGCGCCCGCGGCGAGGACTGGGGCCGGCTGATCATCCTTCCGGAGATCGCGCCGGGCCCCCGCGAGATCGTCCTGATCGAGCGGGCCGCGACCACCCTGGCCCTCGGCCGCCTGCTCGACCGGCACGAGGCCTCGCTCGAACGCCAGGCCCATGGGACGATCATCAGCGGAATTCTGGCCCACGCCTACTCCGACCCCCAGGAGGCCGCCGCCAGGGCCAGGGCGCTGGGCGTCCAGCTCTCCGGCCGCAGGCTCCTCGGGGTCGTGGTCCGCACCCGCGCCCACGCCGGACCCGAGCAGATCGCCGAGCTGGCCGAGGCGACCGCCGCCGCCGGCCGGGAGGCCAGCCTCGCCGCCCTGGTCGGGGTCCTGGACGAGGGCACCCCGCAGGCCCGCGTCGGCGTCCTGGCCAGCCTCCCCACCCGGGCCGACGCCGAGAACGCCCTCACCGAGATGGCCAAGGCCGTCCGCAGGCACAGCGCCGACGCGGTGATGGCGACCGGCTCGGTCGTGGAGTCCATCCGCGACGTCCGCCGGTCGTTCCTGGAGGCCGAGCAGGTCGCCGACGTCGCCGCCCAGGGCTCGGGGGACCGGCTCTACTACCGACTGCCCGACCTGCGCCTGCGCGGCCTGCTCCATCTCCTCCGCGACGACGCCAGGCTCCAGACCTTCGTCGAACGCGAGCTCGGGGCCCTGCTGGAGTACGACGCCCAGCGCGGCAGCGACCTGACCCGGATCCTCACCCTCTACCTGGACACGGGCCGGAACAAGGCGGTCGCCGCCCAGGCCGCCCATCTGTCCCGGCCCGCGTTCTACGAGCGGCTGCGCCGGATCGAGCGGGTCCTCGACACCGACCTCGACGACGTCGAGGCCTGCACGTCGCTGCACGTCGCCCTGCTGGCCCTCACCTCGGTCCGCCGTGACCTCTGAGCCCTGGACCTCACACGGCGCCCCTAGGGGCTGTTTCAAAGTCAACTGCCCTACTGCGCGGCGCCCAGGCACGCACCTCGCGAGGTTGTCGTCGGTCGCCGACCCAACCAGGTCGACTCCCTCCTCCGCCCCCGCGAGGCACGCACCTGGACGCCGCTCGCCACGGGCGCCGACTTTGAAACAGCCCCTAGCCCGACGTGGTGTCGAACTTGAGGTGTGAGGTCACCCGGTACCGGTCGCCCCGGTAGATCGACCGGGTGAACTCGCAGGTCCGCCCGGTGGTGTCCTTCGTGGTGCGCTCGACCAGCAGGGCCGGGGCGTGCAGCGGGACGTGCAGCAGCGCCGACTCCTCGGCGTCGGTGACGGTCGGCTCGACCGTCTGGACGGCGTCGGAGACCGTGACGTCGAAGTTCGTGCGCAGCAGCTGGTAGAAGTTGCCCTCCTCCATGTCGCCTGGCACGAGCTCGCGGACCAGGTTGTAGGGCACGTGGATGCGCTCTATCGAGATCGGCTCGTCGTCCACCGAGCGCAGCCGGACGATCCGCAGCACCGGCTCCGACGGCGAGAGCTGGAGCTTGGCCCCCATCGGCGCCCCCGCGGGGAAGGTCTCGAACTCCAGCACCTTGCTGATCCAGTTGCCCTCGGCCGGCGGCACCGCGAACGCGTTGGAGGAGGTGCCGGACAGCTGCTGGTTGACCTTGTTCGGGCTGGTGAAGGTGCCTCTGCCGTGCTGGCGGACCAGCAGGCCCGCCTGGGTCAGGTCCTCGATCGCCGCGCGCAGGGTCGGCCGCGAGACCCCCAGCTCCTGGGCCAGATCGCGCTCCGCGGGCAGCGGGGTGCCGGGACCGAACTGCTCGATCAGGTCCAGGAGGTAGTCGCGGACGCGGTCGCGTTTCAGGGCGGTCATGCGGGCACCTCGCCGTGCGGGACGCCCAGCCGGGCCAGGTGCGGGCCGACCCGGGCGGTGAACTCGGCGAAGTCGCGCGGCCGCGACGACCAGGCGATCTCGGCGAGCGCGCACAGCCGGGGATAGGCCAGGTACTCGACCTCGGCGGGGGTCGCGGCGAACTCGGTCCACAGCTGGGCCTGGGTGCCGAGGACCGGCCCTGGCTCGAAGTGGTACACGTCCGAGAGGGTGATGATCTCGCCTTCCTGGCCTAGCGGTTCGTGGGGACTGTCGGTCTGAGGGTAGTCCAGATAGGTCCACCGGTAGGGAGTCATGATCACTTCATGGCCGCGTGCGGACGCCCGTGCCGCATGGGCCGGATCACGCCAGGCCATGACGACCGTCTCGGGCGGGATCGCATCGGAATCTCCGGCCTCGTCCCAGCAGACGGCCCGGCGGCCGTGCGCGGACAGGAACCTGGCCATCTCGCCCAGGAACCAGCCGTGGAGCTGGGAGGGACCCTCCAGCCCGAGTTCCAGGGAACGTTCCCTGGCGACGGAGCTGTTCTCCCACTGCAGGGTGGGCACCTCGTCCCCGCCGAGATGGATGTCGGCCGACGGGAACACCTTCATGGTCTGGCGCAGCACCTCCCTGCAGAACTCCAGGGTCTCCTCCTGGACCCCGAAGACGTGCTCGCTGACGCCCCAGCCCGTCCAGACCGGAAGGGGCCGGTCGGCGCGGTTGCCCAGCTCGGGATAGGCGGCCAGCGCGGCCCGCGCGTGGCCCGGCATCTCGATCTCCGGGACGACCCGCACGCCCCGCGCCGCCGCGAACCGCACCAGGGCCGACAGCTCGGACTGGGTGTAGAAACCGCCGTGCGGAGTGCCGTCGAAGGCGACCGAACCGGCCCGCCCGACCATGCTCTCGCTGCGCCAGGCGCCGATCGAGGTGAGGCGCGGATAGCCGTCGATCTCCATCCGCCAGCCCTGGTCGTCGGTGAGATGGAGATGCAGGACGTTCAGCTTGTGGAAGGCGAGCTGGTCGACGAAACGGAAGACGAAGTCAAGCGGCATGTAGTGACGGGCGACGTCGAGCAGGACGCCGCGCCAGGCGTAGCGGGGAACATCGGTGATCTCCACGCAGGGCACCCGGCCGTCGGGGCCGAGGAGCTGGCGGAGGGTCTGCACGCCGGACAGCAGCCCGGGCGTCCCCCGCGCCGTCAGCACGATCTCCTCGGGGGAGACCGTGAGGGCGTACCCGTCGTCGTCGCGGTCGCCGAGGAGCAGCCGCACCGGGGTGCGCCCCTCCCCGAAGTACTCCACCAGCAGGGCGGCGACGTCGCGGTCGCCCGTCACCGCCACCCCGTCGAGCTCCAGCGAGCCCTGCAGTTCCCGGATCTCGCCGGGAAACGGAACCAGATTGATCATCCCTTGACCGCCCCCGAGGTCATTCCGGCGACGAGCCGTCGCTGGATCACCATGAAGAAAATGACGACCGGCAGCGTGAACAGGGTCGAACCGGCGATGAGGCCGCCGTAGTCCGTGCCGGTGTTGGAGGAGAAGGAGACCAGCCACAGCGGAAGGGTGTAGTTGGCCTGGTCCTTCATCATCACGTAGGCGTAGATGTAGTCGTTCCAGGCGGTGATGAACGCGAACACGCTGGTCGCGATCAGCCCCGGCATGACGAGCGGCAGCAGCACCCTGCGGATCACCGTGGCGCGTCCGGCGCCGTCGACCATCGCCGCCTCCTCCAGCTCGATCGGGATGCCGTGCATGAAGCCGCGGAGCGTCCAGATCGTGAAGGGCAGGACGAACGCCACGTAGGTGAGCGTCAGCCCGGCGAGGTTGTCGAGCAGGTCGAGGTTCTTCATCCCGAGGAAGAGCGGGATGACCAGCGCGGGCTGCGGGATCATCTGGACGAAGACGACGCCGAGCAGGAAGCCGCGCCGGCCCCGGAACCGGAACCGGGTGAGCGCGGTCGCCGCGAGGAAGGCCACGACGATCGACAGCGCGACCACCGACGAGGCGACGATCAGGCTGTTGAGCAGGTAGTCCCAGAAGTGCGGCTTGTTCAGCGCCGAGGAGAAGTTGCCGAAGCTGAGCGGCCACGGCAGGAAGTCGGGGCTGGTGTCGAGGATCTCCCCGTACGGCTTGAACGCCGTGGTGACCATCCAGTAGACGGGGAACGCCCAGACCACGCAGAAGACGACGGCCGTCCCGTTCAACAGGAAACGCTTCACAGTTCCTCCCCGGAGCGGACGAGGCGCCGCACGTAGTAGGCGGTGAGGCCCATCAGCAGCACCACGGCGACGACGGCGATGGCCGCGCCCTGGCCGTAGGCGTTGCCGCTGAAGGCCTTGGTGAACGACAGGATGCTGAGGGTGGTGGTCCCGCCCTGCGGACCGCCGCGGGTGAGGATCCACAGCTGGTTGAAGACGTTGAAGTCCCAGATCACCGAGAGGATCGTCACGAGCAGCAGGATCGGCCGCAGGAACGGCAGCGTGATCGCGCGAAAGGCCTGGACGGGCCCCGCGCCGTCGATCGCGACGGCCTCGTAGTACTCGCGCGGGATCTGCGACAGCCCCGCGTAGAGGGTGAGGGCCACGAACGGCACCGACTGCCAGACCACCAGCAGCCACACGATCGAGAACGCCGACAGCGGGGTGGCGAGCCAGTCGTGCTGGCCCGCGCCGAGCGCCCAGTTGACCACTCCGTACAGCGGCTGGAACAGCCACTGCCAGATCAGGGTCGCCGCGACGCTCGGCACGGCCCACGCGGTGATCAGCACCAGCGTGACGGCGGTCCGCATCCTCTTGCCGAGCCTGACCATCATGAGAGCGACGCCCATGCCGATCGCCAGGGTCCCGGCGACGAGGGCGGCGCAGAAGACGATCGTGCGGACCAGGACGGGCAGGAACTCGTCGTCGGTGGCGAGCTCGGAGTAGTTGTCGGCCCCGACCCATTCGGCCGTCCCGGTGAACAGGGCGCGCAGCCCGAAGTCCTGGAACGACAGGACGAGCAGCTTCACCAGCGGGTATCCGAGGATCAGCGCGAACAGCACCGCGGCCGGGGCGAGCAGCAGATAGGGGACGCCCGACCCCGGCTTGCGCAGCCGGGACGGGCGTCGGTGGAGAACGGTCATGAGGCGTTGAGCGCCGTGTTCAGGTGCTCGTCGAAGGCCTTCGCGGCGTCGGCGACGGACTTGCGGCCGGTCGCGATGTCGGCGAAGAAGGTCGAGAGCGACTGGTCGGTCTCGATGGTCGCCCAGCCCGGGGTCGCCGGGGTCGCGACGCTGTTCTTGGCGGCCTGGACGAACGCCTGCGAGGTGTCGGGGAGCCCGCCGGAGACCTGCTCGATGAGCTCGGTCGAGACCGGGGTCCAGCCGTCCAGGCCGACGATCGCCGACTTCTGGACGTCGGCGCTGGCGGCGGTCTTCAGGTAGGTGACGGCCAGGTCGGCGTCCTTGCTCTTGACCGGGACGGCCAGGTCGGTGCCGCCGAGGAAGACCGGCTGGGTCCTGCCGTCGGTCGCCGAGGGGAACGGGAAGGTCCCGATCTTGTCCTTGAGCTCCGGTTTGTTCTTGAGGATGGTCTTGACGCTGGAGTCGACGACGGCGCTGACCTTGCCGTCGGCGAACAGCGCGGCCTGGTCGGGGGCGCGGTTGGTGACGTTGCGGGAGGCCGGGACGGAGTACTTGTTCTGGAAGGCCTTCCACGCCTCCAGCCCCTTGATCGACTCGGGGGAGGAGAGCTTGCCCGCCCACTTGCCGCCCTCCTGGACGGCGAGCCGGCCGCCCGCGTCCCAGAGGAACTGGACGGCGCCGAACCAGTACTGGCCGGGGACGTAGAAGGGGGAGAAGTCCTTGCCGGTGTTCTTGGCCTTGACCTTGTCGAGGGCCGCGGTGAGCTCGGCGAACGTCTTCGGTGCGGCGGTGACCCCGGCCTTGGCCCAGATCTCCTTGTTGTAGACGACGGCGCGGTTGCCGGCGAACAGCGGGGCGGCGTACAGCTTGCCGTCGACCGTCGCGGGACCGGCCAGGCCGGGCAGCCAGGTCTGACCACCGGTCAGCTCGGCCTGCTTGCCGGTCAGGTCGAGCAGGCCGCCGCTGGCCGCGAACAGCGGGACGTTGGTGTTGCCGATCGCGACGACGTCCGGAGGGTCGTTCTGGGCCAGCGCGGTGCTGATCTTGGTGTTGATCTCGTCCCACTGCTGGATCTGCAGGTCGACCTTGGCCCCGGTGTCCTTGGTGAACTTGTCGTTGATGGCGGCGACGGCGCCGTCCGACAGGTCGCCCTCCATCATCCAGACGGTGAGGGTGCGGGGGCCTTCGGTCTTCTTGTCGTCGTCTCCGCCGCACGCGGTGGCCGACACGGCCAGCGCGGACACGGCGAGCGCTGCGAGAATGCGGCGCGTCATGGGAACCTCCGGGGGGATCGAGGAGAACTGCCCGGAAGATTCGCACCTAACCAGTGGTCAGGTCAATATGTGACCACTGGTTATTTTTCCTTTTCGCTCTGGCCGGAGTGGTTCAGATCCATACGGGGAGTGCGCTCCCGTCGATGGCGGGCGCCAGGTCCCAGGAGGGGAGGAGCCCGGAGGCGGTGCCGGGCGGGAGGACGAAGGAGAGCACTCCGTGCGGGGTGTTGACCGCCGCGATCAGGTCGTCGTCGGGGTCCTGGCCGGCTCCGGGGGTCACCCGGCCGAGCGAGTCGAGCCAGCGGGCCGTCCCGGCCAGGGAGACCGAGCCGTGCCAAGAGCCGCCGGACTCGGCCCGGTGGACCAGCCCGCTGATCGCCGCGAACGCCCCCAGGTAGCCGGTCGCGTGGTCGAGCCCCTGGCAGGGCAGCGGGACGGGACGGTCGCTGCCGGCGAACCGCATCCCCTCCTCGGCTATACCAGTGGTCATCTGGACGAGGCTGTCGAAGCCGCGGCGTCCGGCCCACGGGCCCTCCGGCTCGTAGGCCGAGACGTCGACCGTCACGAGGGAGGGGTTGAGGGCCTTCAGGTCGTCGCGGCCGAAACCGAGCCCGGACAGCGCGCCGGGACGGTAGCCCTGGATGAGGACGTCGGCGGTGGCCGCGAGCTCGCGCAGCGCCGCCCGGCCCTCGGCCGAGCGCAGGTCGAGATGGCAGGACCGCTTGCCGAAACCCATGTCGAGGACCAGGCCGGGCACCTCCGGCACGTGCGCGGCGCCGATGCGCAGGACCTGGGCGCCGTGCGCCGCGAGCGTCCGGGTGGCGACCGGGCCCGCGATCACCCGGGTCAGGTCCAGGACCCGCACGCCCTCCAGCGGGCGCGCCGCCGGTGCGAGCGGCACCACGGGGCCCTCGCCCGTCCGCGTGAGCCGGACCAGCGGCCCGTGCGGGAAGCCCGCCCACGGCGACCGGGTCCGCAGCGCGCCGGCCGCGCCGCCCGCGGCGAGCACCGCCTCCTCGACGGCCACCGCGGGCATCAGCCCGCACGCCGCCGCCACCGAGTCGCGGGTGGGCGCCGTCAGCAGGGCCCGCAGGACCGCGTCCCGGTGATGGTCGAAGTTGCAGTGCAGCCGCACCCAGCCGCCGTCGCCGGTCGCGTAGTCGCCGGAGAGGTCCGCCCACAGGTCGAGCTCGCTGCCCGCGACCTTGAACAGCCGCTCGGAGACGAAGGCCATCCCGACGTGGCCGAGGTCGATCGAGGCCCGCGCGGCGGGGCCGCCGCGCGCCTGCCACAGCCGGGCGGCGGCGGCCGTCGCGGCCCCGACACTCGCACCCGCCATGACGTCGACCCGGAAGACCGAGGGCAGCCCCGCCTTCCCGGTGACCTCCAGGGGCACGGCCGCAATCCCGACGTCCCCCAGCAGGCCCGCGACGCTCTCCTCGATCACACTCCCCACTCAACCCCACCGAACCGGGGCAGTCGAGGTGACGTGCGCCACGGCTTCGCCCTTCACCGGGCGCCACGCCCGGAGGGTGCTGTACGCGAGGGGGAACGCTAACTACGGTCCGCACTCGTGGAGACACTCACTGTTGTGCGGCCGAGATCCGCGGAGGCATCGCCGACCCCGGCCGGGACCATGGCCTGGTGGCCCTATCTGCTGGTCGGAGGGCTGCTCGGGCAGTTCCTGCTGAGACTGCTGCTGTCGGCGGGGCGCACGGTCCCGACGATGATCCCCGACGAGACCGGCTATCTGCTCGCGGGCCGGCTGCTGTCGGGGGGCGCCGCGGGCGACCTTTCGGGACGGACCTTCTACCAGGCCGGGTACGGGCTGTTCATCGCGCCCGTCACCTGGTTCACCTCCGAACCCGACGCGGTGTACCGAAGCGTCATCGGGATCAACGCGCTCCTGGGCGGGGTCCTGTTCCTGCTGATGTTCGGGCTGATGCGGCGCATGGGGCTGGCACGGTGGCCCGCCTACGGCATGGCGCACGCGGGCGCGCTCCTGCCGGGGATGGTGTACTGGTCGCAGTTCGCCTTGAGCGACACGCTCCTGACGGTGGTCGTCACCGGATGGCTGCTGGCCGCCCACTCCTGGCTGAGGTCGGGGCGGGCCGGATACGGGGTCGCGGCCGGGCTGGCCGCCGCCTACGCCTCGGCCGTGCACAGCCGGGGGGCCGCGGTGTTCGCCGTGCACATGGCGCTGGTCTCCCTCGTGCTGTGGCGGCGGAGGCCCGCGCTCGGAAGGTGGGGCGCCGCGGCGCTGGCACCGCTCGCGGCGGCGGCGGCCGGCCGGCTGCTCAACCACTGGGTCGAGGGGAAGATCTATCCGGCGGGGGCGTACTCGTTCCTGGGCTTCGTCGGCGACCGGCTGACCTCACTGTCGGGCTACGCCTGGACGGGGTCCCTGGTCGCGGGGAAGCTCTGGTACCTGTCGGTCTCCGGCTGGGGGCTGTGCACGCTGGGGATCCTCGTGCTGGCGGCCGTCGCGGGGCGTCGCGGGGCGGACTGGGCCGACCGCGTGACGGCCGCCGCCGTGCTCGTGACCACCGCGGTGATCGCCGTGGGGATGTCGATGGCGCTGCCGGACGAGGGGACCATGGGCAACTACGCCTACGGGCGCTACCTGCTGCCGCTGATGCCGGTCCTGTTCGCGGCGGGGGCCACCGCCCTGGTCAAGGCGCCGGTGCCCGTCCTGGGCAGGGCCGTGCTGGGGCTGGCCGCCGCGACGGCCGCCGCGCTCGGGATCGTCTGGCTGTACGCGGGGGACGCCCTGGCCACACGGAGCTACAGCACCTACGACTTCCCCGAGATGGCGTTCCTGAGCGGCGAGTGGGACGGGCTGCCGATGTGGCCGGCGACCTGGACGGCGCTCCTGGTGTTCGGGCTGCTGGTCGCCGCCCGGATCGCCTTCGCCCGGCGCGGGACCGTCGCGGTGTGCGCGGGCGGGCTGTGCGTGCTGTCGATCGTGATGACGGCGGTCGTCGACCGGAAGATCACCGAGCCGTGGAACGGAAGGCTCGCGGAGGCGACCTCGCTGCACACGGTAGGGCTCACCGCGCAGGACCGGGTGGCGATGGTCTATCCGGGCATGCCCTGGCGGATCTGGACCTCGCACGCCTTCCAGGCGCGGAACGGGCTGACCCCCTTCGACCCCGGCTATGCGGGGCCGCCCGCCCCCGGCATCTCACTGATCATCATTCCGTGGGACCAGAAGAGCGATCCCCGCGGGACCTGGCCCGCCAGGAGCCCCGGCTGGTATCTGGCGGCGGTCAAGCCGAGCTACCTGGGCGGCTGGGTGGCCTGGCGGCCCGGTACGGCGGGAGCGCCGGCACGCTGACCGGGCTCCGCCCGTCCGGGACCCGCCGTGTTCCGATCTCGCGTCCTGCCCCTTTGACGCTCCCCGCCGGCAGCCCGCGCACGAAGTGGCGCTGCATGGACAGGAAGACGATGACGGGAATGATGATCGAGACGAAGGCGCCGGCGGTCAGGCGCTGCCACTCGTTCCCGCGGGTGGTGAACGGTTCGGCGGGCGTCACGCCCGAGGTGCGGGCCGCGGTGTCCCGGTGGTCGTCTCGGGACGGCCGCTGACCCCCTCGGACCTGCCCTACGTGGACACCGACAACGCCGGCGGGGCGGAGCTCGCGGTCCGGCACCTGCTGTCGCTGGGACGCCGCCGGATCGCCACGATCGCCGGTCCCCAGGACATGGTCGCGGGAATAGACAGGCTGGCCGGTTATAGGCGCGCTTTGAACGATTCAGACCTGCGTTCTCTCATTACCACCGGGGATTTCACCCGCGATTCGGGACTGGACGCGATGCGTCAGCTTCTGCGTGACGATCCGGAAATCGACGCGGTATTCGCGGCGTCCGATCTGATGGCCCTGGGAGCGTTGCAAGCGCTCCGGGCCGCCGGTCGCAGAGTACCCGAGGACGTCGCCGTGATCGGCTTCGACGACGCTCCCGCGGCGGCCTGCTCCGAGCCCCCGCTGAGCACGGTTCGCCAGCCCATCGCCGCCATGGGCCGGGAACCGGCCCGGATGGTGTTGCGCCTGAGCGCCGGTGAGCCGGTGGAGTCCCCCGTGGTCTTCCCGACCGAATTGGTGCTCCGGGATACCGCCTAGAAAAGGAATCGTCGCCATTCACTTCAGGTAAGTCGTTTTCGCGTAGCCAAGCCATTTCGGGAACATTCCTACAAGCCTTGACCCGAATTGTTTTGCTCGGCACACTCGAAAAGACCCTGAAGGGAGGCGAGATGTCGGAAGAAGATCACGCTACCGAACTCTCCTTCCTGACCAGGCGTTATCCGGACTGGACCATCTGGTTCGGGCCCTCGACGAAACACTGGTGGGCGCTCCCGCCGCGCGACCACGACATCGGCGATTTCGTCGAGGCGGAGACCGTCCAGCACCTCGTCGTCCACATCGAATCGATCCGCACCAAGCCCCCGGCGCACCGGGACGACCCGTCGAGCATCCTCCGGCTCGGCGCGCCCCCGATCCGCCGGGTGCCGTTGGCGACCCGGCCGGGTGACCCTGCAAGGTGACCCGCTGTTCCCCAGCCCGGCCCCGCCGCCCTCGGCTACCTACGACCCCGGAAGAGTGACAGGCGTCCGCATTCACCCTCCAGCACCCTCCGTGTGAGAATGCCTTCGCCCTGGCAACCCCGCCGCTCTTCCGGGGTCGTTCTCGATATCCTGCCGGTCTATGACTTTTCTCAGGGCCGCTGCGGCCGCCTCGCTGGCCCTGACGCTCCTCGCCGGATGCAGTGACGACCCCGCTCCGGTCCCCAAGGTCGACCCGGTCCGCACCGCCGGAGCCGGTGAGGGCGCCGTCAGCCTGGTCGCCCCGTCCGGGCTGGTCGAGGGCGGCGGGATCGACCAGTCCATCGACTGGGTGAAGCCGTTCGAGGAGAAGACCGGCTGCCAGGCCACCGTCCGGCTCGCCGGCAGCGGCCAGGAGGCCTACGACCTGATGGCCAGGGGCGGCTACGACGGCGGGCTCGTGCCCCCGGAGTTCGCCGGGCGCCTGTTCGCCGAGAAGCGGATCGCCGCGATCAACACCCGGCTCGTCTCCGGATTCAAGGGCCTGGACGCCCGTTTCCGGGGCCTGGTGAAGAAGGACGACGCGACCTTCGGCGTCCCGTACGTGTGGGGGGCGAACCTGCTCGCCTACGACCCGGCCCGCACCTCCGCGCCCGGCTCGTGGGGCGCGGTCTTCGACCCGGCCGAGAGCAAGGACTACAAGGGCGAGATCCTCTGGCGGGACTCCCCGCTGACGCTCGGCGACGCCGCCCTCTACCTGAAGGCCCGCAAGCGGTCGCTCAAGATCAAGAATCCGTTCGAGCTGACGGCCGTCCAGCTCGAGGCCGCCGCCGAGCTCCTGCGCAAGCAGCGGCCGAACGTCAGGGAGCTGTGGCGGGAGCCGTCGACCGCGATCGAGGTCTTCACCGCCAAGGACGCCGTGGTCGGCCAGGGCTCGGCCTACGAGGTCGACACCCTGACCCGGGCGGGCCGCCCGCTGACCGCCGCCTCGCCCAAGGAGGGCGAGACCGCCTGGCTGGACTCCTGGACGGTCGCCGCCCAGCCCGCCCACCCCAACTGCATGTACCAGTGGCTCGACTGGACCCTCACCGCCGACGTCCAGGCGCAGGTGGCGTCCTGGGCGGGGGTCGCGCCCGTGAACGAGGAGGCGTGCGGCCTGCTGCGGGCGGGCTTCTGCGCCGCCCACCGGGTCGGCGACCGGGGCTATCTGGAGCGCCTGAACTTCGTCACCCCGCCGATGGTGGACTGTGGGGACGGCGGTAAGTGCGCCGGCTGGACGGAGTGGCAGACGGCCTGGACGACCGTCGTCGGGAAATGAGAAGCGGGTCCGACCGCCCCCAGTCAGACCCGCTTCCGGACGCGCAGGGCGAACATCGCCGCTCGCATCCCTTTTGTGGGAGACGGGGCCCTGAACTAACCCCCCGAAAGCTCAGGGCCCCGTCTTATCCTGTGAGGTTCTCTCACCCCCGGAACAACGCTCTCGGTCAAGAGGACCGTGTCGCGGTTCTCCTCCTTTCTACGTCCCGGAGATTGTGGACGGGGTCTGCCGTCGCCCAAGCATCGGCAAAACCCCGGCGCGTCAGCCCCCGAAGGCGTTCTCGAGGAGGTCGAGACCCTCGTTGAGCAGGTGCTCGGGGATGACGAGCGGCGGCAGGAAGCGCAGGACGTTGCCGTAGGTGCCGGCGGTCAGGACCAGCAGGCCCTGGGCGTGGCAGGCCTTGGCCAGCTCGGCGGTCCTGGCGGGGTCGGGCTCGGTGGTGCCGGGCTTCACGAGCTCGATCGCGATCATCGCGCCCCGGCCGCGGACGTCGCCGATCTCCGGGTGCTTCTCGGCCATCCGCCGCAGGCGCGGCAGCATGATGTCACCGATCTGCCGGGCCCGCTCGACGATCTTCTCGGCGTCCAGGGCGTCGAGGACGGCCAGCGCCGCCTCGCAGGCGATCGGGTTGCCGCCGTAGGTGCCGCCGAGGCCGCCGCCGTGAACGGAGTCCATGAGGTCGGCCCGGCCCGTGACGGCCGCCAGCGGCAGGCCGCCCGCGATGCCCTTCGCGGTGGTGATCAGGTCGGGGACGATGCCCTCGTGCTCGCAGGCGAACAGCCGGCCGGTCCGGCCGAAGCCCGTCTGGATCTCGTCGGCGACGAACAGGATGCCGTTGGCCTTGGCGAACTCCGCGATGGCGGGCAGGAAGCCGGGGGAGGGCTCGATGAAACCGCCCTCGCCGAGGATCGGCTCGACGACCACGGCGGCGACGTTGTGCGCGCCGATCTGCTTGGTGATCTGGTCGATGGCCTGGGCGGCGGTGGCGGGGCCGTCGAGCTCGGAGCGGAACGGGTAGGCCATCGGCATCCGGTACACCTCGGGGGCGTACGGGCCGAAGCCCTCCTTGTACGGCATGTTCTTGGCCGTCAGGGTCATCGTGAGGAGCGTGCGGCCGTGGTAGCCGTGGTCGAACACCACGACGGCCGGGCGCCTGGTCGCGTAACGCGCGATCTTGACGGCGTTCTCGACGGCCTCGGCACCGGAGTTCACCAGGATCGTGCGCTTCTCGTGGTCACCGGGCGTGAGGTGGTTCAGCCGCTCGGCGACCTCCACGTACGCCTCGTACGGGGTGACCATGAAGCAGGTGTGGGTGAACGCCGCCACCTGGTCCTGGACCCGCCGGACGACCTCGGGATGGGCGTTGCCCACGTTGGTCACGGCGATGCCGGACCCGAAGTCGATCAGGCTGTTGCCGTCGACGTCGACGACCACGCCGCCGCCGGCCGCGACCGTGTAGACCGGCAGGACCGATCCCACGCCGGGCGGGACGGCCTTCAGCCTGCGCTCCTGGATCTCCCGGGACCTCGGTCCGGGGATCTCGGTGACGACCTTGCGCTCCTGGGGCAGGCCGGGCCCGCCTTTTCCGCTGCTCATGCTCCTGACGATAGGCGGGGCCCGCATACTGTGGAGGGGTCCACCCCGTACAAATGACTCCGCCCCGATAGGACACTCTGGATGGCTCCCTTCCTGGCCTCGGTGGCGGCCCTTCCCCAGCTCGCGCTGCGGGCGCTGACCCCGGCCCCGCTGGACGTCCCGGTCCGCTGGGTGGCCGTCAGCGAGCTGGCCGATCCGACCCCCTTCCTGGAGGGCGGGGAACTGGTCCTGACCACGGGCATGCGGCTGGAGGACCCGGGGCTGTACGTGGAGCGCCTGGTCGGGCGGAAGGTCGCCGGGCTGGGGTTCGGGATCGGGCTCGGCCACGAGCGGGTTCCCGAGGGGCTGGTCGCGGCGGCCGCCGCGCACGGGCTGCCGCTGCTGGAGGTGCCCAGGCCCACCCCGTTCGTGGCGATCGGCAAGGCCGTCTCCCGGATGCTGGCCGCCGAGCAGTACGAGGACGTCACCCGGGCCTTCCAGGCGCAGCGGGAGCTCACCAGGGCCGCGCTGCGCGGGCCGGAGGCGGTCGTGTCCCGGCTGGCCAGGGAGCTGCGCGGCTGGGCGCTGCTGCTGGACACCGCGGGCGAGGTCCGCACGGCCGCCCCCGCGGCGGCCCGCTCCCGCGCCGGGGAGATCGTCTCCGAGCTGCCCCGGCTGGCCAGCGCCGCCAGCCTCGCGCTGCCGGGGCCGGTCGTGGTGCAGCCGGTCGGCCTCGGGAAGCGGCCGCGCGGCTATCTGGCCGTCGGGACGCCCGAGCAGCTCAGGCCGGTCGCCCACACGATCGTCGGCGCGGCGGTGTCGCTGCTGACCCTGCTGACCGAGGCGCCGCGCGGCGAACGGGAACTGCGGGCGGCGCTGGCGGCGGTGCTGGTGGGGGAGGAGCCGCGCCTGCCCGAGCAGCCCGTCCGGGTGATCAGGTGCGCGGCGGCGGCGCTGGAGGCCCTGGAGGCCGACCCGGCGGGAGACCGCTGCCTCGCCCTGCCCACGGACTCCGGCTGCGTGATCATCGCCCCCGAGGCCGTCGCCGAGCGGGTGATCGCCCTCGCCGCCCCGCTGGGCCCGGCGGGGGTGGGCGATCCCGCCCTGCTCACGGACGTCGCCAGGTCACTGGAGGAGGCCGGACGCGCGTACGCGGCGGCCCGGCGCTCCGGCGGGGTCCGCCGGCACGACGAGCTCCCGGCCCAGGGGCTCCTGGCGCTTCTCGACCAGCCGGCGGCGGCCGACCTCGCGGAGCGGCTGCTGGAACCTCTGGATCCCACCCTGCGTTCCTCACTGCGGGCTTATCTCGAGGCCAATGGTCTCGGCGATCCGGCCGCCCGCGCGCTGGGCGTCCACCGGCACACCCTGAGGCACCGGATGAAGCGCGTCGCGGAGCTCCTGGACCGTGACCTGGACGCCCCCGCCACCCGCGCCGAGCTCTGGATCGCGCTGTCGCTCAGCGCCGGATGAGATTTGTAAAGATCCGTCACGGTTGAGTGTCCGTAGTGTTCGAAATCTTTCGTTCGCGTGACCGTCGCAAGACAATCTTCGCCTGATGTCCGCTTTATTCCGGACCCAAGGGGAGCAAGTGAAGAAACTCGTTGTCCTGACGGCCGTCGCTGGGCTGGGCCTCACCGCCCTGTCGCCCGCCGCCGCCCAGGCACAGTCAAAACCGGCTTCGATCAAGTGGCACGCGTGTGCGGCCGGTACCGGCCTGCCCGACTACAAGGCCGCGTTCCCGACGCTCGCCAAGGTCACCCTCCAGTGCGCGACCATCAAGGTCCCGGTCGACTTCCGGCACCCGCGGGGCAAGAAGCTGACGCTCGCGCTGTCCCGCCTCAAGCACACCGGCAAGGGCAAGGCCCGCCACATGCTGGTCAACCCCGGCGGCCCAGGTGGCACCGGCACCGACTTCGCGATCGCGGTCGCCGGACGCGCCTCGGCCAAGCTCATGGCGAAGTACGACATCGTCGGCTTCGACCCCCGCGGCACCGGCGGCAGCGGGGCGCTGAGCTGCGACTCCCACTACTTCGACCCGGTCCGCCCGGACTACAACCCCAAGACCAAGGCCGACATCCGGTTCTGGCTCTCCAAGAGCAAGGCCTACGCGAAGGCCTGCGGCAAGAAGTACGGCAAGCTGCTCAACCACATCAAGACCGTCGACAACGTCCACGACATGGACGCCATCCGCGGCCGCCTCGGTGACCGGAAGCTCGACTTCTACGGCGCCTCCTACGGCACCTACCTCGGCGCGGTCTACGCGAGCCTCTTCCCGCGCAAGGTCGGCCGGTTCACCCTCGACAGCAACGTCGACCCGCGCGGCGTCTGGTACGACGCCAACCTCGAGCAGGACAAGGCGTTCGACCGCAACCTCAACATCCTGTGGGGCTGGATCGCCAAGCACGACGCCGACTTCCACCTGGGCACGTCCCAGAAGGCCGTCAAGGACCTGTACTACAAGACCCGCACCGAGCTGATCACCAAGCCGGTCGACGTCAAGATCGACGGCGAGCAGGTCAAGGTCGGCCCGGACGAGCTCGACGACACCTGGCTCGGCGCCGGCTACCGCGCCTCCAGCATCCGCTGGACGGACCTGGCCCGCGCCCTCGCCGCCCGCAGCAAGGGCGACGACACCGGCATCGCCACGACCTTCCTGACCTACGGCGCCTCCTCCGAGGACGGCTACCCGGTCTACACCGGCACCCAGTGCACCGACGTGCAGTGGCCCACGAGCTGGAAGAAGTGGCAGGCCGACAACACCAGGCTCGCCAAGAAGTACCCGTTCGAGACCTGGAACAACGCCTGGTACAACGCCCCGTGCCTGTACTGGCCCGCCAAGGCCGGACGCCCCGTCAAGATCACGGCCAAGCGCGGCCTGCCGAAGATCCTGCTCTTCCAGGCCACGCTCGACGCCGCCACCCCGTTCGCCGGCGGCCCGCAGCTGCAGAAGCAGCTCAACGCCAAGCTGATCATCGAGGACGGCGGCCTGACCCACGGCATCGTCCAGCGCGGCAACGCCCCGATCGACGCGGCCTTCGAGGCCTTCATGCTGACCGGCAAGCTGCCCAAGAAGCGCACCACCCACGTCCCGAGCCTCGGCGAGCCCGCCGTCGCCCCGGCCGCGACCGCCCGCACCCAGGGCACCACCCCCGGCGACCTTCTGCTGAAGTAGCCCCCGACGGCGAAGACCCCCGGCACCGCGAGGGCCCGGGGGTCTTCCCCTGTCCGGGAACTCTCGGGAGTGGCCTAGGGCCTGTTTCAAAGCCACCTGCCCTACTACGCGACGTCCAGGCACGCACCTCGGGGGCTTGTCGTCAGTCGCCGGCCACACCAGGCCGACTCCCTCCTCCGCACCCCCGAGGCACGCACCTGGACGCCGCTCGCCACGGGCGCCGACTTCGAAACAGACCCTAGAAGAGCACGCTCGTGAAGGTGTCGACCTCGACGAAGCCGACGCGGTGGTAGGCGGCGCGCGCCCGGGTGTTGAAGTCGTTGACGTACAGCGACACGGTCGGGGCGACCGAGCGGAGCGACTCCTCGACCACCGAGGCCATGCCGAACTCCGACAGGCCCCTGCCCCGCGACTCCGGATGCACCCAGACGCCCTGCACCTGGCAGGCGTAGGGCGTGACCGCGCCGATCTCGGCCTTGAACAGGACCCGGCCGCCCTCGATCCGGGCGAAGGAGCGTCCGGCGCGGATCAGCTCGGCGACCCGCGCCCGGTACAGGACGCCGCCGTCGCCCGCGTTGGGGGAGACGCCGACCTCCTCGGTGAACATCGCCACGCACGCGGGGTACAGGATGTCGAAGTCGTCCATCCGCACCCGGCGGACATAGGGATCGGTCGGGAACGCGGAGGGCTCCGAGGTCGCCATGACGGGCTGGACCTCGCGGATCGCCCGCGGCGGCCCCCAGAACGGCTCCAGCAGGTCCCACATCTCCCGGACGGCCGGCAGCGGCCCGACGATCGAGCTGCACCGCCTGCCCTGGGTCCTGGCACGGTCCCCGAAGGCCCGGACGGCCTCGGGACCGGCGTTGATCGGGATCAGATTGGCCCCGGAGTAGCAGAGCGACTCCAGCCGCCCCTCCCGCCAGAAGCCCCACATCTGCGCGCCGAGCCGGCCCGGGTCGAGCCCGGCCTGGTGGACCCGCGAGCTCACGAACACGTTCCCGACCGGGTCGGAGTCGAGGATCGCGAGGACCTCGTCGCGGTGGCGGTCGTCGAGGACCCGCACCGGGAGCGACCCCAGTATCCGCATCAGTCCCCGCCCGCCATCGAACCCCCGGCCCTCCGCCGCCCAGAAAAGGTACCTCTTAGCCTATGACGAGCGCGACGGCTTCGGCGCGGGCAGGTGCCCGCAGCGCGTGATCCCCTTGCGGGGCAGGGCGCCCGTGCGGAGGTAGGTCCTGACCCTGGCGTCGACACAGGAGTTGCCGCTGAGGCCGATCACATGGGTCCTGCCGCCGTCCTCGACGACCAGCCGCGAGCCGCGCAGCAGCCGGTGCATCTCGAGCCCGCCCGCGTAGGGGGTGGCCGCGTCGCCGGTCGCCTGGAGCAGGAGGATCTTCGTGCGGGCGGTGATCCGGACGGGCTTCCGCGCAGGCACGGGCCAGAAAAGGCAGGGCGCGTTGAACCAGGTGTTCTGCCAGGTGGTGAACGGAGCCCGGCGGTTGATCTTGACGGAGTCGCGCTTCCACCGGGCCCAGCGGCGCGGCCAGCGGGCGTCGGTGCAGCCGACGGCGTTGTAGACGGCGTACTCGTTGTCGTCCTTGGCGGCGATGAAGCGGTGGGCGCCGAGCATGCCGGAGGCGTCGCCGTCACGGCTCCACGCCGACCACACCTCGGCCAGAGTCGGCCACCAGGCGGTCGCGTACCCCCCGACCTGCATGAGGTCGGTGAACTCGTTCCCGGCGAAGGCGCGCAGCGGGTGGGCGTCCAGGGCGCGGCGGGTGGCGTAGAACCTGCGCTCGACGGCCTTGCGGGTCCTGCCCAGGCGGTAGACCCGGTGGTGGCCGGCCGTCCAGGCCAGGAAGGCGGTCACGTTCCGCTGGAAGGCGGTGTCCTGGTCGAGGTTGGCCCGGTACCAGACGCGCGAGGGCCGCACGTTGCTGTCCAGGATCATCCGGCGGACCCGCCGGGGGTACTTCGTGGCGTAGACGGCGCCCAGGTAGGTGCCGTAGGAGCCGCCGTAGTAGTTGATCCGCTGAACGCCGAGGGCGGCCCGGATCCGGTCCAGGTCGCGGGCGGAGTCGAGGGTGGTCATGTGCGCGAGCAGCGCACCGTGCCTGCGGGCGCAGGCGCCGGCGTAGGCGCGGGAGCGCTTCAGCCACCGCCCGCTCGCCTGGTCGTAGGGCGGCCTCCCGGCGGCGAGGTGACGGGGCATGCAGCGCAGGGCCGGACGGCTGGCGCCGACGCCCCGCGGATCGAACCCGATCACGTCGTAGGCCTGGCGCAGGTCGGGGGAGAGGGCCGCGGCCACGTCGAAGGCGAACCTGCGGCCCGAACCGCCGGGACCGCCCGGGTTGACCAGCAGGACGCCCTGGTAGCGGCCGCCGGGAGCGTGCGGGACGCGGGAGACCGCGAGGGTGATCCGCGGTCCGCCGGGCCGGGCGTGGTCGAGGGGCACGCTCACGTTCCTGCACTGCTGGCCGGCGAGCTCGCCGCCGCAGGCCGTCCAGGGGGAGGGCGCCGCGGGGGCCGCGGCGCGGGCCGGGGCCGGGAACAGGGAGGCGAGGAGGGCGGCGGCCAGGGCGAGTCGCATCGGCCGATCATCCCGGTGCGGCGCGCCCCGGAGGGCGCGCCACGGCTCAAGGCAGCACCAAAACTCCCGGGGCCGCCGCTCTCCTCAGGGCGCGGGGTCGGGGCTGCTCGCGCAGACGGCGTCGGGACCGTCGGTGTCCGGCGGCAGATCGCCCTCGTCCAGGTAGGCCGCGATCAGGGCCCGCATGCAGGGGTTGGCGGTCGAGTCGGCGTGGTTGCCGCCGCCCTGCTCGACGGCCAGCCGCGACCGGCCGAACAGCCGGTGCGTCTCGACCGCGCCGGGGTAGGGGGTCGCGGCGTCGTCGGTGGCGGCCGTCAGCAGCATCGCGGTGGACGTGCCGCCGACGCGCGGAGGAGCGCCGCCGGGGGCCGGCCAGAACATGCAGGGAGCGTTGAACCAGGTGTTGGCCCACACGTTGTACCGGTAGCCGCCGCGGTACTGCTTCAGGGCGTCGTAGCGCCAGGTGTCCCAGTCGGTGGGCCAGGCGGCGTCGCGGCACTCGACGGCCAGGTACATCGTGTACTCGTTCGGGCCGGTCGCCGACGGCGGCCCGACCAGCGCCCTCAGGGCGTCCAGGTCGTGCCCGGAGTGCCAGGCGGACAGCCTCTCCGCGATCTTGGCCCAGCTCCAGGAGCCGTATCCGGCCTTCAGGACCGAGTCGTCGAACTCGGACGGGCCGATCCGGCCGACGGGGCCGGTCTTCAGCGCCGCGCGCATCCCGTAGTAGGCGAGCTGGACGCGCCGGGGGGTGTCGCCGAGGCGGAAGCGGGCGTCGTGCCGGGCCACCCAGGCGAAGAAGGCGTCGAAGCGCTTCTCGAAGGCCTTGTTCTGCTCGAGGTTGGCCTCGTACCAGACGTCCGACGGCTTGACCACGCCGTCGAGGACCATCCGCCCCACCCGGTCCGGGAACAGGGTCGTGTAGACCGCGCCGAGGTAGGTGCCGTAGGAGTAGCCGTAGTAGCTGATCTTCTCGACGTTCAGCGCCTCGCGGATCGACTCCATGTCGCGGGCGCTGTTCTCGGTGCTCAGATGCGGCAGCAGGTCTCCGTGCCTGGTCGCGCAGTCGTCGGCGAAGGCCTTCGCGCGGGCCAGCCAGGCCTGCTCGGCGGCGGTGTCCTCGGGCACGTAGTCCGGGCGCGGAGCGTCCGCCGGGTACATGTAGCCGGGATCGCAGGTCACCTGGGGAAGGCTGGAACCCACGCCGCGCGGGTCGAAGCCGATCCAGTCATAGCGGGCGGCCACCCGCGGCGGCAGGGAGGCCGAGGTGCCGGCGGCGGTCGACAGGCCCGATCCGCCGGGCCCGCCCGGGTTGACCAGGATGACGCCCTGGTAGCCGGCGTCGTCGGTGTGCACGAGCCGGCTGACCGCGATGCGGATCTTCCGGCCGCCGGGGTCCCCGTAGTCCAGCGGCACCTCGAGCAGCCCGCAGAGGATCTGCCGCCCGGAGGCCTGCATCGTCGCGCAGGGCTTCCATTCGATGGTTCCGGCCCGCGCGGCGGCGGGCGCCGCCAGCGCCGCGGCCACCAGGGACGCGGTCGCGCTGACCGCAAGTGATCGTTTCCACACAGCCGCTGTTCTACTGCGTGGGAACGATCGAAGGTGGGACGTCAGGAGGTGGTGACCTGCGCGCCGGGGCCGGAGTCGTCGTCCAGGTCGACCTCGATGCCCATCGCTTCGGCGATCTTGAGGGCCTCTTCGATGAGGGTCTCGACGATCTGGTCCTCGGGGACGGTCTTGACGACCTGGCCCTTGACGAAGATCTGGCCCTTGCCGTTGCCGGAGGCGACGCCGAGGTCGGCCTCGCGGGCCTCGCCGGGGCCGTTCACGACGCAGCCCATGACCGCGACCCGCAGCGGGACGGGGAAGCCCTGGAGGCCGGCGGTGACGCGCTCGGCGAGGGTGTAGACGTCGACCTGGGCCCGCCCGCAGGACGGGCAGGAGACGATCTCGAGACCTCGCTCGCGCAGCCCGAGCGACTCCAGGATCTGGTTGCCGACCTTGATCTCCTCGACCGGCGGGGCCGACAGGGAGACCCGGATGGTGTCGCCGATGCCCTGCGACAGCAGCGCCCCGAACGCGACGGCCGACTTGATCGTGCCCTGGAAGGCGGGACCGGCCTCGGTGACGCCCAGGTGCAGCGGGTAGTCGCACTTGGCGGCGAGCTGCCGGTAGGCCTCGATCATCACGACGGGGTCGTTGTGCTTGACCGAGATCTTGATGTCCTGGAAGTCGTGCTCCTCGAACAGCGAGCACTCCCACAGCGCGGACTCGACCAGCGCCTCGGGCGTGGCCTTGCCGTACTTCTCCAGCAGGCGGGCGTCCAGCGAGCCGGCGTTGACGCCGATCCGGATGGGGACGCCCGCGCCCTTCGCGGCCCTGGCGATCTCGCCGACCTTGTCGTCGAACTTCCTGATGTTGCCGGGGTTGACCCGGACGGCCGCGCAGCCCGCGTCGATCGCGGCGAACACGTACTTCGGCTGGAAGTGGATGTCGGCGATGACCGGGATCGGGGACTTCTTCGCGATGGCGGCCAGCGCGTCGGCGTCGTCCTGCGAGGGGCAGGCGACGCGCACGATCTGGCAGCCCGAGGTGGCCAGCTCGGCGATCTGCTGGAGCGTGGCGTTGACGTCGGAGGTGAGCGTGGTCGTCATCGACTGCACGGAGACGGGCGCGTCACCGCCGACCGGGACGGACCCGACCATGATCTGACGGGACTTGCGGCGCGGGGAGACCGTGGGTGTCGCGGGGCGGATCTTCGGCAGACCGAGTTCGACGCTCATGTTCCTTATTGTGTCAGTCTCGCGCGGGTGCTTTCGCGCGCCCACGCGTCCGCGGCCAGCACATCCTCCAGTGTCGGCGTTGCATTCGGGGTGTGTTCTCCCACAATGTCCGCGACGGTGTCGACGATGCCGAGAAAGGGAAGTGTCCCCGCGAGGAAAGCGTCGACGCACTCCTCGTTGGCCGCGTTGTAGACCGCGGGGGCGGTGCCGCCGGCCGCTCCGACCTGCTTGGCGAGCGCGACGGCGGGGAAGGCCTCCTCGTCGAGCGGGAACAGCTCCCAGGTGTGGGCCCTGGTCCAGTCCACGCCGTAGGAGGCGCGCTCCAGGCGTTCGGGCCAGGTGAGGCCGAGGGCGATCGGCAGCCGCATGTCCGGCGGGCTGGCCTGGGCGAGGGTGGAGCCGTCGGTGAACTCGACCATCGAATGGATCACCGACTGCGGGTGGACCATCACGGTGATCTTCTCGAAGGGCACGTCGAACAGCAGGTGCGCCTCGATGACCTCCAGCCCCTTGTTGACGAGGGTGGCGGAATTCACCGTGATGACCGGGCCCATGTCCCAGGTCGGGTGGTTGAGGGCGTCCTCGCGGGTGACGGAGGCGAGTTCGGCGCGGGACCGGCCGCGGAACGGGCCGCCGCTGGCCGTCACGACGAGCCTGCGCACCTCGGCCGCGGTGCCGCCGGCCAGGCACTGGGCCAGGGCGGAGTGCTCGGAGTCGACCGGGACGATCTGCCCCGGCTTGGCCTTGGCCTTGACCAGCGGGCCACCGATGATCAGCGACTCCTTGTTGGCCAGCGCGAGCGTCCTGCCCGCTTCCAGGGCCGCGAGCGTCGAGGCGAGGCCGAGCGCGCCCGTCACGCCGTTCAGGACCACGTCGCAGGGGTGGGCGGCGACGGCCGCGACCGCCTCGGGACCGGCGAGGATCTTGGGGATGCGGTGGTCGCCCCGGGAGTACCCGCGCTTCTGCGCCTCGGCGTAGAAGGCGAGCTGGAGGTCCTGGGCCGCGGTGGCCTTGGCGACGGCCACCACCTCCGGCTGGAAGGTCAGCGCCTGCTCGGCCAGCAGGTCGACCCGGCCTCCGCCCGCGGCGAGCGCCACCACCCGGAACGCGTCCGGGTTCTCGGCGATCACATCGAGGGCCTGCGTACCGATCGACCCGGTCGAGCCGAGTACCACCACGTCTCTCACAATCACATTCTTCCTGTGCGACGTCATGCCCATGCAAGTTCACCAAAAGTAGTCGTGTGCTCACTTCGCGTGCTGCACACTGCTGTTCTCATGGGAACGGACACCTGGTTGACGCGTGTCGCGACCGCGCTGCTGGGGCTGGCGCCGGTCGTGCCCTTCGTGACGTTCACGATCACCGACGCGGTGCCCGCGCGCGTCGTCACCCGGGAGTTCCGGGTGACCAGCACGCGCCAGGTGCTGAGGTACTGGACGCTCGACCGGATGGACAAGGCCGTCACCCGGCCCGTCCGGCTCCACCGGCGGCGCTCTCCGCTGGTCGCGGGCCTGTTCCCGCAGGAGCGCTCGGCGCCGTCCACGCACAGCTCGGGGGAGCTGTGGCCCTCGCGCGGCGCGGTGCGCAAGACCGTGGGCAAGGTGTTCTTCACCATGAACGGCAAGGACTTCCTGTGCTCGGCCGCGACCGTCCGCAGCGCCAGCAGGGACCTGGTCGTGACCGCCGGGCACTGCGCCAAGAACGGCCGGGGCGCCTGGGCCGAGAACTGGATCTTCGTGCCCGGATACCGGGACGGCGGCGGGGCCGACGGCGGGTACACCGCGCGCCGCATGTTCGTGGCCGACCAGTGGTCGAAGTCGGGGGACGACGACTACGACGTGGCGATGGTGGCCGTCGCGCCGACCGACGGCAAGCACGTCGCGGACGTCGTCGGGGCCAATCCGATCGGGTTCGAGCGGCCCCGCGGCCGCCGGGTGTTCGGGTTCGGCTACCCGGCCGGCGGCCGCTACGACGGGGAGCGGCTGGCCTACTGCAGCGGCCGCCCGGCCGGCGACCCGCACGGGGTCACCGACGCCGAGGGCCTGCACTGCGACATGACGCAGGGGTCGAGCGGCGGACCGTGGCTGTCGACCTTCGACCTGTCCACCGGCACGGGCCTCATCACCTCGGTCAGCAGCTTCAAGTACGCCGACGACGACGTCACGATGTACGGCCCCTACTTCGGCGCGGCGATCCGCCGCCTGTACGAGCAGGCGCAGAAGGGCTAGAGATCGAGCCCGGTCAGGACCATGACCTTCTCGTAGGTGTAGTCGGCCATCGTGCTCGCGACGCCCTCGCGGCCGACGCCGGAGTCCTTGACGCCGCCGTAGGGCATCTGGTCGGCGCGGTAGGACGGGACGTCGCCGATGATCACGCCGCCCACCTCGAGTTCGCGCTGCGCCTTGAAGGCGATGTCGAGGCTGCGGGTGAACACCCCGGCCTGGAGGCCGTACCGCGAGGAGTTGACCTTGGCGAAGGCGTCGTCGACCGAGGCCGCCCGCTCGACGATCATGACGGGGCCGAAGACCTCCTCGCAGGAGACCTCGGCGTCGGCGCGGACGCCCGTCAGCACGGTCGGGGCGTAGGTCGCGCCGTCGCGGGCGCCGCCGGTCTCGACGGTGCCGCCCGAGGACTCCACCCAGGCCTCGACGCGCTTGGCGGCGTCCTCGCTGATGAGCGGCCCGACCTGGGTCTTGTCGTCCCACGGGTCGCCGACCACGAGATTTCCGACCGCGTCGACGATCTTCGGCAGGAGCCGGTCGTAGGCGTCGCCGACGGCGTACACGCGCTGGACGGCGATGCAGGACTGGCCCGCCTGGTAGTTGGAGAACAGCGCGGTGCGCCGGGCGGCCCAGTCGAGGTCGGCGTCCTCGCAGACCACGGCCGCGGCGTTGCCGCCGAGCTCCAGCACGACGTGCTTGCGCGGGGCGGCCTGCTGGATCGACCAGCCGACCGGCCCGGAGCCGGTGAAGGAGACGATCGGCAGCCGCTCGTCCTGGACGAGGGCCGCGGCGCGCTCGTTCGGGACGGGCAGGACCGAGAACATGCCCTCGGGCAGCCCGGTCTCGGCCAGCAGTTCGCCCAGGACCAGCGCCGACAGCGGGGTGGCGGGCGCCGGCTTGACCACGACGGGGGCGCCGACGGCGATCGCGGGGGCCACCTTGTGGGCGGTCAGGTTCAGCGGGAAGTTGAACGGCGTGATCGCCAGCACCGGGCCGTGCGGCACGCGCGCGGTGTAGGCCAGGCGGCCCACACCGCCCGGGTCGGTGTCGAGCCGCTGGGCGGCGCCGGACCAGCGCCGGGCCTCCTCGGCGGCGAACCGGAAGACGCTGATCGCGCGGCCGACCTCGCCGCGCGCCCAGAACAGCGGCTTGCCGTTCTCCCCGGTGATCAGCCGGGCGATCTCCTCCTGGCGCTCGGCCAGCCGTCGCGACACGTGCGCGAGGGCCTCGGCCCTGACGTGCAGCGGCAGCGCCGCGGCCTCCTTGCGGACGGCGTGGGCCTTCGCCACGGCCTCCTCGGCCTGCGCCTCGGTGGGCACCGCCGCGGTGCCGACGAGGCGCCCGTCGTAGGGGTGGGTCACGGTGATCTCGTCGTCACCGGTCGCGGGCCGCCCGGCCAGCCAGAAGGGTGTGGCGCTCATGCCCTCACGCTAGCCGGTGCGGTACCCGTGGAACCGCTGTACAGAATGGAAGGCCGGCTATCCAACCAGGCGAGCGAACAGCCGTTCGGAGGTGCCCGCGGGATCGTCGGTCAGTCCGGGATGGACGGGCCCCGGCTGGACGATCGTGCTGCGCGGTGCCGTGAGCCAGCGGAAACGCCGGCCGAGGGAGTCG
Organism: Actinocorallia longicatena; assembly: GCF_039534125.1. NCBI lineage: Bacteria > Bacillati > Actinomycetota > Actinomycetes > Streptosporangiales > Thermomonosporaceae > Actinocorallia > Actinocorallia longicatena. Next base: position 89,484 of record NZ_BAAAUV010000002.1, on the reverse strand, counting down.
CCGCCCGCGTGGTCGTCGCCCTTGATGTGGGCCTCGATGCCGCTGAGCGCCCGACGGACGCCCTCGAGGTCCAGCGACGGGCTGAGCGCCTTGAGCCTTTGCTCGTCCACGCCGGGTCGGAACTCCAGGAAGTCGCGCTTCTGGCAGTACAGGACCAGCCCGACGTTGAGGCACTCGCCGCGTTCGAGGTCGGGGATGACCCGGATCACCGCGTACTCGTAGATCACGTGCTCGCCCGCGGTCATGGCAGCCACGTCCTCGGGATCGCGAGACGGGCCTTGAGCTGGGTGAAGTAGGCCGCGCGGACCGCTTCGGGGGAGTCGAATCCCGGCTCGTCGGTCATCCAGAGGTCGGGGATCTCGCCGAGGACCTCGTGCAGCACCGCGTCGGTGATCTTCGGCAGGAGGAGGGACTCCGCGCCGCGCACGTCCTTGGCGTAGGGCTTGAAGACGTGGTCGTCGACGTCGTACTCGCGCGAGACCAGCTTGTCGGCGCTCTTCCAGGCGTGGTGGAAGTACAGGGACGCGCCGTGGTCGATCAGCCAGACCTCCCCGTGCCAGACCAGCATGTTGGGGTTGCGCCAGCTCCGGTCCACGTTGCCGATGAAAGCGTCGAACCACAGGACGCCGGAGGCGAACTCGGCGTCGGGCGTCCAGGCGAGGGGGTCGTAGTTGAGGGCCCCGGGCAGGAAGTCGACGCCCAGGTTCCAGCCGGGGGAGGCGTCGAGCAGGTCCTGGACCTCCTCGTCGGCCTCGTGCCTGGCCATGACCGGGTCGAAGTCGAGCAGGACGAGCCGCGGTACCCGGAACCCGAGGCGCCGGGCGAGCTCGGCCGCGATGATGTCGGCGATCAGAGCCTTGCGGCCCTGCCCCGCACCGGTGAACTTGGCCACGTAGATGCCCAGGTCGGCGGCTTCCACCAACCCGGGCAGCGAACCCCCCTCGCGCAGGGGGGTGACGTAGCGCGTGGCTTTGACGACTGGCAGCACGCCTGCCAGCTTAGAGTTTGAAAAGGACCCTGGTCACATCCGGTCGATGATCTCGCTCGCGAAGCGTTCCATCGTGGCGATCTTGAGGGCGGTGGTGTTCTCGCCGTGCTCGGCCTTCTCCTGCTCGGTGGGGAACCACCAGGGGGCGGCCATGGTGCCGGTGACGCCGCGCTCGTGCCATTTGCGGTAGAGCTCGGCGGACGGTCGCCTGCCGATGGGGGCGACGACCTTGAAGTCGGCCAGGGTGCGGCCGTTGTCCTTGAGGTGCCCCTCGAGCTTGAGCAGGAGTTCTTCGAGTTCCGGCTCGCGGTAGACGCGGTTGCCGATCCAGCCGTCGCCGATCCTGGCCGCGCGCTTCAGCGCGATGTCGGAGTCGCCGCCGATGTAGACCGGGACGGGCTCGGGCGGCACGGGCGCGATGCTGAGCGGCCCGAAGTCGAAGAACGTCCCGTGGTGCTCGACCAGCCCGCCCGCCCAGACCTTCCGCAACGCGGGGATCATCTCGTCGAGGCGTTTCCCGCGGGTGTGGAAGTCCTGGCCGGTCTGGAGGAACTCGTCCTTGCACCAGCCGACGCCCACGCCGAAGCGCACCCGGCCGCCGGAGAAGAACGCCGCGGTCGAGACCTGCTTGGCGACCGTGAAGAAGTCCCTCGCGACCGGGATGAAGACGTTCGGCGCGAAGGTGAGCCGCTCCGTGACGGCCGACAGCGCGCCGATCGTCACGAAGACGTCGGGCCAGTGCGTGTCCGGCTGGTAGGGCGGCGCGCCCGTCTCGCTGTAGGGGTAGTGCGCCTCGTAGTCGGCGTAGAAGATGTGATCGGAGATCGCCATGGTGTCGAAGCCCAGGCGCTCCGCCGCCTTCGCCAGCGGCAGGTAGTCCTGCGCGTCGACGAAGGCGGCACCGAGCCAGAACTCCACGTCTAGTCCTGGAACTCGGGGATGATGTGCTCGGCGAACATCTCGAGGTTGCGCTTGACGGTGTCGAGCGGCAGCACGCCCTGCTGACCCTGCATGAACAGGCCGAACCACTCCAGGTCGGGCATCCGGTCGAGCATCCGCTGGATGCCGCGCTTGACGTCGTCGGGAGTGCCCAGCAGGGCCATCTCGACTTCGTTCATGCGCTTGAAGTCGCCCTTCTCGGCGCTGATCGGCTTGAACTTGTCGTCCTCCTTCTTGCGGAGGACCTCCAGGTAGCCGAACGGGCCGAAGAAGGAGGCGAAGTCCTTCTGCATGCCCTTGCCGAACGTCTCGATGGCCTGCTCCTTGGTGTCGGCCATGCCGACGATCTTCAGGATGCCGGTGTGCTCACCGAGCTTGTAGATCTTGCCGAGCTTGGCGCACTCGTCCTGGTAGAGCTTGGCCTTGGCGGCGTGGTCGTCGGGGTTCGGGGTGAACATCCAGGGGAGGATGCCCTCCTGCGCGGCGCGGATGACCGAGCGGTCGGAGACGGTGAACGGCTGCCACAGCTCCGGGTGCGGGTACTGGTAGGGCTTCGGGCAGACCGAGATGCCCTGGATGACGCCGTTCTCGTCGATCTCGCCGGGGGCGCCGAACTTCTTGGTCCACTCCTGCGCCGGCCAGCCCTCGATGCCCTCGAAGGGGTTGGGGACCTGGTAGTCCAGGACGTCCGACTTGTAGCGGAGCAGGTCCTCCGACCACGCCAGCTTCATGATCTTCAGGATCTCGCCGAAGACGTCGAAGTTGCGGTTGTCGGTGGCCGAGCCGTCCGAACGGGCCGCGACGGCGTTCCAGCGCTGGCCCAGCACCTGCATCCAGCGGTTCTGGTAGCCGCGGGCCACGCCCAGGCGCAGCCGGCCCTTGGAGAAGTGGTCCAGGAGGGCGACGTCCTCGGCGGCGCGGATCGGGTCCCAGGCGGGGAGCACGATGCCGAGCGGGGCGAGCAGGATGCGCTCGGTGCGGGCCGCCAGGTCCGTCAGGAACATCAGGGGGTTGACCGAGAACTCGAAGCCCTCCGAGTGGAAGTGGTGCTCGGTCATCATCAGCGCGTCGAAGCCGGTCTGGTCGGCGAGGACGGCGATCTCCCGGATCTCGTCCAGCAGGTTCTGGTACGACTCCACGTCGCGCCCGATGGGCCGCTTGGCGACCGCGTTCTCCTCGGCGGCCCATCCGGAACCGGGGATCTGCGGGTTGAGGAAGATCGAAAACTTCACGGGAGAACCTTTCGGGAAAGGACACGGCCAAGCCAGGTCGATAGGACGTGGACGAACTCTGCGGGGCGTTCCTCGTGCAACCGGTGGCCGTTGCCGGGGAAGACGTGGACTTCGGCCTTGAGGACCTCCCGCTCCCACTCCGCGTTGCCGGCGTCGGCCCAGAAGGCCAGGACGGGCTGGGTGCGGCGGGACAGGTACGCCTCGGACTGGGGGCGCACGCCGAACTGGCCCTCGTCGACGAACAGGGCGCCGAAGCACTGGGCGAGCACGTGGATCGGGGTCCCCAGAAGCTTGCGGACGTGCCACTGCGGGATGTGCGGCGGCGTCGCCGGGGTGTAGAGCGTGGAGTCCATGGCGAGCGCGGTCTTGTGGCCGTCGGGGCCGTTGAGCGCCTCGGCCATCTTCGGCATGAACGCGCCGATGTCCTCGCGCAGCGCGTAGCCGGGATCGACGACGACGACCGCGTCGACCCGCTCGGGGTGCTCGATCGCCATGATGCTCACGACCTGGCCGCCGAGGGAGTGGCCGACGGCGCTGACGACGGGGATCGCGAGATGGTCGAGGAGGCGGACGAGGTCGGCGGCCATCGCGCGCGGGACGTTGCCGGTCGCGGGGACGGAGGAGTAGCCGTGGCCGCGCAGGTCGGGCGCGACCACGCGGAACTTCCCGGCCAGCGCGGGGATGTGCCAGATCCAGTCGTGGGAGTCGGCTCCCATGCCGTGGACCAGCAGGAGCACGGGGGCGTCCCGGGGACCGTCGTCGGTGAAGAACAGGTCGACTTCACCCAGGTCGGCGTGGGGCATCCGGCGTCATCCTCCTCTCGGTTTCGCGAACAAGCGCACGCTACATCAATATAGTGAAACCGAGCAATCGCTTGGTCGAGTCGACCGCCGGAAGGTGAGGCAGCACACATGCGCCTGGGGATCACGATGTTCGCCACGGACCGGACCATGGCCGCGCACGAACTGGCCGTCGCGGCGGAGGAGCGCGGATTCGCCTCGCTCTACCTGCCCGAGCACACCCACATCCCGGTCTCGCGGGCCACTCCCGCGCCCGCGACGCACGAGGCGTCGGGGGCGGAGCCGGGGATGCTGCGCGGGGTGAACGGCGACGAGACGCTGCCGGAGTCCTACGCCCGCGCCCTCGACCCGTTCGTGGCGCTGGCCGCCGCCGCCGCGGTGACGTCCACGATCACGCTGGGCACCGGGGTCGCGCTGATCGCCCAGCGGGAGCCGCTCGTCACGGCCAAGGCGATCGCCTCGCTCCAGCACCTGTCCGGCGGCCGGTTCGTGCTGGGGATCGGCTACGGCTGGAACGTGGAGGAGGCCGCCGACCACGGGGTGCGGTGGAGCCTGCGGCGCGATCTGGTGCGCGAGAACGTCCTCGCGATGCGCGCCCTGTGGACCGACGAGGTCGCCTCCTTCAAGGGCGAGCACGTCGGTTTCGAGCCGAGCTGGTCCTGGCCCAAGGCGTCGGTGCCGGTGCTGCTCGGCGGGGTGGGCGGCCCGAGACTGCTCGCGGCGATCGCCGAGTTCGGCGACGGCTGGATGCCGGTCGGCGGCGCGGGCATGCGCGAGACCCTCCCGAAGCTCGCCGCCGCCTACGAGGCCGCGGGCCGCGACCCCTCGACGGCCCGCATCGTCCCCTTCGGCACCCTCCCGAACGCCGCCAAGCTCGAGTACTACGCCACCCTGGGCGTCGAGGAGGTCGTCCTGCGCGTCAACGGCGGCCCTCGCGAGGAGATCCTCGCGACCCTGGACGCCTACACGGCCTTCCTGTGACCTAGGGATGGACGTCGCGGGCGAAGGCGACGTGGGTGCCGTTGAGGTCGGCCGAGAGGGTGACGGTCGCGGTGCCCTGGTTCGGGGTGAAGTAGTAGCGGACCGTGCCCTGGCCGGCCGGGATGACGAGCTCCTGCGCCGGGATCAGGTCGGGGCGTGAGCTCTTGAGGGTGACCTTGACACCGCCGGCGGGGGCGGGCCGGTTGATGTCGAGGTTGCCCTCGTACTGCCTGCCGGGGACGCAGAAGTCGGCGTGCACGTTGAGGTGGGAGACCTGGGGCGGGCCCTCGGGCACGGCGGTGACGCGCAGCGGCCTCTTGAGGATCTGCCCGCCGTAGGCCGCCGCGATCCTGGCGGTCACGAGCGCGGCCGTGGGCGTCGTCGCGATGTCGAAGGTGCCGGTGGTGAGGCCCGCGGGGACGAACGCCGTCGGGTGCACGAACGTGGCGTGCCCGTCGGAGGAGGCCAGCTTGATCGTGGCTCCGCCCTTGGGCGCGGGCTTGTTGAGCGTCGCGGTGCCGAGGATCTCGCCCGCGCCGCCGACGGTCGTCCCGACCACGAGGGTCACCTTCGCGAGGTGGACGGCGGCGAGTTTCGGAGTGAGGGTCAGCGGGCGCTTGATCAGCCTGCCGCCGAACTTGGCGGCGACCACCCCGGTCCCGGTCCTGCCGATCTTCTTGGTGGTGATCGGGAAGCGGGCGGTCGTGCGGCCCGCGGGGACCTTCACGAAGCCGGGCACCCTGATGTAGGCGCGGCTGCGGGCGGCGAGCCTGACCCTCGCGCCGCCCTTGGGCGCCTTGGCGGTCAGCCGGACCACGCCGTAGGTCGCGCCGCCGCCGGTGAGCCGGGTCCTGGCCAGCTTCAGGGCGGCCAGGCGCGGCGCGGCCTTGAAGTGGGCGGCGACCAGCAGCCGGTCCAGGTGGGTGTGCTCGCCCGCCGACTCGACGGCGTACCCGGTGGTCGCCGCCAGCGTCAGCGCGAGCGCTCCGCCGACGGCCGCTCTTCTGATCCGCCGTGTCACCATGGTCCTCCGCCCGATAGGTCCGTTACCCGCCGCCGGATATTAGCGCCGGGCCGGGCACGGACGTCACACGGTCTTCGGAACTTCTCCCGGGCCTCAGGTGGCGGGGAAGATGAACATCGCGGTGGCCTCGATGGTCACCCGGCCGTCGGGGCCGGTGATCGTCGCGTCGGCCCAGGTCTTGCGGCCCTCGTTGCGGACGGTCCTGGCCGTGACGACCAGCGGGACGCCGTGCGGGGTCGGGCGGCGGTAGCGCAGGTCCAGGGTCGCGGTCATGCCGGGCGTGCCGTTGGCCGCGGCGGCGGCGCCGAGGACATGGTCGAGGATCAGCGCGCTGACCCCGCCGTGGACGAAGGTCGGCGGGCCCTCGTAGACGTCGGTGAGCGTGAACTCGGCGTGGACGCTGCCGTCCTCCAGCGTCACGACGTCGATCGGCGGGGCGATCGCGTTGAGCACCCCGGTGACGGGCGAGCCGAGCGCCTTGACCATCCCGTTGACGCCGAGCCTGGCCGCCGGAGGCCGGTTGCGCCGGGCGGTGTTGAGCCGCTCGGTGAGGGCCGCGACCGCGGCGGCGGCCTCCCGCAGCTCCGTCTCGGGGACCTCGGTGTGGATCACCGCCTCGATCAGGGCCCGCACCTCGTCGGCGAGCGCGGCCTGCGGCGCGATCTCGAGCTCGCTCAGCTCCCGGCGGTCCCCCGCGAACACGCCCTCCATCGCCGCCCTGGCACCCGACATTCGCGTTCTCCCTGCTCGCCCGGATAACTAGAATTTGATTCTAGTCAGCCCAGATAGGCGGCCCGGACGGCGGGGTCGTCCCTGACCTCGGCCGGTTCGCCCTCGGCGATGACCCTGCCGAGGTCGAGGACGACGATGCGGTCGCAGGTGTCCATCACGAAGCTCACGTCGTGCTCGACGAGCAGGACGGTCGCCTCGACCCCCGCCAGGACCTCGGCGAACAGCGCGGCCTGGGCGGCGTCCAGGCCGGAGGTGGGCTCGTCCAGGAGCAGGACCGAAGGGGCGTCGACGATGGCGCGGGCCAGCTCGACCAGCCGGCGCCGGCCGATCGGCAGCTCGGCCGCGTAGAGGGCGGCGAGCTCGGCGATGCCGCATCTGGCGAGCGCCTCCAGGGCGAGGTCGCGGCGGGCGCGCTCCCGGCGGCGGCGGGTCGGCAGCGCCAGCAGGTCGGCGGCGAGGCCGCCGCCCCCGCCGTGCCATTCGAGCGCGGTCAGCACGTTCTCCAGGACCGTGAGCCGGCCGAAGACCTGCGGACGCTGGAAGGTGCGGGCGAGTCCCGCCCGGGAACGCTTCACCGCGCCGGCGGCCGTGACGTCGTCGGGGCCGATCCGGACACTGCCGCCGTTCGGCTTGCGCAGCCCGGTGATGACGTCGAACAGGGTGGTCTTGCCCGCCCCGTTCGGGCCGATCACCCCGACGGTGCTGCCGGTGGCGACGTCGAAGGAGACGCCGGACAGGGCGTGCACCCCGCCGAAGCGGACGCTCACGTCCTGCACTGAGAGGCTCATGCGGTTCCTCCGATGCCGAGGTAGGCGGCGGTGAGCTGGTCGGCGTCGACCTCCGAGCGGGGGCCCGTCCAGGTGATGCGGCCCTGGCCCATGTAGGCGACGGTGTCGGCGTACTCCAGGACCTCCTTGGCCTTCTCCTCGACGATCAGCAGGGCGACGCCGCGTGAGCGCAGCTCTCCGAACAGCTCGAAGATCTGCTGGACGACCATCGGCGCCAGGCCGAGGGACGGCTCGTCGGCGATGAGGACGCGCGGCGGCCGGATCAGGGCGGGGGCGAGGGCGAGGATCTGCTGCTCCCCGCCCGACAGCGAACCGGCCGCGACATCCCTGCGGGCGGCCAGGTGCTCGAACCGCTCGTAGACGGCCGCCCGGTCGGCGGCGCCGGGCAGCCAGGTCGTGAGGTTCTCCTCGACCGTCAGGCCGGGGAAGATCCCGCGTCCCTCGGGGGCCAGGAAGATCGCCTCACGGGAGCGCCGGTGCGAGGGGGTCGCGGTGATGTCGTCACCGTCGAGGACGACCCGTCCGGAGAGGGGGGAGACCGCGCCGACCGAGACCGCGCAGGCCGTCGACTTGCCCGCGCCGTTCGCGCCGAGCAGCGCGACGATCTCGCCCGAGCGCACCGAGAGGTTCACCCCGCGCAGCACGGTCGCGTCGCCGTATCCCGCGGTGACGTTCCGCAGGGCGAGGACGGATTCCTCCGCCGCGACGGGCAGGTCACCCGCCTCGCCCGCGGGAGGTTCCTTCCGGTGCCGGCGGCGGTGACGCTGCTCGGCGAACTGGGCGAGGACGCCGTCGGGGTGCTTGGCGAGGATCATGCCGCCGAGCCCGAACAGGACCGCCTCGACATGGGCGGAGCTGGTCACGTGCGAGAGGATCTCGTGCGACAGGCCCATGATCAGGCCGGCCACGACGGCGCCGCCGACCCGCCGTACGCCCTGGAGGACGATCACGGCCAGCCAGACGAAGCCCAGGTTCACCCGCAGGTCACTGGCGAAGATCTGGCCCGCGAAGGTCGCGTACAGGACTCCGCCGAGCCCGGCGATGGCCGAGGCGACCGCGAACAGCGTCAGCTTGGTGCGCACCGCGGACACCCCGATGACCTGGGCGGCCGTCGGCGCCGACCGCACGGCCAGCACCGCCCGTCCCGAGGGGGATCGTTCCAGGTTGCGGATCAGCAGGGCGACGATCGCGATCAGGTCCAGCAGCAGGATGATCCGGACCCGGGGGTCGTTGGTGTCGGTCGAGCCGATCGCGATGGCGGGGAACTTCCAGCCGAGCGTGCCGTTGCTGAAGGCGTCGATCTGGAACAGCACCTGGTCGGCGAGCAGGCCGAGCGCGAGCGTCGCCAGCGCCAGCACCTTGCCGCCCAGCCGCAGCGCGGGCAGCGCCACGACCAGCCCGGCGGCGACCGCGGCGAGCATCCCGGCCACGACCGCCAGCGGGAACGGCAGCCCCTCGCCGATCACGAGCCCGGCGGTGAGCGCGGCCAGGGCGGCGAACGAGGCCTGGGCCAGGTTGACCATCCCGCCGATGCCGGTCATGACCACGAACGAGCAGAAGATCAGGGACAGCACGAGGCCCGAGGCGACGAGCCCGGCCCAGTAGTCGTCGGCGAAGAACAGGACCCAGACGAGGCCGGCGGCACCGGAGACCGTCCAGGGCAGGATCCGGCGCCAGCGCGGCAGGTCGGCGAGGTGGTCGGGCGGGGGAGCGTCCTCGGCGATGGAGCCGGCCAGCCGCGAGCGCGACCGGTTGAGGAACACCAGCCCGGCCAGCAGGAGGATCGCCGGGACGGCCGTGCGCAGGCCCGTCACCTCCTCGGCGAAGTCGGCGTACCCGGCCACCAGGTTCTGGACGACGCCGAGCGCGAGTCCGGCGGCGAACGTCACGGGGATGGAGCGCAGCCGGCCGAAGACCGAGGCGGCGGCGGCCGCGAACAGCAGGACCGTGAAGGCGGTCTGGTCGAGGCCGAGCGCGGGCACCGCCAGGACGCCGGCGAGCGAGGCCAGCACCGAGCTGAGCATCCACGCCTGGGCGGAGGCGGCGTCGGCGTCGATGCCGCGCCAGGTGGCCAGCGAGCGGGAGTCGACGCACGCGCGCATCCGCAGGCCGAGCGGGGTGTGCCGCATGACGACCCAGAGCCCCGCGGCGGCGGCGACGGCGAAGCCGAAGACGACGAGCTGGTCGGAGTCGATGCGGACGCCCGCCAGCGGCTCCCAGGTCCCGGCGGGCTGCGGCCCGAGTCCCCGCGCCGAGGCGCCCTCGGTGACGGCGGGCAGGTCGAACAGCTCGACCAGCCACAGCCCGAGGGCGGGCAGGGCGATGGTCAGGCCGATCGTCGCGACGATCTGCGGGGTCTCGCCCGCGGTCGCCAGGCCGCGGAACATCAGGCGGTGCAGCGCGTAGCCCAGCAGCGGGGCGAAGACGCCGACGGTCACGAGAGCGGCCGGCCAGGCGGCCCAGCCCGCTCCGCTGGTCAGCTCGAAGTACAGCAGGGCGGCGACGAAGCCGATGGCCCCGTGCGCGAAGTTGAACACTCCGGTGGCGGCGTAGGACAGGGTCAGGCCGGAACCGAGGAGCGCGAAGATCGCCCCGGTCACCAGCCCGCTCAGCACGTAGCCCGCGAGTTCTGTCAAGGCTCATTCTCCAGAAGCGGGAAGCGCCGCCCGTCTCCGGAGGAAGAGGACGGGCGGCGCGGAGGGGATCGCTCTTGCTGCGGCCGCTACTGCTTCAGGGCCACGTTGTCGGTGCACTTGAGGTGCTGGGCGACCACGAACTGACCGTCCTTGAGCTGGACGAGCGCGCCGCAGCCGTTGGGCTCGGTCTTGTCCTTCGGGTAGTCGATCTTGCCGAAGCCGGGGTTCTCGTAGGTGAAGGTGCTCGCGGCGGTGAGGAAGGAGGTGCGGGTCAGGTCCTTGCCGGCCTTCTCGGCGACCTTCAGGAAGATGTCCGCGGTCCAGTAGCCGATCGCGACGTGCTGGGTCAGCTTGGCGCTCGGGTCGACCTTCTGGATGTCGGCCTTCATCTGGACGACCTCCTTGGCGTCGGACTCGAACGGCTCGAACTGCGGAGCCGTCAGGACGCCCTCGAGCCCGGCCTTGATCGCCGGGTCGGCGAGGACGCTCGGGTCGTAGCTGGTCGCGTCGGAGATCGCGCCCTTGTAGCCCGCCTTGCGCAGCGCGCCGAACAGCCCGGCGTTGAGCTTGGCGCCCGCCATGATCGAGACCACGACGTCGGGGGCCTTGCCGTCGTTCGCCTTCATGATCTTGTTGACGTAGGGGAGCCAGTCCTGCGGGGGAGCGGTCGCCGGGATGGCGGCGGAGGTGCCCGCGAGCTTGAACCCGGCCGCGCTGAACGACTGGCCGATGGTGCCGACGCCGTACTTGGAGGCCGAGGAGTCGGTGCCCTGGATGAAGGCCGACTTGCCGTCCGCGCCGCCGATCTGGGCGGCGACCTGGTTGCCCCACCAGGTCTGGGTGCCCGCTCCGGGCTTGGGCGCCAGGCAGCCGTTGTAGCCGAAGCCGGTCTTGGTGCCGCACCACTGGGTGCCGGTCGCCCAGCCGAACCACGGGACGTTCTGCTGCTCCAGGAAGGCGGCCCCGCCGAACTGGGGGGAGCTCACCGGCACGAGCGCGAAGACCTTGTCCTTCTGCACGAGCTTGGTGGCGACCGTGGTGCCCTTGGCCGGGTCCATGTTGTCGTCCTCGGCACCGACGAAGTCGATCTTGCGTCCGTTGACGCCGCCCTCGGCGTTGGCCCGCTCGAAGCGCGCCTTGGCGCCGAGCTCGGCTCCGCCGGTGGAGTAGCCGGTGGCGCTGGTCTTCACCAGGACGCCGCCGACCTTGATGGAGGTGTCGGTGACGCCGTCGCTGCCGGAGCCCGACGAGCCGCCCTTGTTCTCGGTCGTGCCGCAGGCGGCGGCCAGAGCGACGGCGGCGAGAGCCGCCGCTATCCGTGTTGTCTTGCGCATGGGGGGTGGCTCCAGTGATTCGACGTGATACTGAAACTAGCGCTCGCTTGGGTGGACTGTAAGTACGCGTTTCCCTGCACGTCAACGTGCTGAGACCATTCTGTGATCACTGGAGCGACAACCCTCCCCTCGTGTACCAAGCAAGTGCTTGGTGGTAGTTTTCCGTCATGACGACTATGCGCGCGGCCGTGCTGCGGGAGTTCGGCTCCCCGCTGGAGATCCTCAACGTCGACGTCGAGGAGCCCAGGGCCGGTGAGGTGCTGGTGAAGATCGCGGCGTCCGGGATCTGCGGATCGGACCTGAAGGCGCTCGACGGCAAGAGCCCCGTCGTCCGGCAGCTCCCGGTCATCCCCGGCCACGAGAGCGCGGGCGTGGTCGAGGCGGTCGGTCCCGGCGTCACCGGGGTGAAGAGCGGTGACCATGTCATCGTGGCGATGAACGGCCCCTGCGGCCGGTGCCGGAACTGCTCGCGCGGCAAGGCCTTCCTGTGCAGCGGGCCCGGCCGGATGTCGGCGATCATGGGCACGATGCGCGACGGCACGACCCGGCTGTCCCTCGACGGCGAGGGCGTCCGGCCCTACATCGGGATCGGGTCGTTCGCCGAGTACGCCGTCGTCAGCGAGGCGATGTGCGTCAAGGTCGCGGGCGACGCGCCGCTCGACCTGCTCTCCCTGACGGCCTGCGGCGTCGTGACCGGCGTCGGAGCGGTGATCAACACCGCCCAGGTCGAGCGCGGTTCCAGCGTGCTGGTGGTCGGCGCGGGCGGCGTGGGGCTCAACGTGATCCAGGGCGCGGTCCTGGCCGGTGCGACGACCATCATCGCGGCCGACGTGGTGGAGTCGAAGCTGGAGCTGGCCAAGGAGTTCGGCGCGACCCACACGATCATGTCGGAGGACCTGCCCAAGCAGGTCGGCGCGATCGTGCGCGGCGGCGTCGACTACGCCTTCGACGTCACCGGGAACGTCAGCGTGCTGACGGCCGCGTTCAACTCCACCCAGGGCGGCGGGACGACCGTCATGGTCGGCAGCCCGTCGGCGAAGGAGCTGACGATCGCGCCGCAGACCCTGTTCGGGTCGCGCAGGCTGATGGGCACCCAGGGCGGCGACGCCGTCCCGGCCAGGGACCTGCCGCTGCTGGTCGACCTGTACCGGCGCGGACGGCTCAACCTGGACGGCCTCGTGAGCGAGCGGGTGCCGCTGGAGAAGGTCAACGAGGCGGTGGAACACGTGAAGTCCGGCGCGGTCGCCCGATCTGTGATCGTGTTCGACTGATGAGAGATCTGAACGGGAAGGTCGCGGTCGTCACCGGGGCCGGGAGCGGGATCGGCCGGGCTCTGGCCGTCCGGTTCGCCGCCGAGGGCATGAGGGTCGCGCTGGCCGACGTCGAGCAGGACGCGCTCATGGGGACCGCGGCCCTGGTCGACGGCGAGGTCATGACCAAGGTCGTGGACGTCGGGGAGGAGAAGGAGGTCCAGGCCTTCGCGGACGCCGTCTTCGACACCTACGGCGCCGTCCACGTGCTGTGCAACAACGCGGGCGTCTTCGCCGGCGGTGAGCTCTGGTCGCGGCCCGTCGCCGACTTCGAGTGGGTGTTCCGGGTCAACCTGTGGGGCGTCCTGCACGGCATCCGCGCGTTCGTGCCCCGCATGATCGCCCAGGACTCCGAGGGCCACATCGTGAACACCGCGTCGGTCGCGGGCCTGTTCGCGGCGCCCTTCTCCGGGCCGTACACGATCTCCAAGTTCGCGGCCTACGGGGCGACCGAGAGCCTCGCGCACGAGCTGGCGATGAACGGATCGAAGCTGAGGGTGTCCGTGCTGTGCCCCGGCGGCGTCGCCACCAGGATCGACGAGTCCGAGCGCAACCGCCCGCACGAGCTCAAGGCCGAGAAGACCCCCGACCAGGAGTTCATCGACCAGGTCATCACCGACACGGTCACGGCGGGGATCCCGCCGGAGGACGTCGCGGCCGCGGTCGTCGCGGCGATCGCCGAGGAGCGCTTCCTGATCCTCACGCATCCCCAGTACGGTCCCGGCCTGCTCCAGCAGGCCGAGGCGCTGGTCGCGGGCGGGTTGCCGCAGCTTCCCGACTTCGAGCAGCGATAATCGACGCGACCGGTCCGGGGAATCTGACCTTCCCCGGACCGGCCACCGGCCGGGCCCGTCAGGCCTGGACCGGCTCGAGGCTGAACCGCCGGCGCTCGGGATCGATGTTCACGATCCGGACCGTCACGCGCGTGCCGACCGGCCACGCCTGCTGGTACGCGAGCCCGTGGACGCCCTCTTCGGACTCGACGAACGAACCGAACGGCACCTCCTGGACGACGACGCCGTCGATGACGTCACCGACGGAGCGGCGTCCGATGAATTCCTGCCAACCCATGTCTCTCACCTCCTCCCGTCACGAGTGGCTTTCTCAGCGCTTCTCATGACGGGGGCGGCGGGCCTCTCGCCCGCCCGGTGATCAAACGAGGGCCGGGTACCCGTTCTGTGCACGGCGCGTGGCCGACCCGGCAGTCATGGCGTCCACGTTAGCCGATCTTCGTGACGCCGGTAAGCCTTAGCCCCGGATTAAGCGCCGCTTAAGCACCGCACCGGACGCGCCGGGGAGCCCTAACGTCTCGGGCATGCTCCGTCCTCCGAGTGCCCGCGGCCGCACCGCCGCCCCGCCGGCCACCAGCCTGCTCGCCGCCGCCCTGCTGGCCACCGCTCTGTTCGCCACGGCCCTGTTCGCCCCCGCCGCCCCCGCTCAGGCCGCGGCGCGGGTGCCGTTCGCGCCCTACGTGGACGCGAGCCTGTATCCGCCGTTCCCGCTCGCCTCGGTCGCCAAGAAGACCGGGGTCAGGCAGTTCACCCTGGCGTTCGTGCTGTCCGGCGGGGGCTGCGCCCCGACGTGGGGCGGGGTGGCGGGGCCCAACGCCGTAGCGAAGAAGATCGGGGCGCTGCGGAAGCTGGGCGGGGACGTCCGGGTCTCCTTCGGCGGGGCCGCCGGGTCCGAACTGGCCCTGGCGTGCGGCTCGGTCCCCGCGCTGACGGCCGCCTACGAGAAGGTCGTCCGCGCCTACAAGCTCACCAAGGCCGACTTCGACGTCGAGGGGGCCGCGCTCCCGGACGCCGCGGCCAACGACCGGCGGGCCAAGGCCGTCAGGGCGCTCCAGAAGAAGCACCCGAAGCTCGACGTCTCCTTCACGCTGCCCGTCCTGCCGTCCGGGCTCACCGCCGACGGCGTCGCCTTCCTGAGGAACCTCAAGAAGAACAAGGTCAGGGTCGGCGCGATCAACATCATGGCCATGGACTACGGGGACGGCGCCGCCCCGGCTCCGAAGGGACGGATGGGCGACTACGCGATCAAGGCGGCCCGGTCGGCGCAGAAGCAGATCAGGAAGGTCTTCAAGGTCTCCGACGCGACCGCGTGGCGGCATCTGGCCGTCACCCCGATGATCGGGGTCAACGACGTGGCGAGCGAGGTGTTCACCACGGCCGACGCGCGCAAGCTGCGGGCCTTCGCCCGGCAGAAGCGGTTCGCGTGGCTGTCGATGTGGTCCGCGGCCCGGGACAGGGCGTGTCCCGGCGGCCCGAAGGCCTACGCCGATCCTGCCTGCAGCTCGATCGCCCAGGCGCCGTACGCGTTCATGCGGGCGCTCAGGTGAACTGCTGACCGCCGTTGACGTCGAGGGTGGCGCCGGTCGTGGCCTGCGCCAGGTCGCTCGCGAGGAAGATGACGGCCCTGGCCACGTCCTCCTCGGTGGCGATGCGGCGCAGGGCCATCGCCTCGGTGTCGCGGGAGTGGATGTCCTCGAAGGTGACGCCCTCGTCGGCCGCGCGGGTGCGCATCCAGTCGGTGAGGACGTCGCTGGCGATCCAGCCGGGGGCCACGCAGTTGACCCGGACGCCGTGCGGGCCCAGCTCGTCGGCGAGGCAGTGCGACAGCAGATGGACGCCCGCCTTGCCCGCCGCGTAGTCGCTGCGGCCGGCGTACCCGACGCGCGACGACATCGAGGTGAGGTTGACGATCGAGCCGGAGCCCCGGGCGACCATGTAGGGCGCGACGTACCGGCAGGCCAGGAGCGTGCCGTAGGTGGCGATGTCGACGACCTCCCGCCACCGGGCCAGGTAGGCGGGGTCCATGTCGAGCACGTTCTTGCGATGGGTGCCGGGGAAGGCCGCGTTGACCAGGACGTCGATCCGCCCGAAGGTCGCGTGGACGGTCTCCGCCAGATGCTGCACCTGCCCGGCGTCGGTGACGTCGGTGGGGACGGCCAGGGCCCCCGACTCCGCGGCGATGACCTCCAGGGCCGAGGCCGTGCGGGCGGCGACGGCCACCTTGGCGCCCTGCTCGGCCATCAGCCGGGCCAGGGTGCGGCCCAGACCGGGGCCCGCTCCTGTGACGATCGCGACCTTGTCTCTCAGCACGGCGCAACTGTACCAAGCGATTGCTTGTTTGGTAGCGTGCGGGTGTGGATCTCACCTTCACCCCCGCCCAGCAGGCACTCCGTGCCGAGGTACGGGAGTGGCTGGCGGCCAACGTGCCCGGCCGGCTGCCCTCCATGGACACCGAGGAGGGCTTCGCCCTGCACCGGGAGTGGGAGGCGAAACTCGCCGCCGCCCGGCTGAGCGTCATCTCCTGGCCGGAGGAGTTCGGCGGCCGCGGCGCGGACATCGTCGACTGGCTGGTCTTCGAGGAGGAGTACTGGGCGTCCGGTGCTCCCGGCCGCGTCAGCCAGAACGGCATCTTCCTGCTCGCGCCGACGATCCTGGCCTACGGGACCTCCGAGCAGAAGGCGCGGTTCCTGCCGAAGATGGCGCGCGGCGAGGAGATCTGGGCGCAGGCCTGGTCGGAGCCCGAGGCGGGCAGCGACCTGGCGTCCCTGCGGGCGACGGCCACCCGGGCCGACGGCGGCTGGCGGCTCAACGGGCAGAAGACCTGGAGCTCCCGCGCGGTCTTCGCGCACTGGGGGTTCGGCCTGTTCCGCTCCGACCCGGAGTCCCAGCGCCACCACGGCCTCACCTACTACCTGTTCCCCCTGGACGCCCCCGGCGTCACCGTCCGGCCGATCGCCCAGCTCGACGGCGAGGCCGGTTTCGCCGAGATCTTCTTCGACGACGTCTTCGTCCCCGACGACCAGGTCCTCGGCGAGATCGGCAAGGGCTGGCCCGTCGCGATGGCCACCACCAGCTCCGAGCGCGGCCTCACCCTGCGCAGCCCCGGGCGCTTCCTGGCCGTCGCCGACCGGCTGCTCGCCCTCGCGAAGGACTCCGCCGACCGGACGCTCCAGGACGCGGCCGTCCAGGCCTGGCTCGACGCCGACGCCTACCGGCTGCACACCTGGGCCGCGGTCGCCCGCCTCCAGGAGGGAGTCGAGCTGGGGCCGTCCTCCTCGTTGATGAAGGTCTTCTGGTCCGAGCTCGACCTGAGGCTGCACGAGATCGCCCTCGACCTGCGCGGCCCCGACGCCGCCCTCGCCGATCCCTGGCTGGACGGCTTCCTCTTCGCCCTCGCCGGCCCGATCTACGCGGGCACGAACGAGATCCAGCGCAACATCATCGCCGAACGCGTACTGGGGATGCCCCGATGAGATTCGCCTTCACCTCCGACCAGCGGCTGCTGGCCGCGACCGTCGCCGAGACCCTGCAGAAGGCGTGCCCGCCCTCCCTGGTGCGGGCCGCCAGGACCGATCCGGAGATCCGGCGCGGCGAGGCCTGGGCCGCGCTCGCCGAACTCGGCCTGCTCGGGGCGACCGTCCCCGAGTCCGCGGGCGGCCTGGGGTTCACCCCGCTCGACACCGTGCTGGCCTGGGAGGAGATCGGGCGTGCCTGTGTTCCGGGACCGCTGGTCGAGACGGCCGTGGTCGCGCCGCTGCTCGCCGGAGGGGAGTGGCCGGCGCGGATCGCCGCGGGGCGGGCCGCGGTCTCGGTCCGGTGCCTCGAGAACCCGTATCTGCTGGACGCGGACGTCGCCGACCTCCTGCTGCTGCCCGAGGCGGGGACGCCCGGGCTGACGGAGCTCCGGTCGGGCGACGCCACGCGACGGCTGTTCTCCGCCGCGGGGGAGACCGCCTCGGCCGGGACCGCGGCCGACCACGCGGCGGTGGCCGTCGCGGCGCAGCTCCTCGGCCTGTCCCGGTGGCTGACCGCGACGGCCGTCGCCTACGCCGGGCAGCGCCGCCAGTTCGGCAAGGTCATCGGCACCTTCCAGGCGCTCAAGCACCAGCTCGCGAACGTGGCCATCAAGGTCGAGTTCGCGACCCCGGTCGTCCACCGGGCCGCCTACTCCCTGACCCACGATCTGCCGACGGCGGGGCGCGACGCCTCGGCGGCCAAGGTCGCCGCGGGCGAGGCCGCCCACCTCGCGGCGCGGACCGCCCTCCAGGTCCACGGCGGGATCGGCTACACCGACGAGCTCGACCTGTTCCTGTGGCTGTCGCGGGTGTGGGCGCTGCGCGCCTCGTGGGGCGACGAGCGGCTGCACCGGGCCCGGATCCGAGAGGCCCTGCTCGCGTGAGCGTCACCGTCGCCACCGACGTCGGCGGGACCTTCACCGACGTGGTCCTCGCGGAGGACGGCGGCCGCGTCCACGCGCTCAAGGTGCTGACGACCCCGGCGGATCCGGCGGAGGGACTCCTGCACGGGGTGGCGGAGGTCCTGGCCCGCGCGGGCGCGGACCCGGGCGAGGTCACCCGGTTCGTCCACGCGACGACGCTGGCGACCAACGTCATCCTGGAGCGGCGCGGGGTGCCGGTCGCGTTCGTGACGACCCGCGGGTTCCGCTCGATGCTGGCGCTCGGGCGCCAGGCCCGGGTGGAGGAGGAGCGGTTCGACCTCGCCTTCGCCCCGGTCGAGCCGCCCGTCCCGCTGCCGAGCACGTTCGCCGTGCCGGAGCGCGTCGCCGCGGACGGCCGGATCCTCGAACCGCTGGACGAGGCCGCCGCGACCGTCACCGCCGGGGAGATCGCCGGGCTCGGCGTCGCCGCGGTCGCGGTCTGCCTGCTGCACTCCTACGCCAACCCGGCGAACGAACGGCGGCTCGGCGAGCTGCTGCGCGAGCGCCTCGGCCCGGACGTGCCCGTGGTGCTCTCCAGCGACGTCTGGCCCGAGCTCGGCGAGTACGAGCGGGCCACCACGACCCTGATGTCGGCCTATGTCGGGCCGGTCATGGCCTCCTACCTGCGCGACCTGGAGGCGCGGCTGCGCGGGATCGGCGTGGCGGCCCCGGTCCAGGTCATGGAGTCCGCGGGCGGGGTGCTGCCGGCGGCGCTGGCCGCCGACCGCGCGGTCTACACGATCGAGTCGGGCCCCGCCGCCGGGGTGATCGCCGCGGCCCACGCCGGGCGCACCCGCGGCCTCGCCGACCTGATCTCCTTCGACATGGGCGGGACGACCGCCAAGGCCGGCCTGGTCAGGGGCGGCAAGCCGGGCATCACCCACGAGTTCCAGGTCGGCGGCAAGGGCAGCTTCGGCGGGCGCAGGCCGGGAACCGGGGTCCCCATCAAGATCCCGGCGATCGACCTCGCCGAGGTGGGCTCGGGCGGCGGTTCCATCGCGAGCGTCGTCGACGGGACGCTCCGCGTCGGCCCCCGCTCGGCCGGGGCCGATCCGGGACCCGCCTGCTACGGGCGCGGCGGCGAGGAGCCGACCGTCACCGACGCCAACCTCGTGCTCGGCTACCTGTCGGCGGAGGAGTTCGCCTTCCCGCTCTCCCTCGCCCGCGCCGAGGCCGCGATCGAGCGGGTGGCGGGCCCGCTCGGCGTCGACGTCGTCACGGCCGCGACCGCGATCCACGACATCGCCAACGCCCAGATGGGCTCGGCCGTCCACGTGGTGACGGTCCGGCGCGGCATCGACCCGCGCGGGCACACCCTCGTCGCGCTCGGCGGGGCCGCGCCCACGCACGCCGCGCGGCTCGCCGGGCTGTTCGGGATCGGGCGGGTGCTGATGCCGCCGCACTGCGGGGTCGGCTCGGCGGCCGGGCTCCTGCACGCCGAGCTCGCGGTCGAGCGGGCCAGGACCTTCCTGGCCCCGGTCGGCGATCTGACGTCCTGCTCGGCGAGCTCCGCGACCCTGACCGCGCTCGCCGCCCTGCTCACCGAGCTGGAGGCCGCCGCCCGCGCCGACCTCTCGCTGACCGGCGAGGCCGTGGTCGCCCGGTCGGTCGGGGTCCGCTTCACCGGGCAGGCCCACGCCTTCCCGATCGGGCTGCCGCCGGGACCCGTCACGCCCGAGCTGCTCGGCCGGGTCGCCGAGGAGTTCTACAAGCGCTACCACGAGGCCTACGGCATCGCCCTGCGCGATCCCGCCGAGGTCACCACCGCGCGGGTCAGGGTCTCGCTGCGCGGCGGCACCGCCGCCTGGCGCCCCGCGGACGACCGAGGCGGCCCGGCCCGCTCCCGGACGATCTGGCTGGACGGCGCCCCGCACACCGTTCCCGTGTTCGACCGGGCCACCCGGCCCGTCGGGGAGGCCGCCGCGGGCCCGTGCGTCATCGCCGAGCCCGACTGCTCGCTGCTCGTCCCGCCCGGCTGGACCGCCACCGTCGACGCGCAGGGCGCCGTCCTGCTGGAGCGCACATGAACGAGGACCTGACGGCCGAGATCCTGCGCAACGCGCTGTGCGTCGCCGCCGAGGAGGCGTCGATCGTCGTGGTGCGGTCGGCGTACTCGACCTTCATCGTGGAGGGCGCCGACGCCGCCGCGGCCGTCCTCGACGCCCGCGGCAGGCTCATCGCCCACTCCACCTCCACCGCGATCATCCAGTGCGCCTCCCTGCGCAGCGCGCTGCCGTTCGTGATCCGCCAGTTCCCCCTGGACGCCATGCGCCCCGGCGACGTCTACCTGACCAACGACGTCTACCGGGGCGGCATCCACGCCAACGACCTGCTGGTGTTCCGGCCGGTCTTCGTGGACGGCGCCGCCCGCTACTTCACCGGGACGCTCATCCACGTCGCCGACCTGTCGGGGATCTCGGCGGGCGGGATGGCCTCCGACGCCACCGACGTGTTCCTGGAGGGCGTCCAGCTCCCGCCGGTCAAGATCGCCACCGCCGGCGGCCTCGTGGACGATCTGGTCCGGCTGCTGGCCGCCAACTCCCGCACCCCCGATCGGCTGACCGGCGATCTGCGCGCCCTCATCGCGGGGGCGAACGTGGCCGCCCGGCGGCTGGAGGAGCTGATCGACGACCGGTTCGAGGCGGGCGTCGAGGAGTACCTGCGGCACACCGAGGAGCGGATGCGGGCGTCGCTGCGGGAGATCCCCGACGGCCGCTACGAGGGCGAGTACACCCTCGACGACGGGCTGACGGTCCGGGTGGCCGTCACTCTCGACGGCGGCTCCGCCGAGATCGACTTCGAGGGCACCGACGAGCAGGTCGCGCTGCCCGTCAACTCCGGCTTCTCCCAGACGCTCGGCGGCGTCATGTACGCGATCCGCTGCTACGTCGATCCCGGGCTGCCCCTCAACGAGGGCTGCTTCGCCCCGCTGGAGGTGCGCCTTCCGGCCGGGACCCTGGTCCACTGCACGCCCCCGTTCCCCGGCGGCGGCCGGTTCGGCACCGTCGCCGCCGCCGAGGAGGCGATCTTCGCCGCCCTGACGCTGGCCCTGCCGGGGCGGGGCGTCGCGGCGTCGGGGATCCTCCAGGGCTTCAGCGTCAGCGGGGCGGCCCGGCCGTGGCTGCACATGTCGTTCGACCTCGGCGGCATGGGCGCCAGCGCCGACCGCGACGGCCCCGACGCCACCGGGGCCCTGTTCGGCGGCGGGCGCAACATCATCCCCCAGGTCGAGCCGATCGAGGCCAGGCTGCCGGTCAGGATCGAGGCGGTCGAGCTGATCCCCGGTTCCGGCGGCGCGGGAGAGCACCGCGGTGGCCTCGGCACCAGGACCGTGCTCCGGATGCTGGAGGACGCCAGGATCGACACCCGCGGCGACCGCCTGCACCGGCCGCCGCCCGGCGCCGCCGGAGGGGAGCCCGGACGGGCGGGAGGCTACTTCAGGGAGCGCCTGGACGGCGTCAGGGAGCCGCTGGGCACCAAGGCCACCCGGCAGCCGCTCCAGGCCGGTGAGGCGTTCATCCTCGAGACCTCGGGAGGCGGCGGCTACGGCCCGCCCTCCCGCCGGTCCGAGGCGGCACGTGCCAAGGACATCGCGGACGGGAGAACCACATGAGATTCGGCGTGCCCCTCGGGCTGGTGCATCCGGGCGTCTGGAAGGACCTGACGGTCGAGGCCGACCGCCTCGGCTTCGAGTCGGTCTGGATGCCCGAGCACCTCGTCTTCGCCACCGACCTGTCCACCGCCGCCTACCCGGGCACCAGCGACCCCGGCATCAACCCGGTGACGCCCCTGTTCGACGCCGTCGGCTACCTGTGCGCGCTGGCGGCCGTCACGGAGCGGATCCGGCTGGGGACGGCCGTCTACCTGTTCGGCCTGCGCCATCCGCTGATCACCGCCCGCGCCTTCGCCACGCTCGACCAGCTCTCGGGCGGACGGGTGACCGTCGGCGTCGGCAGCGGCTGGTACGAGGGGGAGTGGCTGGCGGCCGGGGTGGACTTCAGGACCAGGGGCTCCCGCCTCGACGAGGCCATCGACATCGCCCGGAGGCTGTGGAGCGAGCCCGTGGTGGCCCACGAGGGACGGCACTTCACCCTCCCGGAGGTGGCGTTCGAGCCCAAGCCCGTCCAGGAGCGGATCCCCGTCATCGTCGGCGGCGAGTCCGACGCGGCCCTGCGGCGCGCGGCCCGCAACGACGGCTGGATCTCCATGCCGCAGAACCTGAAGACCATCCGGCCCCGCCTGGAAAGGCTCAGGGAACTGCGCGGAGAGACGCCGGGGCCGTTCGAGATCACGGTGCACGCCTATGAACTCGAAGGCCCCGGCGAGATCGCCGAATGGGAGGAACTCGGCGTCCACCGGCTCATCGTCAGGCCCTGGACCAGGACCCGCGACGCGCTGCCGAAGCTCGCCGAGTTCGCCCGCGACTATGGGATCTGACTACGGGATCTAGCGTCTGCGGCCGCCGATGGGGCGCCGCCAGGACAGGCCGGTGCCGGGGATGCGGAAGGTCATCTGCTTCCGGCCGTCGGCGGTCTTGGTGTAGCGGGCGCCCTTGCCGCCGACGCTGTGGCCCACACCCGACTTCGACATATTGAAACGGAACGGGCCGAATTTAATGGACTTGCGGAAACCCCAACCCATTGTGGTTCCTCCTACGCTCTGGGAACCGTGGAATGCCCCGAAAACAGGCTTTATAACTCCTGCCGGTATTCGAACAGCTGGACCTCGGGCGGGTGCTGGTACCAGGTGACGATCACCGAGGAGCTCTTGGCCGTGGCGGTGATGAAGTCGACCCGCAGCTCGTAGGTGTTCGTCGTGGTCCTGACCTGGTAGCCCTCGTTCGGGTAGGCGCTGAACACCGAGGCGGAGCTCGCGCCGATGATGAGCGTCGCCCGGCCGCCGATCGTCTTGTAGCTCTTCGCGACGCCGGACGGGACCGGCCGCCGGGTCTGCGGCGGAGTGCTCGGCCGGGGGGTCTTCCCGCTCTTCGACGGCCGGGGCGTCTCGCCGGGCCCGGGGGTCGCCGAGGGGGAGGGGGTCGTGGGCGGCGGGCCGGACGGGAGGGCGGTCATCGGCGGCGGGCTCTCGGTGCTCACCGGGTCGACGGCGATCGCCACCGGCGACGGCCTGCTGAAGGCCGCGTCGCGCAGGACGGGGCTGACCGCGAGCCAGGAGACCGTGACCGCGCAGGCCGTCGCGGCCGCCCAGACGGTCCCATAGGTCAGCTTGCGTCGCATCCGCGTATTCTGCCGCAATGGCGACAGTTCTGGTGGTCGAAGACGACGCGATGGTCCGGGCGGCGCTGATCCGCGATCTCACCTCCCGGGCCCATGTCGTGCGCAGCGCCGGCACCGCGCTCGACGCCCTCCGCGAGGTCGCCCAGTCCCCGCCCGACGTGGTCATCCTCGATCTCGGCCTGCCCGACCTGGACGGCGCCGAGGTGCTGCGGATGCTCCGCGGCCTCACCGACGTCCCGGTGATCATCGCGACGGCCCGCGACGACGAGACGGAGATCGTCAAGCTGCTCAACGCCGGGGCCGACGACTTCCTGGCCAAGCCGTTCTCCGGGGAGCACCTCGCGGCGCGGATGTCGGCGGTGCTGCGGCGCAGCGGCCGGGTCGCCCCGGCGGCGCTGGTCGTCGGCGGCCTCCGGATCGACCTCGACCAGCGCGAGGCCCACCTCGAGGGGGCGCCGCTGGAGCTGACCCGCCGCGAGTTCGACCTGCTGGCCTACCTGGCGGCCTCGCCCGGCCGGGTCGTGGCCCGGCGCGAGCTGCTCACCGAGGTCTGGCAGCAGGCCTACGGCGACGACCAGACGATCGACGTCCATCTGTCCTGGCTGCGGCGCAAGCTCGGCGAGACCGCCTCCCGGCCGCGGTACATCCACACCGTCCGCGGTGTCGGGGTGAAGCTCCAGGCCCCCCAGTGAGGCGCACGCTGCTGTGGGTGTCGCTGGCCGTCACCTCGATGGTCGCGCTGGCCTTCCTGATCCCGCTCGGCCTGGTCGTCCAGGAGATCGCCAGGGACAAGGCCCTCGTGGACGCCGAGCGCCAGGCCGCCGCGATCGGGCCCGCGCTGGCCATCACCACCGACCGGACGACCCTGGAGAAGGCGCTCGCCGCGACCCCGGCCGGCGCGGACGGCCGGATGAGCCTGCACCTGCCCGACGGGGCGCTGATCGGCCCCGGCAAGGCCGCGGTCCCGGTCGGCGACGCCGCGACGCGGGCCAGGACCGTCCGGATCGGCGGCGGGTACGTCCTGTTCCAGCCGGTCGCGCTCGGCCAGGACCGGACCGCCGTCATCGAGGTGGTCGTGGCGGCGGGCGACCTCGAACGGGGCGTCCACCGGGCCTGGGCGATCATGTCGCTGGTGGCGCTGGCCCTCGTGCTGGCCTCGGTGGCGGTCGCCGACCGGCTCGGCGCCCGGGTCGTGCGGTCCTCGCAGCGGCTCGCCTCGGCCGCCGGCGCGCTCGGCTCCGGAGACCTGAACGTGCGCGTCCACCCCGACGGCCCGCCCGAACTGGTCGAGGCGGGGCAGGCCTTCAACAGCATGGCCGACCGGGTCGTCACCCTGCTCGCCGCCGAGCGCGAGATGGCCGCCGACGTCTCCCACCGGCTGCGCACCCCCCTGGCGGCGCTGCGGCTGAACGCCGGGGCCCTCGGCGAGGGGCCCGTCGCCGACCAGACCCGGCAGGCCGTCGACCAGCTCGAACGCGAGGTCGACAAGATCATCAGAACGGTCAGGGACGGCGGCCGCCGCGGCGTGTGCGACGCGTCCGAGGTGCTGCGCGACCGGGTGGAGTTCTGGTCGGTCCTGGCCGAGGACCACGCCAGGCCCTGGACGCTCACCGGCGCCGAGTCCACCGTCGAGGTCGCCGTGGAGCGCGGTGATCTGGCCGCCGCGGTCGACGCGCTGCTCGGCAACGTCTTCCGGCACACCCCCGAGGGATCGGCGTTCGCGGTCACCCTCCACCAGGGCCGCGACTCGGTCGCCGTGTTCGTCGCCGACTCAGGACCCGGCATCCCCGACCCGAAACTGGCGCTCGCCCGCGGCTCCAGCGGCAGGGGCTCGACCGGCCTCGGCCTCGACATCGCCCGCCGCCTCGCCGAGTCCACCGGCGGCCATCTGCGCGTCGACCGCTCCGACCTGCTCGGCGGCGCCCAGATCCAGCTCTGGCTCAAATCGTCCTGACAAAAGTCAGGCCGATGGGAACCCTCGGGTTCGCACCCGCGTTGCGGGGGTAGTGGGGGCTTGACGAGCGGGCCGGAACCCAGGGGTGGGGTACCGGCCCGCTCTCTCCATGTCAGGAGCCGGGCGTCAGGAGCCGGGCGTCAGGAGCCGGCGAGGGCGCCCTGAAGGAGCAGGCGGAGAGCGTCGGCGGTGCCCGTGCCGCTGGCGTCGCCGGTGGCCAGGCGGCGCACGGCCAGGCCGTAGAGCAGCGCGACGACCGTGGGCGCGTAGCGCGCCGGATCGGGTACCCCGAGCCCCTCCAGGACGACCAGGGCGAGCCGGTCGTAGGCGTCGACCGAGCGGATCGCGGCGACCCGCATCTCGGGATCGCGGCTGGCGTGCAGGTGCAGTTCCAGGTTGGCGACGTGCTCCGTGGCGTTGGTGAGGGCCGCGATGGTCCGCTCGACCTCCTCGGCGGCCTGGTCGGGGGCGAGGCCCGCGTCGGCCAGGTTCAGCACGATCGCGGTGATCCGGTCGATCTCGGCGTCGACGAAACGGTTGAGCGACTCGCGCAGCAGATCGGTCTGGTTGGCGAAGTGGTAGGTCAGCGTGCCGAGGGAGACCCCCGCGGCGGTGGCGACGCTGCGGTTGGTGACGGCGCCGATGCCCTTCTCGCCGATGAGGCGGAGGGTGGCGTCAAGGATGCGCTCGCGTGCGTCGTTCATCGTGCCCCATCTTCCCAAATCTTCCCCGGCAGCATATCGTTCGTTCGAACGAACGACTAGCGGCGGAGTGTGGACGTGTTCGAGGGTCTGGTGGAGCAGGCGCGCCTGGCGGCGTCGGGAGAGGCGAGCTCGAAGGAGCTGGTCGAGGCGTCCCTGGCGCGGATCGACGAGGCCGACGGCAGGGTCGGGGCCTTCCGGGTGGTCCGCCACGAGGCGGCCAGGGCCGAGGCCGCGGAGGCCGACAGGCGGATCGCGGCGGGGGAGCGGCTGCCGCTGCTGGGCGTCCCGGTCGCCATCAAGGACGACACCGACATCACCGGGGAGACGACCCCGTTCGCGGTCCTGGGCGACCATGTCCCGGCCGTCCGCGACGCGGAGCTGGTCACGAAGCTGCGCGCCGCCGGAGCGATCGTCGTCGGCAAGACCAGGACCTGCGAGATCGGCCTGTGGCCGTTCAGCGAGTCGCCCGGTTTCGGCGCCTCCCGCAACCCCTGGAGCCTCGGCCACACCCCCGGCGGCTCCTCGGGCGGCTCGTCGGCGGCGGTCGCCGCGGGCATGGTCCCGGCCGCCGTCGGCTCCGACGGCGCCGGCTCGATCCGCATCCCCGCCGCGTGGAGCAACCTCGTCGGCATCAAGCCGCAGCGCGGCCGCGTCTCGGGGTACCCGCACACCGACCCCTTCAACGGCCTGACGGTCTGGGGCCCGCTGACGCGCACCGTCGAGGACGCCGCCCTGCTCCTGGACGTCCTCACCGGCAGCCACCCCGACGACGCCTACCGGCTCGACCGGCCCAGGACCCCCTTCGCCGACGCCGCCGCCCGCGACCCCGGCAGGCTCCGCATCGCGATCTCCTTCAAGACGGCCTTCGGCGTGCCCAACCCGATCGACCCGGAGATCCGCCGGGCCGTCGAGCGGATCGGGCGCCTGCTCACCGATCTCGGCCACAAGGTCTTCCCCGCCGACCCCGACTACGGGCCCGTCGCCCTCGGCCTGGTCCCGCGCGGGACGTCGGGCGTCGCGGACTGGCTCGACTCGATCCCCGGAGCCCGTCCGGAGAAGCGCACCGAGTTCGAGGCGAAGATCGGCCGCACGGTCGGCAAGCGGCTCCTGCCGCTGGCCAGGCGCATGGACCCCTACCTGCGGCACCGGGTGGGGCGGATCTTCCAGTACGCCGACGTCGTGCTCACCCCCACGACCGCGCAGTTCCCGCACCGGGTGGGCGAGTTCGACGGCGCCGGATACCAGCGCACCCAGTCGGGCGTGGCGGCCTCCTGCCCGCTGGCCTGGCCGTGGAACGTCCTCGGCTGGCCGGGGATGAGCGTCCCCGCCGGGTTCTCGGCCTCCGGGCTGCCGATCGGCGCCCAGCTCCTGGCGCACGACAGCGAGGAGGCCAAACTCATCTCCCTCGCCGCCCAGCTCCAGGCCGCCGAGCGCTGGCACGACCTGAAGCCGGTCCTCTAGCTAGAGGAGCGTGGCGAGCTCGGTGGCCTCTCCCGCGAGGGCGGCGTAGCGGCCGTCGAGCTCGATCAGGTCGCGGTGCGCACCCTGCTCGACGATCCTGCCGTGGTCCAGGACGACGATCTGGTCGGCGTCGCGGATGGTCGACAGGCGGTGGGCGATCGTGATGGTGGTGCGGCCCTCGGACAGGGCGTCGAGGGCCGTCTGGACCTCGCGCTCGGTGCCGTTGTCCAGGGCGCTCGTGGCCTCGTCGAGGACGAGCACCGGCGGGTCGCGCAGGATGGTGCGGGCGATCGCCAGGCGCTGCTTCTCACCGCCGGAGAAGCGGTGGCCGCGTTCGCCGACCATCGTGTCGTAGCCGTCGGGGAGCGCCGCGATGTGGTCGTGGATCCGGGCCGCGCGGGCGGCGCGCTCCAGCTCCTCGTCCGTGGCGTCCGGCTTGGCGAAGCGCAGGTTCTCGGCGATGGAGGCGTGGAAGAGGTAGGTCTCCTGGGAGACCACGCCGACGGTCTCGGCGAGGGCGGCGAACGACAGGTCGCGCACGTCGATCCCGTCGATGGTCACCCGGCCCTCGGTGACGTCGTAGAGGCGCGGCACCAGGTAGCTGAGGGTGGTCTTGCCGGAGCCGGTCGCGCCGACCACGGCCAGGCTGCTGCCGGCCGGGACGTCGAGGGTGAGGCCGTCGATGGCCTTGGCGTCCGGTCCGTAGGCGAAGGTGACGTCCTCGAAACGGACCCGGCCCTCGACCCGGTCCAGGGTCCTGGGGCTCGCGGGCTCGTCGACGTCGGGCGTCAGGTCGAGGTACTCGAAGATGCGGCCGAACAGGGCGCTGGAGGTCTGCAGGTCGACGCCCGTCGACAGCAGCTGCATCAGCGGCCGGAACAGCCCGCCCTGGAGCGTGGTGAAGGCGATCAGGGTGCCGACCGTCACGAGCGGGTTCCCCTGCGAGACGGCCACGCCGGCGGCCCAGTAGATGATCGCCGGCATCGCCGACATGATCAGCTGGATGTTGGACATCCGCCAGCGGCCCGCCATGCTCGACCGGATCTCGAGGTCGACGAGGTCGGCGGACTCCCGGGAGAAGTCGTCGGTCAGCGAGCGCGAGCGGCCCATCGTGCGGCCGAGCAGGATCCCGCTCACCGACAGCGACTCCTCGACCATCGCCGACATCCGGGCGAGCTGCTTCTGCCGCCGGGAGGTGATCTTCTTGCGCTGACGGCCGACCTTCCTGCTGACCAGCACGAACATCGGCAGCATGACCAGCGAGACGATCGTGAGCCGCCAGTCGAGGGCGACCATGGCGACGAGCGTCGCGGTGACGGTCGTCAGGTTCGACACCAGCGAGGTCGCGGTAGAGGTGACGGTCGACTGCATCCCGCCGATGTCGTTGGCGATCCGCGACTGGACCTCACCGGTCCTGGTCCGGGTGAAGAAGGCCAGCGACATG
This sequence comes from Actinocorallia longicatena, assembly GCF_039534125.1. Taxonomy (NCBI): domain Bacteria; kingdom Bacillati; phylum Actinomycetota; class Actinomycetes; order Streptosporangiales; family Thermomonosporaceae; genus Actinocorallia; species Actinocorallia longicatena. Next base: position 60,691 of record NZ_BAAAUV010000002.1, on the reverse strand, counting down.
CGCTGCATGTGCCCGTAGACCGACGAGCGCAGGTCGTGCATGACCTTCTGGCCCACCGAGGTCGACAGGTAGGTCTGGAAGACCGAGGAGACGTTGGTGATGACGGCCACCGCCAGCATCCCGGCCACGAGCAGGCTGAGCAGCCCGACGCGGCCCTCGGGGAGCGCGGTGTCGATCACTTCGCGGAGCAGGAACGGGGAGGCCACCGAGACCAGGGACGACAGCCCGACCAGCGCGGCGACGATCATCAGGCGGCCCCGGTAGGGGCGGAACAGGCGCAGGATCCTGCGCAGCTGGGGCTTCTCGGATCTTTTCTTGATCTTCTTCTGGGCGGTCATCGGTGCCTCCCTCTCTGTCGTGGACATCCGCTCTAACTGAGCTTGGCTCACAGTTATTCCCGCGGACGATGAGCTAGGCTCGGTATGTGGAACCAGCCCAGCTCGCCGATCTTCTGATGCGGGCCGCCCGGCGCATCCGGCACGGCCAGTCCGACGCGCTCGCGCCCCTCGGGCTCAACCCGTCGCAGGCCAGGGCCCTGCGGGTGGTGCTGCGGGCCGAGGCGCCGCTGCGCATGTCCGACCTGGCGGCCAGGCTGGGGATCGTCCCCCGGTCGGCGACGACCATCGTCGACGCCCTGGAGGCGGCGGAGCTCCTCACCCGGGTGCCCGACCCGGCCAACCGGCGCTCGACCCTTCTGCGGCCGACGCCGCGGGCGCTGGAGGTCGGGGAGGCGTTGCGGGCGGCCCGGAGGGAGGCCGCCGAGGCGCTGTTCACCCGGCTCGACGAGGGGCAGCGGGCGGAGCTGGGCGAACTGCTCACCCTTCTGGCGGAGGAGAGCTGATCCAGGCCGCGGCCCGCCGGTCCCGCGCGACCCTGGCCCGCAGCCGCGCCCGATGGTGGCCGCCGAGGCGCCGCCGCCGCAGCCTGGCGCCCAGGGCCCGCTCCGACAGGGCGGGCGGCAGCAGGATCTCCCCGGGCGGCGGCCCGTAGCGGTCGGCGTGCAGCCGCCACGTCGTGAGGAAGCGCCACACCTCCTCGAACCCCTCGGGGTCGAGCGCCCCGAGCCACAGCTTGCGGTACTGCGCCACGAAGAAGGAGCGCTCGGTCTCGGGGAGGTCGCGCAGGATGGCCGACGGATCGTAGGGGTTCATGGACGCAGCGTAATCAGCCGCTCGCCTCCCTGAGCGCGCTTCGCGACAGCCGGTCCGCGCTCCGCGTGGTCTCCGGCAGCCGGTAGGACGGGCTGAGCTCCAGCACCCGCCGGGCGGCCGCCGGGAGGTCGATGAGATGCCCGGAGGAGACGTAGACCGGTCTGATCCCGTCCTGGGTGCGCACGGTCCGTCCCACGGTCTCGCCCTCGTGGACGAGCGGGGTCCACGAGCCGCGCTCCCGGCCCGGCTCGACGTGCTCCCCGACGAGGAAGGTCTTCCCGACCCCCATCGACGGAACGCCGGTGAGGATCCCGAGATGGCAGGCCAGCCCGAACCGGCGCGGATGGGCGAGCCCGTGACCGTCGCAGACCAGCAGGTCCGGGACCGTCTCCAGGGCGCGCAGCGCGTCGAGCAGCGCGGGCAGCTCACGGAAGGCGAACAGTCCCGGGACGTAGGGGAAGACGGGCCGGTCCACCACCACGGAGGACTCCACGACCTCCAGGCTCGAGGCGTCCAGGACCGTGACGGCCGCCGCGATCAGATCGTCCCCGTAGGCCACGTCGAGCCCCGCCACGAGCCGCGGCTCCCGCCCGTCCCCCTCGGCCCGCACCAGCCCCCGCAAGTCCTCCTGAACCTTCTCGGCCTCTTCGGCGCTCCGGGGCCAGACCACCTCCGCGATCTCCATGTCCGCAGGCTAGCCCGCCGCCGGTAGGGTTGGCGCATGTCTTGGATGCCGCCGGCCGTCGCCGAACTGTCCGCAGAGGTCCACGAGAACACCGGCATCACGCCGGGAGTGGAGCGCGTCGGCTCAGAGCTGTGGCGCATGACCATCGAGAACGAGCGCGTGAAGAACGTCATCGACTTCAAGCGCACGTCGGGCGCCCGCTGGGTGTGGAAGAAGTCGATCCTCACCGTCGACGGCGAGCCGTTCCCGCCGCGCGACACGCACGCCGAGTTCTACGACCTCTTCCTCAACACCGACGCCGTGCTCGAGCGCCTCGGCGCCGAGGAGGAGCCCGAGCACGCCGGTCACGGCCACGGGCACGGCCACGGTCACTGACCGCGGATGAGCGAAGGACCGCGGGCCGCTTCGGGCGGCCCGCGGTCCTTCGCGCTGAGTCTCAGTAACCGGGGCCGGTGATCATGCCGCCGTCGACGAGGACCTCCGAGCCGGTGCAGTAGGAGGAGTCGTCGGAGGCCAGGAACGTCACCAGGCCCGAGACCTCCTTGGACTTGCCGAGGCGGCCCAGGGGCAGGGCGGCCATGAACGCGTCGGCCTTCGGCGCGGCGTTGGCCACGATGTCGGGGTCGAGCGACATGGCGGTGAAGATCCCGCCCGGGTGGATGCTGTTGACGCGGATGTTGTCCTTGCCGAGCTCGCGCGCCGCGGTCTTGGTGAGGCCGCGGACGCCGAACTTGCTGGCGCTGTAGGCCGAGAACCCGGCCGCCGAGACGAAGCCCTCGGTGGAGCTGACGTTGATGATGCTGCCGCCGCCCGCGGCGCGCATCGGCGCCGTCACCGCCTTGATGCCCAGCCACTGGCCGATCAGGTTGACGTTGATCACCAGCTGCATCTCGGCGAGGGTCATCTCCTCGATGGTCTTCACCTTGATGATCCCGGCGTTGTTGACCAGCACGTCGAGCTTGCCGAACGTGCTGACGGCCAGGTCCACGGCGGCGGCCCAGTCGGCCTCGCTGGTGACGTCCATCCGGAGGAACACGGCGTCCCCGCCGAGTTCGGCGGCGAGCTTGGCGCCCTCCTCCTCGAGCAGGTCGCCGAAGACGACCTTCGCGCCCTCGGCGACGAAGCGCTTCACATGGGACTTGCCCATGCCGCGAGCGCCGCCGGTGACCAGTGCGACCTTGCCGTCAAGCTGACCCATCATCGACTCCAAATACTCGTCTTGCCCGCCGAGATGGCCACGGCTGCGGCTTCCATGTTCCGGTAGACCGGGACGCCGGCGGCACGTGCCGTGGCGCGGACCTGCTCCTCGACGCCCGCGGGGGCGCATTCGCCGTTGCGGGTCACGAGGGTGATTCGGGTGGACGGCACCGCGGCCTGCAGCGCGCCGACGGCCGCGACATAGGCCAGCAGCGGCTCGACGCTGTCACCGTAGGTGAAGAAGCTCTGCACGTTCACGTGCGTCACCACGTCGGCGTAGGGGCGGTGCTCCAGGATCTCCTGGACGGCCGTGGACACCAGCGTCGGGTTGCCGCGCGGCCCGACCGGGATCTCCAGCGGGTTGGCGATGGAGGTGCCCGCGCCGAGGCCGAGCGCCTTCAGCGGCGCGGTGGCGGTCTCCGGCAGCGCGCCGAGCAGCAGCCCGGCGGCGTCGAACACGTCGGCGGCGAGGACGCTGGCCCCGCCGGACGGCCCGATGACCAGGACGTCCCGGTCGTCGGGGACGGTCCGCCCGCCGTGCAGGTCGAAGAAGTCCAGGACGCCGATCAGATCGTCCTGGCTGGTCACGATCGAAAGCCCGGTCTGGCGGGCGAGCGCCTGCCACACCCGGCCGTCGGAGATCATCCCGCCGGTGTGCGAGGCCGCGGCGGCCCTGCCCTGGTCGCTGCGGCCGCCGATGAGGGCGACGACCGGCTTCCCGGACGCCCCGAGCGCCTCGTACAGCGCCCGTCCGTCGCGCGGATCCTCCAGGTAGAGGCCGATCGCGGAGGTCTCGTCGTCGCCGGCGAAGAAGGTGAGGAGCTCGGCCGGGCTGACGTCCAGGCTGTTGCCGACCGTCGCGACCCTCGCGTACCGCAGGCCGCGGGCCTCGCCGACCTTGATGACCTCGCCCGCGAGCCCGCCGGACTGGGAGACCACGCTGATCCGCCCGGAGGAGCCCGCCTTGCCGCCGATGAAGGTCTGGCCGCCGGCGGGGGAGTAGACGCCCATGCAGTTGGGGCCGAGGAGCCGGGTGCCCTCGGGGATCGCGGCCTTCAGCGCCGCCTCGGCGGCATCGTCACCGGTCTCGCGGAAGCCGCCGCTCATGACCTGCACGAACGGGATGCCCGCCGCCTGGGACAGGACCTCGGCGCACTGCCCGGCGGGGACGGCGACCAGCGCGTAGTCGACGTCGGCCTCGGCGAGCGACGGCACGCACGGCACCCCGTCGATCTCGGCCGCCGTCGGATGCACCGCGTACAGCTCGCCCTTGAAAACCTGCTGGTAGAAGCCCAGGAACATGTTCCCGAAGTTGGGCCGCTTGGTGGAGGCGCCGACGACCGCGATGGCCCTCGGAGCGAACAGTGCGTCGAATGTCACCTTCGGGTTAGCCGCCTCGTGCGTCTCCTCTTGCAGCGGGGGGACGATGCCGGCGCGGCTCGTCCCCTCGCTCCGTCCGGCGGGGGCCGGCTCGATGAGACGGGCGTCGACGGCCACGGCCCCGGTGGGCGAGCAGATGACGGGGTTGAGCTCGAACTCCGCGAACTCCCGGGTGGCCAGGGCCTCCCCGACCGACAGCATGGTCTTCACCAGGGCGGCCCGGTCGATGCCGGGCTTTCCGCGGAAGCCGTCCAGGAGGGCCTGACCGCGCAGTTCGGCGAGCATGTCGTAGGCGTCGTGCTCGGTGATCGGCAGCAGCCGCAGCGCCGTGTCGTGCAGGACCTCGGTCCACACGCCGCCGAGGCCGACCAGCAGGACCGGGCCGAACGCGGGGTCGCGGACCGCACCGATGATCACCTCGACGCCCGGCGCGGACTGCTCCTCGACCAGGATCCCCTCGGCGTCGGTGAGCCTGCCCAGCATCTCCGCGGCGGCCTCCGCCGCTCCGGCCGCCGAGCCCAGCCCGAGCCGCACGGCCCCGGCGTCGCTCTTGTGGAGCAACCCGGGCCCGTACGCCTTGACGACCAGCGGCGGGGTGAGCCGCCCGGCCGCGGCTTCCACGTCGCCGCCGGCCGGAACGGTGACCCCGTTCGGCACGGCGACGCCGAACTCGGAGATCCATGCCTTGACGGCATGCTCAGGAACGAAGCTCATGTGCTCTTCTCAGCTAGGCCGTCTCTGACGGGGCGCGTGTCCGGCTAGTCCAGGGCGGAGGCGTGGGCGTCGCGGATGCCGCGGCGCAGGAGCTTGCCGGGGCCGCCGGAGCCGTCGGTGGTGTGCGGGAGGGACTCCGCGACGACGACCGCGTCGGGCACCTGGTGGGCGGGGAGCGTCTCGGCGAGGGCCGCCCGGACGCTCTCGGCGTCGAGCGTGGCACCGGCCCGTGCGACGACGGCCAGCAGGATCTTCTGCTCGGAGGCCTCCGCGCCCTCGACGTGCGCGGGAACACCGACCGCCCCGGCCTCGGCGACGCCGTCGACCTCGACGGCCTTCTCCTCGACCTGCGCTGGCTGCGACCACTGGCCGCCCTTGAGGATGGCGTCGTCGCGCCGGCCCAGGACCGACAGCACGCCGTCCCCGGACAGGACGCCGAGGTCGCCGCCGATGAACCAGCCGTCCTTGAGGGACTCGGCGGTCTTGGCGGGCAGCCCGTCGTAACCGGAGGTGACGTTCGGCCCGGACAGGTTGATCTCGCCGACCTCGCCGACCAGCCGGTCGCCGTCGGGGCCGGTGACCTTGACGGCGCAGCCCAGGCGGGCCCGCCCGGACGCGGTGATCGGCTGGGAGCCGTCGTCCTGCCGCCCGAAGACGGTGTAAGGCGCCTCTGTCTGGCCGTAGTAGGAGTAGATGGCGGCCTCGGGGAAACGGGCCTTGATCTTGTCGCGGACGGCCGGGAGCAGCGGCTCGCCGCCCAGGATGATCGCCCGCAGCGACGACAGGTCGGCCTTCTCGTGGTCGTCGTTGCCGAGGAGGGCGGAGAAGAACGACGGGATCAGCGAGACATGGGTGACCTTCTCGCGCGGCACCACGTTGAGGAAGTTCGCCGGGCCCCAGTCCTGCTCCAGCACGAGCTTCTGGCCCGCGTAGAAGGTCGGGCCGACGAGGGCGGGGAAGCCGATGCCCCAGATGATCGCGCCCGTCCCGGTGACGGAGTTCTCGGTGGTCTCCACGTTCGTCCAGATCTGGGCGACCGACAGCGCGGAGAAGTGGGAGTGCCGGACGGGCTTGGGAAGCCCGGTCGTGCCCGAGGTGTAGAAGAGGGCGAGCAGGTCGTTGCCGTGGCCGCCGTAGGGGGGCTCCTCCTCGGAGGCGCCGTCGGTGGCGAGGTCGGCGACGTCGATCCAGACCTTCACGCCGGGCAGGTTCGGCTTCACCGCGTCGATGAGGCCCTGCACGGAGGAGTCGTAGATGAACACGGTCGCCTCGGAGCCGTCCACGACGGCCTGGAGGGTGTCGGCCGGCCAGTACGGGTTGAGCGCCGAGACGATCGAGCCGATCTTCATCTGCGCCAGGTAGACGCGCGCCACCGCGAGCGTCTCGTTGACGAGCGACGCGACCCGGGTGCCGGGTGCGACGCCCGCCGCGAGCAGCGCGTGGGCGACCCTGTTGACCTCGCGGTTCAGCTCGTCGTAGGTGAAGGACTGGGTGCCGCAGTAGGTCAGCGCCACCTTGTCCGGTGTGCGCAGGGCGTTCGCCGTGAGGATCGCGTAGGCGTAGTTGGAGAACGGGGAGTTCGTCATTGAAGGTCTCCTACCTCTGGACGGGGGCGTACACGACGAACGGGTTTCCGGCCGGATCCCGGAGGACGGCGCGGATCTCGTGCGGGCCCTCTTCGGCCGCGCGGAGGACCTCCGCGCCCGCGGCGACGAGCCGGTCGACCGCGGCGGCGACGTCCTCGACCTTGAAGGAGGCGGCGGGCGCTCCCACCAGGTCCTCCTCCTCGCCGGCGATCGCGAAGGTGACGCCGCCGCCGTCCAGGGCGGCGAAGCGGGTGCCGTCGGCGAACTTCACCTTCAGGCCGAGGCCCTCGGTGTAGAACGCGACGGCCTTCGCGACGTCCTCGGCGGGGTACATGACGTTGCCGACCTTCGGGCTGAAGGACTCGGTCATAGGGCTCTCCATTGGGGGACCGGCCCGAAGCCGGGAAGCTCGTCGAAGCACACCTGGACCTCCATGCCGATCCGGGGCTCCTCCGCCAGGAGGTTCCCGAACGCCCGCACTCCCTCGTCGAGATCGATCCAGGCGACCGTGTAGGGGGGAGTGAACCCGGGCAGGAAGGCGCGGTGCACCGTGCTGAAGGTGTGGACCCGGCCGCGGCCGGACACCGTCTCGAAGGGGAGATTCGCGCCCCCGCAGAAAGGGCAGGAACTCTCCGGAAAGTGAACGAAACGCCCGCACGACGAGCAGCGCTGCAATGCGAGCTCGCCCCGCCGACAGGCCTCCCAGTAGGGCTCTGTGAGCGGGCTCGGCGCGGGGACGGGGCGTGTCGGGTCCATCGCTGGCCAAACTAGCGCACGCTTGGTTTGTGGACAAGGGGAGGGGCTCCCCGCCCCAGGTCGGCGCCCGGATGCGGACTTCGGCGGCCCGCCCGGCCGCCCGGCCGGTGCGCCGTCCGGGCCGAGCCGTCTACCCAAGCAAGCGCTAGGCTAGATATGGTGGCCGGGTGGCGATCGACCTTGCAGAGCTGGCGCACCCCCGGCACACGGCCGTCCTCGTGATGGAGATGCAGCGTGGCGTGGTGGGCGACCTGGCCAAATTCCCCGAGCTCTCCCGGATCTGCGCCGAGCGGGGCGTCGTGCCCAACACGGCGCGGACCCTGGACGCGGCCCGTTCCGCGGGGGTCCGCGTGCTCCAGTGCACCGCGGCCTTCCGCGCCGACCGGGCGGGCAGCCACACCGGCAACGCGCCCTTCATCAAGGGCCTGCTCCGCGACCCCGCCCACATGCTGGAGGGCACCGGGGCGATCGAGGTGCTGCCCGAGCTGTCCGATCCCGGCGACCTGGAGTCGCGGCGCTTCCACGGTTTCTCCCCGTTCACCGGGACGGCCGTCGACCAGACCCTGCGCTCCCTCGACGTGCGGACCGTCGTCGCGGTCGGGGTCTCGCTCAACCTCGGCATCCCCGGCCTGTGCCTGGAGGCCGTCAATCTCGGCTACCGGGTCGTGGTCGTCACCGACGCCGTGGCCGGCATCCCCGCCGAGTACGGCGACGCCGTCATGAAGAACACCATCAGCCTGCTCGCCGCCCGGGTCACGGCCGACGAGCTCGTCAAAGCCTGGAGCTGAACATGGACGGTCTCTCGCTGGAAGGGCGGACCGCCCTGGTGACGGGCGGCGCGGGCGGCATCGGCAGGGCGATCTGCGAGGACCTCGCCTCGCTCGGCGCGCATGTGATCGTCGCCGATCTCGACCTCGACGGTGCCACCGCCTTCGCCAAGGAGCTGCCCTCGGCCGTCGCGATCGGGGTCGACCTCGGCTCGGAGGAGTCGGTCGGCGCCCTCGCCGAGGCGGCGGGCGACATCGACATCCTCGTGCACAACGCCGGGGTCTCGATCGTCGAGACGTTCGTCGACAGCGACCCCGCCGACTGGGACCTCATGTGGCGGATCAACCTGCGGGCGCCGATGCAGCTCACCAAGGCCCTGCTGCCGGCGATGAGCGAGCGCGGCCACGGCCGCCTGGTGTTCATCTCCTCCGACGGCGCCCGGGCCGGCTCCGGCGGCGAGGGGGCCTACGGGGCCACCAAGTCGGGCCTGTTCGGCCTGGCCAAGTCGCTGGCCAGGGAGGCGGCCAGGAGCGGGGTGACGTCCAACGTGGTCTGCCCGGGCCCGACCGACACCCCGATGGTCCGCCAGGTCGCCGAGAAGCACCCCGGCCTGCTGGAGAAGCTCGCGAAGGGCATCCCGCTGCGCCGCATCGGGCGGCCCGCCGACATCGCCGCGCTCGTCGCCTTCCTGTGCACCGACCGCGCCGAGTACATCACCGGCCAGACCCTCTCGGTCTCCGGCGGCATCACCATGCAGTGACCGGCACCGCAGCGAGGGTCACCGGAGCGAGGGCAACCGGAGCCGTGGGAACGTCAGCCGATCGCCGCGTACGCCGCCTCGACCACCCGGAGTGCGCGCTGGTCGCCGGTGATGGGGTCGCCCATGCGGTTGGGCAGGTAGGCGACGGCCAGGCCGTGCTCGATGTCGCCGACGCCGATCGCGCCGCTGGCCCCGGTGTGCCCGAACGCCGTCTCCCGGGCCCGCCGCGGCAGGAAGAACATCGACGACGGCCGCATGTAGCCGAGGCCGAAGGAGCTCTTGACCAGCATGACCCGGTCGGGGCCCTCGACCCTGCGGCGGATCGCTCCTCGCAGGGTGTCCTCCTTCAGGATCCTTCCGCCGATGAGGGCGTCGTAGAAGGCGGCGAGGGCGCGCGCCGTCGTGACCATCCCGGCGGCGGGCCAGCCGCCGCGCAGCACGACCGGCTTGTTGTAGGAGGTTGCCGGGTTGTTGAGCGCCCGGTTGAACAGCGACTCCGGATCGAGGTAGGCCTCGCCGAGCCGCCTGAGCAGGTCGGCGGCGGCCTCGGTCGACCGGCTTCCGCCGCCGGGCACGCCCTGCCGGGTCGTGAGGCGGGCCGCGGACTCGATCTCGGCGTCGGTCGCGCCGATCCACAGATCGGGGGAGATCTCCGCGCGGACGAACGCGCCGACGGACCGTCCCGCGTGCCTGCGGACGATCTCCCCGGCCGTCCAGCCGAAGGTCAGGGCGTGGTAGCCGTGCGCGGTGCCGGGCTCCCACTCCGGGGACTGGTCCGCCAGCAGTTCCGCCATCGCCCCGGCGTCGGCGGCCTCCGCCGCTTCGACCCTGCGGGCGAACGCGGCGAGGCCGCTCTGGTGCGACAGCAGGTGCTCGCCGGTCGTGTGCCGCTTGCCGTGCCTGCCGTACCCCTCCCACCAGGTGTCCACCGGGGCGGCCAGATCGACGGTCCCGCGCTCGGCCAGCAGCAGGGCGGCCGTCGCGGTCACGGCCTTGGTGCAGGAGAAGGCGAGGCAGGGGGTCTCGCGCTCCCAGGCCCGTCCCGTCCGCACGTCGGCGGTGCCGCCCCACAGATCGACGACGGCCCGGCCCTCATGGAACACCGCGACGGCCGCACCCGTCTCCCGGTCCTCCGCGAAGGCCTTCTCGAAGACGTCCCGGACGCCCTGGAACGCGGGATCGCACTGCCCGTCCACCACCGTCATCGGCTTTCCTCCTGAAAGGGTTCACTTACATCATGGACGAGACCAACAACTGGGGTCGATGGGGGGCCGCCGACGAGCGCGGCGCCCTGAACCTGCTGACCCCCGAGGTGGTGATCGCCGCTGCGGGCTCCGTGCGCGAGGGACGCGTCCTGTCCCTCTCGCTCCCGATCAAGGGTTCCACGTCGAGCCCCGCGCCCACCACCGTCCCCCATCTCAAAGGCCGCCCCCTCCCTCAGCACTTCATGTCGGTGGACGGCGGCGACTACGCGGCGGGCACCCGGGCGATCGGCGCGGGCCTGAAGATGGCCGACGACGCCCTGATCGTCACCCCGCACGGCACGACCACCCACATGGACGCCCTCTGCCACATGTGGTCGGGCGACAGCCTCTACAACGGCCACCCCGCCGACCGGGTCCGCTCCTACGGCGCCACCCGCTGCGGCATCGACAAGGCGGGCCCGGTGGTCGCCAGGGGCGTCTTCTTCGACATCCCGAAGTTCCGCGGCGTCCCCCACCTGGCGGCCGGCGACCGCATCACGGCGGAGGACCTGGAGGACTGCGCCCTGGAGGTCCGCCCCGGCGACGTCGCGGTGGTCCGCACCGGCTGGCCGCTCGCCTGGTACGACTCCCCGGAGAAGTACTGGTCCGGGCAGCCGGGCCTGTCCGCGGACGCGGGCCGCTGGCTCGCCGAGCGCGACGTCTGCATGGTCGCCTCGGACAACGCCGCCATCAGCGGCCTCAACGCCCACCAGGGCGCCGACGAGTCCCTGGAGGACGACCTCCACATGCTCTTCCTGTGGCGCCACGGCGTCTACCTCGCCGAGATGCTCTGGCTGGAGGACCTCTCCGCATCCACCCGCACCGACTTCCTCTTCCTGGCCTCCCCCCTGGCCATCGACGGCGGCACCGGCAGCCCCATCAACCCCGTCGCCGTCCTCTGAGCGTCGTGGTCAGGCCGACCGATCCTGCTGCTGCGAGAGGTCGACCGGCGAGAACAGGGCGAGGGCCGGCTTCAACCGGCCTCTTCTCGCTCCGTTCTCTCCCGGCAGATGGGTCCAGGCCCGGTGCCGCCGGCCGGTGACCAGCACGTGGAAGTCCTGAATGAACCCACCCGGCTGGAGCCCCTCGTAGCCGTGGTGGACGACGTCCCAGTAGATCTGCTCGGAGACGACGAGCGCGAGAGCCGAGGCCGACCGGCTCAGGCTCCGCTTGAGCCGCGGGGAGTCCAGCATCCGGCAGGCGACGTCCAAGGACTCCCCGAAACAGCCCTTCTCGTCCTGGTGCACCTCGCCGGCGTGCACCACGACGCGCAGCCTGATGCTGCGGCGCGCCCGCTCCTCGGGGGACAGGCCCAGGTCATAGAGGTTCAGCTGCCGCACCAGCTCAGGGATGAACCTGGTGAGGAGAAGAGCCTTGGGGACATTCGGATGGATGAGCCCGAGAAGCCCGTCACCCCGGTCCTCGAAGGGCCAGCGGTCGCCATCGCCGATACCGGTGACGGCCAGAGCCTGCTCGGTCATCCGGTAGAGCTCCTGGCGGATCTCCTGCTTGACGGGGTTCGTCCGCAAGGGTCCGGTGGACTTCTCCACGTCGATGCCGATGATGCTGCGATGCACGGGGAGGTTCACCTGAGCCTCCTGAAACCCGATCACGATGCCTCCTGCGGGCTCGTTCGGAAGACCGGTCGGCATGAGAGCACGGAGGTCTCACCTTGAACCGCTGGACAGGCGTCACTTCGAAGCGGCAAAGTCGAGATGCACATACATGCCTCCTTGGGAGGTACTGGGGCCGTCCACCGGTTCCTCGCGAGTTCGAAGCTGTCCAGGCGGGACTCGTGAGAAAACGGGGGGCGGCCTTCGTGTTGCCGGCAGAGGCATTGCGTTCTGTGCTCGGCGTTATGTGGGTCTGCGATATGTCGGGTGCCATCTGTATGGCACTATCTGCAAGGTAGCAGATCGCCGTGATAGATTCGCGACTTGCGCTTTGCTGAATCTGGTCTGCGGAGTAGCGGCTTGCTGGGTACGCTTCCAGCGAGTGAGTCGTATGACGCGCTGGCGTTCGCTCGAGTGGCGGTTGAGGGCAAAGTGTCCGTTGCGTGGTCGGTGGTCTTTGGGGCCGGAGAGCTGGGATGGCAATGACGACGAATCTGGGGCCCATCGTGCAGCGGGCCATGCTTTCCGGAGAACTCCTCCGATTGCGTCGTCTAGCTGGTAAAACGCAAGAGGAGGTCGCCCGCCAGTTCGACTGGTCGACCTCGAAGATCCTTCGTATCGAAGGGGGTGCGGTCAGTGTGTCGACCCCCGATCTCCAGGCGCTGCTCCGCCTCTACGATGTGACGGACGCCACAGAATTGGAACGCCTCACTGGTCTGGCCAAGGGCACCAGGGAACGCGGGTGGTGGCAGAACTACCCCCTCGACAGCCCCGACTTCCGCGAGCTCCTGGGGTATGAGGCGGGTGCCTCCTATATCCGGCAGTTCGAGCCATCGATCATTCCCGGCCTCCTGCAGACCCCGGACTACGCGAGGATCATCGTCAGGGAGTTCGTCGGCGACCTCGGTGATGACCAGGTCGACGCCCTCGTCGATCTCCGGATCCGCCGTCAGGACTACCTGGCCGACCGCGACCCGCGGCCGTATCGCTTCTTCATCCTCGACGAGGCGGCGATCCGGCGGCAGGTGGGGGCCACGCTCCCGCATGGCCGGAGCATCATGCCCAGGCAGTTGCGGCAGATCGCCGAGCAGTCCGAGGACGAGAGCATGACCGTCGAGGTCATTCCGTTCGCCAAGGGCGCGCACTACGGCATGCGAGGCCCCATCGTGCTGATGGAGTTCGACGCCGATCTCGGTGAGGTTCTGTACCTGGAGAACCATCGTGGCCGTAGCCGCATCCTCACCGGCCGGGAGGAGGAGATCATCGAATATCGCGAGAGGTTCGAAGATCTTCGTACCTGGACCGCCAGTCCCGCCGATTCCCGTGATCTGATCTTGAAGGCCGCGGACGAGATGGAGAAGTGACCTTCCAGTAGGCAGATCCTTACATGGCCCTTACACTCATGACGGAAGGCCTGTATAGATCAATAGCGAGCTGCGGCAGGCCTCCAACGAGATTGCTCTGATCGAGGAGGCTCTGCGTGACGACGCCCTCGCGGCTCACTACCCCCTGGCGTAGGTCTTCTCACAGTGGCGCGCAAAACTGTGTGGAAATCGCCGCTGGTGCGGCCATCTACCTCCGTGACGGGAAGAACCCCGATGGAGCCGTTCTCCGCGTCGAACGGCACGTCTGGGTCTTGTTGCGTAGAGGGCTCTCCTAGCCGGGCGGCCGGGGGGACGGGGCCGGGGTCACGGAAACCGATCGCCGTGGTCACTTTTGGCGGGCGAGGCCGTTGGTCACGATGGGTGAATGGCCAGTGACTTTCAGCGGTTGAAGGTGGGGCGGGTTTTCGACGCCATGGATACGGATGGGGACGGGCGGCTGCGGGCGGCCGACTTCGAGGCGCTCGCCGAGCGGTGGTGCGCGCTGCGGAGGGCCGGGGACGGGGCGCGGCTGCGGGCGGTGATGCTCGGCTGGTGGACGGCGCTGGCCGACGACGCCGGATCGCCCGACGGGGTGACGATCGAGGACGTCCTGGCGACCGTCGATCTGCTGCCGGGCACTCCGGGGGCCGTCCTGGCGACGGCGGACGCCATGTTCGAGGCCCTCGACGAGGACTCCGACGGGCGGATCAGCGAGGGCGAGTACAACCGGCTGATCGAGGCGTGGAACGGGCGGCCCACGGACACCACCGAGGCGTTCGGCAGGCTCGACCTGAACGCCGACGGCCATCTGTCGCACGACGAGTTCGCCGTGTACTGGTACGAGTTCTGGGCGGGCGACAGCCCGTCGGCGCCGGGCAGCCATGTCTTCGGGCCGGTCACGGCCGGCCACTGAGGCCGGGGAATACGGGAGCCCCGCGGTGGGGGGCGGGCCGCGGGGCTCCCGGGCGGGGAGGGGAGGAAGCGTCAGGAGCCGGGGTAGGCGCCGCCGCCGAACTCGGCGTCGAGGGCGTCGTAGTCGGGGGTGTAGCCCTTCTTGGGGATCGCCGCCGTGAACGCGACGTGGCGGGGCTTCTTGTAGGAGGCGATCTCGCCGCGGACGTGCTCGATGATGGCGTCCTCGGAGACCTCGGCGTCGGGCTTGAGGACCACGACGGCCTTGACGGTCTGGCCGAAGCGGTCGTCGGGGACGCCGATGACCGCGGCGTCGGCGACCGACGGATGGGTCTTGAGCGCGCGCTCGACCTCGGCCGGGTAGATGTTCTCGTTCGCCGACTTGATCATGCGCAGCTTCGGGCCGATGAAGGTCAGGGTGCCGTCCGGCTCGCGGCGTCCCAGGTCACCGGTGTGGTGGTAGCCGCCGATCGCCTTCTGGGCGTTGAGCTCGGGGCGGTTGTGGTAGCCGCTGAACAGCGACCAGCCGCGCGCGCAGATCTCGCCGACCTCGCCGGGCGCGACCTCGACGCCGTTCGCGTCGAGGATCCGCACGGTGACCAGGGTGCTGGAGCGGCCCGCGTATCCCTGGCCGCCGATGCCGAGGCCCAGGAAGGTGAGCATGCCGCCGACCTCGGTCTGGCCGTAGCCGCCCATCTTCGACGCGCACCAGGGCGAGTCGTCGACGGTGATCATCGCGTCCCACTCGGGGGTGTGGGAGACGAAGCGCAGGGAGCTCAGGTCGTACTGGCCGCCCTCGTTCGCCGCGACGAGGCCGTCGATCATCGGGCCGAACAGGAACGCCTGCGTGCACTTCTCGGCCTCGATGAGCCGGCAGACCTCCTTCGGCTCGTAGGCGGGGGTGAAGACGTTCTTGCCGCCGAGCAGGAAGGTGGCCAGCACGAACATGTTCGTGCCGACGTGGAACATCGGGCCGCAGGCCAGGAAGGTGAAGCCGTTCTCCATCTGCCG
This sequence comes from Actinocorallia longicatena, assembly GCF_039534125.1. Lineage (NCBI taxonomy): Bacteria > Bacillati > Actinomycetota > Actinomycetes > Streptosporangiales > Thermomonosporaceae > Actinocorallia > Actinocorallia longicatena. Next base: position 45,550 of record NZ_BAAAUV010000002.1, on the reverse strand, counting down.
CTGGTGCAGCAGGGCCTCGCTGTGCGCGATGAGTGCGCGGTGCGACAGGAGCGCGGCGCCCGGACGGCCGTCGAAGGCCGCGGTGTACAGCGCGAGGACGGGCAGGTCCTCGGTGACGGGCGCCGCGGGGGCCCCGTCGGCGCCGGCCGCCAGGAACTCCTCGTACTCGTCGCCGGACTTCAGCCAGGTGGCGGTGCCGGACCAGCCCTCGCGGGCCTCGGCGACGGCCTCGGACTCCTCCCAGACGACGGCCCTGGGGGTGAGGTCGTCCAGGACGTAGGCGAGCTCGTCGGCGCTCTGCCGCCAGTTCGCCGGGCACAGGATCGCGCCCAGCCGGCCGGACGCCAGCAGCAGTTCGAGGATCCGGAAGGAGTTCTGGCCGAGCCAGAGCACCCGGTCGCCCTTCTCCACGCCCGCCCCGGCCAGGGCGTTCGCGAGCCGGTCGACCCGCGCGTCGAGCTCCGGGTAGGTCAGGCGGACGTCCCCGTCGACGGCCGCGACGTCCAGCGGACGGCCACGGCGATGCTCGCCCAGCACGTCACCTAGCGTGAGCTGGTGTACCGACATCTTCAGCGCCTCCTTGCGCACAGCCGACTAGCGGAACGCGGGCATGACCTCTGCCGCGAAGAACTTCAGGGTCTTGCGCATCTCCTCGATGGGGAGCTGGCGGGTGGAGCCGAAGTCGCACAGCATCTCGGAGTAGCCCATCTCCTGGACCATCTTGATCTGGTTGATGACGCGTTCGGGGTCCCCGATGACCTCGAGCTGCTCCCAGCGGAAGTCGTTGCCGACGGAGCCGCCCTTGAGGTACTTGCCGTCGTAGTACTCGAAGCCCTTGGCGATGGCGCCGGTCTTGGAGTCGATGGGCGCGCTCTGGTCGTTGAAGATGCGCTTGCGGTCGAAGGACTCCTCGAACCGGGCCTGGTCGGCGCGGGCCTGCTCGATCGTGGGGGCGACGTAGACGGCGCGTGCGGCGATGAGCTCCACGGAGTCGGAGTCGACGCCGTGGGCGGCGGCGGTGGCGTGCCAGGTCTCGGCGGCCTTGGCGATCTTCCGGAAGGGGGTCCCGTGGTCGACCATGATCGGAAGTCCGCGGGCGGCGTAGATCTCGACGGTCTCGGGGGAGACGGCGGCGATGTGGATCGGCGGGTGCGGGGTCTGGAGGGGCTTGGGCGCCAGGGTGATGGGGTGGCCCGAGCCGTAGAACTTGCCCTGGAAATGGACGTCGTCGCCGGTCCAGAGCTCAATGATCATGTTCAGTGCTTCGTCGAACCGGTCGCGCGCCTCGCTCAGGGACATGCCGAAGGACTCGAACTCGATGGCCTGATAACCGCGGCCCACGCCCATCTGCACCCGTCCGTTGGACAGGATGTCGACCATCGCGGCCTCTTCGGCGACGCGGATCGGGTTGTGCAGGGGGAGGACCACGATGCCGGTGCCGAGCCTGAGCCGTTCCGTCCGGGCGGCCAGGTTCGCCAGCATCGTGAAGATGTTGTTGATCTGCCCGTAGTCGCGGAAGTGGTGCTCGGCCAGCCACACCCCGTCGAATCCCAGTTCCTCCAGGAGCTCTACGACCTCGATCTGGTAGTCGTACACGTCCTTCGCGCTCTGGCCAGGGAAACGGTGGAAGAGGTGAAATGTCGAGAACTTCATGGTGTCGCGTCGCTCCTATACCGTCGTATGTACCAAGCGCTCGCTTGGTAATGTAGCAGCTCCTTCCTGGGCGGGCGAGACATGCGTCCTGCTAGGGGCCCGAAACGGGCTCTAGGGGTGCTCGAGCCGGGTCTCGGGGGCCGTGACGGCTTCGGCGCGCGGGGGAGCGGTGCGGCCGAACTCGAGGGTGAGGAGCGCCGCGGCGACCCAGGCGAGGTCGGACCAGGAGCGGAAGACGACGCTGCGCGGCTGGTACGACGGGCGGAACTTGCGGTTGAACAGATAGAGGGACTCGACGGCGATGAGCGGGTCGAGCAGGTGCAGGACCCGGTAGCCGACCTGCTCGGCCGCGGTGCGGTCCTTGGTGTCGAGCAGCTCGCGGAAGGCCGCGAAGTTCAGCGAGACCTCGGGGACGCGGGCCTGGGCGACCAGGTCGGCGATGAGACGCTCGTGGACGCCGTTCGGGGCGTCGGGGTGGCGGCGCATCGCGTCCAGGGAGAGGCCCGAGCCGCAGGAGGCGTACCGCTGGAACGCCACCGCCCGGCCGCCGGCGTGGGCGACCGCGACGACGCAGCCCGGATGGCGCCCCGTCAGCAGCTCGTCGAGGTTCATCGAGAACCCGCGCTCGGCCGCTCCGCCCAGGGACAGCCGCGCGATCTCCCGCAGTTCGGCCCTCAGCGAGGGTGACAGTTCCCTCTCCGGCAGTACCTCCGTCGTCACCCCGGCGTTGACCGTCCGCTGGACGGCCTGCCGCACGTTCCGCATCGACCGGCCCGACAGCGTGAACTCCGGCGGCCGCAGCACGACCTCGTCGCCGATCCCGATCTGCTTCATCCCGGGCCAGTCGCAGGCCGCCGCCAGCACCGCGGGACGCCACCCGTTGCGCAGGCACATCGCCAGGAACGCCCCCATCGCCGACGCGTGGGACCGGGGGTCGCCGACCGGGTCGCCGCCCGCGACCGCGACCCCGAACAGCACCCGGTACCCGATGGCCGCCCGCCCTCCCGGAGCGAACACGTAGGTCTTGTCCTGCCGCAGAGCGAACGGCGCGAGCGTTCCCGAGCCCGGCTCGGCGACCAGCTCGGCCACCCGCGAACGCTCGGACTCGTCGCCGGGGACCGGCGCGGGAGAGGGGGCGAGCAGGAGCTGGACGGCCGCGATGAGCCCGATCCAGCCGAGCAGCCCGAGCGCGATCGGCAGCCAGGAGGCGCCCTCGACGTCCAGGCTGCCACCGAGCCCGGCCACCGCGTCGTGCGGCAGGGAGGTGACCGAAACCCGGGCGAACAGCAGGCACGCGGCGGCCGCGACGAGCACGACGGTGGCGACCGTCCGCAGGGCCGCCCGCACCCGGGAGGGATGCGGCCTGACCGGAAGCGACTCCAGGGTCCGCAGCAGCGCGAGGGCCGCGACGAGCAGCAGCGGCAGCCGCCACAGCGGGTCCTCGCCCGCGACCGCCGCCAGCACCCCGAGCCCGACCACCAGCAGCAATCCGTACGCGGCGGCCCGGCGGCCCAGCATCAGCCCGCGCGCCGCGATCAGGACGGCGAGCCCCAGCAGCAGCGCGTGCTCGGGCGCGAGCGGCCGCCCCGTGGCGACGAACGACAGCCGGTGCAGCCAGCCGGGAGCGTCGACGACGGGGACCGCGATGAGGATCGCCACACCGGCGACGGGCGCTGCGAGGGAGTTGCGGGGCCTGTCCATTATCTGATTTTGACCCCTCCGGTCCCGGATCTGCCAGGGCCGCTTCCGGACTTAAGCTGGAGGAATGATCAGACACGTCGTTATGTTCACCTACCGAGCCGACGCGACCGCCGCGCAGATCGAGGCGATCCCGCGGGGACTCTCCCGGCTGCCGGGGCTGATTCCGCAGATCAGGCGGTACGAGTACGGCGCGGGGATCAATCCGGGGAACAAGGACTTCGTGGTCGTCGCGGACTTCGACTCCAACGCCGATTTCGTGACCTACCGGGACCACCCGGACCACCAGGCGTTCATCGCCGAATGCATCACCCCGGCGGTCGCCGAAAGGGTGGCCGTACAGTACCTGATTTCGTGACCTGCTGTAACAAGCGCTTGCTATAGTGAAACGGTGACTACCTCGACGAACAGCGGCCGGGCGAAGCCTCCCGCGAAGGAGGGCACGACCGGTCGTCGGCGTGCCAAGGGAACCCCCGCGCTCGCCTCCGAACGCCGCGACCACCTGGTCAAGCTGGCGGCGGAACTGTTCGCGAGGAAGGGCTTCCAGGCCACCACCGTCCGTGAGATCGCGGACGAGGCGGGCATCCTGTCGGGCAGCCTCTACCACCACTTCGACTCCAAGGAGTCGATCGTGGACGAGATCCTGTCCAACTTCTTCACCGAGCTGATGGCGCAGAACCGGGCGGTGATCGACGAGGGCGGCACCCCGTACGAGATCATCGCCTCGCTGGTGCGGATCGCCTTCAACACGCTCGAACCGCACCGCGCCGCCATCACGGTGATGCAGAACGACTGGAACTACCTCAAGGGCCTGGAGCGCTTCGAGTACCTCACCAAGGCCGAGGACGAGGTCGAGAAGATGTGGATCACCGCGATCAAGGAAGGCCAGGTGACGGGCACGTTCCGCGAGGACATCGACCCGAAGCTGACCTACCGCATGATCCGCGACACCATCTGGGTGGCGGTCCGCTGGTTCCGCCCGGGCGGCCGGCTCAACGCCAAGGGCCTGTCCGACCACTACCTCAAGGTCATGTTCGACGGCATCGTCGTCCACTAGAGCACACGTTGCGAAGGCCCCCGGCGCATGCGCCGGGGGCCTTCGCGTGCTCCGCTATCCCGGGGTGAGGACCGCGGCGGAGCCGTAGCTGCCGCCGAAGCCCGTGACCAGGGCGGGGACGCCGGTGGCGCGGACCCGCCGGACGGCCTCGGCGGTGTTGTTGAGCCCGTGGACGTACCCCTCCGACAGCAGGCCGCCGTGCGGGTTCACGCGGTCCAGGGCGGCGCTCAGGCCGTCCTTGAGGTCCTCGCGGGCCAGCAGCCCGAAGTCCTCCAGCTGGCGTGGGACGAGCCAGCTGTAGGCGTCGTAGAGCAGCGCCGAGCCGATGTCGGCGGGCTTCATCCCGGCGGCCTCCCAGAGGCGGTCCGCGACGTAGTGGGCGAAGATCCGCGTGACGTCCTCGGCCTTGTCCATCGTCGAGCAGCCCGAACCGCCCCCGCGCACGACGGCGTGGATGCGCGGCGCCCCGGGACGCGGCCCGGTGACGACCAGGGCGCAGCCGGCGTCGGTCTCCTGGCAGCAGTCCGAACGCCGCAGAGGTGAGGCGATCATGGGTTCGGCGCGGTAGTCCTCGAGCGTCATCGGCTTGCGGACGAGGGCACGGGGATTGGCCGCGCCGTTGGCCCGCGACCGGATGACGACCTCCGCGAGGTGGTTTTCGGTCAGGCCCCTATCGTGCAGATACCGCTGCGCCGCGAGCGCGAACTGGTGGACCGGGCCGGCCATGCCGTAGGGGTGGGTGAACTGTTCCTCGGTGCCCTCGCCGAGCTTGAGCCCGAGGGTGTTCATGCGCCGGCCCGAGCGGCCGTTGAGGGCCCGGTAGACCAGCACGTTCTCCGCGAGGCCGCTCGCCACGAGCATCGCGGCGTCGGCCAGGATCGACGCGCACTGGGTGCCGCCGCCGTAGATCTCGTTGTGCCAGCCGATCTCGTCCATGCCGAGGGAACGCGCCAGGTAGAGCACCGGAGCGGAGTCGTTCAGGTGGTAGCTGAGGATCGCGTCGGGCCGGTCGATCCCGGCCTCGTCGAGCGCGGCGCGGGAGGCCGTCAGCGCGAGGTCGAGCGGCGTCACCCCCGACGCACGGGTGATTTCGGTCATGCCGATACCGGCGATCGCCGCACGGCCGGAGAAGCTCTGGCGGGTCATCGGCCGCACCGTACCCGGACGGGGGAGCGACGCGTCCCGCCGCCGCGTGCGACGTGCGCCGAACGGCCCGAGACGTGGACGCCGCCTGCGGCGGAAGGGGCGCGATCCTTCCCCCGCAGGCGACGGGCTCGGGCCCGGGAGAGTTCGACGATCACTTGGAAGAACAGTCCCGAGGGCATGTGAGGAAACTAACGCGAAACATCTTCCAACGCAAGCGCTTGCTTGGTCTTCTCCGGGATAACGGTTGGATATCGGCCACTTGACGTGATCTCACTCGGGGCTGTTCCATGCGTGGGAGCGCTCCCACAGGTGCTGGCAAGCACCGTCTTCACCCCACCCCCGTCCTGGGAGGAACATCCCCATGCAGTTCACCCGTCGATCCGCCGTGATCGCCGCGATTCTGGCCGGCGCCCTCGCCGCTACCACTGCCGCCTGCTCCGACGACAAGGAGGGCGACGGCGGCACCAAGGCGTCCGAGATCAAGCTGACCGTCGACAGCTTCGGCACGGTCGGCTTCCTCGACCTGCTCAAGCAGTACGAGACCAGCCACCCGGGCGTCAAGATCGAGCACCGCAACGAGAAGGAGCACGAGAAGGTCTACGTGCCCAAGCTCCTGCAGTACCTGGAGACCGGGTCGGGCGCCGGCGACATCGTGATGATCGAAGAGGGCATCATGCCGCGCATGCGGAGCCTGCCCGACAAGTTCCTCGACCTGAACCAGTACGGCGCCGCCGAGGTCAAGGGCAACTTCATCCCGTGGAAGTGGACCGCGGGCTCCAGCGCCGACGGCTCCAAGCAGATCGCCCTCGGCACCGACGTCGGCGGCATGGGCCTGTGCTACCGCACCGACCTGTTCGCCAAGGCCGGCCTGCCGACCGACCGCGCCGAGGTCTCCAAGCTCCTGCCGGACTGGAACGCCTTCATCGCCAAGGGCAAGGAGTTCCAGAGCAAGGTCAAGGGCACCAAGTGGGTGGACGGCCCCACCAGCCTGTTCAACACCCGCCTGGCGCAGGAGGCCGGAGCCGGCACGAGCTTCACCTACTTCGACGCCTCGCAGGCCTACATCGCCGACAAGAACCCGGCCGTCAAGACCGCGTTCGACTTCGTCGCCCAGCTCCACGCGGACGACCTGACCGCCAAGCTCAAGACCTTCGACAAGCCGTGGGAGGCCGCGTTCAAGCGCGACACCTTCGCCACCATGGCCTGCCCGTCGTGGATGCTCGGCGTCATCAAGGAGAAGGCCGGCGACGCCTACAAGGGCAAGTGGGACGTCGCGGTGCCCCCGGGCGGCGGCGGCAACTGGGGCGGCTCGTTCCTCGCCGTCCCGGCGCAGTCCAAGCACCCGAAGGAGGCCGTGGAGCTGCTGAAGTTCCTCACGACCCCCGAGGCGCTCGTCGCGCAGTTCAAGACGGCCGGCGGTCTGCCGTCGTCGCAGCAGGCGCTGGAGAACCCCGACGTCAAGGGGTTCGTCAACGACTACTTCAACAACGCCCCCGTCGGTGAGATCTTCGGCGCTACCGCGCTGAACCTCAAGCCCGTCTCGTTCGGCGCGAAGAACAACGAGGTCCGGACGGCCTTCGAGGACGTCCTGGTCGCCCTGGACCAGGGCAAGCTCTCGGCCGGTGACGCCTGGACCAAGGCGCTCGAGGACGGCCGCAAGAAGGCCGAATAGCCCCGACCGTCTGTGGTGCCGCCGGGATCGCGACCCGGTCCCGGCGGCACCGCCGCCTCCTCGAAAGGCCCTTCATGAACTCCGTGCGCACCCGGTCGGCGCCGCCGCCGAAGGCGCCCCCGGCCGCCGGCCTCTCCGCCCGGCCGGTCCGCAGCTCCCTGGCGACCTGGCTGGACATCAAGGCCGCACCGTACGCCCTGGTATCTCCGTACTTCCTGCTTTTCGCCGTCTTCGGCTTCTTCCCCCTGCTGTTCACCTTCTGGGTGTCGCTGCACGACTGGGAGCTCGCCGGTTCCGACCGGGAGTTCATCGGGTTCGAGAACTACAGCGAGCTGGTCAAGGACGCCGACTTCTGGAACTCCGTCTACAACACGCTCGGCATGTTCGTCCTCTCGACGATCCCGCAGATCCTGGGCGCGCTGTTCCTGGCCAACCTGCTGAACAAGAAGCTGCGCTTCCGGCTGGTCATGCGGATGGGCATCCTGCTCCCGCTGGTCACCTCGATCGTCGCGGTGTCGGTCGTGTTCAGCCAGCTCTACGCCCGTGACTACGGGTTCGTGAACTGGATCCTCGGCAAGGAGGGCACCCTCGACTGGACGGCCGACAAGTGGTCGTCCTGGACCGCGGTCGCCACCATGGTCGACTGGCGGTGGACCGGCTACAACGCCCTGATCTTCCTGGCGGCGATGCAGTCCATCCCCGGTGACCTCTACGAGGCCGCCTCGATCGACGGCGCGACCACCCGGCGCATGTTCTGGTCGATCACGATCCCGATGCTCAAGCCGGCGATCGTGTTCGTCACGATCATCTCGACCATCGGCGGGCTGTCCCTGTTCACCGAGCCGACCCTGTTCAACAACGGCGACGTGGGCGGCGGCTCCCTCAGCCAGTCCCAGACGATCGCGATGTACATGTACGAGCGCGGCTTCCGCGACTTCGACTTCGGTTACGCCTCGGCCGTCGCCTGGATGCTCTTCCTGCTCATCCTGATCGTCTCCGTGATCAGCTTCCTGCTCACCCGCCGGATCGGAGGCGCGAAATGATCAACCGGGCCACATGGATGACCAAGGTGACGCTCGTCGTCGCCGTGCTTCTCTCGGCTTTCCCGATCTACTGGATGTTCATCGTCGCCACCCGCGGCAACGACGTGGTGAGCTCCGTGCCGCCGCCGATCCTGCCCGGCGGGATGTTCGGCGACAACCTCCAGCGGCTGTCCGACACCGAGGACGCCCACTTCTGGCTGGGCCTCGGCAACTCCGCGATCGTCGCCACCACCGTGACGCTCTCGGTCGTGGTGTTCTCCAGCCTCGCCGGTTTCGCCTTCGCCAAGCTGAGGTTCAAGGGCCGCAACGCCCTCCTGCTGGTCGTGCTGCTGACGATGATGGTGCCGATCCAGCAGATGGGGATCATCCCCCTCTACATGCTGATGGTGAAGCTCGGCTGGGCCGGCGACCTGAAGTCCGTCATCGTGCCGTTCCTGGTGAACGGGTTCGGGGTCTTCCTGATCCGCCAGTACGCCGCCCAGGCGGTGCCCGACGAGCTGATCGAGGCCGCCCGCGTCGACGGCTGCTCCACGCTGCGGATCTACTGGAGCGTCGTGCTGCCGGCGCTGCGCCCCGCGATCGCGGTGCTCGCGCTGTTCACCTTCATGCAGACCTGGAACGAGTTCATCTGGCCGCTGGCCGTGCTCACCCCGGACAACCCGACGGTCCAGCTCTCCATCTCGCGCCTGAACAGCACCTATTTCAACGACTACACGCTGATGTTCACCGGGACCGCGCTCGCGACCGTCCCTCTGATCGTCATCTTCGTTCTCTTCGGCCGCCAGATCATCGGCGGCATCATGGAAGGAGCCGTGAAGGCATGATCGCTCGGGGGTTCCCGGAGGGTTTCGTCTGGGGCACGGCCACGGCCGCCTACCAGATCGAGGGGTCGGTCAACGCCGACGGACGGGGTGTGTCGATCTGGGACACCTTCGCCCACACACCCGGACGCACGCTTCTCGGCGACACCGGCGACGTGGCCAACGACCACTATGTCCGCTTCCGTGAGGACGTCGCGCTGATGGCGGACCTCGGGGTCACCGGGTACAGGTTCTCCCTGTCCTGGCCGCGGATCCGGCCGAACGGCCGCACCAACGAGCAGGGCCTCGACTTCTACCGGCGGCTCGCCGACGAGCTGCTCGCGGTCGGCATCACGCCCTTCGCGACGCTCTACCACTGGGACCTGCCGCAGGAGCTGGAGGACGCCGGCGGCTGGCCCGCCCGCGACACCGCCTACCGGTTCGCCGACTACGCCTCGGTGGCCCACGACGCCCTCGGCGACCGGGTCCACGACTGGATCACGGTCAACGAGCCGTGGTGCGCGGCCTTCCTGGGCTACGGCTCGGGCGACCACGCGCCGGGCGTCCGGGACTCCAGGGCCGCGGTCCGCGCCGCCCACCACCTGCTGCTGGCCCACGGCCTCGCCGCCCCGATCCTCCGCTCGGGGGAGGGCCGTGTCGGCGCCGCGCCGAACCTCTACGCCGTCTCGCCCGCCTCGGACGCGCCGGAGGACCTCGACGCCGCCCGCCGCGTCGACGGCCTGCAGAACCGGTTCTTCCTGGACGCCCTGCTCAAGGGCTCCTACCCGGTCGACGTGCTGGAGGACCTGGAGCCGTTCGGCTTCGACGAGGCCATCCAGCCGGGCGACATGGGAGTGATCGGCGGACCGATCGACTTCCTGGGGATCAACTACTACAGCCGTCACACGGTCTCCGGCCTGCCGGACGCCGACGGGCACGTGGCCACCTCCCCGTTCGCGGGGGCGTCGCCGTGGCCGGGGGCCGAGCACGTGGCCTTCGTCCACGGCGGCCGTCCCGTGACGGACATGGGCTGGGAGATCGACCCCGAGGGCCTCCACGAGATCCTCACCAGGGTCGCCAAGGAGTACCCGGCCGTCCCGCTCTACATCACGGAGAACGGGGCCGCCTACCCCGACGAGCTCGTGGACGGCGAGTGCGCCGATCCCGAGCGGGTCGCCTACCTGGAGGGCCATCTGCGGGCCTGCCATGACGCGATCTCCGACGGGGTGCCCCTGAAGGGCTATTTCGCCTGGTCCTTCATGGACAACTTCGAGTGGGGCTGGGGTTACGGCAAGCGCTTCGGCCTCGTCCACGTGGACTACGACACCCAGGTGCGCACTCCGAAGTCCAGCGCGCGCTGGTTCGGCGACGTCGCCAGGCACAATGGTCTTTCGTGAGTGCTGAACAGAAACCGACCCTGGAGTCGGTCGCCGCACGTGCAGGGGTAGGCCGCGGCACCGTCTCCAGGGTCATCAACGGCTCGCCCAAGGTCAGCCCGCAGGCCCGTGAGGCCGTGCTCCTGGCCATCGACGAGCTGGGGTACGTCCCCAACCGGGCGGCCAGGATGCTGGTCACCCGCCGCACGGACACCGTCGCGCTGGTCGTGTCGGAGTCGGAGGAGCGGGTCTGGGGGGAGCCGTTCTTCGCCGGGATCATCCGCGGGATCAGCGCGGGCCTGTCCGAGACGGGCCTCCAGCTCCTGCTGGCGATGGCGCAGTCGCCCGCCGACCACGACCGGCTGGAGCGGTACCTGACCGGGCAGCACGTCGACGGCGCGCTCCTGGTCTCGCTGCACGGGGACGACCCGCTGCCCGGCCACCTCGAGGACCGGGGCCTGCCGATCGTCATGGTCGGCTCGGCGCCCGGCTACACGCCGGTCGCCTACGTCGACGCCGACAACAGGGGCGGGGCGCGCCTGGCCGTCCAGCACCTGGCCGACCGGGGCAGGAGACGGATCGCGACGATCACCGGCCCGCAGGACATGCAGGTGGGCGTGGACCGTCTCGAGGGCTACCGCGACGTCAATCCGGGGCCCGAGCTGATCGCCCACGGGGACTTCTCCGAGGACAGCGGCGAGCACGCCATGCGCGACCTGCTCGCCAAGGACCCGGGCCTCGACGCCGTCTACGCGGCCTCGGACCCGATGGCCATAGGGGCGATGCGGGTGCTGCGCGAGGCCGGCCGCCGGATCCCCGAGGACGTCGCCGTCGTCGGCTTCGACGACTCGCCGACCGCCCGGCACACCGATCCGCCGCTGACCTCGGTCCACCAGCCGGTCGAGGCGATGGGCCGGGCCATGTCGGAGCTGCTGATCGCCCGGATCCAGGAGATCGAGTTCTTCTCGCCCCGGATCCTCGACACCCATCTGGTCGTCCGCGGCTCGTCCTGACGCACAGGCGATCGTGGGGCATGCTGGAGGCATGTACCGGGAGCGGGAGGTCCCCGGCGGGACGCTCTGGACCAGGCGCGCGGACACCGCGGAGGTGGCCCGCGTCATTCCCGACGGCTGCCTCGACCTGCTCTGGATCAGGGACGAGCTGGTCGTCGCGGGCCCGGACACCGGCCCCCATCTGGCCGCCACGGGCGCCGGTGAGGTGATCACCGGGCTGCGTTTCGCCTCCGGCCGGGGCCCCGCGGTCCTCGGCGTGCCCGCCCGCGAGCTCCGCGACGCCCGGGTCCCGCTGGCGGACCTGTGGGCGCCCGGGGCCGTCCGCGAGCTGACGGAGCGGCTGGCCGCCGCGCGGGTGCCGGGACGGGTGCTGGCGGAGGCCGTCGCGGGCCTGCGGGCCGAGCCGGACCCGATCGTGCCCGGGGTGCTGGCCTCCCTCGCCGAGGGGGTGCCCGTCGCGGACTGCGCGCGGCGGACCGGGCTCAGCGAACGCCAGCTCCACCGCCGCTCCCTGGACGCCTTCGGCTACGGCCTGCGGACCCTGTCCCGGGTCCACCGCCTGGGCCGGGCCCTGGAGCTGGTCCGTTCCGGCCGTCCCCTGGCCGAGACCGCGGCCGTCGCGGGTTACGCCGACCAGCCCCATCTCACCCGCGAGGTGAGGGCGCTGACCGGCGTCGCGCCGACGGCCTTCGCGCCCGTCAGCCCAGCGGGCTGAACAGGTCGACCGCGGTGCCGTCCGGGTCGTGGACGATCGCGTACCGCTGACCCCAGAAGGCGTCCCACGGCTCCTTGCGGCCCGGATGCCCGGCCTTGACCAGCCGCTCGTAGGCGGCGTCGACCTCGGCGGGGCCGGGGCACCTGAACGCCAGGGCCACCCGGTGCCCGCCCGACGGCGGGTTCCAGTCCGGGTCGAAGCTCCGGACCACGTCGACGCGGTCCCAGGCGAGCCGCAGCCCGCCGGGCAGCTCCACCTCGACGTGCGGTTCGGAGTCGGCCTCCGCCGGGATGTCGAACCCCAGCAGCCGGTAGAACGCCAGTGAGGCGGCCATGTCGGCCACCACCAGCCCGATCAGATCAAGTCTCGCTTCCATCCTCCCAACCTAGGCAGCCGGGGCCCGGGAGGTCTTGAAGGAATCGGACGTGTCAGGTGAGCGGGAACCCGTACAGGGAGCCGCCCCGGCGGACCAGGGCGTAGCCGTCGGAGCTGCGGGCGGCGGGAGCCGCGGTCAGCTCGCGGACGTGGGCGCCCTTGGGGACGGTCACCGAGACGTAGGGAGGCCTTCCGCCGGCCCGGTGGGGGAGGAACGGCTCCCAGGCGGCGGTGGCGAGGTAGTAGACGTCCGGGAGGGCCAGGCCGAAGAGGGCGGGCCCGCTGTGCTTCCAGACGGTGCGGCCGGTCTCCATGTCGAGGGCGAGATGGAGGCGGGCCGCCCGGTCGGTGACGATCAGCCGGTGCTCGGTGGGCTCGTAGGCGACCTCGCGGGCGGTCAGGGCGGTGAACCCGGCGAGCTCGCGGGTCCAGGCCGTCCGGCCCGTCCTGGCGTCGTTGAGGGTCAGCAGGGATCTTCCGCGGTCGCCGATACGCCAGGAGACGAGCAGCTTCCCCGCGTACAGGCCGTGGACGGAGGCGGCGGAGGCGCCCTCGCGGGAGCGGATCGTGGTCAGGCGGCGGCCGTCGCGCTTCAGGTCCAGGACGCGGACGCGGTCGATGACGGCCAGGTCGCCGAAGACGTCGAAGGTGCCGGGGCCGGAGGAGGGCCTGTCGATCTCGGTGACGGTGTCGCCGGACTCGTCGGCGACCGTCGTGGTGTCCGCGAGCCGCCGCCGGGCGGGATCGAGCTTCGCGCCGCTGAACAGGTAGCCGCCCGCGTAGGCGGTGGGAGGGGACAGGGGGGTGGCCGTGTGCCGGACCTCACCCTCCTCGTCGAGGATCCAGCGGTCGAGGGTGACGGTGTCGCGGGGGCTCTCGGCGACCAGGACCGGGCGGCGTCCCGCCCGGTCGGCCCGGACCTCGGTGCCGCGCGGGACGGGCAGCCGCCGCAGGACCTTCCCGGTCGCCGCCCGCAGGAGCACGATCTCGTTGAAGTCCCTGGTCGCGGTGTAGGCCAGGGCGAAGGCGGTGCCCACGGTGAACAGGCCGTCGGCTGCCACGTTCCCGCCGCCGCCGGGGTCGCCGAACTGGGCGGCCTCGATCGTCCAGGCGGGGGTGCGGCTCAGGCCGGGGAGACGGGGGTGGCCGGCGGCGGGACGCTCCTCCCGGGGAGGGAACGAGCATCCCGCCGGCAGCGGCATGACCAGGGCGATCGTGGTCAGCGCCGCGACAGCGCGAGGGGGCATTCGCAGAAGATAGCGGGCATTTCAGACACGCGGAAGGGCCCGGAGAGCCGCCTCCGCCTCGGCCATGATCCGGGTGATCAGTTCCTCGCAGGACGGCAGGTCGTCGATGAGCCCCACGACCTGTCCCGAGGCCATGACGCCCAGGTCGGCGCGGCCGTCGACCATCGCGGCCTTCAGCAGCATCGGGGTGTTGGCGGCCATCAGGACCTGGGCCCAGGTGAGCTCGCGCCCGTGTTTCATGCGCTGACCCTCGCGGATCATCGACGCCCACGACATCCCGGACATCTTCTTGAACCGGGCGCCGTTGCGGACGGCCCGGAACAGGCCCGACGCCCGTCCCGCGGACTCGAGCTGGGCGACCAGCTCCGAGGTGAGGACCCGGTGCGGCATCCCGTCGACCCGGGTGGTGACGACGGTGTCCCGGACGGACTTGCCCAGGTAGACCTTCTTCACCTCCTCGCCGACGGGGGAGTCGGAGGTCAGCAGGAAGCGGGTGCCCATGGCCACCCCGGCCGCGCCGTAGGACAGGGCCGCGACCAGGCCGCGGCCGTCGAAGAAGCCGCCCGCGGCTATCACCGGGATGTCGACGGCGTCCACGACGTCGGGGAGCAGGACCGTGGTCGGGACGGGACCGGTGTGGCCGCCGCCCTCCCCGCCCTGGACGATCACGGCGTCGGCGCCCCACGCGGCGACCTTCTCCGCGTGCCGCCGCGCCCCGATCGAGGGGATCACCACGACCCCCGCGTCCTTGAGCCGGCCGATCAGCTCCCTGGACGGCGCCAGCGCGAAGGACGCGACCCGCACGCCCTCCTTGATCATGATCTCGACCCGGTCGGCGGCGTCGTCGGCGTCGGAGCGGATGTTGACCCCGAAGGGCGCGTCCGTGCGGTCCTTGATCTTGTGGATCGCGGCCGTCATCTCCTCGACCGAGAGCGTCGAGGCGGCGACGATGCCGAGGCCGCCGGCGGCGGAGGTGGCCGCGGCCAGCCCCGCCCCCGCGACGTACCCCATGCCGGTCTGGACGACCGGGTAGCGGATTCCGGTCAGCTCGGTGAGGGCGGTCTTCACGACGGGACCTCGCGCTCGCGGATGCCCTTGGGGTCGAGGACCTCGCGCATGATCCGCAGCTCCTCGGCGGTGGGAAGCCTGGTGCCGGGCACCTCGTCGGGGATGACGAGCTCGAAGCCCGTCGCGGCGACGACGTCCTCGACGCTCACGCCGGGGTGGACCGAGCGCAGCCGCAGCCGCCCGTCGGGCGTGGCGAAGTCCAGGACCGCCAGGTTGGTGACGACCCCGCGCAGCTCGAACGCCCCCCGGTCGGTGCCCACGCCGGACACGAAGTCGACCTTCTCCACGAACACCCGCGGCGAGTGCCGCGGCACCCAGAAGCTGGTGGTGTTGATCCGGGTGTTGCCGGGGGCGCCGCGCGAGCCGAGCAGCTGCGACTTCGGCCGGTCGGCCGGGCCGATGTGGCTGATGTTGCAGTTGCCGAACCTGTCCATCTGCGACGGCCCGAGCCAGACGTGCCGGCGGCCGTTCAGGACCAGCCACAGATGGTCGCGGAAGGGCAGCCAGCCCTCGACGTCCCCGGCGGGGGCGCCCAGCGGAACCGGCTCGGCCGTCAGGTAGGGCCCGCCGTCGGTGGTCAGCAGGCCGGGCTCGAAGGTCGATCGGGCCAGCCGCGCGCCGAGCGCGGGGGTCATCCCGGCCACGGCCGCGGCCACGATCTCTCCGTCGCCGCGGAACAGTTCCGCGCAGGCGACCGCGCAGACCTCGGCGCGGGTGGCGGTCAGCGTGCTCACTTGCTCTCCTCCCGCCAGGCGCGGACGGCGTCCTGGTAGGCGGCCTCGTCCCCGTCGAGGAAGCGGGAGCGGAACGCCGCCCACTTCTCGGGGTCGGCCGCCGACTCGACATAGAACTTCTGGAACCTCTCGTCACGCCGGTCGTCGTCGCCGGTCGTGAAGTGGGAGCCGCCGGGCGTCTCGACCACGCCCGCGACCTGGGCGCGGCTGACGAGCAGCGCCTGGACCGGGCCCTCCTTGAGCAGGTCGGCGGTGTCGACGAGCTTCTCGCACGACAGGTAGGTGCGGTCGGCGGCCTTGGCGTACAGGTCGTCGAAGTAGGGGTCGCCGCCCAGGTAGAGGCCGTTGCCGCGGGCGTCGGCGCGCTGGAGGTGCACCAGGGCGGCGTCCATCTTCAGCGCGGGGACGGCGAGAAGCTCCTCCTCGCCGTAGGGGTTCCTGACCGTCTTCAGCGAAGGATTGGTGGCGAGGACGTCGGAGCCGAGCCCCGCGTAGGTCGGCAGGAACGGCAGGTGGTGGGCCGCCGCGTACAGGCCGAACATGAACATGCCCTCGTCGTACTCCTCGAACTCGATGGCCCCGCTCTGCCGGGCCAGCCGGAAGTGCGGTTCGAGCGCGATCGAGTCCAGGGTCACGAACGGGGCCACCAGCTTGCGGATCTTCCCGGCCGCGCAGAGCAGCCCGACGTCCGCCCCGCCGTAGGAGATCACCGTGAGGTCGGTGACGGGGGAGTTGCAGATCGCCCGGACGAGCGCCATCGGCTTGCGCCGCGACCCCCATCCGCCGATCCCGATCGTCATCCCGCTCTCCAGCGAGCCGACGACCTCCTCGATCGTCATCTGAACGCCCATCAGCCCTCCGCCTCGTCCTGCTTGTCCTGGGATCCGCTCCGCCGCACGAAGGAGTCGCGGTGCTTGTCGCCCGCGCCCTGGAGATTGAGCTCGAAGGTGAAGCCCTGCTCGAACCGGTAGGACCGGTTGACGTCGACCGGGTCGATGCCGTTCAGGCACTCCTTGGCCCGGCGGATCACGAACGGGTCCATGTCGGCGATCCGCGCGGCGACCTCGAAGGCCGTGTCGCGCAGGGCCTCGCGCGGGACGACCGCGTGCACCGAGCCGAACGCGTGGAGCTGGGCGGCGGTCGCGGTCTGCGTCGTGTAGACCATCGCGCGCATCAGATGCTGCGGGACCAGCCGGGCCAGATGGGTGGCCGCGCCGAGCGCCCCCTGTTTCACCTCGGGCAGCCCGAAGGTGGCGTCGTCGGAGGCGACGATGACGTCGGCGTTGCCGACCAGCCCGATCCCGCCGCCGAGGCAGAAGCCGTGGACGGCCGCGATCACCGGGACCTCGCACTCGTAGACGGCCTTGAACGCCGCGTGGCAGCCGCGGTTGGCGCCCAGCAGCGCGTCGAACCCCTCGGTCCGCTGCATCTCCTTGATGTCGACGCCCGCGTTGAAGCCCCGGCCCTCAGACCGCAGCACGACCGCGCGGATCTCCGGGTCGCGCCCGGCGGCGGTGATCGTGTCGGCGAGGTCGAACCAGCCCTGGACGGTCAGCGCGTTGACCGGCGGCGCGTCGACGACCACCTCGGCCACGCCGGGAGCGGCAACAGTACGCGTGATCCCCATACCCCACCCTCATTGATGTTCACCTAACGCTTGCTTGGTACCGTAGCATGCGGCACCGAGGAGGATCCGATGACGGTCAGCTATGACTACCGAGGCAAGACGGTGCTGGTCACCGGCGGGACGAAGGGGATCGGCGCGGGCATCGCCCGGGCCTTCCTGAGCGCCGGAGCGGACGTCGTCGTCTGCGCCAGGAAGGACCCGGGGGAGGCTCCCCACGTCGAGCACGACTACGGGAAGCGGAGCGCGTCGTTCCTCCCCTGCGACGTGCGCGACCCCGAGGACGTCGCCCGGACGGTCGAGGCGGTCATCGCCCGGCACGGCCGTCTCGACGTCGTGGTCAACAACGCGGGCGGCTCACCCTACGCGCTGGCCTCCGACGCCTCGCCGCGCCTGCACCAGCGGGTGATCGAGCTCAACCTGCTGGGCCCGCTGCACGTCGCGCAGGCCGCCCGCACCGTCATGGACGAGGGCGCGATCATCATGATCGGCTCGGTCAGCGGCACCCGCCCGTCGCCCGGCACCGCCGCCTACGGGGCCGCCAAGGCCGGGCTGCACCACCTCGGCGCCTGCCTGGCCGCCGAGTGGGCGCCCCGTGTGCGGGTGAACAGCCTGGTGGTCGGGCTGATCGAGAGCGGCGACGACCAGGCCGAGCACTACGGCGGCGAGGAGGCGATGAAGGCGATCCGGCAGACGATCCCGGCCCGGCGGATGGCCGTCCCCGACGACGTCGCGCGGGCCTGCCTCTACCTGGGGGCCGAGCCGTTCGTCACCGGCACGACCCTGACCATCGACGGCGGCGGCGAGCAGCCCGCCTGGAACTACATCGCCCAGCAGCACCTCTAGTTCATCGGCACCTTTCAAGGGAGACGGCAAAATGGGAATCGTGGACGGCCGTGTGGTCATCGTGACCGGGGCGGGGCGCGGCATCGGGCGCGAGCACGCGCTGGAGTTCGCCCGCCAGGGAGCCCGGGTCGTCGTCAACGACCTGGGCGTCGAGCTCGACGGCGCGGGGAACCGCACCAGCGAGGTCGCCCGGTCGGTCGTGGAGGAGATCAGGGCCTTCGGCGGCGAGGCGGTCGCCAACGGCGACGACATCGCCTCCTGGGACGGGGCCGCCGGGCTGATCCGCTCGGCGCTCGACGCCTTCGGCGGGCTGCACGTCCTGGTCAACAACGCCGGGTTCGTCCGCGACCGGATGCTGGTCTCGATGGGCGAGCAGGAGTGGGACGACGTCGTCCGGGTCCACCTCAAGGGCCACTTCGCGCCGCTGCGGCACGCGGGCGCCTACTGGCGCGAGCAGTCCAAGGCCGGCCACACGGTCGACGCCCGGATCATCAACACCTCCTCGGGCGCGGGCCTGCTCGGCTCGGTCGGCCAGGGCAACTACGGCGCGGCCAAGGGCGGCATAGCCACGATGACGCTCATCGCCGCCGAGGAGATGGCCCGGTACGGCGTGACCGTCAACGCGATCGCCCCCGCCGCCCGCACCCGCATGACCGAGGGCCCCTTCGCCGCGATGATGGCCAAGCCCGAGTCCGGTTTCGACGCCATGCACCCCGGCAACGTCTCCCCGCTGGTGGTCTGGCTGGGCAGCGCCGAGGCCCGGCACGTCACCGGCCGGATCTTCGAGGTCGAGGGCGGCGTCATCGGCGTCGCGAACGGCTGGACGCACGGCCCCCGCGTCGACCGCGGCGCCCGCTGGGACCCCGCCGAGGTCGGCCCCGCCGTCGACAAGCTCCTCGCGGAGGCCCCGGACGCCGACCCGGTGTACGGGGCGAGCTGAGCTACTCGACCGGACGCCCCGGGGGCAGCAGCTCGGCTGCCTCCGTGGCGTCGTCGAGGCGGTCCTGGAGGGTTCGCAGGAGCTCGTCGGACTGCTCGGTGAGGCGCTCGATCGCCGGGACGGCCAGGTCGTCGCGGACGGAGTCGGCGAGCAGCTCGTCGTACTCGTGGGCGTGTGAGGCGAGATCCTCGAGCTGGCGGCAGGCCCGGTAGGCGATGTCGGCCTCCCGGGTGCGGGCGGCGTACTTCTCCAGCGCCTCGACCCGGCGGGTCACCGCGGCGACGGAGATCGCCAGCTTGTCCTGCTGCGGCTTGAGCGCCTCGGTGATCTGCGGCGACAGGGTCAGGGCGGCGGCGTCGCGGCGGAGCTTGGACTGGCGGGCCAGGATCTGGGCGATCTCCCACTCCTGGCGCGGCAGCTCGACGGCCGGATCGATGCCCTCCAGGAGGCCGTCCGCGACGACCTTCGCCGACCGGACGGTGTCCAGGGAGTGCTGGACCCGGCCCAGCAGCTCGCTCGCCTCGGTGTCGAAGGCGTCGACGGTCAGGAACCGGTCGGTGCGCGCGGTGAGCGCGCGGGCGCGCCGCATGTCGTCGAGGAGGCGGCGGGAGGCGGCCGCCAGGATCGCCGCCCCCATCACCAGCCACCGCAGGTCGCCGTCGAGCAGGAAGAACGCCAGGACCGCCCCCGCCAGCGCGGCGAAGGGGAAGGACCGCAGCAGCGGGCCGCGCCGCGCCACCACGGTGTCGAGGTCGGCGCGGAGCGTCGGGTCGGTGACGGGCCGCAGGGCGGCGCGCTCCGGAGTCGCGGGGGCGACCAGGGTCCACATCGACGGCACGTGCGTCTCGAACGCGAAGTCGCCCTCGGCGATGTCGACCTCCGCGGGGCCCGGATCCAGCGGCCAGGCGCCGACCGGACGGGAGCCGCCCTCGCCGGAGAACAGCACCCACCAGCCGTTCTTGCCGTTCTCGCAGCGGTAGCGGCCGGGGGGCATGTCGATGCCCACGAAGTACGTGCCGGTCCCGGGAATCACGCCGGTCTCCGTCACCTGAACCTCCCCGCTGCCTCGCCCCCCGGCAAGTCAGAAGTCGCCCTACCCAGAAGTGCGCAGGTATAAGACGTCCGGATCGGGCCGTCTGTTCACGATGTGGCGAGAAGGAACATGGTGTAGGCCGCGAGGGTGGTGTTGTCGAAGAGGATCCCGTCCCTGATCATGGCCTCGAACTCGGCCCGGGAGAACCAGCGCTGCTCCATCCCCTGCTCGGTCTCCTCCCGGTCGGGCGCCCCGGCGGTGAGGCCCGTGGCCAGGAAGACGTCGCACTCCTGGGTGGTCAGGCCCGGCGCGATCGCCAGCCGTCCGAGCAGGGTCAGCCCGGACGCCCGCAGCCCGGTCTCCTCGGCCAGCTCGGCCCGGGCGAGCTCCTCGCCGGGCGGTCCGTCGGCGGGCCAGGTGCCCTGGACGAACTCCCACGACCTGCGGCCCAGCGGATAGCGGTACTGCTCGACCAGGTGGAAGCCGTCGTCCTCGAACGGGATGACGCAGGCGGCGGTCGGCTTCTCGACGACCGTGTAGAGGCCGGGGGAGCCGTCGGGGAGACGGGTGACGTCCTCGCGGAGCGTCAGCCATCTGTTCCGGTAGACCTCCCGGCTGGACACCTGCAACATCGTCGAGCCCCCGTGATCCTAGGAACGGTCCTGCCTTAACCTCAGAGCATGATCTCATCTCCGTTAGTGCTGAACGATGATCCCGAAGGCGGGGCGCCCAGGGCGCTGCCGCTGGTTCTGCGCGTCGAGAAGCGGGACCCGCCCTCGCACGAGGCCCTCTGCGAGGCCGCGGCCACCGCCGTCGTGCTGCTGCTGGCCTCCGGCGAGTTCGAAGAGGCCGTCCGGCTGTGGGAGGACGGACGCATCCGCAAGGTGACCCGCCGGGCCCGCGGGGCGCGCTGGCGGGACGCCGAGCGGCCGCCCGGCGTCACCGTCGCGCACGCGGGCGCCGAGGTCAGGGCCTACCCGCCGTGCCCGATCGAGGACCTTCCGCCCGAACTGGCCAAGATGCAGGTCGCGGGGACCGACCTGGAGCCCGGCCCGACCAAGGAGCCCGGCGCCCCCTACTGCGCGCTGGTCCTCAACGCCGACGCGAAGATGACCACGGGCAAGGCCGCCGCCCAGGCGGGGCACGCCGCCCACCTGCTCTACCGCGGGCTGCCCGCCGAGAGCCGGGACGCCTGGCTGGCCGCGGGCGCCCCCGCCCACATCGTCGACGTCCCCTGGGCCGAGGCCGTCGCCCGCGCCGCCGTCACGATCCGCGACGCGGGTTTCACCGAGGTCGCCCCCGGCACGCTGACGGCCGTCGCCTGGCTCATCGACTGACCATCCCCGCGCTCAGGCCGCGGGATCAACGATGATCTTGGCCTGGGCGCCGGGGCTGGCGAGCTCGGTGAAGGCGCCGGCCAGGCCGTCGAGCCCGACGGTGGAGCTGATGATGGAGCCCGCGTCGATCCGGCCCTCCGCGATGTCGTCCAGCGCCGCCTTGTACTGGGCGGGGTTGGTGCCGAAGGTGCCCTTCAGCGTCAGCTCCTTGACCGCCGAGACGCCCGGCATGATGACGTCGTCGCTCATGCAGACGCCCACGATCATGACCGTCGAGCCGCTGGGCGCGCCGTCGATGACCTGCTGGAGCAGGCCGGGGACGCCCACGCACTCGAAGATGACGGCCTTGCGGGTGGGGATGCCGAGGATCTCGTGGGTGAGCGACTCGACCGTGCTGACCGGGATGCCCAGCTCGGCCCATCGGTCGTAGGGGCTCGCCACGGCGGGGTCGAGGACCTCGTCGGCGCCGAGCCGCTCGGCGAGGGAGCGGCGCGCGGGGGAGAAGTCCACGGCGATGACGGGGCCGTGGCCGCGCGCCTTGAGCGTCGCCACGACGCCGAGGCCGATCGGGCCGAGCCCGAGCACCACCGCGACGGCGTCGTCGGGGATCCGCGACCGCTCGACCGCCCGGTGCGCGACCGCGAACGGCTCGGTGATCGCGGCCGCCCGCGGGTCGAGGCCGTTCGGGATCTCCATGACGAACGCCTCGGTCAGCACCATGAGCTCGCCGTACCCGCCGGGGAACATCGGCGCGTACCCCACGATCCCCGCCCCTGAGGGCCCCAGCCCGATCGGCGGCCCGCAGACCTTCGTGCCGACCGGCAGGGTGCCCTGGGTGTTCGGCCCGTACTCCAGGATCTCGGCGCTGAACTCGTGGCCGAACACCAGGCCGTCCCGCGGGTCGTGCGGGATGCCGCCCGAGCGCCGCGAGGTCTCCATGAAGGCGTCGGGGTCGGCCAGCGCGTGCAGGTCCGACCCGCAGATCCCGCAGGCGAGCGTGCGGACGAGCACCTGCCCGTCCAGCGGCACCGGGTCCGGGACCTCGGTGACGACCAGGGTCTTGTCGCGGGTGAGGGCAGCGCGCATCGGACGAACCTCCATATCGGGTGGTGTCTGGCACCGAACCACGTTCTGGAGTCGAAGGGAAGGGGCTCTACTGCTGACGTTGCCACCGGGTCAGCGCGTTCAGCGCGATCTCCTGGGTCCGGGACAGGCCGGGGACCGACGGATCCTGCTGCGCCGCCACCGGCGCGGGAGCCGTCCTGCGGACCTTCGCGCTCAGCCCGTGCGAGACGACCAGCAGCACGAAGAACAGGGCCGCGTAGACCCCGTGCTCCAGCAGCGGCCCGTACTTGCCCTTGACGACGTCGAACACGGCGAACGCCGCGAACCCCGCGACCCAGCCGAGCAGGCTCGGCAGGAACCAGACGTCCTTCCTGCGGGCCAGGCCGGCGATCGTCAGCACGAGGATCAGGCCCTCGACGGCCTTCAGCCCGAGCAGGGCGCCGCCCGCCATGCCTTCGCCGATGTACCCGGCGAGCTCGCGCCTGTGATTGCTGAAACCGAGCAGGCCCGTCGCCAGGTTGGTCAGCCCGTAGACGACCAGGAACACCCCGATCGCGTAGTGCTGGCGGTGCCACGACGGCCGCGCGGGGACGTTCTGCGGCGCCGGGGCCTGGTAGGGGCCCTGCGGCGGGATCGGCGTCTGGAACTGCTGCGGCACCGGCGTCTGGTAGGGCTGCACGGGATGCGCCTGCGGCACCGGGGTGTGCTGCTGCTGCGGGTGCTGCGGCTCCTGGTAAGGCTCCTGGTAGGGCTGCGGAGGGGCCTGCGGCGGCGCGGGGGGCACGGCGAACTGCTGGGTGGCCTGGTCGTCGGCCGCCGCCGGGGCCGCCCCCGCGACCGGCTGCTGGACCGGTACCTGCTGGACCGGCACCTGCTGGACCGGCACCTGCTGGGCGTTGCGCTGCGGCGTCTGGAGCGGGATGTCCTGGACGGTCAGCGCGTTCTGGGCGGGCGCCGGTGCCGGTGCCTTGGGGGCGTCGCGGACCGTCGCGGAGCTGACGGGCCGCACCGGCTCGGGCTGGGCCGGGAGCGGCTCGGTGGCGTCGGCGGGGACCTGGCCGAACTCGATCGCGGGCGCGGGTCTGTCCGGGTACGGCGATCCGAGCAGCGGCGTCGCGGCGGGGTCGTCCTCCCGGCCGTCCGGCGCGTACGGCGGCGGAGGCCCGTCCTGAGCATCCTGCGACATGTGCTGGTCCCCTTCTTCCCCTGTACGTCCTAGACCCGTCAACCTATCCCGAATGTTCGAACTGATCCCCTTCGATCTAGTCCATTGGGGGGGTCGATGAACTAGATGCGGCGATGCCGCTTGCGGTTGGGGGAGGCGCACGGAAATGTGAAGTCCGTCGGGCCACACGATCTTCTGCGAAAGAGAGCAAAGGCATGCCTGACGACACGGGGACAGTCGCGTCGGCACAGACGCGCATCGATTATCTGGAACGCCTCGGCGACGAACTCGTCGGACGCGGTCTGCGGGTGAGGCTCACCGTGCCCCTAGGCACGGCTCCCAGCCTGCACGTGATGAACCCGGAAGCATCGGCTCTGACGGAGAACATCCTGGCGGAGCGGGGCGCGGACGGCTGGTGGTACTGGTGGTCATGGGCGGAGCGCATCTCCGCCGCGGACGATCTGAACATGGCGGCCGAACGGGTCGCCCAGGTCCTGGCCGCGACGTCCACCAAGTGAGTCGAGCACGTGCGCACGAAGCGGTGTTTCACAGGGGATCCACCGATGTGGAACACCGCCGCACCCGTCAGCGGGGCAGCCCGAGCGTCCGCTCCGCGATGATGTTGCGCTGGATCTCGCTAGACCCGGCGTAGATGGTGTCGGAGCGGCTGAACAGCCCGATCCGCTGGAGGTCCGACAGGTCGTAGGGCGCGTCGTCGGCGAGGAGCCCGGCGGGTCCCGCCGCGTCCAGGGCGAGCTCGCCCAGCCGCTGGTGCCACTCCGACCAGTACAGTTTCGCGACGGCCACCTCGGGGCCCGGTTCGCCCGCGCCCAGCGACTTCATGGTCCGGAGCGCGTTGAGCCGCATGATCTCCAGCTCCACCCAGGACCGGGTGAGCCGGTCGCGCAGCTCGGCCGCGGTGCCGTTGCTCCGCGCCGTCTCCAGGACGGCCGCGAACTCGCGCCGGAACCCGATCTGCTGGCCGAGGGTGGAGGCGCCGCGCTCGTAGCCGAGGGTCGCCATCGCGACCCGCCAGCCCTCGCCGGGGGCGCCGATGATGTTGTCCTTGGCGGTGCGGGCGCCGTCGAAGAAGACCTCGTTGAACTCCGAGGTCCCGGTCGGCTGCACGATGGGCCGCACCTCGATGCCGTCCTGGTTCATCGGCACCAGCAGGTAGGACAGGCCCTTGTGCCGCTCGGAGCCGGGTTCGGTGCGGGCGACGACGAAGCACCAGTCGGCGACGTGCGCGAGCGAGGTCCACACCTTCTGGCCCTGGAGGACCCACTCGTCCCCGTCGAGGACGGCCCTGGTCTGCACGTTCGCGAGGTCGGATCCGGCGTCGGGCTCGGAGTAGCCCTGGCACCACAGTTCCTCGCCGCGCTGGATCGGCGGCAGGAAGCGGTTCTTCTGGGCCTCGGTGCCGAAGTCGATGATCGTGGGGCCGATGAGGCCCTCGCCGATGTGGCCGAGCCGGTGCGGGGCGTGCGCCTTGGCGTACTCCTCGAAGAAGACGACCTGCTCGTCGAGGGAGGCGCCCCTGCCGCCGTGCTCGGCAGGCCAGCCGAGGCAGGTCCAGCCGGCCTTGCCGAGATGCCTCTCCCAGGCCAGGCGGACCTCGAAGCCCTCGTGCTCGCGTCCGGGGCCGCCCAGTCCGCGCGCCGCGGCGAACTCCCCGTCCAGCGCCTCCTCGAGCCAGGCGCGGACCTCTTCGCGGAAGGAGCCGATGCCGCCGTCAGCCATCGAAGCGACCGTACCGTCCCTGGTAGAACACGAGCGGCTCGCCGTCGTGGTGGATGTCAAGGCTGTGCACACGGGCCACGATGATCTTGTGGTCCCCGGCGGGGTACTCCGCCTCGATGGAGACCTCGAGCCAGGCGAGCGCCCCGTCGAGGACGGGCGTCCCCTCGGGGGAGGTCGTCCAGGCGACACCGGCGAACTTGTCGCCGCCCTTCACGGCGAGCTGCTTGCAGACCGCGGTCTGCGGCTCGCTCAGCACGTTGATGCACAGGTGGTCGGCCTGGCTCAGGGTCGGCCAGGTCGTGCTGGTGTGCGCCACGCAGAAGGCGACCAGCGCGGGCTCCAATGACACCGAGGTGAAGGAGTTCGCCGCCAGGCCCGTCGGCAGGCCCGTGGTCGGGTCGATGGCCGTGATGGCCACGACTCCGGTGGCGAAGTGCCCGAGCACGTCGCGTAGCCGACGTCCGTCCATCTCACTCACCGATGCTGTGGTCATGTCCGTATCCTCAAGTTAGCCAAGCGCTTGCTTGTTAGATTAGAAGGGTGTTCGGCGCACTGTCAACCGACTATGCACCCAAGCGCTTGCTCGGGTAGCGTGCCAGTCGTGACTTTTCGCGACAAAACGGCGATCGTGGGCGTGGGTTACACGCCCTTCTCCAAGAACTCGGGCGTCTCGACCCTGACCCTGGCGGCCGACGCGATCCTGGCGGCCCTGGCCGACGCCGGCCTCACCGTGGCGGACGTCGACGGCATCGCGACGCACCGGGTGGGCGACTCGACCCCGCCCTGGGTGGTGGCTCCGGCGCTGGGGATCCCCGAGGTCACGTGGTACCTCGACCAGTTCGGCGGCGGGAGCGTCTCGCACAGCGTCGTGGGCCAGGCGGCGATGGCCGTCGCGGCGGGGGTGGCCGAGACCGTCGTCGTCTACCGCGCGATCAACGCCCGCTCGGAGTTCCGGATGGGCGGGACCGGCCGCGGTGCCGCCCCGATCTTCGACAGCCAGTACCAGGCGCCCTACGGCTACTTCGCGCCGCCGCAGCAGTTCGCGATGTACGCCCGCGCCCACATGAACGCCTACGGCACGACCCACGAGCAGCTCGGCTCGGTGGCCGTCGCCCAGCGCGCCCACGCGGTGAAGAACCCGCGCGCCCTCAAACGCGACCCGATCACCCTGGACGACTACCTGGCCTCCCGCTGGATCGCCGAGCCGTTCCGCCTCCTGGACTGCTGCCTGGAGACCGACGGCGCCTGCGCGATCGTCATCACCTCGGCGGAGCGGGCCCGTGACCTGCCGCACCGCCCGGTCCTGGTCTCGGGTGCCGCCTGGGCCGGCGGCGACAGCTTTTTCTCCGGTGTTCCCACCGACTTCACCGTGACGGAAGCCGCCCGCCTCGCGCCGCGTCTGTATTCGATGGCAGGTGTCGGGCCGTCCGACATCGACGTCGCCGAGATCTACGACTGCTTCACCTACTCCGTGATCGTCCAGCTCGAGGACTACGGCTTCTGCGCCAAGGGAGAGGGCGGCGCGCTGGCCGCTTCGGGGGAGGCGCTGCCGTTCAACACCCACGGCGGCTTCCTCTCGGAGGGCTACGTGCACGGTGTCAACCACGTCGCCGAGGCCGTCGCCCAGCTGCGCGGAACGGCGGGGGACCGGCAGGTGGACGGGGCCGACGTCGCGCTGTCCACGGCCCAGCCCGGTTATGTCCTGGCCGGAACCTCGGCCCTCATCCTGCGGGGAGAGTAATCATGCGCATGGAAGCCGACCGTGACTCGGCCCCCTGGTGGGACGGGGTCGACCGGGGTGAGGTCCTGCTCCAGCAGTGCGCGGACTGCGGCGTGAAGCGCTTTCCCGCGCGGGCGGTGTGCAACCGCTGCCAGGGCCGGAAGTCGGTGTGGGTCCCGGCGGAGGGCACCGGACGGATTTATTCGTGGATCGTGAACCACCAGAAGTTCATGCCGGACGTCCCCGTGCCGTACGCGGTCCTGTGCGTCAGGCTGGACGAAGGTGAGCACATCCTGATGTACGGCAACCTCGTCGAGGGCGATCCCACTCAGATAACCCAAGGAATGCGGGTGGAGGCCGTCATCGTGGAGGGCCTCGTGCAGTGGCGGCCGCTGTCCCGCTGACCGGCGGAGGGTGTGAAGAACCCTCTTGACACTTTGTCTTGTTCCATCACAAGGTAACTCGTGGGTAACAACACGAGGGGCCGGTAGATGGAAGCAGCTTTGACCGCGGTCGTCGCGACTGCCCTGTACTACCTAGGCGTTGCGTTCTTCAAGGTGTCGGCGGCGCAGATGGATCGGCTGCGCGGCACGAAGCCCGTCCACCTGCTCGTCGCGATGCTGACGAGCAGGCTGTGGTGGACGGGCTTCCTGCTCGGCCTGTCGGGTTTCGTCCTGCAGTTCGTGGCGCTGTCGATGCTGCCGCTGTCGGTGGCCCAGCCGATCTTCGTCTCGACGCTGGTGGTCTGCCTGGCCATCGCGTTCGGCTACTTCGGCGAGCGGCTGACGCCCCGGGAGTGGTCGGCGCTCGGCCTGTTCGCGTTCGCGACGCTGCTGGTGGCGCTCTCGGTCGTCCCGGTCGAGCGGTCCGACACCGCGACCCCGCCGCTCTGGCTGCTGCTGGCCGTGACGCTGCCGTCCATCCTGATCGCCGTCATGATGTTCTCCGCCGGCGACTGGAAGCCCGCGGGACGCCACGCGCGCAAGCTGACGGGCGTCGCCTACGGGCTGTCGTCCGGAGTTCTCATCGGCACGATGGAGCTGTCGGTCAAGGGCATGTCGAACGTGTGGAACGCCCACCACTCGCTGCCGCCGTTCCTGACCAACCCCTACCTGTACACCTTCTGCGTCGCCGCGGTCGTCGGCCTGGGCCAGCTCCAGATCGCCCTGCAGCGCTGCCGCATGGCCATCGTCCTGACGGTCTGCACCGTCGTCGCCAAGACCCAGCTCCTCGTCACCGCGACCCTCCTGTACGGAGAGGCCTGGCCCGACTCCACCGTCTACGGCGCCCTCCGCCTGACGGGTTTCCTCCTGGGCCTCACCGCCCTGGCCTTCTTCCCCCGCTACGAGACCCCCGACCACCAGATCGACCCCCTCTCCCAGCCCCACCACTACGCCACCCGCCATCCGTTCTGACCGAGGTCAGTCCTCGACGGTGATCCCGAGGGCCGAGGTGAGGGTGTACAGGAGGCTCTGGGCGTCGGAGGCGTTGACGATCGCGCCGCGCAGGTTCTCGACCCCGGCCAGGCCGTAGAGGTCGCAGCCGGTGAAGCGGGTGTTCTTGAGGGTGGCGCCGCTGAACTGGGTGGCGGTCATGCGGCAGTTCTCGAAGCGGACGCCGGTGAGGTCGGCGGACTGGAAGCTCGCCTCGGTCAGCAGGCAGTCGCGGAACACCACGTTCTTGAGCTGGGCGAGGCGGAAGTGTGCCAGGTCGATCCGGCAGTCGGTGAAGGTCACCTCGCGCAGGGCGCAGTCCGTCCAGCGGGCTCCGGTGAGCCTGCTGCGGCCGATCGACACCGCGGTGACGACCGAGCCGGTCAAATTCAGGTTGGCGAGGTCGCAGTCGGCGAACACCACGTCCGACAGGCGCGCCCCCGGCAGGGCGGCCCCGGCCAGGCTGGTGCCGTCGAACCGGCAGCGGTCGAACTCCACCTGCTCGGCGCTCTGCCCGGCCAGGCTCCGCCCGCCGAAGGCCATCGACAGATAGGCGTCGTCGTCGCGCAGCGCCCCGCCGGGGAGCTCCGCGGGGCCGAGCGTCGCGGGCAGCTTCGGCGCCGTGGGTTCCTTCGGCCGGACGGTGCGGGGAGTGACCATCCGGCGAGCCTACCGAGGTCATGGACCGGTCGGGCGCGATCGCTTGCCGGGCGGTGCGGGCCCCTGCGATGCTGCCGCCCATGAACGACCTGCTGGGATTCCGGCACCCCGGACGGCCGTCGCGGACCGTCCTCATGCTCGCCGCCGCCGCCTTCACCGTCGTCCTCGTGGGGACGATCGTGACGGTGATCGTCTCGACGGGCGGCCTGTCCGCCCCCGACGAACGCGTCGTCTACCCGGGCATCACCAGCCTGGAGATCGACACCGACCACGGCGACGTCGAGGTCATCGGCTCCGACACCACCGAGGTCAGGGTCTCCCGGATCCGCACCGGCAAGGGCCCCACGCTGGAGACGTGGAGCGGCAGTTCCCTGCAGCTCGGCTACGCCTGCGTCGACGTCTCGACCTGCCAGGTCATCAGCGACTCCGAGACCGACCACACCGACTACTCCGTCGTGGTGCCCCGCGCCCTCACCGTCACCATCTCCAGCAAGAACGGCGACATCACCGTCAGGGACGTCACCGGCGAGGTCAAGGCCCACACCGACCGGGGCGCCCTCACCCGCACCCCGCCGTCCACGCTCAGAACCCCAGCGTGAACCAGACCCGCAGCCGCCCGTCGCCGAGCCGGTCGTGCCCCCACTCCTTGGCCGTGAGATCGAGGAGCGCCAGCCCCCGCCCGCCCTCCGCCTCGGCGGAAGGCGCCTGAAGCACCGGCTCGGACGCACCGCCCGGATCGATGACCTGGACGTGCAGCAGCGAGCCCGACAGCCGCGCCCGCACCTCGATCGCGGCACCCCGCGCCGCGTACAGCGTGCTGTTCGTGAACGCCTCGCTCAGCAGCAGCTCGGCGGCGTCGGCCACCGGATGCGACGGATTCAGCCACGACGTGAGGCAGCGCCGCGCCTGCCGCACCTGATCGGCCCGCCCGTCGAAGGTGGCCGCCAATATGCGCTCGGGGAAACTCATGGATCCACTCCGTTGTCCGATTTCCTCAGACAATCGTGACGCTCCAGCGATACCTTGACTACGTTCCGGAATCGCCCGCAACAAGGGAGCTCCGATGACGACCGTTCGCGAGACCCTCGACCCGAGCAGCAAGCTTTGGCACCTCATCGCGGTTGAGCTGCGAAGGCAGCGAGAGCTGAGCGGCATTTCGGGTTCAAAACTGGCCGAGCTGCTGGACTGCGATCGTTCCACCGTTTCCAGGTACGAGTCCGGCCTTCTCAAGCTCACTGAGAAGCACGCGAGGATGCTCGACCAGGCCTGGGGGCTCAATGGCCTTTTCGCCAATCTCATACGATTCGCAAGGAAGCGGGATGATGAGGACTGGTTTGTCGGTTTGACCGACTATGAGGCTCGCGCGTCCCGTATCAAGATGTGGGAGCTCACCCTCGTTCCCGGGCTTCTGCAGACGCCCGGCTACATGCGGGCCGCGCTGACCGCGGGCGCGGGACTGATCGACGACCTCGACGAGTCGGTCGCACGCCGTGCCGCTCGGCAGGAGGTGGTGTTCGGCCGTCCGAGGCCTCCGATGATCTCCGTGATCCTCAACTGGGTGGTCCTCCAGCAGCCGATCGGCGGTGACGAGGTCATGCGCGACCAGCTCGCTCATCTCCTGGAGCTGGCGTCCCGGCCCTATGTCAGCGTGCGGGTCCTTGAGCGACCGGTCGGTGCGCACGTCGGGCTCGACGGCTCGTGCAAGCTGCTGACCGTCGACGATCGGGACATCGCGTTCTTCGACGCGCCCACCGGCGGCCGCCTG
The DNA here is from genome assembly GCF_039534125.1 of Actinocorallia longicatena. Classification (NCBI taxonomy): domain Bacteria; kingdom Bacillati; phylum Actinomycetota; class Actinomycetes; order Streptosporangiales; family Thermomonosporaceae; genus Actinocorallia; species Actinocorallia longicatena. Next base: position 14,625 of record NZ_BAAAUV010000002.1, on the reverse strand, counting down.
ATGCGGGACCCGGGTGAGGTCCTGAACATCGCCATGAGGTTCGATCAAATCGGCGACCTGGCAACGGCCTCAGGCCCATCATTTACCTTGATCGAAAGAGCGATGGAGGCCTACCGATGACCACATGGCGCAAGTCGAGCCACAGCAACACGACCGGAGGCGACTGCGTGGAGGTTGCGAAGGTCGGGGGAAACGTCCGGGTGCGGGACAGCAAGTTCCCGGGGGGCGGGGACCTGGTGTTGCGGGTGGAGGGGTTCGCTCGGGTGGTCGCCGGGCTCAGGGGGGAGTGATCCCGAGCCCGGCGGTTCCGCCGGTCAGGTGAGGGACGCGCGGAGGGCGAGCTTGTCGACCTTCCCGTTCACGTTGAGGGGGAGCGCGTCCAGCTTGCGGACCTCGCGCGGCACCTTGTAGTTGGACATGTTGGCCTTGGCCCAGGCCCTGATCTCGTCGGGGGCGGCGGGGCCGACCACGAAGGCCAGTGCCGCCTCGCCGGTCCGCTCGTCGGGGACGCCGATGACGGCGACCTGCTGGACCCCGTCGCAGTGCAGCAGCAGCGACTCGATCTCGGCCGGGTAGCCGTTGAAGCCGTTGGAGATGAACATCTCCTTCTTGCGGTCCACGATCGTGAGGTTCCCGGCCTCGTCGAGGGTGCCGATGTCCCCGGAGTGCAGCCACCCCTCGGAGTCGACGGCCTCGGCGGTCTTGTCCGGGTCCTCCCAGTAGCCGGGCATGACCCCGTAGCCGCCGATGAGGATCTCGCCGCGCTCACCGGGCGGCAGGTCCTCGCCCCGGTCGTCCACGATCCGCAGGGAGACGCCGGGGACGGCCCGCCCGGTGGTCCCGGCGATGACGTCGACCGGGTCGCCCGGCAGCGTCATCGACACGACCGTGCCCTCCATCAGCCCGTAAGCGTTGATCATCCGCTCGACGCCCGTCTCGTCCAGCATCCGCCGGATCAGCTCCGACGGCACCGCGGCGGCCCCGCAGATCGCCACCCGCAGGGAGGAGACGTCGCGCCCCTCCAGCTCGTCGAGGATCTTGAAGAACATCGTCGGCGCGCCCGCCAGGACGTTGATGCGCAACTGCTCGATGAGGTCGAGCAGTCGGTCGGGGAAGAACACGTCGATCGGGATCATCGTCGCGACGCGCATGACCGAGGCGAGCAGGCCCGCGTTCAGGCCGAACCCGTGGTTGAAGGGCGCGATGATCGGATAGCGGTCGCCCTGCCGGAGCGTGACGAGCCCGGACCAGTCCCAGTAGCCGCGCAGGAGCTGCCAGTGCTGGAGCATGACGCCCTTGGGCGCCCCGGTCGTCCCGGACGTCGCCATGATCTCGGCGAGGTCGCCCGGCTCGACCGACAGCGCCCGCTCCTCGGCGGCCTCCTCGCTGACCTGCTCACCGAGTTCGAGGAACGCCTCCCAGGTGAGGGCGCCCTCGGCCGCGGCCCCGTCGGGGAAGGCCACGATGTGCTCGACGGAGGGGATGTCCTCGTCCTTCAGCAGATCCATGTACGAGGTGCCCATGAAGCCCTCGGCGATGAACAGGACCTTCGTGCGGACCTTGCGCAGCAGGTCGGCGGCCTCGATGCCCTTGAACCGGGTCGACAGCGGAGCGACCACGGCGCCCGCGTCCCACAGCCCGTAGCAGGTCACGACCCATCCGGCCGAGTTCGGCGCCCAGATCGACACCCGGTCGCCCGGCTCGACGCCCAGCGCCATCAGCGACCGCGCCACCCGGGACGAGCCGATCCGCAGCCACTCCAGCGGCAGCTCCGCCCCGCGGGTGGCGATGACCTTCTCGTTCCCGAAAGACGAAGCACGATCCCGCAGCATGCGCGGGATCGTGCCCCAGTCCGGAACCGCTTCCAGTTCCACGTTCAACTCCCATGTGCGAAAGGGACCGCCGCCGGCCGGGGACGCGAGCCTTGGGAACATCCCCGGCTGGCGGCGGAGTCTGTCGGGTGGTGCCGTCTGTCGGGTGGCGCGGTCAGGCCTCGGCGCGGACGCGGCCGAGGTGGTGGCCGCGGGCGTCGGCGACGGTGGGCGCGGAGGAGGCCTCGACGACCTCCGGGTGGACCGCGACCTCGATCGAGACGGGGGTGAGGGCGACGAGGGCCTGGCCGACGCGGCCCGACCACATCGGGTTCTTGACCAGGGTGTCGCGGTTGAAGGAGACGGTGAGGACGGCCCGGTCGAGCGTGCCCTCGCGGGAGATGTCCAGCCGCCAGGTGCTGATGCCGTCGATGCGGCTCAGCGCGTCCTGGATGCGGGGGATCGACACCCACCGGCCCCGGATCACCACGTGCTCGCCGACGGTGTGCGACGGCTGGCCGAGGGCGTCCTTGACGACCCAGCCGGTGCGCAGGACCGCGTCGCCGAGCGTCGAGTGCCAGGTGGGGGTGACGACCAGCTCGCCGTGGCCCTCGACCGTGTCCACGGTCACGTCCTTGTCCAGCGGGGCGACGGCCAGCAGGCCCTCGCGGACCGGCGTCAGGGCGGGCCCGTGGGCGACCGGGACCCCGAAGAACGGGTCGGCGAACAGCTGGACGACCTTCGTCTCGAACTCGGACTCGAGCTGCCGGACCCAGTTCTGCGACGGGATCTCCCCGATCAGGAAGATCCGCTTCAGCTCCAGGTCGCCCGGGTCGAGCAGGAACTCCATGTGCAGCCGCGCCAGGAGGTCCATCGCACCGGACGGGGTGGTGATCAGCACGTCCGCGCGGGTCTGCTCCAGCGCCCGGTGCAGCCGCAGCCGCCCGCGCGGCCCGACCGACGCGACGGCCGACGCGACGCCCAGCGCCGCCTCGGCGATCGAGGAGCCGGACAGTTCGCCGTCGTTGTTCAGCGCCACCACGACGCGGTGCGACGCGGCGAGGCCCGCGGCCTTCAGGGTCTCCGCCGTCAGCTCCAGCGCCGCCGCCCGGTCCGCCGGCGCCAGCGGCGCGACGACCTCGGCGTCGGGGGAGACCAGTAGCAGGCCCTTGGCCGCGCGCCCGGCCGGAAAGGTCTCACGGGAATGCCACGTCATGCCATGACCTCGCTCATGAATCGCTTCATCGACGCGGTGACGTGCTCGTGATCGAGCCCGCCGACCTGGGCCTGGAGGATGAGATCGGTCGCGCCGGCCGCCTGGAGGCGCTCGACGGCCTTGCGCGAGCCCTCGACGTCGTCGATGACGACCATGAGGTTGTCGCGCAGGATGTCCATGGCCTCCTCCGGCGGCATCGCGACGGCCTGCTGGCCGAGCACCTTGTGGGTGGCGTGCCGGGCGTCGGTGTAGGACGGCGGGGCGACCAGGTTGACCTGGCGGCGCAGGTACCACAGGACGGCGTCGGAGGCGGTCTCGACGGCCTCGGTGCGGCTCGTGCCCACGTACCAGGGGATCATGACGGCGATCCGGCGGGACTCGGGGTCGAAGCCGTTGTCGGCCAGGCACTGCTTGTAGGCCGCGATGTCGTCGGCCACGTCGTCGATGCCCTTCAGCATCGTCATGCTCAGCAGGTTGTAGCCCTGCTTCGCCGCGGCGAGGAATCCGTCCAGGGAGGTGGAGGCCACCCAGACCGGCGGGTGCGGCTCCTGCACCGGCCGCGGGTAGACCGAAACGTTCGGGATCTCGAAGAACTCGGACTTGCGGGTGATCGGCTCGCCGTCGGCGTTCCAGATCGCCAGCACCGCCTCGAGCGAGTCCTCCCACAACTGGCGCGACTGCTCGAACGGCCGCTGGAAGGCCTGGTACTCCAGCGGCGAGGCGCCGCGGCCGGTGCCGAACTCGACCCGTCCGCCCGACAGGACGTCCAGGGTGGCGACGCGTTCGGCGGTCCGGATGGGCGACTGGAACGGCAGCAGCACGACGCCCAGGCCCAGATGGATGTTCCTGGTCCGCTGCGAAAGGGCCGCCAGCACCAGGTCCGGCGCGGAGGAGTGGGAGAAACCGCGGGTGAAGTGGTGCTCCACGAACCACGCGGTGTCCATGCCGATCTCGTCGGCGAGCACCACCTGGTCCATCACGTTCCGGAAGGCCTGGCCCTCGACCTCACGGCTCCGTCCCCGCACCTCGAGCTCATAACCGACGCTGATCCGTAGGGACGTCATCCCCGCCTCCCGCTCTCCTGTGTGGTCCGTCCGAGCTCACTCTTTTAACCAAGCGCTCGCTTGGGAGATTAGCAGCGCGCCCCGGCCGCGAACAAGTCGGCCCGCAGGTGACACCCGTGTCTTCGCCCGGAACAGGGGGACACAAGGCGCAGATGTGACATTTACGCAGGTGTTAGCGCTTTCCGGGGTATGGCACGAACCGACGAGGCGACCCGCGTGGGCACCGACGAGCCCTTCTGGCAGAAGATCCCCAAGGACGGGAAGCGGGCCGCGCCCAAGGCGTCCCGGGGGCGCACCTACCCGTGGGTGCTGCTGATCCTGGCCGTCCAGGCGGGCCTGACGCTGCGGTTCAGGGACGGGGCCACGCCCGCCGAGCGTCCCTACCTCGAGTCGGGCCGCGCCCTGGTCGCCGAGCTCCCCGGCGGAGTGGCCGTCGGGTTCGGCCGGCTCTACGCCGAGCAGGGGCTGTGGGCGGCGCGCGGGCTGAGCCTGGCCTGCCTGCTGCTGGCGGCGCTCTGCGTCTACGGGATGGGCCGCCGGCTGGCCGGGCCCGCGACCGGAGCCTGGGCCGCGGCGGCGTTCGCCACGGCGGGTGCGGTGGCCGTCCTCGGCGGGCTCGCGACCGGGGACGCCCCCGCGCTGTTCCTGCTCGCCCTGACCGGGCTGCTGGTGGTCTGGTCGCGCACGGCGACCTGGCTGGTGCCGTTCGCCGCGATCACGGGGGCGGCGATGGTCGTCACCGATCATCTCTCCGTGGTCTACGTGCCGTCGCTGTGCCTGCTGGCGATGCTCGTCGCCGACGTCCCGTGGCTGTGGGCGCTGGTGCGCGGGCTCGGGCTGCTGGCCGCGACCGGCGGCGTGGCCGCGGTGACCGTCGAGCTCCTGGACGGCTGGGAGGGCGTGGGGGACACCGTCGAGTCCCTGCGGCCGATCGTCATCGACCCGATGATCGACCCGGCGGTCCGCTGGCTCGGGCCCGTCCTGATCGCGGCCGTGCTCGGCGCGTTCCTCTACACCCTGCCCGCGGGCCGCCGGATGGCCGTCGCTCCGCCGGCCTGGCCGATCCGGTTCCCGCTCGGGCTCCTCCTGGCCGGGACCGTCCTGCTCGGCCCGCTGACCGGCGCCGCCCACCCGGCCGCCGACCAGGGACTCGCCCTGGCGGCCGTCCCGGCGGGGCTGTTCCTCGCCTGGCTGGCCCGCCTGCCCGGGGTCGGGACGGTCCTGGCCTGCCTCGGCCTGGGCGCGATGGCCGCGGCGGGCTACCTGGTCGTCTGACCCCCCTGACCGACCGTCCGGTCAACGGCAGAGTCTCCCCTTGAGCGGCAGGTCGCGCGAGGAGGCGCCGACGCCGATCGCGACGCAGCCGCGGGCGGCCTTCCACTTCCCGGCCCAGGTCGAGACCGAGCGGGCGTCGAGGGTGAAGACCACCCGCCGGGAGCGTCCGGGCTTCAGGGAGAACTTCGTGAAGCCCTTGAGCTGCACCGGCTGGCCGGAGCCCGGCAGCCGCACGTACAGCTGGGGCACGGCGTACCCGGTGCGGCGTCCGGTGTTCTTCACCGTGAACGACACCCGCGATCCGCTGGTCTTCAGCCCGCTCATCCGGAAGGACGTGTAGGACAGGCCGTGCCCGAACGGGTAGCGGACCGGCAGCTTCCCGGCGTCGTAGCGGCGGTACCCGACCTGAACGCCCTCGGCGTAGCTGATCCGGCCCTTGCCCGCGGGCATGATCGCGTCGCCCGCGCGGACGGGGAAGGTCACCGGGAGCCTGCCGCCCGGATCGACGTCGCCGTACAGGACGCGCGCCAGCGCCGGGCCGCCCTGGGCGCCGGGGTACCAGGCCTCGACGACGCCCTTCACCGACGTCGCCCACGGGGTGAGGACCGGTCCACCGGTCTCCATGACCACGATCGTGTTCTCGTTCGCGGCGGCGACCGCCCGCACCAGGGCGTCCTGGTCGCCGAGCTCCTCGTCGCCGCAGCGCAGCGACAGGCACGCCAGGTCCTCGCCCTCCTCGCGGTGGTCGGCCACGAAGACGATCGCGACCTTCGCCGCACGGGCGGTCGCGGCGGCCTCGCCGAGGTCGGTGCCGTCGGCGTAGGTGACCCCGCCCCTGGCCCGCAGCGCGGTCAGCGGGGTGACGTGGGAGCGCGGCCGCACGTAGGCGGAGCCCGTCGCGGACCGGAACTCCGCCGCGGGCTTGCCGATCACCGCGACCCTCGTGCCGCGCTCGAGCGGCAGGACGCCGTCCTTGTTCTTGAGCAGCGTGATCCCCTGCTCGGCCAGCCTGCGGTTCTTCACCGCGTGCGCCGCATAGTCGATCTTCCCGTCATTGGCGCGGGGCGCCCGCTCGAACAGCCCGAACCGGAACATCATCCGCAGCGTCGCGCCGAGCCTGCGGTCGATGTCGGCCCAGGTCGCCTGGCCGTTGTCGACGGCTTGCAGCAGGTTGCCCGCGGTGTAGTGGATGCCGATCGGCATCTCCAGGTCGGCGCCGTCCCTGACCGTGGTGCCGGTGTCCTTCATCCCGGCGATCCAGTCGGTGACGACCGGCCCCCGGAACCTCCACTCCTTGCGCAGGACGGTGTCCAGCAGCACCCGGCTGGCGCAGCTCGCCTTCCCGTTGACCAGGTTGTAGCCGCACATGACGCTGCCCGCCCCGGCCTCCCTGACGGCCGCCTCGAACGGCGGCAGGTAGATCTCGCGCAGCGCCCGCTGGGAGATGACGGCGTTGGTGGAGTAGCGGTCGGTCTCCTGGTTGTTGGCCGGGAAGTGCTTGACCTGCGCGATCATCCCGCCGCGCTGCACCTCCTCGATCCAGGAGACGGCCAGCCGGGACGTCAGGTAGGGGTCCTCGCCGAAGGACTCGAAGGCACGGCCCGCCGCCGGGGTCCGCATGATGTCGACGGCCGGGCCGAGCAGGATGTCGTTGCCCCGGTGCCGGGCCTCGACGGCGTTGATCGCGGCGTTCCCGGTGGCCGCCGCGGTGCTGAAGGACGCCCCGAGCGCCAGCCCGGACGGCAGCGCGGTCATCGGCCCCTGATGGACCCCCATCGCCCCGCCCCCGACGATCCGCAGCCCGGGGACGCCCAGCCTGGGCACGCCGTTGAGGGTCCCCTCCCGGTGGACGGCGCTGGTCTCCGACAGGGCGGCGCCGAAGAGGTCGTCGCCCGCGAGCATGTCCAGCTTCTCGGGCCGCGACATGGCCTTCAGCAGAAGAGCCGTCCGTTTCGCCGGGCTCAGGCTCCGGTCGCACCAGGGCCGGACGGCGACGCTCCCGCAGCGTCCCGCGGCGGCCTCGGCCGGGGGAAATGGAACGATCGACACGGCCACCAGGGCCGAAAACAGGACATAGACCCTCGTGCGCACGAGCAGGAACTATGACGTACATCACGTACATACCGCAAGAGTTCAGGATCTCCGGGGTTCCGATGCCGGTGCCACCGTGTATCCGGTGTATCCCGCGGCCATCGCGTAGTTCGTCCCTGCGGCCTCCAGCCAGGTGCGCGCCCGGGCCCAGAAGGTGCCGTCGAGGCGGAGGACCGTCCAGGCCAGCCAGCCCAGCGCGACCACCCCCCAGAACGCGACGAGGCGGTAGAGCGCGACGGCGGCCCCCGCGGGCGCGGCGGCCGCGCCGAACCCCACCATCGCCGCGGCCATGCTGGCCTCCATCGCGCCGAGCCCGCCCGGCAGGATCGGCAGGACGCTCCCCGCCGCCTGGGCGGTGAAGTAGGCCAGCGCCGCCTGGAGCGGGGTGAGATGGAGCCCGACGGCGTGGGTGGCGGCGACCACGCCGATGATGTCGCAGAGCCAGACCGTGCAGGCCAGCAGCGAGACGGCCGTCCATCCGCGCCACGACAGGCTGATCACGTGGAGCCCCTCGCGCAGCTCGGCGACCCACGGCCCGATCCTCGGATGGGACGTCACCCGGGCGACGGGCCCGGCGAGACGGCCGCCGCGCACCAGCAGCAGGACCGTCAGGCCGGCCGCCGCCAGCGCGAGCAGGGTGACCAGGGAGGGCAGCCGCGACCCGGGCTCGGCCAGCAGCGCGGCTGAGGTGACGACCGTGTACGACAGCGTGGTCGCGGCGCCGCCGACCAGGACCACCGCGGTGGCCAGATGCCTGGACGCGCCCCGCCCGCGCCACTGCCGGAAGGCGTAGGCCAGGCTCATCGCGGGCCCGGCGGGAAGGGTCGCGGAGATCGCGTTGCCGGCGTAGGTGACCGCGAAGACGCGGCGCAGGGAGATGCGGAGCCCGCCGCCGGTCAGCAGCCTGCGCTGGAGCCGGGCGAAGGAGCTCATCGACAGCAGCTCGGTCGCCACGACCAGGGCGAGCCAGCGGGTGTCGGCCTCGGCGACCTCGTGCCAGACGGAGCCGGGGGAGGGCAGCTCGTCGGCGAAGACGACCAGGGAGACGGCGACGGCCGCGAGCATGGCGGCACGCCCCAGCACGACCCTGCGCGGCCTGCGCAACGGCGTTCACCTCCCCTGCCGAGGGCAACCGTCGACCCTGGGCAATGAATTCCCCGGGAAGGGGTGAAGAACGCTGTGGCGGGTGTCACATGGTGGCCAGGGCCCGCTGGTAGAGGCGCTCGGCGCGGGCGTCGAGGACGGTCGCGTAGGAGACCCTGAGCGAGTTCCCGCCCTCCAGGTAGCCGCCGAGGACGGCCACGATCACGCCGCCGGAGAAGAACGGGCTGCCGCTGGAGCCGCTGGGCAGGGCCGGGCCCGAGACCCTGAGGTCCTGGTCGCCGTGCACTCCCTGGGCCCGGCTGGAACTTCTCAGCAGCACCTCGGAGGCGTTCGGGTAGCTGAGGATCGTCACGGTGGTTCCGGCGGGCTTCGCGGTGAAGACCGGGGCGGAGATCCCGGTGACCTCGCCGAGGTGCTTCCCCGCCAGGGGCGCGACGGACAGGAACGCCAGGTCGGCGTCGTCGTCGCGGGACTTCACCCAGGAGGGATCGGCGAACCCGGCGGTCACCTTCCAGGTTCCGGCGGGCCGCTCGCCCCTGGCGTACCGGGGCACGAACGCCATCTTCCGCCCGGCGCAGTGCGCGGCGGTCATGACCAGGTCGCGGGCGACGACGGTGGCGGTGCAGGTGCGCTTCCCGGTCCGCAGGTTCACCAGGGTGCCGACCGTCGCGGCCGGATCCGGCCTCGCGGCGGGAACGGCCGGTGCCGACGTCGGTGGATCGGTGGGAGGGGGAGCGGCGGAGGCGTCCTGGGCGGCGCGCCCGCAGCCGGTCAGGAGGAGTCCGGCGCCCAGGGCGCCCACGATCAGCTTCCGCATGACTACAGCAACACAGCGTGAGATCGGGAAAATTCCGAAACACTTCCGTGGTCTGTACCGATCGTCTAGGTATGCCGTTGCGACGCTCCCTCCTCGCCGCCTCCGGAGTCGCCCTCCTCGCCGCGGCCTCGGCCTCCGCCGCCCAGGCGGGCCTCGTTCCCGACGGGCCGGGGAAGGACAGGGTCCCGGCGTTCATCGGCGGCCCCGCCGCCCCGCACCCCATCAAGGGCCGCGCCGTCCCGCGCAACCCCTCCATGGCCGCCCCCGGCTACGCCGCCATGCACGCCGACAGCTACGCCTCCGACACCTATCCCTTCCTCGGTCCCCTCGGGCGCCACCCGAAGGTGACGACCGAGGCCAAGGCGAACGGCCTGCCCGGCCTCTGCTCGACGGTCAACTACGCCCGGAGCACCGGCCTGATCGTGGCCCAGTGCGTCCAGGCGGCCAACTTCACCCTGCGCCTCATCGACCCCGCGACGCTCAAGGACCTGGCGACCTTCACCCTGCCGCCCCGCCCGTCCACGGTCGAGGCGGTGACCAGCGGCGACCTCGACAAGGTCCTCACCGACACCTCCGGCGGCGCCTACTACTACCTCGACTCCGCCGACCGCGCGGTGCTGGCCGACTCGGCCTTCCACGTCCGGCGCTTCGCCCACGAGCGGACGGCCTCCGGCTGGCGGTTCAGGGTCACCGACGACTGGGACCTGTCGAAGGTCGTCCCGCACTCCTGCCCGACCTGGACGAACCCCAGGCCCAAGGGGGAGTGCGACCCCGTGACGTCCGTCCAGCCCGACTGGAAGGGCAACATCTGGTGGGTCACCAAGCACGCCCGCATCGGCGTGATCGACCCCCGGACCGGGAAGGTGAGGAGCGTCCGGCTCAAGGGCGAGGCCGTCCAGAACTCCTTCGCCGCGAGCGAGGACGGCGTGTCGATCGTCTCCGACCACGCCCTCTACCTGTTCGAGGCCAGGGCCGGGCGGCCGGTCGTGCTGTGGCGCAGGACCTACGACCGGGGCACCCGCCGCAAGTCCGGCCAGCTCGACCAGGGCTCGGGCACCACCCCGACCTTCCTGGAGCGCCGCTACGTCGGCATCACCGACAACGCCGACCCCCGGATGAACGTGCTGGTCTACCGGGTCTCCGACGGCAAGCGGATCTGCCGGGTCCCGGTCTTCGACCGCGGGCACTCGGCCTCGGACAACTCGCTGATCGGCTTCGGCCGCAGCCTCGTCGTCGAGAACAACTCCGGCTACCGCAACTTCGTCGACCTCAAGCCCGGCGCCAGCTCGTACGGCGGGCTCAGCCGGATCGACGTGACCGCCCGCGGCTGCCGGACCGCCTGGACGAGCAGGGAGCGGAGCCCGTCGACGGTGGCCAAGGCCAGTGTCCCGGCCGGGCTCGTCTACGCCTACACCAAGCAGCCGCGCGAGGACGGGATCGACGCCTGGTACCTGACCGCGATCGACTTCCACACCGGGCGGACCGTTTTCAAGGTCCTGACCGGAACCGGCAAGTACTTCGACAACAACTGGGCCCCGGTGACGCTCGGCCCCGACGGGACGGCCTACGTGGGCGTCGTCGGCGGCCTGGTGAGCGTCCGCGACACCAGGTGACCGGAGAGGGCCGAAAAGGCCGGGTCAGGGGCTGGAGGAGGGCGTCACGTCGGACGGGTTGAGGCCGGGGAAGGCCTCCTCCGTCCCGGCGCGGGCCCAGCGGACCCTGCGGTTCATGGCCTCCTGCATCGCCTGGGCCGCCAGCCTGCGCAGCGTCCCGGTCGAGGCGCCGGACAGGGCCACGTAGCCGTCCAGGACGGCGTCCTCCAGCAGGGCCGCGAGCGCGGCGGGGGACTTGGCCGCGGGCATCGGATAGGACGGCTCGGAGGCGGCGGGCCTGCCGCCCTCGGCCGTGACCAGCCCGGCGAGCTGGTCGCGGCGGGCGCGGTGGGCCTCCCACAGCGCGGTGGTCTGGGCCCGGACCGGGCCGGTCTGCCGCGCGCCGACCACGCCGTAGCCGTAGATCGCGTAGTGCTCGGCCTTCAGCGCGAGGTTGAGCTTGGGGATGTCGGCCTTGCTCACGCGAACCCCAGCCGTGCCGCGTGCCCGGCCTCGCAGGCGCCGATGCTGGCCATGAGCTGGGCGACCCCGGGGGCGACCCGGCCCGAGTCGGCGACCCGGGCGGCGGCGGCGCTCTTCTCCGCCTGCCGCAGCGCCGTCCTGGCCGCGCCGAGGTCGGCGGGCGGCTCGGGCGGGGCCGTCGTGGGAACCGGGGTGGGCGTCACGCCGGTGCCGGGGACATAGTGCCTGCGCAGCGCCGCGAGGTGCTCACGGTGGTGGTTCAGCGCGGCGGGGAAGTGGGCCGGGAGGTCCTGGTGGGCCGCGGCGACCTTCTCGTAGAGGGCGATCAGCCGCTCCTCGTCGGCGATCGCGGCCAGCAGGACCCCGACATCCGCCTTCGGACGCGGTTGCGCGGACTCGTCCCCGGCGCATCCTGAGACACCCGCGACGAGGGGCGTCGCCAGTGCCGCCCCGCCGCCCAGCAGGGCGCGGCGCGAGACTCGCACGGGCAAACGGGGCTCCTCGGAAGATCGTCTGGAGGGCAACAGCATCCCATAAGGGGGTCCTTCGCTGAGCGAATACACACTCGCGCGTCGCGCCGCCGATAGTCTTGGGTGGTCAGAGCATATGCATATCGCCCAAAGAGGAGGGTCCCGTGAGCGCAGATCCGCGCGACGGCCGCGTTCGGGGGGACCGCCAGAAGATCGCGCTGCTCGAGCTGCTGGAACCCCTGGTGGTGGCGGAGGGTTTCGACCTCGAGGACGTCAGCGTCTCGCAGGCCGGCAAGCGCCGGGTGGTGAAGATCATCGTTGACCGGGACGGCGGCGTGAACCTTGACGACGTCGCGGTGGTCAGCCGGGGCATCGCCGAGGCCCTCGACGAGACCGATCTTCTGGGCGGGGCGCCCTATGTGCTCGAAGTCACCTCACCCGGGGTGGACCGCCCGCTGACGCAGCCGCGCCACTGGCGCAGGGCCGCGGGACGGCTGGTCCGCTTCAGTACCGCGGAAGGTGCCGCGGTCGAGGGACGTGTGATCGACGCAGACGAGGAGAAGATCCGGTTGGAGGCCGGCGGCGCGGAGGTCACGTACCTTCTCGGCGACGTCGGGCCCGGCCGGGTTCAGGTGGAGTTCCGCCGTATCGAGGCAGACGACCTGCTCCAGGACGACGAGGAAGGTTAAGGGGCGGGAGACCTGCCATGGACATCGACATCAATGTGCTCCGAAGTCTGGAGCGAGAGAAGGACATCTCCTTCGAGCTGGTCGTCAAGGCCATCGAGGATGCCCTGCTGATCGCCTACACCCGCACCGAGGGCGCTGCCTCGCGGGCGCGGGTCGAGCTCAACCGCACCAACGGCCATGTGACCGTCTGGGCGACCGAGGTCGACGAGGAGGGTTCGCCGGGCCGCGAGTTCGACGACACCCCGACCGACTTCGGCCGGATCGCCGCGACCACGGCCAAGCAGGTCATCCTGCAGCGGCTGCGCGACGCGGAGGACGAGCTGACCTTCGGCGAGTACGCGGGCCGTGAGGGCGACATCGTCGCGGGCGTCATCCAGCAGGGCAACGATCCGCGCAACGTGCTGGTCGACCTCGGCAAGCTCGAGGCCGTCCTGCCGCCGCAGGAGCAGGTGCCGGGCGAGGTGTACGAGCACGGCGAGCGCCTCAAGGCCTACGTCGTGCAGGTGCGCAAGGGTCACCGGGGTCCCTCGGTGATGCTGTCGCGCACGCACCCGAACCTGGTGCGGAAGCTGTTCGCACTGGAGGTCCCGGAGATCGCCGACGGCACCGTCGAGATCTCGGCGATCGCCCGCGAGGCCGGCCACCGCACCAAGATCGCGGTCCGTTCGCGGAAGTCCGGCGTCAACGCCAAGGGCGCCTGCATCGGCCCGCTGGGCAGCCGGGTCCGCAACGTCATGACCGAGCTGCACGGCGAGAAGATCGACATCGTGGACTGGTCGGACGACCCGGCCACGTTCGTCGGGAACGCGCTGTCGCCCGCCCGGGTCAACTCGGTCGAGGTGATCGACGCCGACGCCCGCGTGGCCCGGGTGATCGTCCCCGACTACCAGCTCTCCCTCGCGATCGGTAAGGAAGGCCAGAATGCCCGGCTCGCCGCCCGGCTCACCGGGTGGCGGATCGACATCCGGTCCGACACCGAACAGCGCCCGGAAGAGCCCGCCGACGCCGGGAGTGGCGACACCCCCGACGCCGCCGAGGCTCCGGCGGGGTAGACTGACAGACGGTGGCTTCACGCGCCCCGGTCCGGCATGTGCTGTACGCACTTGTGTGGGCTGTCGGGCACGCGAGGCCAGAGCCGACTTGTTGCGCGTCGTCGCGGTGGAGGGCGTTCTCGTCCCCGACCCCCGCAAACGACTCCCGGGCAGGGGTGCCTCGGTGCACCCCGATCTCGGATGTCTGGAGCAGGCGATCAAACGTCGGGCGTTCATAAAGGCCTTGCGCCTGAGCGGAATGCCCGATAGTTCTGATCTGCTGCGATACCTTCAAGAAGGCAGTGAGCGGTCCTCATAAGAGGGCTGCTGGATCGAAATTAGTCGGAAGCAGGTCGAGATTGCTATGAGCACTCGATGAGCAGTTGGCGATGACTGGTTAGCGACGGCCCGGAGACACGCCCCGGGCCAGATTGGAATGCAGTGGCCAAGGTCCGGGTATACGAACTCGCCAAAGAGTTCGGTGTGGAGAGCAAGGTCGTCATGGCCAAGCTCCAAGAGATGGGCGAATTCGTCAGGTCGGCGTCCTCGACGATAGAGGCGCCCGTTGTCCGCCGGCTCACCGATGCCTTCGGTAAGTCTCCCTCCAAGAGCGGTGGTGGAGGCGCGCCCAAGCCGGGCCCCCGTCCCCCCGCGCCCAAGCCTTCGACCCCTCAGGTCGCCCCGTCCGCGGGTGCGCCTGTCGCGCCGTCGAAGCCGGCCGCCCCGGCCGGTCCGGCGTCGTCCGGGCCCCGGCCCGGTCCGCGTCCGCCGGCCCCGAAGCCGGGTCCGCGTCCGGTCACCCCGGTGACCGAGCCCACACCCTCGACGACCGCGGTCGCCCCGGCCGCGCCCGCCGCTCCCGCGGCCCCCGCGGCTCCGCGTCCGCCGGTCCCGCCCGCGCCCCAGCAGGCCGCCCCGCAGTCCGAGGGCGCCACGCGTCCCGCCTCTGCACCGGCGGGGCGCGCGGGCCGCGCCCGGGTGG